>CAMCVN010000018.1 GCA_945881845.1 Bifidobacterium breve | reverse complement strand
GCCACCATTCGGCTCGCGACGATAGCAGGGGGTGAAGCTTTCGGGCCTGTAGCTAAGGGGGTTATCGCCCGCCGCCGGATACCGCCAAGGCTACGAACGCCGCTTCAGCTGGCGGCTGTGGCTGCGCTGATCGCGCTTATCTTCGGCCTGCCGCGACTGCGCGGGCAGCCGCCGCCGATTCCCGACCCGGCGCCGCGTCCGCTGGTCGAAGCCGCTGCGCCGCTGCCCGAGGCCACTGCGGTTGATCGACCTGCGCAGCGGCAGCGCGATCGGCCTCAGCCCCAGCAGCGCAGCGCTCGAGCGCGGTCTAAACGGAAGCCGATCTCGCGGCGCAGGCACGTGGCAAAGAGGCGGCTGCCAGCGGCGCAAAGGCAGTTAGCGGTCTCTCAGTCGGTCGAACCGCAGTCCGCGCCTTCCGCGGCCGCTACTCCCGCTCGCGAATTCGGCTGGCCCTAACGCAGTCGAACCGACCCGGCCCAAGCTCTAGTTAGTGGTGGCCTCGTTCGCTTTGGCCTTGGAACGGATGTCGGCGAGCTGATCGTCGACCCAGTCACCTGGATCGCGCTCGGTGACGATCGCTTTGAGGCCGTCGATCCGCTCCTTGCGGCGTTCAGGGTCCATCGTCAGCGCGCTGTGGATGGCGTCGGCCAGCTCCTGGATGTTGAACGGGTTGACGCTGAGCGCAAACTCGCCGAGCTCCTCGTGTGCACCGGTGTTCTCAGAGAGAATCGAAACGCCGTCGCGCTGGTTGACCAGCGGCCCCTCCTTCGCGACGAGGTTCATACCGTCGAACATCGCGTTGACGAGCAGCACGTCGTACTGGCGGTAGGAGGCCATCGCCTCCTCGAGGTCGTCGCGCAGCTTCAGCTGGATCGGCATCCAGTCCGGCGTGCCGTGGCGCAGGTTGACGACGGCGACCAGCGCTTCGATCTTCTCGAGGTATTCGGCGTACTCGGGCACGTCGGTCCGTGACGGCATCAACTGGGCGATGAACGAAACATGCTCACGGAACTCGGGGTGCTGATCGAGGAAGAGATCGAAGGCCGTAAAGCCGCGCAGCACATTCTTCGAGAGGTCGGCGCGGTCAACGCGAACAATCAAGTGTTCGCGGCGTCGCCGCTCCAGCTCTGCTTCCAGCTCCAGCGTCCGTGGCGAACTTCCGACCTTCTCGGTCGCCTCGGCATCGATCGGCAACGGGTAGGCGCGGATCCAGATCTCGCGGCCGTCGTGATGGACGATGCCGCGCTCAAAGTCGACCTCAAGATCGAGCAGGTCGCGGCAGCACTGGATGAAGTTACGGCGGTAGGCCTGGGTGTGGAAGCCGATGATGTCGTTCGCCAGCAGCCCGTGGTAGAGCTCCTCGCGGATCTCGGTCGGGAGCACTCGCCACGCGTCGGACTGCGGCCAAGGGATGTGAATGAAGTGATGGAGAAACGCGTCGGGCCGGGCCTCGCGGACGATTCCGGGCAGCGTGTAGAGGTGATAGTCGTGGACCATCACGACCGGGTCCGGCTTGCCGGCGATCTCCTCGATCACGGCCTGCGCGAGGTCGTTGTTGACGACCTTGTAGCCGAACTCGAAGGCGTCGATCTCCCACTGGCGCACGTCAGGCGCGTTCGAGATGTCCCAGAGGTAATGCTGGATGAACCACAGCATCGGGTTGGCGAAAATGTTGTAGAAGCGATCGAAGGCTTCGGCTTCGCTGTCGACCAGCCGCACCTCATACTCGCCGCCGAGCGGCGACTTTACGCTGAAGGGGTGGCCATCGGCTTCGCGTGCGCGCTTGATGTCGCCGTCGGACATCGCGCTCGCAATCCATACCGCCTCGCGGTGCGCCACGAGCCCCGTCAGGGCGGTCACCAAGCCGCCTCCGCCACGCGTGATCTCGCCGTCATCGCTGAACGTCACTGGGCCGCGGTTTGAGACGAGTACGAAAGGAGTTTGAGTCACTCCGTCAGCCTACCCGCCAACCGCCGCGCGGTGACGACCGTGCTGTGAACTCATGCCGGAAGTTCGATTGCGAAGGTTGTGCGCCCCGGCGCGCTTTCAACGCTGACCGTTCCGCCCATTCGCTCAACCAGCTCGTGCGCAATTGCGAGTCCAAGGCCGGCTCCGCGCGTTCCATCGGAGGTGTAGAACGGCTCGAAGGCCCGTTCGAGATCGGCCCGTGGGATTCCCTCACCGAAGTCGGTGACGGCGATTCGCACATGCTGCTCCGGTTGGCTGGTAGCGACGATCACGTCGGTCCCCTTGGGTGTGTGGGCGACGGCGTTGTCAACGAGAATCCGCACGACCTGCGAGAGCCGCTCGCGGTCGCAGCTGGCGTAGAGCGCTTTCGCTCCGACGCGAACCTCGAGCTGCGAGTCATGTTCGGTGAGTGCTGGCACGAACTCGTTTGCGACATCGGTTGCGAGCTTGCCGATGTCGGTCCGCTCGCGCTGCAGCTCGACTGCGCCAGCGTCGATCCGAGATAGGTCGAGCAGGTCGGTCGTCAGCTTCTCAAGCCGCGCGACTCCGGTGCGCAACTGGCCGAGGAAGCGCAGCCGCGTCGGCTCATCAAGCTCCTCGTCTTCGAGTAGTTCGACGAAGCCGCTGAGCGAGAAGATCGGCGTGCGCAGCTCATGCGAGGCGGTCGCGATGAACCTGCGCCGCGCGCTGTCGAGCTCCGAGAGCTGGGTCTGCATCGCCTCCAGCGCACTCGCCAAGCGCCCGAGTTCGTCGTCGTTGTCAACTGTGAAGTGGGCTGAGCGATCGCCGTCGGCAACTTGGCGCGCGGTTGATTCGAGCCGTGAGACGCGGCGGCCGAATGAAAGCGCGACGAGGTAGCCGGCAACGAGCGCGAGCACGAGCGCGATCACGGCGGCAAGCAGAATTCGGTTACGGACCAGCGTCACGTTGCGCTCGACGCTTCCGAGCGGCGCCGAGAAGACGAGCACGTCGCCGAGCACGCGACGCCCAGTTTCGGGATCTTTCGAGAACAGCGGCAGCGCCGCCTCAGCGACCCGCCCGCTGGCAACCGATTCGACCGCCGTCGCCGTCTTCCCTGAGCCAATCGCTTGGAGTCCGGCGGGAAAGACGAGATTGTCGATCGAGCTGCGCAGATCGGAATCGGACTTGACGAAAGGAGCAGTTCCCTTGCCGTTGGTGCCGACACCGATCAGAGTCACGCGGGCATTGGCTTTGTTGGCCGCCTCGCGCACGGCGAGGTCGATCTGGTCGACCGGCGCCGACTCGATCAACTTCTTCTCGATCGAGCCCCGCAGGCGCTGGGCATCGGCGGCCAACTGCGAGGTGCGCTGGTCGGTCAGGCTCGACTCCAGCCGTGGCACGACGCCGGCGTAGACGATCACCATCGCGCCGAGCGTGATCGCGAAGAAAAGCAGCGCCAAGCGGTTGGCGATCGATTTCGGCTGCCGCATCAGGACCCGTCAGGCTCGCGGAAGCGGTAGCCAACTCCGCGCACCGTGAGGATGTAGTTCGGCTCGCGCGTGTCGGCTTCGAGCTTCTCGCGCAGGTGGCGGATGTGAACGTCAACGGTTCGTGGGTCACGGTAATCGCTGTTGCCCCAGACCTGGCTCAGCAGCTGATCGCGACTCCAGACGCGCCCCGGGCTGCCAGCCAGCGCGAGCAGAATCTCAAACTCGACGAAGGTCAGTTCGATCGTCTCGCCGCCGAGCAGAACACGCCGCTTCGGAAGGTTGATCCGGATCTGATCGTTGACAATCAGTTCCTCCTCCTGCTCGCCAACCTCGCTGGCCAATGCCGAGCGGCGCAGCAGCGCTTTCACGCGGCTACGGAACTCGCGCACCGAAAAAGGCTTCGTGATGTAGTCGTCGGCGCCGATCTCAAGGCCGACGATCTTGTCGACCTCCTCCGACTTGGCAGTCAGCATGATGATCGGAACTGTGCTGCGCGCGCGCAACCGCTGGCAGAGCTCGAAGCCGTCCATCCGCGGCATCATCACGTCGAGCACGACGAGGTCGAAAGTCGACTCCCGGAACAGCTCGAGGCCCTCTCGCCCGTCGCTGGCTTGGACGACTTCATAGCCGTCCTGCCTCAGGGGAAAGGAGAGAAGCTCCTGGATGGACTGCTCATCGTCGACGAGCAGAATGCGTGCGGTCCGCTCTGTCATCTGCGAGTGCCAGCCTAGGCGCTTTAAGCTCCCTCTTCAGCAATGCTTGACCCGCGCATATACCGAGCAGCATTCGTACCGGTGCTGTTCGTCCTAATCGTTGTCGCTTTCTCGCTTGAGAATCGGCCCGCACCACTTCGTTCTGAGTTGGTTCCTGCGGCCTTTGATGGTGCCAGGGCCGCGCGGATGCTGGCTTCGCTAAGCGATCAATACCCGTCGCGCCGCCCTGGCAGCCCGGGCGATCAGAAACTCGCCTTGCGCGTTGCTCAGGAGCTGCGCACGGCGCTGCCGAAGGTTGTCGTGCGCACGCGCGCCGTGAAGGACGCTCGCACCGTTGATGGTGAGCGCGACCTGGTCACGGTCGAAGCGACCCTGCCAGGCTCGGCGCCGGGAGCCCCGCTGGTCTTGGTCTCCGCTCGCGACGCTCTGTCGCCGCGCGCCGCCGCCTCGCTTTCCGGAACGGCAGCGATGATTGAGATTGCTCGCGTGATCGCGCTCGCGCGCCCGCGCCGTAGCGTCATATTCGCTTCGGTCAGTGGATCAACCGGTGGGCAGGCGGGAATCAAACAGCTCTCTCAGCAGCTGCCGCGCCCTCTTGACGCGATGATCGTGCTCGGTGACCTCGCGGGGCCGGTGACGACAGATCAACTCGTGACCGGATGGTCGAGCTCATCGGGCGCCGCACCGCTACTGCTTTCGCGCACTGTTGCGACCGCGCTGCGAGCCGAGACTGGGCTGAAGGCCGCTTCGCCGCTAGCCCGCCGCGAGATCGCCCGATTCGCGTGGCCGGTCACAGTTGGCCAGCAAGGGCCACCGGTGGCCGCCGGGATCCCAACCGTGCTGCTCTCGGCCAGCGGCGAGCTGCCGGCTGCCGGCGATGCGCCCGTCGACTCAACGCGCTTGCAGGGGTTTGGCCGCGCCGCGCTGCGCTCGCTCACAGCGCTCGACCAGAACCGGAGCATCTCCGCTGGCAGCCCGAGCCTCGACCTCGTTGTCACGCGCAAGCTGCTGCCATCGTGGGCGATCCGTTTGCTCGTCGCCGCGCTGCTCCTACCGGCGCTGCTCGCCGCCGCAGACGGTTTCGCGCGCCTGCGCCGCGAGCGTTCGCCGGTCGCCCGCTGGATCGTCTGGGTGCTCGCGGTTGCGTTGCCATTCGCCGCGGCAGAGATCTTCATTCGAGTACTTGGGCTATTCGGCGTTCTGAACGTCACGGCACCGCCGGCCCCGCCCGGTTCGCTGCCGTTTGCCGCCGCTGGAATCGGTGCGCTGGTAAGTGCGGCTGTGATCTTCGCGTTGGCCTTCCTCGTCCTGCGCCCACTGATTAATGGAGCGCTGACCGTCAGCGATTCGAGCGCGGCCCCCGGCGCGTCACTGGCTCCGTCGCTCGTCATCTCGCTGGTCGCTGTCGTCGTCTGGATCTTCAATCCGTACGCCGCCTTGCTCTTGGTTCTCCCAGTCAACATCTGGTTGCTGGTCGGCGCACGCGAAGAGCGATTGCGACGCCGCTGGGCGATCTTCTGGATCCTGTTCAGCTTGCTTCCGATTCTCGCCGTCGCGCTCGTCTATCTAGACCAATTCGCGCTCTCCCCGTTCGCGCTGATCTGGTTCATCTTCCTGTCGCTGGCCGGCGGCACGCCGCCGCTAATCGCTGCGGTCGGCTGGTGCGTGGCCTGCGGCGCCGGCGCTGCTGCGCTGCTGCGCGCCGCGCGCCGTGACCCCGCGCCCGATCAGGCGATCACGGTTCGTGGACCGGTCAGCTACGCCGGCCCAGGATCGCTCGGTGCTGTTGACTCAGCTCGACGCCGCTGAGCCGTCGTCGCCGACTCGGTGCTCGTAGCCGTGCAGTTCGACCTGCCCGCCGTCTGCATCGAAGAAGCGAACCTCAGCCGGCCCGGCGCTGACGCTGCCGATGCGAGTTAGCTCGGCGATCTGCGCCGCTGCTTGATCGGGCAGGCAGGCACAGAGTTCAAAGTCCTCACCGCCGCTGGCTGCGAACTGGGCCGCGTCACGACCGAGTTCGCGGGCAATCTGCTGAGCGCCGTCGGCTAGCGGAATAGTCGCCAAGTCGATCTCTAGCGTGACGGCGCTTCGCGCAGCGATCTCGCCAGCATCGGTTGCAAGGCCGTCAGAGATGTCGATCAGCGCGTGGGCGCCCGCGCTACGCAGCTGGCGGGCGCAATCGAACCGTGGCTGCGGGCGCAACTGCGCGGCGATCAGCGCCGCTGCGAGCGGCTCTGCGAGATCGCTGCCGGCTGCGCCTTCCAGAATCGCCAGCCCCGACGCAGCCGCTCCGAGCGAACCGCTGACGTAGATCCCATCCCCTGCTTTGGCGCCGTCGCGGCCGATCAGCTGCTGTGGATCGTCGCTCCAACCAACGACCGTGACCGAACAGAAGAGCGTTGGCGAGCGGACTAGGTCGCCGCCGGCAACCGTTACCGCGGTCTGCTCGGCGAGTCGTTCGATCGCAGCGGCAAGGCTGAGTACGTCGCTGTCGCTAAGGCCGTCGGGAATCCCAAGCGAGATGTACGCCTCGCCGGGCTCAGCCGCCATTGCCGCCAGATCGGAGAGCGCAACTGCGAGCGCCTTGTGGCCAACGTCGGCAACGGTTACGCGCTCGTCGTTGAGGCGGAAGTGAACCCCGTCAACGATCGAGTCGACGCTGGTTACGCAATACGGCTTCGACTGAACGACTGCGCAGTCGTCGCCGATCCAGTTGACGTTGCGTTCACCGCGCTGGGCGAAGAGCTGCTCAAAGGCGCTGATGAGCGACCGTTCGCTCACTTACAGCCTGCTAGCGGTGGCGGTAGACGATCCGCGCGCGGTCTAGGTCGTAAGGCGAGACCTCGACGCGGACGCGGTCACCAGGAAGGATTCGGATTCGGTAGCGACGCATCTTGCCGGCGACGTGACCGAGAACTAGATGGCCGTTATCGAGCTTGACGCGGAACATCGCGTTCGGCAGCGCCTCAACGACGTCGCCTTCGAACTCGACTTTCTCTTCTTTCGCCATCGGAGCTGACCGTAGCAGTCGCTGCGCCCGTTAACCGGGCGTTACGCCGCCGGTGCCGGGATCGACCGGAGTTGGCGTTGGTGCCGGCTTAGGCTTAGGCGTTGGCGTTGGTGTAGGCGTTGGTGTTGGCGTCGGCTTCGGCGCTGGGTTCGGCGGTGATTCGTACTTGCCGCCGTTCTTCTTGTCGCCCTTCTTCTTCTTGTCCTTCTTGTCCTTGTCCTCCGCGAGCGGATCGACGGCATCGCCCGGCGCGCCCTCGGTTGCGTAGGTGCCGAGGAACTCCTCAGCAAGGAACGGCTCTTTCGGCTGGGCGAACGGATCGCAGGCCCGGCCTTCCATCGCCGTTGTCATGAAGTCGCGCCAGATGCTGGCCGGAGCCGCTCCGCCCGACATCCCGCCCATCGAGATCGCGGCGTCTGGGTAGCCAACCCAAACGGTCGTGTTAAGCGAGCTCGTGAAGCCACCAAACCAAGCGTCGGTCGAATCGTTCGTCGTACCGGTCTTTCCCGCTACTGGGCAGCCGAGTTGGGCGCCGGTGCCGGTGCCGCCGATCACGTTGGCTTCCATCGCTTTGACGGCCTCGTAGGTCTGACCGTCGGTGAAGGCTTTGACGCGGTCGCGCCGGCCGAGCGAAGTGTCGACGCGCCCGTCGGCGAATTCAACCTTCCTGATTGCCACCGGCCGTGTCCGCCAGCCACCGTTATTAACCGTCGCGTAGGCGCGCGTCATCTCCAGCGCGGTAACGCCGTTGGTGAGTCCGCCGAGCCCCTCAGCTGGGTATGCGTCGAGTTTGCTCGTGATTCCAAGGTCGTACGCGGCGCGGCGTACCTCTTCGGGGCCAACGTCGAGGTCGAGCTGCTGAAAGACCGTGTTGTCGGATGCCACTAGCGCCTGGAAGATCGACATCGAACCGCCGTAGGAGTGGTCGTAGGTCTGGACGTCGATCGGCGTTCCGGTTCCCTCGTCAACGAATTTCAGAGGCTTCGATTCATATGTCGTCGCGTTGATGTCAACGCCTTGGCGCAGCGCCGCCATCAGCACCATCACCTTGAATGTTGAGCCCGGCTGGCGGTGGCCCTGCGCGGCGAGGTTGAACTTTGAGGCTGAGTAGTCGCCCGATGAAGCCATCGCCTTGATCTCGCCGCTCTTGGGGTCCATGCTGACGACCGCAGATGACGGACCGCCGGTGCCGAGGTTGGCAGCGATTGCCTCACGGGCGCGGCGTTGGAGCTTGAGATTGACGGTCGTGTAGACCTTCATCCCGCCTGCGCGAACGCGCTCGGCGCCGTAGCGGGCAATCAGCTCTTTCTTGACGTAATCGAAGAAGTAGCCCTCGCGGCGCTGCGCGTAGTAGCGGCTGTGCTTGACGCCAAGCGGCTCGCGGTTGGCTGCTGCTGCCTGATCGGCGCTGATGTAGCCCTGCTCCTTCATCTTCGCGAGCACCTGAGCCCGGCGCTGCAAGGCCAACTTGGGCGCTAGGAAAGGGTTGTACTGCGACGGCGCTTGCGGCAGCCCGGCCAGCAGCGCGGACTGGCTCAGCGTCAACTTGTTTGACGGTTTGCCGAACAGCACGCGCGCGGCTGCGCCGACGCCGACGGCGGTCTGACCGCCAACCGTGCCGTATGGAACGTTGTTGATGTACTCGTTCAGAATCCAGCGTTTGCCTGCGGCGCCGGGGTGGCGCGCTTCGATGGCGGTCGCCAGCTTGGCCTCACGGATCTTGCGGTCGATCGTCCGCTCGCGGCCTCCTTGGTACATGTTGCGGACGAGCTGCATCGTCAGGGTCGATCCACCTTGAACGGTTGATCCGTTGGAGAGGTTCTTAACTGCGGCGCGGGCAACACCCTCGTAATCAACCCCGTTGTGCTTGTAGAAGCGCTGGTCTTCGATTGCCACAGTCGCGTCGCGCATCTCTTGAGTGATCTGCGACGAGTCGACCGGGGTTCGCAGCACGTCACCTTGGATGAAGCCGAGCCGCGTTCCGTCGGCGGCGTAGACGGTTGAAGTTGCGCCCTGCTCTGCAGGCTTCAGCTCGCTCAGTTTCGGCGCCGATGATGCGATCGACGCGAGGTAGCCAAAGCCGCCAAGGCCGGCGATGAATGCTGCCGCGCCGCCGACTGCGAGCAGCGCAAAGATCGCTCGCCCGGCTCCAGCCTGGCTGCGACGACGACGAAGTTTTCGGCTGCGTAGAGACACGTGGGTAGTTGTTCGCGGCAGTCTCGCTGGCACCTTCCGAAAGTGCCCATTTCTACTGCGAAGAGAGCCAATTCTAGCTGGTGAGATGCCCACCAAGCGCCGCTTCGCTGGCAGGTTCGAGAGGCCGCCCGGGGAATATCACGCTAACGATGGCTAATTCGCTGCCAGCCGAGCTGCCGCAGATCATCTCGCTCGACGCCCTAGGCACGCTGATCGAGGTCGTCGATCCGGTCGGCGGACTGGTCGAGGCGCTGGCCAAGCGGGGTGTCAGAGTCACTAGCGAGGAGGCCGCGCAGGGGCTAGGCGCTGAAATGTCGTATTACCGCGCCAACAGCGCCTTCGCTGGTAGCCCGCAGGCCCTCGAAGAGCTGCGAGATCGCTCAACTGAGGTGCTGACCGATGCGCTGCCCCAGTCGGCAGCAGTGATCGGCTTTGCCGCGATGCGTGAATCGCTCGGCGAGGCTGTCCGCTTTGCTCCCTTCCCGGAGGTCGTGGCCGTTCTTGACGCGCTGCGCGCCGGCGGCGCGCAGCTAGTGATCGTTAGTAACTGGGACATCTCGCTCTACGAGGTGCTCGATGAGCTCGACTTGCGCCAACGCGTCGACGCAGTCGTTATCTCGGCTGAGGAGGGGCTGGCGAAGCCCGATCCGGAGCTGATCCGGCGCGCCGTCAGCCGCGTCGGCGGCGATCCCGATTCAACCGTTTGGCACGTTGGTGACGACGCGACCTCCGATCTGGAGCTGGCGCGAGCGGCTGGAGTTCTCCCGGTCTTGGTCGATCGCTACGGCCAACACGGCGACCTGAGCGACACGATTGTGCTCGATTCACTCGCGGGTCTTCTGCCCTCCGATCGCTAAGGTTGCGGCCGATGTCGACCGCCTACCCCGAGGGGCTGCCCGCACCGTTCGTCCATCCCGCGCCGCCGAGCGCGCCGGAGCTGCCCGATGGGGTTGAGCCAACCTCGTTGGCACCGGATTGGCGCGTCTGGATGGGATTCTCGGCGCTGCTGGTCGGCTTTGTGGCGGCCGCCGTTGGCGCAGTGATCTTGACCCTGATCGGAGGCGCCTTCGATGGCTCTGTCGTCGCCAGCGGCAAGCTCGCCAACCCATCACCGGCGGTCAATATTCTCGCGACCGTCGTTCAGGATCTCTGTCTGATTGGTGCGGCCGTGTTCTTTGCGCGGATCGCCGGTCGCCCGCGCCCATGGGACTTTGGTTTGCGCGGCACGCGCTTCTGGCCAGCGGTTGGCTGGGCTCTGGTTACCTGGGGAGCCTTCCTGATCGTCACCTTGGCTTGGGTCAACCTGATCGGGGCCGACGACGCCAGCGAGAAGCTCCCGAGCGAACTGGGAGCCGACAAGAGCGACTTGGCGCTGGTCAGCGTTGGGATTCTGGTCTGCGTTATTGCGCCGCTGGCGGAGGAGTTCTTCTTCCGTGGCTTTTTCTTCACAGCGCTGCGCTCATGGAAGGGAATCTGGCCGGCGGCACTGGTCACGGGGCTGATCTTCGGCGGCATTCATGCCGGCTCGTCGAATATCGCCTTCCTCGTTCCGCTCGCATTCTTTGGCTTTTCGCTCTGCTTGCTTTACGCCAAGACCGGATCGCTCTACCCCTGCATTGCGATTCATGCCGCCAACAACTCGATCGCTTTCTGTTCCTCGCAGGGCTGGGGCTGGCAGATGGCGCCGGTGCTCGTCGCCACGCTCGCGCTTGTCGCCTTGGTTTGCTGGCTCGTGCGCCGGGTAGCTGGCCCGACTCCGGCTTGGGCGCTTAGCTGACGCAATCCGTGGCTGGCAGGCGTACAATCTGCTTGTGCCCAAGCGTCGACTGGCTCTTAGCTTCTCTCTTCTCGCGCTCTCGCTGCTCGCCTTGCCGGCCGCTGCCTTCGCGCAGGACGTTGTGCCGGACCCGGCTCCAACCCCGGCCCCACCGCTCCAGACGACGATCAAACTCGGCTTCACCGGCCTAACCAACCGGCAGGTTCTCGGAGGCACCAGCTGGACGATCAAGGGCCGTGTCAGCAGCTTCGTCGCCGGGCAGAACGTGACGCTGAAGATCACGCGCCGCGGCCGCAAGCTGATCACGCGAACGCTGCCGATCAAGCAGGATGGCTCGATCGGCCGCTTCACGCTGCCGCTGAAGCTGGTCAAGGGAGGCCTGCTGACAATCCGCGCCAGCCACACTGCGACGGCCGAGATGGCCGCTGCGCAATCGAGCGCGATGCGCGTGCGAGTTGTCTCACGCTCCGCTCGCGCCGGCGACCGTGGCCTCGCGGTCAAGTATCTCCAGAGTCGGCTATCAAGGCTCGGCTACGTAGTCGGAAAGCGCGGCTTCTATGACTCGCGCACCGGACGAGCCGTTCTGGCGTTCCGCAAGATCACGCGGATGGCGCGCACACAAGTGGCCACGAGTGAGGTCTTCAGTCGCCTCGCTAAGGGTTGGGGACGGTTCAAGGTCCGTTACAAGAGTCACGGCCGCCACGTCGAGGGTGACTTGACGCACCAGGTTCTGGCCTTGATCGACCACGGCAAGGCGGTACGGATCTACCCGATGAGCTCCGGCAAGTCGTCAACGCCAACGATCCTTGGCAACTTCTCGGTTTACATGAAGGAGCCGGGGACCAATAGCCACGGAATGATCTTCTCGACTTACTTCATCCGTGGCTACGCGATTCACGGCTATGTCGATGTGCCGATTTACCCGGCTAGCCACGGTTGCCTGCGAATTCCGCCGCCGGACGCGGTCTCGGTTTACAACTGGATCAACATCGGTACGCGCGTCGACACCTACTACCGCTAGCGTCGCTTTCGATGGATGCCCGTGAACGGTTAATCGAAGAGCTGCGCGCTCACGCCTTGATCATCGGCGAGGTGACGTTGACGAGCGGCGCCGTTGCCCAGTACTACGTTGATTCAAAGCGCGCGATCATGCTGCCGGTCGGCTTTGCAGCGCTCGGTGAGCTCGTTGCGGCGAAGGCCGCCGAGCTGGGCGCCACGGCCGTCGGCGGGATGACGATGGGCGCCGACCCTGTCGCCTGCTCTGCGCTCGCTGCCGGAGCGAACGTGAAGCTCTTCTTCGTCCGTAAGGAGGCCAAGCAGCACGGTCTCTCAAGGCGGATCGAAGGCCCGCTGCTTGACCCAGGTGAGCGTTGCCTCGTTGTCGAAGATGTTGTTACCAGCGGCGGCTCGACCGTCCGCGCGATCGAAGCGGTGCGGGAGGGTGGCCACGAGGTTGTCGGCGTCGTTTCGGTGCTTGATCGCCTAGCCGGTGGTGCGGCGGCGATCGAAGCTGCGGCCGACGCTCCCTACACCGCACTCAGCACGATCGACGACGTTTACCCCGATCGCAGCGACCGCGAACTTACCTAGAGAATGCCCCGACCTGGATTCGAACCAGGGGCCTGCTCCTTAGGAGGGAGCCGCTCTATCCAGCTGAGCTATCGGGGCTTCAGCTAAGAAAAGATACGCCGCCGTCACGGCGGTGTGCGCAAAATGCCGATCGGCAGTAGCTATGGCGCCTGCGCTCGCGCCACCGCTGTGGCCCGCCTGCCACGTTCCGCTCGAGCGCTACTCGTCGTCTTCGTAGAGCGATTCGCGCGCGACCTCTTTGCCGCCGCCGTCGTAGCAGGCGATCTCGAGCATGTCGCCGCGGAAGTCATCGGGCGCGAGCAGCGTGAAGCGGTCATCAACCAGCTCGCACTGATCGACGCATAGGCCGGCCAGCTCGGCCGTCGCGATCTTCGCTTCGGCGCCTATCGGGCGCCCCCAGACGAGCGTCATCGCCGCGACCGAATCGGTCTCGCCGCGCCATGAGCCGACCACCTCCTCGCAAAGGTCGATCTTCCAGTCGGGGTTGTCGGCAGCGGTCTCCGCCGTTACGTCGGCAACGGCTTTGAGGTCCTCATCGCCGTCGTCGTTGCGGATGTGGGCGATGTAGCCGAAAACCTCGAGCCCGTTCGACGTTGTTGCGACGGCTGGGATGTAGCTGCGGCCGTGCCAAGTGCGGTCAGGGAACCAAGCGATATCGCCGATCTGCCCGAGTTCTTCGCCCTCTTCGGGCTCGATCGAAGCGCAGGCCTCGATGAAGACCTGCTGCAGCTTCAGCGCCCAGCGGCCGGATGGGAGATGTTCGTGTGGGGGCTCGGCCGCGAAGCGCGGCACGAGGCGAGGTTCAGGAGCCATCTGCGCAGCTTCGCAGGAGATGCGAAATTAGGTCGCGCGGGCTGCTCACGACGGTTCGACTTCGAGCATTAGCGTGACCGGCCCGTCATTCACCAGCTCAACCTCCATCGCTGCTCCGAAGACGCCGCGCTCGGCGCCGAGCTGCTGGCAGAAGCGTTCGTAGAGCGGCTCGGCGAGCTCAGGCGCCGCGGCGCCGGTGAAGCTCGGGCGGTTTCCCTTACTGGTTTTGGCGTAGAGCGTGAACTGGCTGACGCAGAGCACTTCGCGTTCGCCAAGCGCGTCGCTCATCTTGCCCTCGGCGTCGTCGAAGATTCGTAGCGCCCGTACCTTCTCGGCAAGCCGGTCGCAGCACTGCTCGTCGTCGCCCGGCCCAACTCCAAGCAGCACGCAGAGCCCGGCGCCGATCGCGCCGACGGTTTCACCCTCGACGCGCACTGAGGCGCTGCTGACTCGCTGGATTAGCGCCCTCATCGATGGCCAGCCTACAGCCCGCCGGCCAGCGCGACGACGCTCGCGGCGACGACGACGATTGCTGTGCTCCAGGCGATCGCGCCGACGATGATCTTGAGGTCGAGGCCGAAGATGTGGCCGACGGCAAGGCCGGTGATGCCGCTCGCCATTGCGGCCTGAATTAGGAAGGCGGATGGAACCTCGATCACGAAAGTCGAAAGGCCGAGCATCACGCCCGGAGCGATCAGCAGCCGCAGCGCCAGCGCGGTTACGACTGGAGCCGTTAGCTGCGGCGGGAAGATCCGCGTCCCTTCTTGGTCATGCTCCAGCATCAGGTAAACGCCGACGGCGAAGAAGCCGAGCGGCGCGATCGCGACCGCCATCACTGTCGCGATATCGCGCGCCCAATCGGGACTTAGCCAGCTAGGAGCGATAACTGCGGCGAGCAATGCGATCAGCGCCGGGTTGCGCGTGAAGAAGGTCTTTGTCCTGGCTCTCGCGCCCTCGCCGGCTCGCGTTCCGAAGGCAGCGCCGATCGCGAAGCCTCCAATCAGCGCGACCGGGGCCGTCACGGTTGTGTCGTAGGCGACGGCAAGGCCGATCGAATCATTGCCGAGCAGTAGCGCGATTAGCGGGATTCCGAGGTAGCCGGTGTTGGCGAGACCGACCGAGATCATGATCGCCCCCGTTCCAGCACGCGGCAGTTTCATTATGCGCGAGCCGATAAACCACGCCAGTCCAATTACGACAGCTCGCTCGGTCCAGCCGAAGAGGATCCCAGCCCCGAGCCCCGTCGTTAGTTTCAGGTGGCTGACGGTGAAGAAGACGACGAGCGGAATCGCGACGTACGCGAGGATGTCGAGCACTTTGCGCGCGAGCGCCAGTGCTCCTTCGCCCCAGCGCCGCTCGGAGCCGACGCCGATCAGAAGTGCCAGCACGCTCGTTAGCGCGACTGCGATCAAGGAGCGCCTCTGCTCACGGGAGCTGCTTGCTCATCCAGATGTGCTCAATTCCGGCATCGGGGAACGGCTCGCCGTAGGCGACGAAGCCCGCATGCTCGTAGAGCGGTACGGCGTAAGTCTGTGCCGCCAAGCTGATCTGCTCACCGCCGAGCAGCTTTGATTGCTGATCGGCAACGCGGAGCATCTCGCTTGCAATCCCCTCGCGGCGGCGCTCCTTCGCGACGACCATTCGCCCGAGCTTGATCGTCGTTCCATCAGCTAGTAGGCGACAGGTGGCGACTACCTCCTCGCCGTCGAGCGCGACCAGGTGCGTTGCCTGGTCGTCGAGGCCATCGATCTCCTCGGCTAGCGGTACGCGCTGCTCTTCTACAAAGACGACGGTGCGCAGCGCCAGCGCTGCGTCGATCTGCTCTTGGCTGTCAGTAACTACAACGCTGACCGTCACTTCGCCACCAGCGCGTAGCGATCGATGTCGGCGTTCAGATCATCGGCGCTGAGATAGGGCCCCGAGTGGACGAGCTGCCGCTTTCCTGAGCGCGAGTAGAAGATTGTTGATGGGACCCCGGCCAGCTTGTTGTCGGCGAAGAACTTGCCGTCCGGATCGCCGTAGCTGGGGTAGCTGATGGGGAACTGCGCGAGCAGCCGCTTGGCCGCCGGGATGTTGTCTTTGAGATCAACGCCAAGGAAGGCGACCTTGCGGCCACGGTCGGCCGAGACCTGCTGGAGCACTGGCATCTCTTGGCGGCAGGGCCCACACCACGAAGCCCAAACGTTGACGACGACTGGGTAGCCGCGCAACGCGCGCAGCCGCTCAGCCAACGCTGATGGCCCCCCAGGCAGTAGCTGGGCGCCCTGCTTGTGGATCGCTGCCAGCGCTGGAGGCGAACCGCGGAGGCTGCTTTGGGCCTCGGTCAGGGTCGGTGCGGCGCCAGTTTCGTCTGCTTGGCCTTCGCCGCTGTTAGATGCTTGCCTGAGGCCGATGACAACAACTGCGGCTAGGACAAGAACGGCGGCAATGGTCGCGGCGATACGCATAACTTCAGGATCGCATAATGGTGCTGTACAATAAGTAACACACTGCGTCGGCCTCACCTGCGAGGCTCCCAGTGTCTGCTCCGGGCGGTACCCGGGTTGGGGGAAGTGACGCCGGTAACTTGCGCCGCTTCCAACCTGTTGATGAAAACGCCAAGATGGCTGATCGCTAATGGCCGAAGCGGCCGGACCGGTTCCTACCGGCAAAGAGATAGAACGCGCTGAAGCGTTCACGTTGGAAAAGTTCGTCTATCCAGGCGAAGAGGTTGCCGTCGCCCTAGCGCCTGGATCGCCGCGAGCGCGAGCGCTTGGCTACGCGCTGGCCGAGCTCGACGCTGGCGCCAAACTGCCCTCGACGAAGTGGCGGCGCTCATGGTCGCTCTTGCTCGGCCTCGAACGCGTCCTCAGTGAAGAGGAGCCGCACCTCGCCGACGGAACGGTGCTTAACCCGCACCAGGTCGACGCCCTCTCTGGCACACTTACTGCGCTGCTCGCAGCACGGATGAAGGTTGATGGTCTTGAGATCGCTGAGCCGGTCTTCGACGTTGACGACGGGCCAGCCGAAGCAGCTGTCGTTGACGACGAAGAGCTCGCCGCCGAGCTTGCGGCGCTCGACGAGGAGCACGAAGAGGACGAAGACGACGAGGGCGACGACGTAATCGAGGAGGTCGAGGTTGAGGTTGACTTGATCGAATCGCCCGAGGGAACCGATGAGGACATCGACGCCGAGGCACTCGATGACCCCAACGCCGACAAGCGCTTCTGGTTTGAGCACGCGACAGGCGCCGGCAAGACGGTCGCCGCAATGGGCTTCGTTGACGCCTCGCGGACCGGCGGCGTTTTGATTCTGACCCACCGCCGAAACCTCGTCGACCAATTCAACGAGGAGATCCGCACGCGCGGTTACGCCGATCGCATTTCGGGCCCGCTGCTCGGCGACGAAGGGATCGACCTCAGCGGCCCAGTCACGGTTGAGACTTACCAGTGGTTCGTGCGCCACGCCGGCAACATCTCGAGCGCCTACACGATCGTGATCTGCGATGAAGCACACACTGCGCTGGGCGAGAAGACGAGCGCAGCGATCCGCGAATGGACCGGCCCGGTCTTCATCGGCATGACGGCGACCGGCGCGCTGATCGCTCGCCACGTAACCGACCTCTTTCCAACTCAGACTTCGCGCTTCGACCTGGCCCAGGCGGCTCGCCGCGGCGTTATCTCACCGCTCCGCTGCCTGCGGATTCCGCCAGGCCCCGGCGTGCGCACGATTGCCAACGTTCCGCTGCGCAAGGGCGAGGTTGACATCGAGTTCGATCAGGAGATGCTCGCCGAGCTGCTCGATCAAGGACCCTTCAACATGGCGATAGCCGACCTCTACAAGACGCGCTTCAACGGCGTTCCCGGCGTCGTCTACACGGCCGGCGTCCGCCACGCCTACAACGTTGCCGAGGCCTTCCGCAACCTCAACATCAAGGCCGAGGCCGTTTCCGGTGAGACGCCAAAGCGTGAGCTGGCCGAGATCCTCGCCCGCTACGAAGCCGGTGACATCGATGTGCTGGTCAACGCGCAGCTTCTGGCTGAGGGTTGGAACAGCCCGCGCGCAACGGTCTGCATGCACCTCGCGCCGACAGCTTCAAAGCGGATCTATCAGCAGCGCGTCGGCCGCGTAACGCGTCGCCACCCCGGCAAGGAGGCCGGCGTTGTCGTCGACTTCGTCCATCCGGCGACGCGCCACGATGATCCTGTCGTGACGCTCCACTCGCTGCTTGACCGCGACGTCTACCGCGGCGGCGCGATCGTCGTTGGGCCGGTTCGCCGTGGCCGCGGCCGCAGGGTTCGCGTGGAGCGGCGCGTGCTTCCTGTGACGCCCGGCGAGGAACGCCGCCACGAAGTATTTGAGCGCGAGCTTTGGCGCATCGGTGTTGAGAATCTTGACTACGGCGAGCAGCACATGTGGGCCGCCTTGGCCGGTGCGCGCGTCGCGCCGAGCGGCTGGCGCCGCGCCCGCGCGATGTTGCAGTTCGACCGCAGCGGCGAGCTAAAGCGCCGTTTCCTGCTGACCGTCGTTGAACGCAACGACCACGCACCGCTGAGGATTCGTGCGCTGCAGGAGATCGCAGCATTGAAGGATCCCGAGGCCTTTGATCTCGCCGTTGACATGATCGAACCTTGGAGCAAGGATCAGCGCCGCGAAGGAGCAAAGGTCTGCCTTCAGGCGCTCGCCGACAAGCGGATCGGTGGCCGCGATCAGGCAACCGGTTGGATCTGGCGCCTAGCCGACTACACGCGCGAACTGCACGAGCAGTACGCGGTTCAACGTTGGCCGGAGACGAAGCGGCTGCTGGGCTTGCTGGTCAACTCCTCGGGCGCCGCCCACGCACGCAACGCGCGCAAGCTTGTTCAAGCAATCCGCGAACAGGATCGTCGCCTCCAAGTGGCGATTCTGGCCAGCGCCGTCGCTCACACGCCGGAGGCCGAAGAGGTGCTGCGCGGCGCGCGCACACGCTTGGCGCGCAAGCCTGGCTCCTGCTCACGTGAGCTGCTGCGCAACTTCCCCAAGGGCAAAGGCCGCCGCAAGCGCAGCCGCCGTCGCCGGCCAGCTGGCGCGAATGCGGCCGGGGGCAACCGCCAGCGCGCGGGCCGCAACGCCGACGGGAAGGCGAAAGAGCCTAAGCAAGAAGAGAATGGGGTGGCCGACGAGAGCGGCAGCGTTGACGGTGACGAAGGTGGCAGCGCTAAAGATCAGGCCGCCGCTTAATCTGCCGCCGCGGTGAGGTGAACCTCACCGGCATTAAGCTCGATCTCTGAGCCATCGGGTAGCCGCACTGTTAGCGCCCCGCTTGCATTAACCCCCGTCGCCGTTCCGCTCTGTGGCATCTCAGCTGTGGTCCAGCTGATCTCTTTGCCGAGCAGCGCGTCGCGCTCCCGCCACTGCGCCAAGATCGCTTCAGCCGGGAGCGCCAGGCTCTGCTCGAAAGCGCCGAGCAGTTGCTGGATCAGCGGCCAGCGCTCGTCGCTGCGCAGTCCCAGAGTTGCGGCTCCTGCGCGCAGATCGCTTGGCAGCAGCTCAAGATCAAGCGCTGCGTTGAGGCCGATGCCGACGACCGCCCAGTTCTCCTGCGGCCGTGATTCGCAAAGGATTCCGGCGACCTTTGCTGGGGCTTCGCCCGCACTAGGTAGCAGGATGTCGTTTGGCCACTTGATTCGCGCCGCCGGTCCACAGACTTCGGCAACGGCGACGGCTGCGGTCAGCGGAAGCAGCTCCGGCGGGTCGCGCAGCAGCAGCGAGATTAGGAGCGAGCTGCCAGCAGGCGCGATCCAGTCGCGGCCTTGCCGGCCGCGGCCGCTGCTCTGGTGGTCGGCGCTGACGAGCGTGCCGTGCGGCGCCCCGGCGGCGGCCAGCTCGCTCGCGCGCTCGTTAGTTGACCCGACCGACTTCAAATGCAGGTGCGGCGATCCGAGCTTCCTCATCGCGGAGTGATGCGGACCTCGTCATCGATCGACAAGCCGAGCATCTCGGCAGCCGAGCCGCGGTTCACGGCGACAGCGAGCGAGCGGTAAGCGTCCTCGTAAACCAGCAGCGACCCGACCGGGACGTCGATGTAACTGCTCACGTAGGGGACATCGCTGCCGTTGACCGAAAGCAGTTGACCGAGCCGCAGGCCGAAGGCGGCGAGCTCCTCGTGCTCAACGTCGAGCGTGACGTTGCCGAACGTGTCGATCGTCAGCGCGTGGGCGATCAGCTGGTCTGCTTCGGCTCTCGCGAGCGGCATTTCGAGCACGACCAGTTCGTCCGGGTCGATCGGCGTTCCACATTCGGAGAGGTGACCGCCGGCAGCGATGTGCCCCGCCACTGGGGCGAAGATGTCGCGCCCGTGGAAGGTCGCGGCGGTCGGTTCAAGCCTCTGCGGTGTGCCCGCGATATCGACCGCTTCGACGATTCCACCGAAGCGCTGCGCTGCGAGTGAGATCAGCCCGTTGTCGGGTGCGACGAATACGCGGTCCTGGTCGGCGGTGCGAACGGCGACGCCACGCCGCTCTCCGCCAACCTGAGGGTCGACGACAGCCAGGTGAACTCCGGCAGGAAAGTAGGGAAGCGACCGGCGTAGGATCAAGGCGCCGCTGCGCACGTCGTGGCGCTCGATTCCGTGCGTAACATCGAAGATCCGGCTCTCGGGCGCGCGCTGAGCGATCAGGGCGTGGCAGACGCCGACGTATTCGTCTTCGTAGCCGTAGTCGCTTAGAAAGGTGACCGGACGCGACATCGCTTAGCGGCTCCCCGCGTCGGAGCGGGTAGAGATCTCCATCGCCCGAACCTACCTTGTCGCGGCATCGGCGATCAGCGCAGCGACCAAACCATCCGGCGTGTGGTCGCTCGCTTCGACCGCTGGCTCGTAGCCAAGCTCACGCAGCTGCTCGCTCGTGACCGGGCCGATCGAGATCAGTCGCGGCCCGTCGAGCGTTCCCGCAGCCTCGTGAAAGAAGCGCGCCGAGGAGGCCGAGGTGAAGGTTGCGTAGTCGGCTCCGAGCGCCGCCGCGCGGGCCGCGTCGTCGAGCGGCTCGGCAACGGTTCGATAGAGCGCAAGCAGGTCAACTTCGGCGCCGCGCGCGCGGAGCGCGTCGGGCAGTACGTCGCGTGCCTCTTCAGCGCGAGCGATCAAGGCCCGCTCGATCGGAACGTCAACGAGCGCTTCAACGAGTGCTTCGGCGATCGAGCGGTCGGGCACGACGTCGGCTTTGATTCCGTGAGTGAGCAGCGCCCGCGCCGTACCAGGGCCGATCGCTGCGACCGTCAGCCCGGCTAGATCGCGCGCATCGCCGAGCGCCGCGAATAGCTGCTCAACGCCGTTCGGGCTGGTCAGGCAGAGCAGGTCGTATCGAGCTAGGTCAGGCAGCTCCGGGTTTAGCGGCTCGATCTTGATCGCCGGTGCTTCGACGACCTCGGCGCCGAGCGCGCTGAGCCGCGCGGCCAGTGCGCTGGCTTGGGCGCGGGCGCGCGTAACGGCGATCGTCTTGCCAGCCAGCGGCTGCGCACGATCACGCCATCCAATCTCTTCGCCGAGCGCTGCGACATCGCCAATCACGGTGATCGCAGGCGCCTTGATCTCTGCCTCTTCAGCGATCTGCGCGATCGTTTCGAGCGTGCCAACGACTTCGCGCTGCGCTGGGAAGGTTCCGCGCTCGATCACTGCCGCTGGCTGCTCGCCGGGGCGGCCGCCGCTGATTAGAGCCTCGGCGATCCGGCCAAGGCTACGTACCCCCATGTAGAAGACGAGCGTGCCAGGGAAGGCGGCGAGCGCCGGCCAGTCGATCTGCGTCTCCGGCTTGTCGGGGTTCTCATGGCCGGTGACGAACGCGACGGCGCTGGAGACGCCGCGCTGCGTTACGGGAATGCCGGCGTAGGCCGCGGCTGCGATCCCCGCAGTTACACCCGGTACGACCTCGACCGCGATTCCGCGCTCAAGGCAGGCGATCGCTTCCTCGCCGCCGCGCCCAAAGACGAACGGGTCGCCTCCCTTCAATCTGACGACGCTGCGCCCGGCCAAGGCGTGCTCGATTATCAGCTCGTTCGTGACCTCCTGAGGCACCTGCTTTCCGCCGCCGATCTTGCCGACGTCGATCAACTCTGCGTCGCTGCGCGCAGCTTCGAGCGCGCGAGGCCCGATCAGTTGGTCGTGGAGGATCACGTCGGCGCTGGCCAGCAGCTCGGCGCCGCGCAGAGTGATCAGCCCTTCGTCGCCAGGGCCCGCTCCGACGAGGTAAACAGTTCCGGGAAGCGCGCTCATCGGCCCAGCACCTCGTTGGCTCCGGCCGTCAGCATTCGTTCGCCGAGCTCGCGACCGAGCGCCTCCGGCGTGTTCGCGCTGTCGCTCAGAGTCAGCTCGTCGCGCAGCCAAGCTGAACCATCAGGGCGCCCGACGAAGGCCGCCAGCGTCATCACTCCGCCAGCGAAGGTTGCGTGGGCGCCGACCGGCGTGTGGCAGTCGGCTTCGAGCACTTCGATCAGTGCTCGCTCGGCCGTAAGCGAGCTGTGTGCACCGTCGTCGTTGAGCGCGAGCGCCAGTGCGATCGAGTCAGCGTCACCTTCACGTGCCGTGATCGCCAGTGTTCCTTGGCCAGCGGCGGGGATCATCTGATCGAGCAGCGCGCCGGCCTCGCCGCTGCGGCCAAGCCGCTCAAGCCCGGCCATTGCGATCACGATCGCCTCGTAATCATCGCCTTCAAGCGAGGCCAGTCGCGTGTCAACGTTGCCGCGCAGCTCGCTGATCTGTAGATCGTCGCGAAGTGCCCGCAGCTGCGCCGAGCGGCGCAGCGAACTGGTGCCAAGGCGCGCTCCCGGCGGCAGCGCGGCCAGTGAGTCGGCGCCGCAGAGTGCGTCAAAAGGATTCGCGCGCGCCGGCGTCGCGGCAATCACGATTCCGTCGGCGAGCTTTGCCGGCAGGTCCTTGGCCGAATGAACAGCGAGGGCGACGCGACCATCGAGCAGCGCTTCGTCGAGCTCGCGGACCCAGCGCTCCTTGTCGTCGCTGGCATCGAAGCCTCGATCGCCGGAGGTCGTGATCGTCTCCAGCTCAGCCCCGTCGATAGCTGCCGCCACGGTTCCTGCCTGCGCCAGCGCCAGTGCGCTGCCGCGGGTCCCGAGCTTCACGACTCGCGCCGCAGCGGGCGGACCTCCGCGGCCTGGCCAAGGTCGGCTTCAGCGGCAGCGGCGCTCGCTCCGGCAGCCTCTTCTGGCACTTCGTCGAGGCCAAAGAGCTCGCGCAGCACGGCAATTCGCCCGTGGCCGCCGCCCTGCTCCAAAGCTTTCGTGCGGATCGTCGGCTCGTGCAGCAGGCGCTGCATCACAGCGCGGGCGATCGCTTCAACGCGCACCACGTCACGCGAGGACGCGCTCTCCCAGCGGCCATCGTTTTCGGCCAGTACCTGCTCAACGATCGACGAGCCGTGCTCACGCAATGCCGCAATCGTTGGAGTAGCCCCCTGCTGAGCCATCCAGCCAGAGAAGCGCTCGATCTCATCCTCGATTATTTCCGAGGCCTGCTCGCGCTCGCCTTCGCGCACTTGCAGGTTGCGGGCGGCTGCGTTCTGAAGGTCATCCATGTTCAGCACGCGCACTCCGGGGATCTCATCGCAGCCGTCTTCAATGTCGCGCGGCACGGCGATGTCGATCAGCAGCAGTGCGCGGCCATCGCGCGACTCCATCATCATCTCGAGCTCACTGACGCCAATAATTGGGTGCGGTGAAGAGGTCGAAGCGACGACGATGTCGGCGTCGATCAGCCGCTGCGGCAGTTCGTCGAGTGAGCCAACGTCGCCGCCGTAACGCTCAGCAAGTTCGCGTGCGCGCTCAATTCGGCGGTTGGCGACGAACATTGTCGTCACGCCCTGTTCGCTGAGCGCGCGGGCCGTCAGCTCGGCGGTCTCGCCAGCACCAATCACAACGACGCTGCGCTCGCTCAGCTCGCCGATCGTCTCCTCGGCAAGTGCGACGGCGATCGAAGGGATGCTGACGCGCGCCGTCCCCAAGGCCGTTTCGGTGCGCACTCGCTTGCCGGCTTGGAGCGCGGCGCGGAAGAGACGGTTTGTGAACGGGCCGGTCGTCCCGGCTGCCAGCGCACCCTCATAAGCGCGGCGGACCTGGCCTTGAACCTCGTTCTCGCCGACGATCATCGAATCGAGCCCGGCCGTTACGCGGAAGAGGTGGCGCGCGGCGTCGCAGTTGCGCGGCGAGTAAACGATGTCAACGAGCTCGGTGGGGCGGATTCCCGCGCGTGCTGCGAGCTTGCCCAGCAGGACGCTCTCGGCGTCAACCGAGTTGCGCGCGACGATGAAGACCTCGGTGCGGTTGCAGGTTGAGATCACGACGGCTTCGCGCAGCTCCTCGCTCGCGACCAGCTCACGGACGAAGCGTTCGGCTTCAATCTCGGTCAGCGCGACGCGCTCACGCAGCGCGACCGGCGCCGTCTTGTGCGAGATGCCGATTGCAAGCAGTTCGCTCATTGACGGCTCGTTTCGGCCGCAGCATCGCTTGGGCTTCGCTGCTCTGCCTTCGTCAGCAGTTCAGCCAGCTCACGCTCCACGCGCGCAGCGCGGACCGCCATGATCACGATGTAGATCAGCAGGATGAAAAGAAAGACGAGGTAGGCGGCGGCGACGTAGCCTGTGTTGGGCGGAAGTGTGTTGGTCATTTAATGGCGATCCTAGGGGCAGCGGTGCGAACGGCTGCCGGTTCGTCGTTCTCGTCACTGAGGCTGCGGCGCAATGCGGCCAGTTGAGCGCGGCTGTGCTTGGAGGCCATTTCGTACTTGCAGATCGTGATGAAGAGCAGAGCAACTCCAACCAGGGCGCTGTAGAAGGCGATTCGCATCTCGCCCGGCAACGAATCGCCAGAGCTGCTGAGTACGCGCGGGTGGATCAGGGGGCTGGCGAGCCGCACGGCGATGAAGTTGACCGGCACGAAGACACCGGCGACGACGGCAAAGACGGCTGCGTAGCGCGCTTGGCGCTCTGGGTCTTCGATCGAGAAGCGCAGCGGCTGGTAGGTGCAATAGAGCAGGAAGACGATCAGGAATGAGACCAGCGTCGGTTCATCCCAAACCCACCACTGACCCCAAGCCGCCTTGGCCCAGATACAGCCTGTGATTAGCGCGCCGATGCAGAAGATCAAGCCTTGGTGGATTGCCGTGTAGGAGCGCAGGTCGTGGCGCGTGTCGCCGCTGCGTAGGTATTGGATGCCAAAGATCCCGCCGAAGACGAAGCCACCGAGCGTGACGATCGCGAGCGGAACATGGATGTAGAAGATCTTCTGCGAGAAGCCTTGATCAGCCTCGATCGGCGCGTAGAAGAAGGCCAGCGCGATTGCCGCCGTCAGCACGATTGCTGTTGCGATCGCGTAGCCGGGTAGGCGTCGTCCGTAGAGGCTCTTTGTCGTTGGCATATTTCAGTCTTCAACTAGGTAATCGAATAGGGCGTATGCGAGCAGCCCGAAGATCAGATCGTACAGCCCTAGTAGCGCCAGCCAGCGGCCGGTGAGCGTCCCAGCGCCAACGCTCAGTAACGGTTCGCTGGCCTTTGTCACTGCGATCAGCAAGGGAATCAGTAGCGGCAGCGCGAGGATCGAAGTGATCAGGTCGCGCGCGCGGGTCTGAATCGCGATTCCTGCGATCAGTGTTCCGACTAGCGCGATGCCGAGGTCGGCGAGCACGATTAGTAGCGCGAGCGAGGCCCACTGCGAGGCGCTTGGCGTCGGCCCGAGCAGCAGTACCGAGAAGAGCAGCGCTGCAAGAACGCCGACGATCAGCAGGAAGACGAAGAGAGTCGTTGCCTTGGCGATCAGCAGCGCGCTGCGCGGGGCGGGGGCCAGTAGGAAGCCGTCGAGGCCTCCCTCCTCGCGGTCTGCGACGAAGCTACGGCCGATTCCCAGCAGCGCCGCGAGCGTCAGCGTCACCCAGAGCACTCCGGAGGCGAGCGCGCCTTCGACCTCGTCACGGCCGAGCGCGAAGTGGAAGATCACGAAGGCGCTGGCGCAGAAGAGTGCCATCGCGGTCAGTGTCTGCGGCGCGCGCCGCTCGAGCGTTAGCTCCTTGTAGAGAACTGCTCGCGCAGCGCTCAGCGTTGAGGGCGGACGGGCGGCGCTCATCGGTAGAGCTCGCCAATCTGGTCTGTCGTGACCTGTTCCGATCGCTCGAGCAGAATCGCCGAGCCGCTGCGCAGGCCGAGCACAAGGTCGGCTTCGGCGAGGCCGCCGACCGGGTCGTGGCTGGCAATTACGCGCGTTCGCCCTGCAGCCGCGCCGATCAGCGGTTCGACCTGTTCGATCGCGGCCGGGTCAAGGTTGGAGCGCGGTTCGTCGAGCAGCAGAAGCTCAGGCTCGTGCAGCACGGCGCGGCAGATCGCCAGCCGTTGCAGCATTCCGCGCGAGTAGCCGAAGACGCGTTCGTCGCCGCGGTCGCTCAGTCGTGTCTGCTCAAGCAGTGCTTCGATCCGCGGTGTTGGGTCTTCAACTCCGTGCAGTCTGGCGTGGTAACGGAGGTTCTCGCGCGCAGTCAGGTCGCCGTAACAGAGCGATTGGTGGCCAAGGAAGCCGATCTTCGATCGAACCTTCCAGCCTTCTTTGCGCAGGTCGCTGCCAAGCAGGCTCGCGTCGCCTTCGCTCGGCCGCAGCAGCGTGGCGAGCACTCGCAGCAGCGTTGTCTTGCCAGCGCCGTTGGGGCCGAAGACGACGAGAGTTTGGCCTTGCCCGAGTGTTAGGTCGATGCCGTCGAGCGCGCGCCGTTCGCCGTAGTGGCGCACCAGCCCGGAGCAGACGACGGCCGGCTCAGTGCTCGCCATCTGTGCGTCCGCCTTGGCGGCCGATGTGACGGACGGCGTGGCCAAGAATTGGAGCGAGAACCGGGAAGGCCTCGCCGATCGCTTTCGGGTTGCCTGGCATGTTGACGATCAGCGTGCCGCCGGCAACGCCGCTGGTGGCGCGAGAGATCGCAGCCGCCGGTGTGAACTGCATCGAGGCTGCGCGCAGCGCTTCGGCGATCCCAGGGACGGCCCGCTCGATCACCGCTTCGCTTGCCTCTGGCGTTACATCGTCGGGGGTAAGGCCGGTGCCGCCGCTGGTGAGAACGACGTCGAAGCCGTCGGCGACCAGCTCGCGCAGCCGTGCTTCGATTGCCGCTTGGTCGTCGGCCAAGACTTCTCGCAGCTCAACTTCGCAGCCAGCCGCAGTCGCAGCGTCGGCCAGTGCTGGCCCGGAGAGGTCTTCGCCTTCGCCACGAGCGAGCGAGCTTGAGATCGTCAGGATTGCTGTTCGCATCTAGCGGCCTTGGCCTTAGGACCGAGTCCAGTGACCGGACCGGCCACCGCTCTTCTCGAGCAGCTCCACGCGTTCGATCGTGACGCCGCGTTCGATCCCTTTGACCATGTCGTAGACCGTCAGCGCGGCTACCGAGACGGCCGTCATCGCTTCCATCTCGACGCCGGTCGGCCCATGGACGGTGGCGCTTGCGGTCAAGGTGACGGTTCCGGCCTCGGCATCGATCACTCCGTCTACTTCAACGTGATCTAGCCCCAGCGGGTGGCAGAGCGGAATCAGCTCCGCGGTCCGCTTGGCGGCCATGATCCCTGCGATCCGTGCGCTGGCGAGCACGTCGCCCTTCGGCGCATCGCCAGCCGCTACGGCTGCCGCTGTTGCCGGTTCCATCCGCACAACTGCGCGTGCGACGGCCTTACGGTCGCTGGGCTCTTTGCCCGATACGTCGACCATTCGCGCTTCGCCATCCTCGTTTAGGTGCGTGAGCCCGCTCACGCGGCGAGCCTAGCGCGGGACCGGTCTTTCAGGCGGGCGTGTGGCTGCGCTGGGCTGCAGCGATCAGCTCCTGCACTGCCGCCGCGTCGCCATCACGGAGCAGCGCGATTGGGTCGGGCTCTCCGTTGACGATCTCTTCAAAGAAGGCCTTGCGGTCTTGATAGGTGGGGAGCGTTCCTTTGGCCCAGCCGCGGGTTTCGTTGAGCATGATCGCGAGCTGCGCGTACTCCTCGCCGAAGAGTTCGCCGATCTCGCGCTTCATCCGCTTCGCCAGCGCCGGTGAAGCGCCTGCGGTTGAGATTGCGATCGCCAGCGGGCCGGTGCGGACTACCGCCGGCAGGATGAAGTTGCAGAGCGGCGGCACGTCAACGATGTTGACGAGCATCGCGCGCTTCTCAGCGTCCTCGTAGATCTGAATGTTGGTCTCGGTTGAGTCGGTACAGGCGATCACGATGAAGACGGCTTCAAGATCTTCAGGGCCGGCGTAGTCGCGCGGCTCCCAGCTGATTGAGCCTTCGGCTGCGAGCGCCTCGAGCTCTGGGCCAGCGTCAGGCGAAATTACCGTTACGTCACCGCCGCAGGCAAGCAGCCCTTCGCTCTTCTCGAGCCCCATCGCGCCGCCGCCGATTACAACGCAGCGCCTTCCCTTCAGCTTCAGGCAGGCGATGTAGAACGGCGTCTCGAGCATGTCTTTGACGCAGGTCTGGTCACAGATCCCTTTGTTGTATTGACAGACGCATTCTTTTCCGGCGTAGGCAGCAGCAGGCATGGTCGCTCCAGCGTAGAGGTTCGTATCGTTTCTACGTATGGCAACAGCGTCACGGCTCAGAGAGATTCCTTTCCGCCCAGCCGGCCCCGGTGAGGGCTACTTCGAAGACGATTCGTTGATCCGCCGCGTCAACCGCGAGCTGGTCGTAGCCTTCTCCGGCGCCCGCGCGCTACTGATGCAAGCCGCCCACCCGGTGATGTTCGAGGGCTTCTTCATCAAGACCGAAGCGAAAGAGGCTGCGCACGCGCGGCTGGCACGGACGGCGACGATCATGAACACGATCTACTTCGGTCGCCGCGATGATGCTGACCAGATGACCGACCGCGTCCGCGAGGTGCACACGCGGATCAACGGCGTGCTCGAAGAGCCGGCAGGCAAATACCCGGCCGGCACTCCTTACGCCGCCGACGACCCACAGTTCCTGCTCTGGACCTTGGCCGCGCTCGTCGATTCAGCCGACCGGCTCTACCGCCTCTATGTAGATGAGCTGACGCGCGACGAGCGCGACGCGCTCTGGGGCGACTACCGCCTCGTCGGCAAGCTCTTCGGCTTGGAAGAGCACGAGATGCCGGCCACAATTGAAGGCTTCGACGCCTACATAACGGAGATGGTCGAAGGCGATCAGCTCTGGGTCACTGAGAGCGCGCGCGATGAGAGCCTCGCAATCGTCCTGCACCCACCGGCACCGATCTATATGCGCGGACTGGTTGAGGCCGTCAACTTCATCATCATCGGCTCATTGCCGCCAAAGATCCGCCGCGGCTACGGCCTCTCTTGGGATCCGCTGCGCGAGACGATGCGGCTTGGCGGCGCCGCCTACACAAAGCGGGTTCTGTTGCCGCTGCTGCCGCAGATGATTCGCAACACGCCGGTTGCCGGTGGCAGGCTGCTCCCCGGCCCGCCGCGCGCGACCGCCGCCGCTTAGCCGAGCGCTGGTAGCGGCGCACCGAGCAGCGCCGCGATCGCGCCAGCCGCCGCTGCCAACAGGAGCGTTGGTACGACGCCGAGCTTGGCGCCAAAGAGCAGCGCCGTCGCCGCCGCCGCGATCACCCACTGCCAGCTGAAGCTGAGCCCCGAGGCGAGCGGGATCAGTGCGCCAAAGATTGCGCCGACAGCGGCTGGGCCTGCGCCGTCGAGGAAGGCGCGCGCGTCCTTGTTGTTGCGCAGGCTGAGGAAGCGCCCGCCGCCGGCCATGACGAAGATGAAAGATGGGGCGAAGGCGACGAACGAGGCGAGTAGCGCGCCGCCAAGCCCAGCCGCTGCGTAGCCGACGACGGCGACCGTCTGTACGACCGGCCCTGGTGTGATCTGCCCGAGCGCAACGGCGTTGAGGAACTGGCCGTCGGTCATCCAGCCGTAAAGGCGGACAGCGTCCTCTTGCATGATCGGCACGATCACAAAGCCGCCGCCGTAGGAGAGGGCACCGACTTTAAGCGCAGTCCAAGCGAGCTGTGTTTGGGTCGAAGCTGCCGTTGTGGCTGCCAGCAGCAGCACGACTGCGGCCGGCGCGCCAAATGATGAGAGCGGCGGCGCTTCGGCGCGGCGGATGATCAGCTCGACCAGGCCGCAGCCGATCAGCGCCAGCACGACGAACGGCCCGACAGCGATAACCGAGGTCGCGCCGACGGCGAGGTAGGCGACGGCGCGCCAGCGGCGCAGGCCCTCGTGCGGCGCGAGGCTGCTGCGGCTTAGATCCCAGCCGACGCGCAGCACGACGCCGATTACGGCCGCTCCGGCTCCGGCGCCAACGCCGCGGAGCCAGTCGGCCGGCGCGCTGCTCAGTGAGATCGCTGCCAGAACGATGATCATCACAAGCCCGGGGATGATGAAAAGCAGGCCGCCGATCAGCGCCGCCCACTGCCCGCCTGCGCGCAGCGCGCAGTAGATCGCAAGCTGCGTCGAGGCTGGTCCCGGCAGCAGGTTGCAGGCTGCGTTGGCGTGCTCAAACTCGTCCGGCTCAATCCACTGCTCGCGTTCGACGCAAAGCTCGCGCAGCATCGCGACGTGAGCCTGCGGCCCGCCGAAGCCGGTGGCGCCGAGCCGCGCCCACTCGCGCGCGACCGTCCCAATCGATGTTTGGTGCGCCATCTGTGCGGATATTCGCACGGTCTTCACACGCCGTTCGTTTAGGATCGGTGAATGGATCAACTGGCCGATCACGCGACGCGCCTGCTCAGCCGCTTGATCGCGCACAACACAGTTAATCCGCCCGGCAACGAGCGCGCGCTTCAGGAGGAGCTTGCGGCCGATCTAAAGTCGGCGGGCTTCGAGGTAACGCTCGTCGGCCGAACCGAGGAGCGGCCGAACCTCGTCGCGCGACTGCGCGGCGCAGCCGACGGGCCAACGCTCTGCCTGCTCTCGCACTGCGACACGGTGCTCGCCAATCCTGACGAGTGGACGCACGATCCCTGGTGCGGCGAAGTGATCGACGGAGAACTTTGGGGCCGCGGCGCGCTCGACATGAAGTCGCAGACGGCGGCCGAGGTGGCGGCAGGGATTGAGCTGGCTAATAGCGGTTGGCGTCCGGCAAACGGGGATTTGCTGATCGTCTGTGTAGTTGACGAGGAGACCGGCGGCGCCGACGGCGTCGCCTGGCTCTGCGAGAACCACCCTGATCTTGTTCGCTGCGACTACTCGCTCAACGAGGGCGCCGGCGCCTTCTTCGAACTTGGCGGCGAACGGCTCTACGGCGTCTGCGTGGCAGAGAAGGGCGTCTGCCGCTTCACGATCACGACCGACGGCGTTGCCGGCCACGCCAGCAATCCGCGCTTCGGCGACAACGCGCTGCTAAAGCTGGCTCCGCTGATTACTGCGCTCGGTGAGTGGGATCCCGTCTACGACCTAACCGATGGCGCCAGCGCGCTGATGACCGACCTTGGCGCGCCGGTTGAAGGCGGCGACGTCGGCGCCGCGCTTGATGGTCTGCGCCAGCGCGAGCCGTTGCTGGCGGCCTTCGTTGAGCCGATGCTCGGCCTGACCTTCGCGCCGACCGTGATCTCGGCGTCGGAGAAGATCAACGTGCTGCCTTCACAGGCCAAGCTGCGAGTCGACTGCCGCACGCCCCCCGGCCTTGGTGAGGAGCTGGTTCGCAAACGCGTTGCCGAAGTTCTCGGCAGCGAGGGCTACCGGCTGGAGTTCACCGAGCAGGCGATCGGAAACGGCTCTGCGGTTGATAGCCCGCTGATGGATCTGCTCAGCGGCTGGATCGCGCGCGAGGATCCGGGGGCGCGGACGGTGCCGATCGTGCTCCCCGCTTTCACCGACTCACGCACGATCCGCGCGACCTTCCCGGACTCCGTCTCCTACGGCTTCTTCCCGATGCGCCACACCTCGCTGGCGCAGATGTGGCCGCTGATTCACGCGCCCGATGAGCGGATCGACGTTCGCGACCTAGCCTTCGCCGCTCGCTGCTTCAGCGAGATCGCGCAGGAGCTGCTCGGCTCGGCTTCGTAGACTGCGCTGGAGCATGTTTGATCGAATCGACCACGTGGGCATCGCCGTTGAGGCAATCGACCCTGCGCTTGCGCTCTACGAAGGATCTTTCGAGATGAAGCTTGTGCACCGCGAAGTGGTCGAAGAGCAGGGAGTTGAAGCCGTGCTGCTGGACCTTGGCGAAAACCACATCGAGCTGCTCCAGCCGCTCAGCCCCGACACTCCCGTCGGGCGTTTCCTTGAGCGCAGCGGCCCAGGGATGCATCACATCGCCTACCAGGTCAGCGACATTGACAGCGAACTTGAGCGGCTCCGCGCCGCAGGAATCAAACTGATTGACGATCAGCCGCGGGTTGGTATCCGCGGCTCGCTTGTAGCTTTCGCCCACCCCAAATACACCGGCGGCGTTCTGACCGAGATCGTCCAGCCAGCGGAGGATCACTGATGGCCAAGGAATCAGCAGAAGGCGAGCGTGTAGTGCTCGGCTTCAAAGGCGGAGGCTCGTTGCCTTTGAAACTCAGCGCCAGCGACCGCGAGAAGCTCTTTAGCTCGCTCGAGAAGGGCGGCTGGATCGACCTCAAGGACGAGGACGGCCCGGTTCGCGTTGACTGCTCGCAGGTTGTTTTCGTGCGCAGCGAGAGCGAAGAGCACCGCGTCGGCTTTGGCCTCGGCTAGCCGCCCCGGCCTGCCGCGCAGCTCGAACGGATTAGTGACTTAAGCGATGAAGGTCGGAATCATTGGCATGCCCAACGCCGGGAAGTCATCGCTCTTCAACGCGCTGACGCAGGCCGGCGCTCAGGCTGCCAATTACCCCTTCACGACGATCGAGCCGAACGTCGCTGTCGTCCCGGTCGAGGATGAGCGGATGGTGCAGGTAGCTGAAACGGTCGGCGCCTCGGAGATCGTCTGGGACACGATCGCCTTCCACGACATCGCCGGGCTAGTAGCCGGCGCACACAAGGGGGAGGGGCTCGGCAATCAGTTCCTCGCCAACATCCGCGAGACCGACGCGCTACTGCACGTAGTCCGCGCCCACGGCGATTCGAACGTGATCCACTCCGAAGGGAGCGTCAACCCGCAGCGCGACATCGAGATCATCGAAACAGAGCTGATCTTCGCCGACCTTGAGCAGGCAGAACGGCGCCACCAACGCGTCTCCCGCGAAGCGCGCGGTGGCGACGCCCACGCAATCGCGGAAGAAGGGTGGCTCGCGGCCGTAATCGAGGCGCTCAGCGCCGGTCGCCCGGCACGCACCGTTCCCGTTCCGGACGATGCGCCGGACGCGATGCGCTTGCTCCAGCCGCTGACCGGCAAGCCGGTGCTCTTCATCGCCAACGTCGATGAGGGTGATCTCGCCGTGCCGGAAGTCGTCAGTGCGCACGCCGCCAAAGAGGGCGCCGGCGCCGTCGCGATCTCCTCGCGGCTTGAAGCTGAGCTATCTGAGCTAAGCGACGAGGATGCCGCCGCGATGCGCGCCGACCTTGAGCTCGACGAATCGGGCCTTGAGATGGTCGTCCGCGGCGCCTTCGAGCTGCTCGAGCTGATCGCCTTCTTCACCGCCGGTGAGGCGAAGCCAGCGCAGTCCTGGCATCTGCGCCGTGGCTCAACTGCTTGGGATGCTGCCGGAGCGATCCACACCGATATTCAAAAGGGTTTTGTTCGCGCCGAGATCATCGGCTGGGATGCGCTGGTTGAGGCCGGTGGCTACGCCCCGGCGCGCGACCGAGGCACGCTTCGAACCGAAGGCCGCGACTACCAAATGGCCGACGGCGACGTGATCACCGTCAACTTCACGCCGTAGCCGCGGCGGCCGTCTCGAGCCGCTCGGCGAGCCGGTTCATTCCCAGCTCACGTGCTGCCACCGCGCCGCGAACGGCGGCGAGCGGCGCGTCTTTCGGCCGCTTCAACTTGATCGTCTGTAGCGTCGCCATCGCTTTGAAGGAGCGCAGCAGCGCGGGGTCATCGGTCAGCGAGGCGCGCGTGCGCGCCGTCATCTCGCTGGCTGAATCATCGGCCGCTTCCAACACTGCGTCGAGCGAGCGGTACTTGTCGAGCAACAGCGCTGCACCTTTCTCACCGATCCCCTTCGCGCCGGGAATGCCGTCGGAAGGGTCGCCGCGCAGCGCGATCAGGTCGGGAATCTGATCTGGCTGGACGCCGCTGCGCTCGCGCACTTCGGCCGGACCGATCAACTGCGGCCCGCCGCGGGCTGGGTAGAGCACCGTGACCTGCTCTGAGGCGCACTGGAACATGTCGCGGTCGCCGCTGAAGATCAGTGTCTCACCGCCGGCCTTGCTCTCAAGCGCGGCCAGCGAGCCGAGCAGGTCGTCGGCCTCAAGTTCTCCCGCGTCGAGCGAACTCCAGCCGCAGGAGGCGAGAAAGCCGGGCGCCAGCTCCCACTGGTGCTCAAGCTCCGGCGGCATCGGCGGGCGGTCTGCGTGGTAAGCGGGGAAGGCCTTGACGCGGTAGGCACCGGCCTCGGCGCCGAAACAGCAGACAACCGCGCGCGGGCTGTAATCGGCGACCGCTTGCAGCAGCATGTTTGCCGTTCCCAGCAGTGCGTTTACCGGCTTGCCGTCTGCACCCTTGATCGACTTCGGCAGCGCGAAGAAGGCGCGGTAGAGCAGCGACGGCGTGTCGACGGCGAGCAGCGGTGCGGTCACCGGCAGCAGGCTACCGTGATACCGACTTAGCGGCCGCCCGTACAACGGGCGAGATGCTGATGGCTGAAGACGAAAGAGACGACATCAACGAAACCAGCAAGCTGCCCAGCTCAAGGCTGGCGCGGACGGCCAAGTTTGGCTCGCTCGTCGGTGGCCAGAGCGCGAAGTGGGCGGCGACCAGCGCGATCAACCGGCTGCGGACCGAGGAGCGCGCCGACGCGGCGACGCAGGCGCGCGCCTTCGACCTCGCCGATCAGCTCGTAAAGCAGCTCGGCCAGATGAAGGGCGCGGCGATGAAGATCGGCCAGGTCCTCTCAACCGTTGACTTTGAGCTAATCCCCGAGGGCGATCGTGAGGAATTCAAAGAGCGCCTCGCTCAGCTGCGCGACAACGCGCCGCAGGTCGCCTTCAAAGATATGAAGAAGGTCGTCGAAGCCGACTTCGGCGAGTCGATCGGAGCGGTCTTCGCCAGCTTTGACGAGGAGCCGATCGCTGCCGCGTCAATCGGTCAGGTCTACCGCGCCACGACCCACGACGGCGACGAGGTGGCGGTCAAGGTCCAGTACCCCGGTGTTGCCGAGGCCGTTGAGACCGACATGCGCAACGTGCAGATGTTGGTGCCGCTGCTGAAACGCCTCGCGCCAGGGATCGACGCCAAGGCCTTGCTCGCAGAGCTCCGTGAGCGGATCGCCGAGGAGCTCGACTATGAGCTCGAGGCCGCCAATCAGCGTCAGATTGCACGTGCTTACCGCGGCCATCCGTTCGTCCGTATTCCAGCGATCTTCGCTTCGCTCTCGACCCGCCGCGTGCTTGTCAGCGAATATGTCGAAGGGCAGAGCTTTGCGCAGCTGAAGGAGCGCAGCGATGAGGAGCGCGACCGCGCCGGCGAGATCGCCTTCCGCTTCTTCTTCGGCCTGCTGATGCGCGAACGGCTCGCGCTCGGAGACCCGCACCCGGGCAACTACATCTTCTGTGACGACGGGCGCGTCTGCTTCCTCGACTTTGGCTTGATCCGCCGCGTTCCTGAGCAGTACCTCGACGGCGAGCGGGCTCTGGCTCGCGCCGTGATCGAAGGCGACGCTGAGCAGACGCACCGCTGGCTTTCTGAGCTCGGTTATCTGCCGCAGCCCGATGAGTTCCACCCCGAGCGCGTGCTCGAGCAGCTGCAGACGGCGGGAGAGTGGTACTTCACGACCGGCTATCGCAGGCTCAGTCCGGAGTACGTGCGAAATGCGATCGAGGTTGGAAGTTCTCCCCGCTCACCGCACTACGACTACATGCGCAAACAGACGCTGCCGCCCGAGGCGCTACTGATGCGCCGCATGGAAGGGCTGCTCTTCAGCGTCCTTGGCGAGCTGCGCGCAGGTGGCGATTGGGGCCGCTTGGCGCTTGAGTACATCGCCGCTGAGCCGCCCTCGACGCCGCTCGGCGAGGGCGACGCCGACTTTTTTGCCGCGCGCGCGTAGGCTCTAGACCAACTATTCATTCGGAACCAAGAGGAGCGCAGATGGCCACACTCAAAGGTGTAGATGAAATGAAGGCCGCAGTCGGCACAGAGCTTGGCGTTAGCGAGTGGTACGAGGTGACGCAGCAGGCGATCAACGAGTTCGCCGAGGTCACCGGCGACCATCAGTGGATCCACGTCGATCCGGAAAAAGCGAAGGAGACTCCGTTCGGTGGCACGATCGCCCACGGCCTTTTCACGCTCTCGCTTGGGCCAAAGTTCACCTACGAGGTGATGGCTGTCGAAGGCTTCGTATTCGCCGTCAACTACGGCTATCAGAAGGTTCGCTTCCCGGCTCCACTGATGGTTGGCGCGAAGGTTCGGATGCGCGCAACGCTGAGCTCAGTTGAGGATGTTCCCGGCGGCGTCCAGATGATGGTCACGCAGACCTTTGAGACCGAAGGCGGCGAGAAGCCCGTCTGCGTAGCCGAGTCGCTGGCTCGGATGTTCACTTAGAGAAGGGCGACGAAACTCCCGGCGCCGCTCGCGGCTCGCTAGTCTCGAAAGATGACAACGATTAGCGCGGCAGACGAACGTTCAGCCCTCGAAACCGTCGAGCGGCGACTCTTTATCGCTGGCCAGTGGCGCGACGCCAGCAGCGGCGCCACGATGGCCGTCGAAGACCCCTCCACCGGCGAGATATTGGTCGAGGTCGCAGACGCCACGCCGGAGGATGCCGACGCGGCTTTGGCCGCCGCCGACGAGGCATTTGTCAGCTTCCGCACGATGGCGCCGCGCGAGCGCGGAGAGATTCTTCGCCGCGCCTACGAGCTGATGGTCGAACGGACCGAGCACTTGGCGCTGATCATGACCTTGGAGATGGGCAAGCCGCTGGCCGAGGCGCGCGGCGAGGTTGCCTACGCGGCCTCCTACCTGCGCTGGTATGCGGAGGAGGCAGTACGAATCAACGGTCGCTTCCAGAGCGCCGAAAACGGCGGCAGCCGCGTGCTGACGATGCGCCAGGCCGTTGGCCCGTGCCTCTTCATCACGCCGTGGAACTTCCCGCTCGCGATGGGCACGCGCAAGGTTGGCCCGGCGATTGCCGCCGGCTGCACCGTCGTCGTCAAGCCCGCTAAGCAGACGCCGCTATCGATGCTCGCAATGGCACAGATCTTTGAGGATGCGGGCTTGCCCGCAGGCGTGCTCAACGTCGTCTGCGGCTCCAGCTCCGGCTCGCTGATGGCGCCACTGATCGCCGACTCACGGCTGCGCAAGCTCTCCTTTACCGGTTCAACCGCAGTCGGCAAGCAGCTGATCGCTCAGTCGGCCGAGCAGATCCTGCGCGTCTCGATGGAGCTCGGCGGCAACGCTCCGCTGATCGTCTTTGACGACGCCGATCTTGAGGTCGCTCTCGATGGCGCAATGATGGCGAAGATGCGCAACGGTGGCGAGGCCTGCACCAGCGCCAACCGGATCCTCGTTCAGGATTCAATCGCCGAGGAGTTTGCGGCGCGGCTCGCAGAGCGGATGGGTTCAATGGCCGTCGCGCGCGGCACTGAGCCGGATGCGCAGGCTGGCCCGCTGATCGATGACGTTGCCGTCGCCTCGGTCAAAGAGCTCGTTGACGACGCAGTCGCCGGCGGAGCGAAGGTTCTCTGCGGTGGCGCGCCGATCGAAGGCCCTGGCCACTTCTTCGCGCCGACCGTGCTGACCAACGTCGCCGATGACTCGAGGATTCTCCGCGAGGAGATCTTCGGCCCGGTCGCCCCGATCCTCACCTTCGCCACCGAGGCGGAGGCGATCGCCGCCGCAAACGCAACCGAGTATGGACTCGTCGCCTATCTCTTCACGCGCGACATCGCGCGCGGGCTGCGCGTGATTGAGGGGCTGGAGACGGGAATGATCGGCCTCAACCAGGGGATGGTCAGCAATGCTGGCGCGCCGTTCGGCGGTGTCAAGCAGTCCGGCTACGGGCGAGAAGGCGGCCACGAAGGGATCGACGAGTACCTCTCAACGAAGTACGTCGCGATCAACGTCGCCGACTGAACGCTTTAGCGAGCTAGGCGCAGCGTGTACTCGGAGTTGAGCAGCTTGGCGTCGTTGTCGCTTACGACGACGTAATAGCTTCGCGGCTTCGCCAGCGAGTTCTTAACCGTCACGCGGTCGGCCCGCGTGCCGCTCTTCTTGGAGTAGGCGACGCGATAGCGCGAGCCGGTCGCCGACTTCGTGCTGCTGGTGTAGACGGTCAGATCAACGCCACCGAACTTCGGCGTCAGGGTGATCTTCACAGCGCTGCGGGCTGGGATCTGAATTCGGTAGATGTCGAGCGGGTCTTTGAGCTGGTCGATCTTTGCCAGCAGCGAAGTTGCAGCGCCGCCGGTCCAAAGCAGCGGCGCCTTAGTCCCAAGAGCAGTGCCATTTACGAGCGAGATTGAATCGTTCGGCTCCTGCGGATCGATCGTTGGCGCCGGCAATGCGAGCGAGGCAGGAATGTTGATCAGACCAAAGCCGGTGTTGCGGTCGTAGCCTTTCGGTTTGATGTCCGTGGCGCCCTTCTTCAGCAGGTCGGCGATCTGCCCGACCTTTAGATCCGGGCGCGCAGCGGCGATCCAAGCGGCCGCGCCTGCCGTAATCGGCGATGAGAAGCTTGTGCCGTCGGCCGTCGTCACCCCGTCGGCGGCATCGTCCTCGGTGTCGAATCGCAGTGGCACATCTACAGGCACGTCAACGCCTGGAGCGGCGACGTCGACCGCTGCGTTGGCGTTGCTGAAATCACTGACCTGGCCGGCCGAGTCGGTCGCCGCGACGCTGACAACGTGCGGGAAGGCGGCCGGATATTCGGTCGGGTTGCCCTCGGAGAACTCGTTGCCGGCCGAAGCGACCGAGAGCACGTCCTTGGCGTAGGCGCGCTGGATCGCCGCGTACATCGTGAAACAGCCCTGTTCGGTTCCGAGGCTCATGTTGATCACGCGCGCGCCGGCCGCGATCGCCTTGTCAATCCCTCTGGCGACGTCGGCGCAGCTGAAGCTGGTCAGCCCGTAGGAGAGGATTGGGGTGCCGGGGAAGACGCCGACCACCGGGCCGCGGCCAACGACGGCGCTGATCGTCGAAGCGACCATCGTTCCGTGCGAGTCGGCAACGCTGGTGTTGTTGAGCCAAGTGGTCTGCTGATTGAGATCGCTGACGGAGCTGTCAACGCGGTCGTCGAGCACGGCGACGGCGACGCCGGGGGCAGGCCAGGCGAAGTCGGCGGGCACAACGGCTACCCGCGCCCAACGGTTTAGCTCACCTTCGTAGGCGCTCTGGCGGCTCGCGCGGCGGTCGGCTTCGGCCCAGGCGAGCAGCCGCTGATGCCGCAGCGCTGCCGCAAACGCGTGCGCCCGGGCGCGGGAGATTGTGAAGGCTGGAAGGCCGCCAATCGGCTGCGCTCCAAAGCGGGCGGCGATCGCGTCAGTAGCGACGCCGGCGCGCACGCCGATGATCCAGTCGCCGGCGTTTGCCTTGCTCGCAGCGCCGTTCGGCAGCACAAGTGGCGCCTCGCCGATCGCAGCGGCTGAGGCCGATCCAACCGCGGCCAGCGTTAGCAACGAGCCAACGGCGAGCACTGAAAATGCGCGGCCAGCCGCGGAAAAACTCATCTACAAAAGGGTACGACAGCCTCTGCGCAGCCGCGCCGGTGGCGCTAAACCTCTTCGTTGCCGGCGGCGATTACGCGCAGGTTGATCGTCTTGTCGTAAAGCTTGGCGTCAACGCCCTGCTCGAGCGCAACCTCGCGCAGCGGCTGACCGGTGGCCGTAGCCTGCTTGACGATCGCCGCTGCCTTGTCGTAACCGATCGCTCCGTTGAGCGCCGTTGCGACAGCAAGCGTCGAACCGGCCGAGGCGGCAGTACCGGCCTTGTTCGGCTTGATCCCGTCGATGCACTTCTCAGCGAACATCGTCGAGCTGCTGGTCAGCAGGTGGATCGACTGGATCAGGTTGCGGCCGATCAGCGGGATCCGCACGTTCAGCTCAAACTGACCTTGCATGCCGCCGATCGTGATCGCAGTGTCGTTGCCGATCACCTGCGCGGCAACCTGCAGCACGACCTCCGGGATCACCGGGTTGACCTTGCCCGGCATGATCGAGGAACCCTTCTGCAGCTCTGGCAGGAACAGTTCGCCGATGCCCGCGCGCGGGCCGGAGCCCATCAGCGCGATGTCGTTCGCGATCTTCGTCAGCGAAACGGCCAGCACCTTTAGTGCTCCGGAGAGCTCAACCAGCGAGTCGCGGTTGCCTTGTGCTTCGAACGGGTGGGCGGGTGCGTCGATCTTTAGCCCCGTCTCCTTACTGAGTTCGCGGCGGACCTTCTGTGCGAACTGGCGGTGCGTGTTGAGGCCGGTGCCGGTTGCGGTGCCGCCGAGCGGAATCTGGCGAACGTGAATCAGCGCGGCGTCGATTCGCTCGCGGGCCAACGCGATCTGCGTCTCGTAGCCGGCGAACTCTTGGCCGAGCGTGACCGGAACGGCATCCATCAGGTGCGTGCGGCCAGCCTTGACGATGTTCTTGAAGCTGCGCGCTTTCTTGCCGAGCGAGCGCTCAAGAAGCTTCAGCGCCGGCAGCAGCTCGTTGGTTGTCATCTCAAGCGCCGCGAGGTGGACGGCGGAGGGGAAGACGTCGTTCGATGACTGGCCGAAGTTGACCTCGTCATTGGCGTGCGCGCCGGAGAGGCTGGCGATTACCTCGTTGGTGTTCATGTTCGACGAGGTACCGGAGCCGGTCTGGAAGACGTCGATCGGGAACTGGCTGTCGTGTTTGCCGGCGACGATCTCGTCGGCGGCCTTGGCGATCTTGCGAGCGGTAGCTGGCTTCAGCAGTCCGAGCTCACCATTCACGCGAGCAGCAGCGCCCTTAATCCGCGCCAGCCAGTGAATTACCTGAATCGGCACGCGCTCTCCCGAGACGGGGAAGTTGGCCACTGCCTTTGCTGTTTCGCCGCCGTACAGACGCTTAGCTGCCATCAGGACTCCTTCGAAGGGTTGGTCTCTCAATGCTACGGCCGATAGTCGCTGCGGCGCGGCGCGGCTCAGCCGCAGAAG
>CAMCVN010000017.1 GCA_945881845.1 Bifidobacterium breve | reverse complement strand
GCCGCTTGAAGTCTCGGATTCGCTGCTTGAGCGTCTGACCGTCGACGTACTCGAGCACGATGTAGGGAGTTTGATCCTGCTCGTCGGCGTCGATCACGCCAACGACGTAAGGCGACGAGAGCTTCGCGATCGACTTGGCCTCGCGGCGGAAGCGTTCGAGCTGCTCGCTTTCGCGAGCGACCTCGCGGTGCATGATCTTGACTGCCACCCAGCGCTCCAGCGTTAGGTCGTGGGCGCGGTAGACGGTTGACATGCCGCCGCGGCCGATCACCTCGTCGATCTCATAGCGGCCGCCGAGGACCGTGCCAACCGGCGAGCTCACAGCGCCTCAGCTTGCGATCTGGGAAGGCGTTCTTGGTTGATCTCGCGGCGGCTCATCGGGTGCGTGTTCAGCTCGCGCCCACCACGATTCCGCCGGGCCCGAGCGTCTCATCGCCGCTGCCGGTGACAGTCCCGACACGGGCTGCGCCGGGGTGGTGGGCGGCGAGGATCGCAGTCGCCGCTTCGACGTCGGCTTCGGAGACAACGGCGATCAGGCCGCAGCCCATGTTGAAGACCTCCCACATCTCGTCCTCTGGCACCTTGCCGAGCTCGCCGATCAGTTCAAGCACCGGTGGCACCGGCAGTGGGTTCTCAATTGAGTAGCCGACGCGGCCGGGGGCGAGGCGGCGCAGGTTCGTCAGGCCACCGCCGGTGATGTGGGCGAGCCCGTGGACTTCGATTCCGCTCGCCAGCAGCGCCAGCACCGCTTTGACGTAGATCACCGTTGGCGCCAGCAGCGCGTCAGCGATCGTTTCGCCGCCGAGCTGCGCGGGCGTCGCGTCGAGCCCCGGACCGTCCTCGACCAGCACGCGGCGAGCCAGCGTGTAGCCGTTCGAGTGGGCGCCGCTGGAAGGAAGCCCGATCAGCGCGTCGCCGGGGTTGATCGCGTCGCCGAGAATGATCTTGTCGGGAACGACGGTTCCGATCGCCGTGCCGCAGAGGTCAAAGCCGTGCGGCGACGGGTGGCCACGAATCAGTTCCGGCAGCACGGCAACCTCGCCGCCTGGTATTTCGATTCCGGCCTGCTCGGCGCCGACTTTTAGCCCTTCACCGATCCTTGCCAGGGCGGTCGGGTCGGCCTGCTCTACGGCCAGATAGTCGAGCATCGCGATCGGCTCAGCGCCGACGCAGATGATGTCGTTGACGTTCATCGCGATGCAGTCGATACCGACCGTTTCGAGCCGGTCCGCCTGCTCGGCAAGGACGAGCTTCGAACCGACGCCGTCGGTTGACATCGCTAGCCCCAGCTCGTCGCTGACCTTCAGCACGCTGGCGTAATGGCCGGAGCGCACAATCGAGCGCGACGGGCGGCCGAGGTCAATCGTGCGCAGCACGTCAACCAACGCGTCGACGGCGAGGTCAGATTGGTCGGTATCCACGCCGGCAGCGGCGTAGGCGTCGCTCATGATCGCGATCTTCGCAGGCGGCGCAGAGTGATCGCCGCCAGCGCGCTGCGGTAGGCGGCGTATGGCAGCAGCGGACCGACCCTTTCGACCGGCACGAGCCGCGCCGCAAGCAGCGTCGAAGCTGCCGCCGCAGCGGCTCCCAGCGCGAGCCGCGAGCCGGCGCCAGGCGGCAGCCCTTGCTGCGCCAGCCGCGCTCCTTTGAGCGCACTTGCGCCGAGGATCACCGGTAGCGCGACGTGCCGCGAAAGGGCACTCGCCGCTGGCCTCGTGAAGCCGCGGGCGCGCATCGCGCTAAGCGTCATTCCGCCGCGTGAAGTGCCCGGCATCAGCGCCGAAGCCTGCGCCGCTCCCAGCAGCAGCGCATCGACAAGGCCTGCGTCGTCGCGCTCGCGCGTCTGCGGCCCGAACTGATCGGCGAGTGCCATCGCTGCCGAGCCGACCAGTAGCCCAGCCGCGATCGAGGCCGGCGTTCCAAGCCGCTTCTCGATCGGCCCTTCGAGTGTGTAGCCCACAATCGCCGGTGGAATGAAGGAACCGGCGATCAGGATCGCGCGGCGGCGGTCAAATGAGCCGGCCGCCTCGCCCACTTCACTACGCAGCGCGATCAGCAGCCCGACTGCCGTGCCTGCGTGGAGCGCAACCTCGAAGCTCTTACGCAGTGCTGGGTCGAGCTGGGGGTAAGGCCAGCCGAGCAGCCAAGGGACCAGCGTCGTGTGCCCTGAGGAGGAGATTGGAAGCAGCTCAGCCGGGCCGTGCATCAGCCCGAGCGCTAGCGCGTGGCGCAGCGGAAGCGACTGCTCAAGCGGCTGGTGCATCGGCCGAGCCGCCGCGTGAACGCCACCAACGCATGAAGAGGTAGACCGCGCCCGCAACGATGATCACCGCGACCAGGTAGTCGATGTAGTGGAGGTAACCCTTCCACTCTTCCCAGTTGTTGCCGACCGTCATGCCGAGGTACGTCAGCCCTGCCATCCAGGGGATGCAGCCGAGAAAGGTGTAGAGCGTGAAGCGCCCGAATGGCATCCGCGCAACTCCAGCCGGCAGCGAGATGAAGGTACGGACGATCGGCAGCATCCGCGAGAAGAAGACGGCCCAGCCGCCGTAGTTCTCGAACCAGCGGTCGGCCTGCTCGAGCCGGCCTGGCGTGATGTGAAGCCACTTGCCGTGACGTTCGATCAACTCCAATCGACCGAAGCGACCGAAGCCGTAAGCGATCCATGAGCCGAGCACGTTGGCGGCCACGCCGACGCTGACGACGGCAAGGAAGGAGTAAGCGCCTTGGTCGACGTTGAAGCCAGCGAAGAGCATCGTCGGCTCCGATGGAATCGGGATGCACATGCTCTCGAGCGTCATCAGAACGAAGATTCCGGCAAGACCGAGGTCGCCGACGACGCCGGTTGCCCAGTCGGCGAGCTTGTCGGTGATCGCCGCGAGGACGATGAGTGTGGAGAACGGCACCGGTCGAGAGGGTAGCGTTGGGGCTGGATGAGCGTTCCTCTGTTTGATTCAACGACGGCGATTGAACCGCTGCGCGAGCAGATCGATGCCGCGCTGCTCGAGGTTGCCGCTGCCGGCCAGTTCATCCTTGGCCCCAACGTCGATGCCTTCGAAGAAGAATTCGCAGGTGCTGTTGGTGCCGCTGAGGCAATCGGCGTGGCGAACGGGACAGAAGCAATAACGATCGCCCTGCGCGCGCTTGGTATCGGGCCGGGCGATGAAGTGATCGTGCCGTCGTTCAGCTACTACGCCAGCGCCGAGGCGATCCCGCCGACAGGCGCCGTGCCGGTCTTCTGTGACATCGACCCCGCGAGCTACATCACAAGTGCCGATCAGGTCAAAGCCGTGATGACGCCGCGGACGAAGGCCGTGATCGCGGTTCACCTCTTTGGCAACATCGCGCCGGTCGCTGAGATTGAGGCGCTCGGCGTGCCTGTCGTTGAGGACTGTGCCCAAGCCGCCGGCTCAGTTGGGCAGGACGGCAACCCCGGCGCACTGGGGACGATTGCTTCGCACTCCTTCTACCCCTCCAAGAACCTAGGTGCCTTTGGCGACGGCGGCGCAATCACAACCTCCGACAGGGAACTCGCCGAGCGCGTCCGAATGCTCCGCTTCCACGGTTCGCGTGATCGCGTCAACCACGAAGAGATCGGCTTCAACTCGCGGCTTGACGAGATTCAGGCTGCCGTCCTGAGGATCCTGCTGCCGCGGCTTCCCGCTTGGGCCGCGCACCGCGCCGCTGCCGCCAGCCGCTATGAGGAGCTCGGGTTGGGGCGTCTTGTGACTCTGCCGCAGGCAACTGCCGGAGCGGCGCCAGCCTGGCATCTCTTCGTCGTCGGGACCGATGATCCGCATCAACTCTCGCAGCAGCTAGCCGCCAGCGGCATTGAATCCCGCGGCTACTACCGTCGGCCAATTCACGAACAGCCGTCGATGAGCAGTTGGCGCCCGGCAACGGGTTCGCTGCCGGGAACCGACGAGGCTGCCCGCCGCCACCTCGCGCTGCCAATCAGCGCCACGATCAGTGACGAGGAGATCGAGCAGGTCGTAACAGCGGTCGGCGCCGCGCTGAGCTAATGCGCGTTTGGGTTGACCTGACAAACTCGCCGCACGTTCTGGTTCTGCGGCCGGTAATTGAGCGGCTCCGCGCACGCGGCGCCGAGGTTGAGGTGACGGCTCGCGACTTCGCTCAGACCGTTGCGCTCTGTGAGCTTCACGGGATCGACGCGGCCGTGATCGGCCATCATCGCGGCGGCAAGCTGGCGGCAAAGGCGCGCGGGCTCGTCGATCGTTCTCTCGCCCTGCGCAGCTGGGCGCGCGGACGCAACTTTGATCTTGCGATCGGGCATGGTTCAAACGATGTCAGCGTCGCTGCGCGGATGCTCGGCGTGCCAGCCTCGACGATGTTCGACTACGAATGGGCGACCGTCCAACACAACGTCAACTGCCGCCTCGCTCAAGCCGTTGTCGTTCCCGATGCAATTCCACCGGAGCGACTCGACCGCTACGGAGCGCGCGGCAAGCTGCGCCGCTATCCAGGTTTGAAGGAGGAGTACTACCTCGCCGACTTCGAGCCCGACAGAGCCGTCCTCGATCAACTTGGCCTCGATAGCGAGCAGCCGCTGGCAGTCGTCCGCACGCCCCCGGCCGTTTCGCTCTACCACCGGTTTGAGAACAACGCCTTCAGCGAGGTCTTGATCCGCTTGCGCGAGCAGGGCCAGGTTGTCGTGTTGCCGCGGACCGAGGAGCAGCGCGTGGAACTCGTTCAGGCCGGTGGCTTTGTGATCCCTGAGGTTGCCGTAGATGGTCCATCGCTGGTCGCACTAGCCGACCTCGTCGTAAGCGCTGGCGGGACGATGAACCGTGAGGCCGTAGCGCTCGGCACACCGGTACTGACGACCTTCGAAGGGAAGATCGGCGCGGTCGACGAGAAGCTGATCGCCGATCGGCGAATGGGGCGGCTCGACGACCCAGCGACGGTAGTTCTCGAGCGCCGTTCGAAGGCTGACGAAGCAGCGGCAGATGCCGGCCGCGTGCGGCGCGACCCGGAGCTGCTCGTCGAGCTGCTGCTGAGCGCCCGCTAACGGCCTGCGACGATCCTTGCGCGGCGCTGAAGGGAGAGCGCGTTAGAGCTAGAATGCCGCTCTGATGCGCAGTCGCCTCAGCTCGGCGGTTCTCCCGCTCCATCGTCACTCAGTCGCGCAGCTGCTGGTTGACGGAGCGCTTGCCGCACTTGCCTACTTCCTCGCCTTCCGCCTCCGTTTCGACCAGGCGGCCGGACCGCCGCCGCGCTACGAGCGGCTCTTTGAGGACACGGTGCCGTGGGTTGTCGCACTGACGCTCGTGATCTTCCTGCTGCTCCGCACCGAGCAGCGGCAATGGCGCTACGCAACCCAAGGCGATTACCTTGGCGTGCTGCAGGCCGTGGCACTGCTGACGGTCGCCGTCGCTGGGCTAACCGCGCTCTTCCACCCGGTTAGCTACCAGTCGGCCGGCGGCGAGATCAACGTGCTCGTACCGACCGGCGTGCTGGCGCTCTTCTTCCTGCTGATGCTGCTTTTCGTCGGTGGCGTTCGCTTCGTGGCGCGCACCGTTCGTGAGCGACCGATTCGTGGCTTCCGCGCCGATAAGGACGCGCGCCGTGTGCTGATCGTCGGCGCCGGTGATGGCGGCCGCCTGACGCTGCGCGAGATTCTGCGCAACCCGACGCTGGCGCTCAACCCGGTCGGCTTTGTTGACGACGATCCGCTCAAGGCTGGGCTGCGGATCGACGGCGTGAAGGTGCTTGGTGCCACCGAGCAACTGGGGCGGATCCTTGACGAGGCTGAGCCCGACGAGATTCTGATCGCAATTCCCTCGGCGCCCGGAACGTTGCGTGGCCGAGTTGTGCGAGCCGGCCGCGACCGCGGCATTCCGGTGCGCACACTGCCGACCGTCTTCGAACTACTGCAGGCCGGCTCCGGCCACGTCGTGCGTCAGGTCCGTGAGGTTCAAGTCGAGGACATCCTCGGCCGCGAGCCGGTGCGGATGGAACTCGACCGGGTTGGCAGCTACCTCTCGAAGGAGATTGTGCTTGTGACCGGCGCAGGCGGCTCGATCGGCGCCGAGCTCTGTCGGCAGATTGCACGGATCGCGCCGCGCCGGCTGGTGATCCTCGACCACGCTGAGGACAACCTGTTCGCGATCCAGCGCGAGCTGGAGGAGGACCGCCATGTTCACCCGTCGTCGCTGACTGCGGTGCTCGCCGACTGCAAGGACGCTGGGCGGATGCGTGAGGTTTTCCAGCAGTACCGCCCAACCTTCGTCTTCCACGCCGCTGCCTACAAGCACGTTGGCTTGATGGAGAGCAATCCGGTCGAGGCGATTCGCAATAACGCCGTGGCGACAAGGCTTGTTGCCGAGTTGGCCGGCGAGGTTGAGGTCCACAACTTTGTGCTCGTCTCAACCGACAAGGCGGTCGCGCCGGCGACCGTGATGGGCGCTTCGAAGGCGCTCGCTGAGTACGCCGTCGAAGAGATGAGCTCGCGCTTTCCGAAGACCAACTACGCATCGGTGCGGTTCGGCAACGTACTCGGATCGTCCGGCTCGGTTGTGCCGATCTTCCGCCGCCAGATTGCCCGCGGCGGCCCGGTGACCGTGACCGACGAGCGGATGACGCGCTACTTCATGACGATCCCTGAGGCCGTCCAGCTGATAATTCGGTCCGGTTCGCTTGGCAACGGCGGCGAGATCTTTGTGCTTGAGATGGGCGAGCCGGTTTCGATCATCCGTCTTGCCCGCGACATGATCGAACTCTCGGGGCTGGAGCCGGATCGCGACATCGCGATCGAGGTAATCGGCCGGCGGCCGGGCGAGAAGCTCCATGAGGAGCTGTTCAATCCGCACGAGCGGCCGCAGCCGACACCGGCCGAGAAGATCGTTCATGCATCGCGCGCGGCGCGTGAGAGCGGCGAGATCGCTGGCTGGTTTGCGGAGATTGAGCTGCTTACGGCGAGCGGCGATGCCGCTGCCTTGGCGGCCAAGGTTGCGGCATTCACTGACGCTGATCAACCGCAAGATGCGGGCGCAGTAGCGTTCGATCAGCAATCCAGCGACTCCAACGCATAAGATCAAGCGTCGATGACGCTGGTTCAAGCTGCTCTCTCGATCTCTAGCGGGATTGATCACATCGGTGCGCTCGCCGGCCTTGCTGCCGTCGTAGGCGTCGGCGTGCTCGCTGCGCTCTATGCGGCGCAGGCACGCGAGGTCAAGCGGCTACGTGATTGGGCCGGCCGATCACCCGAGCGTGACGCTGAGGCCGCCGAGCGGATCAGCGAAGAGGCAGCGCGCCCAGCGCCAGCCACGGCCGCCGCTACCGCTGGCGCGGCAACTGGCGCAGCAGCAACCGCGGCCGGTCGCCCGCGCGCTCCCGTGACGCCACTTGCTGCCAAGCCGCTGGCTGCGAAGCCTGTTACTGGGGCCGTGCCTGGACCGACACCGAAGCCGCCCGGCGGAGCCGTTCCAGGCCAGCCAGCTAAGTCGACCACGGGAGCTATTCCTGTCAGCGGAGCAGCGGCGGCGGCGGCGGCAGCAGCGGCAGCGGCGCCAAAGCCGCAAGCTGGCTCGCCATCGCCACCGGCGGCTGGCGCGGAAGGAGCCGCCGCGGCTGCTCCAGCGGCTGAGAAGCCCGCCTCCGGCGATGCGGCTGCCAAGGCGCCTGCTGCCGCGACACCACCTGCCGCGACACCACCTGCCGCGACACCGCCCAGCGCTAAGCCGCAAGCGCCGCCGCCGGTCCCGGCGCCCTCAACCAGCGCTGCCGGCCGCCCAGCGCCACCGGCGGCTCGTCCACGGCCGCGTACCGTTGCGCCGGCTCGCAACGCAACCGACGAGATCACGATTCCGCCTACGCGGCCGCCGGCGCCGCGCGCGAGTACGGCCGCTGGCGACGGCCCGCCACAGGGTGGCAAGCGCTCACTACTGCTGGTGGTTGTCGGCGGGCTTGCGATCATCGTGATCGCCTTCGTTCTGATTACGCAGGTCTTTGGCGGCAGTGATTCGAGCACTACCTCGACGCCGGCAACCAACAGTGTTGGGCCAGCAACGCCGACGGCGACAACAAGCGATCCCGCGTCAACGGTTGATAAGGCCGCGACTCAGGTTGCAGTCTTCAACGGAACGACCGGCAGCGGCCTCGCTCGCGCCGCCGCCGACAAGCTTCAGGCGGCCGGCTTCACGAAGGTCGGTCCGGTCACGACGGCGCCCGATCAGACTGCCCAGACTTCGACTGTCTACTACGAAACCGGTGCCAAGGCGGCCGGCGACGAGGTAGCCACGGCGCTCGGGCTGAGCAGCTCTGCTGTGACGCCGATCGATGAGAACATCCGTGTTCTAGGCCAGAACGCTCTCGTCGTCGTCGTGCTCGGCGCTGACCAAGCGCAGTGATCTACCTCGCTAGGCACGGACAGACCGCCTACAACTTGGAGGGGCGCTTCCAGGGCTGGGGCGATGTGCCGCTCGATCAGACAGGGCGCGAGCAGGCGCGGCAGTTGGCGGTTGCAGTCGCCGCAGTTGAGCCGGTGACGCTGGTCTCGAGCAATATTGCGCGGGCGCTGGAGACGGCGACGATCGTCTCCGAGCTGATTGGTCTCGAGCCTCAGATCGATCCTCGCTTCGCCGAGACCGGGACCGGTGACTGGACCGATCGGAGCTTTGCCGACGTCGCCGCTGAGGATCCCGAAGCGTTCACAAACTTCGTCGAACTTAAGGCTGACTGGGGCTTTCCGGGCGGTGAGAGTTTTGCGACCCAGGCTGCACGCGTGGCGGCGGGGCTGGACGAGTGGCGCGCACGCAGCGACACTGGAGCGACTGTGATCATCTGCCACCGCAATGTGATCCGCCTTGCTCTGCGTGATGCAGGGGGGGATGGATCGGAGCGTCTCGACAACGGGAGTCTGGTGGCGCTGTGACGCGGTTCGCGAAGGTCGTCTTTGCGCTGCTCGTGATCGCTGCTGGAGCTGCCTTCTTCGTTGCTCAGAAGCTGAAGACCTCAGAGCCGGTGCTGCTCTCGTTCAGGCTCGGTTCGGAGGCCATCTCACCGAACGGCGACGGCCGCTTCGATCGGCAGCGAATCACTTTTCGGCTTAAGCGCAGCGAGTTGATCGATGTCGCCGTCGTCGATCAACGCGGCGACAGCGTCCGCGAGATCGCCTCTGGCCTGCAGGTCCCCGCCTACAGCACGATCTCGCCCTTGAGCTGGGATGGCCGCGACGAAGAGGGGAAGGTGGTCGCCGACGGCCGTTATCGCATTAGGGTCACGCTACGGCGCGAAGGCCGCAGCATCGTCGTGCCGAAGTCGTTCCGCGTTGATGACACACCACCGAAGATCAGTGTTCTGTCGATCGGGCCAGACCTCGGCCCAGGCCCTGAGCTGCTGCCACGCGCCGACGGGCAGCCAGCGCAGATTCGCCTCAACAGTCCTGCGCGCGGCGGCCGTCTGCTGATCTTCCGCACAGCTCCGCTGCCAACCGCGCAGGTAGCCGAAGTCCCAATCGAACAAGGCTCGGACCGTGCCAGCTGGGACGGTCGCGGTTCAAATGGGCGGCCTGTAACTCCCGGCACCTATCTCGTAGTCGGCCAGCGCCGCGATTCGGCCGGCGTGCTGGGGAGCTCCGTGCCGCTCGATGACAAGGGGCTACCGGTAACGGTTTATGGGCAGCGGCTACCAGGCAACGGTGGCATCACCGTGCGGCCGATCGCGGCGCAGCCACCGCTGTTGGCGACGACGGCCGGGTCGACCGCGACCGTGGCGGTTGAAGGCAACGGCCAACCGTTCAGCTGGACGCTTAGCCAGCTTGGTAAGTCTTCGTCGCGCCGCGGTCGCAGCTCGGCGTCGAGCGTGCGCGTCAAACCTCCGGGTAAGAGCTCACAGCTCTATCTATTCACGGCCAAGAAGGGCAACCTGCGCGCATCGGTCCCGCTTGCGGTTGACGATGCGAAGTCGCATCCGATACTTGTCGTCCTGCCGCTGATCACTTGGCAGGGCCGTAACCCGGTTGATGACGACGGCGACGGCGAGCCGAACCTGCTGGCCACCGGCGGCCCGGCGACGCTTGCGCGCGTGCTTGGCACGCCTCTCCCTGCTCGCTTCGTCGTGCAGGAGCAGCCGATCATGCGTTGGCTCAGTCGCAACAACTATTCCTACGACCTAACGACCGATTACGGCCTCGCTAGCGGCCGCGGCCCGGCGCTCGCTGGCCACAGCGGCGTGCTACTTGTCGGCGACACGGTCTGGCTGCCGCCTGCCGCAGCGCAGAAGCTGCGCAGCTTTGTTGTGGCCGGAGGCACGTTGGTTGAGGCAGGGACCGATTCGCTGCTGCGTTCGGTCACGCTGACGAAGAAGACCAGCTTGCTCGATCCGCTGCCGCGCGCGACGGCGGACATCTTTGGCAGCACACTCGAGTCGCCCGCAAGGGGCGACTTTGACGTGACGGCCGGTGATGATCAGATCGAACTGTTCAAGGGCACGAGCGGACTGTTCAACGACTATGACGTGATTGAGGAGACGAAGACCGTGCCCGCAGGCAAGCCGCTCTCGGCAGCAGTTACGGCCGATGGCGCAGTGACGATCGTCGCCTTCCGCGCAGGCAAGGGGACGGTAATTCGCTACGGCCTGCCGCAGCTTCCGGCACGGCTGGCAACCGATCCCGACGTTCAGGGACTGATGACGAGATCATGGCAACTGCTCTCTCGCTAACAATCTGCAGCCTTCTGGCCGGAGCGACGCTCGTCGCTGGCTCAGCGACGCTGCGTGCGCGGCTGATGCTGGCGACGCTGGTACTGGCGCCGCTGATTCTGATCATCCACGTCGCTGACGCCGACCAGCTTGCGGCGCTGCGTGATCGCCCGGCCTTGGCGGTCGCGGCGATCGTGATCGGCATCTCGGCGGTAGGCGCCTTGGTGATCCTGTTCACGCGCAAGCCGGCGGCCTTCCCGATCGCTGTCGTCTTGACGCTGCCGTTCCGAATCCCAATCGCGGTCGGTGATTCGGCCGCCAATCTGTTGCTCGGTCTCTATCTCGTCGTTGCCGCCGGAGCGCTCGCTTGGTTGCTGCCGCGGCTGCGGCGCGGCGCCAGCGAGGAAGGCCCTGCGCCGGGCGCGCTGGAGTGGGTAATTGCCGCAGTCCTCGTGCTCTACTCGTTGCAGAGCGCCTACGGGCTCGGTAGCGCGCCGGCGCTCGAGAATGTCGTCTTCTTCTATATCCCGTTTGCGTTGCTGTTCGTGCTGATCGCTCGTTCGCGCTGGACCGAGAAACTGGCCGGCCGCACGCTCGCTGTGTTGGTCTGGTTGGCATTGGCGCTGAGCGCTGTCGGCTTCTTTGAGTTCGCCACGCGCCACATCTTCCTCAACCCGAAGGTGATCGCCTCGAATCAGTTCTCCGATTACTTCCGCGTCAACTCGGTCTTCTTCGACCCCAATATCTTCGGCCGCTTCCTCGTCGTCGTGATCGTCCTGCTTGTTGCTTGGATCTGTTGGCAGAAGCGCAACAGGCAGGTCGCGCTTGGAGCGCTCGCCGTGGCGATTCTGTTCGGCGGCCTGCTGATCACGCTCTCGCAGTCGAGCTTCGTTGCCCTCTTAGCCGGTCTGGCCGTAATCGCCGCGCTGCGCTGGAGCCTGCGCTGGACGGTCGGCGTCGTCGTCGCGGCGCTGCTCGTTGGCGGCGTCGCTGCCATGATCGGCGGTGGCGCACTCAGCGGCGGGCGAACGGCCGAACGCGTCACGAGCGGCCGCGCCGCGCTCGTGACCGGTGGCGGCAAGCTATTCGTTGAGCGGCCGCTGCAGGGATGGGGTGCGGGATCGTTCGCGCGCCAGTACCGACGTTCCAACGATGTCTCGTTCGAGAGCGCCGCATCGGCATCGCACACGATCCCCGTGACGGTCGCGGCCGAGCAGGGACTACTCGGGCTGATCGCTTACCTCGCGCTGCTTGCCCTGGCTTTCATCCGAGCGTTACGCGGCGCCCGCTCAGCGCCTTGGCCCGAGATGCAGGTCGGCGTCGCAGCGGCCTTCACTGCGGTTGTCGTTCATACCCTCATCTATGCTGCGTTTCTTGAGGATCCGTTGACCTGGGTTCTATTAGGCGTCGCTACAGCGTTGGCTGGAGCGCGCGATCAGCAACCGCAAGGTGGTGAGCGGCAGTGACCTTCTCGCGTCGCGAAATAATTGCCGTTGCGCTTGCGTTCCTGCTCACGGTTCTGGTCTGGCTGGTCGCCGACAGCTACCCCGGTTACGACACCTACTACCACCTCTTCTGGGGCCGCGAGCTTCTCGCCGGTCAGGTTCCATCGATCGACGCCTATAAGGCGCCGACGGCGCATCCGCTCTACCTACTTGTGGCAGCGGTTCTCGGCGCCGTGGTTGGCGACGCCAGCGGTCAGCTGATGGTGCTGATCGGCGGGCTCTCGCTGGTCGTCTGCGCCTGGGCGATCTGGCGGATCGGCCGCGTCGTCTTCGGCCCGTGGCCGGGGATCGTTGCAGCGCTGCTGGTGGCCACCAACCTGACGCTGATTCTCTACGCCGCTCGTGCCTTCGCCGATATGCCGTTCCTGGCGTTGGTTTTCGTTGCTGCTGCGCTCGAGGCCGAGCGCAAGCGCCGCGGCGCTTCGGTGATGGTGCTGTTGGCAGCGGCTGGCCTGCTCCGGCCCGAGGCCTGGCTACTGGCTGGGATCTACTGGCTTTGGTGCTGTTGGCCGAAAGATCCTGAGAGCGGCCGCCGCAGCCCGCACCTGGGCCTGCTCGCTCTCGTGCTGGCTTCACCGGTGCTCTGGTCTCTCTTTAATTGGTGGGAGGTCGGCGAACCGCTCTACGCGCTGACGGCTACGAGCACGCTCGCCGCCGAGCTCGGCCGCGAGCGCGGAATCGCGAAGGTGCCCGCGACCTTCGTCGACGCTCTGGTCGGGGTATTGCGGGTTCCGCAGTTGATGCTGATCGCGGTCGGCATTGTGATCGAGATCGTCCGCCGCCGCGCGCAGTCCTTCTACCTACCGCTGGCGCTAATCCTGGTTGGCATCGTCACCTTCGTCTGCGTCGGCATCTTCGGGCTCTCGTTGCTGCCGCGCTACTTGACGATCCCCTCGATCACGCTGCTGCTCTTTGCTGGGTACGCACTAGCGGGCTGGGTCGAGCTCGAGCACGGCACTCTGCTGCGCCGTGGCTGGGCATTGGCGGCGATCGTCGTCGTTGTCGCGGGCGCCGCACTAACGGTTCACCGAGCCGACAGTTTCCGCCGCGCTGTGGTTGAAATCCGCTACATCACGGCAATCCACAACGATCTTGAGGCGACACTCGCCGACCCGAAAGTTGTCGCTGCGTTGAAGTGTGGCCCGCTCAGTCTGCCTGCCTTTGGCTTGATGCCGGACGCGCTCTGGATCCGCGACTCGGCCGCAGGATCGGTTGTCGCGCGCGCCGACGTCTCGCCGACGACCGGCGTTGCGCTGGTCTTCACCGATCCAGTCACGCACGAGCGTTACGGCCGCGCCGACGGCGTAGAAGAAGACACCGATGTCCCGCCGCGCGGCTTCAAGCTGATCGCCAACCATGGGCGAATCGCCGCTTGGGCCCGCTGCCGCTAGCTGTCGCGCGCCACGCCGAGCTGTTCAAGCCGCTGCCAGAGCGGCCCGTTCTGGCGCCGCGCTGTCTGAGCGGTAGCCCACTCGCGTAGCTCGGCGTCGGGCCGCGTGCGGGCACCGGCCTGCTCGAGGAGCGCCGCGGCAAACTCGTCGGCGTCCGCGACCCGCGTGACTGCGGGTGCCCAGCTAGTAACGCCGGAGAGCATTGGGCTGACGGTGCGTCGCCCTAGCCGCGCGTACTTGAGGATTCGGTTCGGCAGCCCAGCGTCGTTGAACGGCTCAACTTTGAACGGGATGATGCCGACGTCGGCGGTGAGAATCAGGCGCGAGGCCTGCTCGTCGCTCTGGCGGCCAAGCCAGACGAGGCTTGGGTGCTTGCGGCAGGCTTGGAAGTCCGGGTCGCCGGCGCATTCGTCGTCGTGCCAGTCGCCGACCAGCAGCAGTACGAGCCGCTCACCGAGCTTCTCGGCAACGGCGTGCAGTAGCGCCCAATCGGTCCGCCAGCCGAGGTGGCCGAGCGAAACGGCGACGACCGTGCCGTCGATCTGCGGCGCCGGAAAGCGGTCGGCCGGTGTCGTCACGAGCAGCGCGTCACGGCCAGCGTCGGTCTCAATCTCAACCAGAGTGTCGGAGACCGCGAACGTCAGCGACGAGGCCTCTGATGCCTGCTGATGGAGCTCGGCGAGGCGCTCGCGCCGCTCGGGCGTCGCGTCGTAGGCCAGCTCGTAGCGATCCCAGCGCGAGTACCAGATCTCACAGCCTGGGCAGTCGGCCTGTATTGCCTGTGCCAGTGGCAGTTGAAGTGGGTGGAAGATCACGACGACGCGCGGCTCGCCGCGGTCGCCGCGTAGCGCCTTCAGTAGCCGCTTTGCCTGTTGCGCTGCCAAGACTGCGCCGACGGCGCGTGGAAGCCGCGCGATCGCGCCGTAACGGATGCGCGGCGGGTCTATCGCAACTACGGCCGGTGAGCGCAGCAGATCCTCGGCCTGCTCGCGCAGGATGAACTGCTCCAGCTCGCGTGCCAGCAGCAGCACGCAGATCGGCTGCCCTCTATTGGCTTGTGAACTCACGGTCGCCAGCCTAGCCGCGCAGGGCTCCACCGCGTGGGTGGGTAGCGTCCGCGATTAGATGGACAGCATTCTCAAGCGGCTTGCGACCTCAGGGATGGCCTTCCAGGCTTCGAGCCTGCTGGCCGGGCTGCTGGCGCTCTTCACGCTGCCGCTTTACACACGCTCGCTGACTGCCGCCGAGTTTGGCTACGCAGAGACACTGCTGACGCTGGTGATCTTGACCAGCATCCTGCTTCGGGCCGGCCTCGGTGAGGCGTTCATCCGCCACTGGCATGAAGCCGCTGGCGACGACGCGCGCCGCCACCTTGTGAGGACGACGAGCGGCTTCGTGCTGATCAGCTCGACGCTGGCTTTGATTGCCGGGATTCTGCTCGCCGAGCCGCTTTCGCAGCTTGTTCTCGGGAGCTCCGACGCGACGCTGATGTCGGCCGGCGTCTTTGGCATCTGGGTCTTCACGAACTTGGAGATGGCTTATGCGTTGCTGCGCGTTAGCGATCGTCGCCGCGCCTATCTGATCGCCTCATCGGTGAACGTAATCTTGACCGTCAGTTTGACCGTCACGCTCGTTGTCTTCTTGGGCGAGGGGGCACGCGGCTACGTGCTCGGCAACTACGTCGCCTCGGCGGTCATTCTGGTTGGTCTTTGGTTCTTTGTGCTGCGCGAGCACATCGGCATTCCCCGCGGGCCGCTGCTGCTCGGGCCGCTACTGCGTTACGGCGCGCCAACGATCCCCGCTGACGCCGCCGTCTTCCTGCTCAACGTGATCGACCGCGCCTACCTGCTGCGCGCCGACAGCCCTTCAGCGGCCGGTCTCTACTCGGTGGCCGTCAAGCTGGCGACGGCCGTGATCATCCTCGTCCGCGCCTTCCAGTTGGCTTGGCCACCGCTGGCCTATTCAATCGTTGACGAGCAGCACGCGCAGCAGGCCTACGCGCGCGTCACGACCGCCTACATGATCGTCAGCTCGTTGCTGGTCGCCGGCTTCACGCTGCTCGGCGCTTGGCTGGTTCGGCTGCTGACAGCGCCGGATTTCTTCGCCGCCAATGAGGCGCTGCCGTGGCTGGCGCTGGGCTGGGCGCTCTACGGGCTCTACCTCGTGTTGGTCACGATCGCTGGGCGCGCGAAGGTGACGGTCCGCACGCTGCCTGCGGCCGCTGCTGGCCTCGTTGTCAATGTCGGCCTGCTGATTTGGCTGGTGCCGCCGCTGGGCGTTGTCGGCGCGGCTATCTCGCTCTGCGTCGCCTACGTCGCGATGCTGATCGTGCTCTTCCTGTTGACGCGCAAGCTCTTCACCGTGCCGTTCGAGTGGGCGCGGCTCGTGCCGTTGATCGTCGTCGTCGCGCTCTTCAGTGTCGGCGGCGACCTCTTGATCCCGAATGAGGGGGCCGGCGGCTTGATCCTGCGCACGCTCGTGCTGGCCGCAATCGCGCCCGCGATCGTCGCGCTTCGCGTCGTCACCGTGAGCGAGCTGAAGCTCCTAGTCGGAGCTGTGCGCAGCAGTCGCGCCGCTGAGGCCGGATGAGCACGATCGAGCAGATCGGAATCGTCGTTGGCGTTGTCTTCGCCGTCAACCTGATGCCGGTCTTTGGCCCTCCGACCTGGGCCGTGCTCGTCTACTTCGGCTTCAGGTACGAGCTACCGCAACCGCTGCTGGTACTGGCGGGGGCGTCAGCGTCGGCGGCCGGCAGGTTGCTGCTGGCAACCGTCTTTCGCCAGATCGGCTACCGCCTTCCGCGCAAGCGCCGCACCGATCTTGAGGCAATCGGCGCGACGCTGACCGACAAGCGCCGTGGCCGCTGGGGTGTGCTGGCGCTCTTCCTTGTGTCGCCGCTTCCCTCAACGCAGCTTTTCGAGGCCGCCGGCCTAACTCCGCAGGTCCGCTTACTGCCAATCACTGCCGCATTCTTCTGTGGCCGCCTTGTCACCTATTCGATCTACGTTGCCGGAGCCTCGGTTGCCGCAACGACGCTGGAGTCGTTGCTTGATGACGGTTTGGCTTCGCCCTGGCTGATTGCGCTGCAGCTGCTGCTGCTGGCGTTGCTGGTGGCCTTCGTGCTGACTCCGTGGGCGAAGATCCTCGGCTATCAGCGCGAGGCCGACGAAGCAAGTAGTTAGAGCCGCCGACCGCCGCGGTTGTAATCAAGCGCCGCTTCGCGCAGCCCTTCGCCCTGATCGGGGTGGAGCGATGCGCGCGCATGGGCGCGGTAGCGGGCGGCGTTGTGGCCTGGCAGCACGGTCGCCGCGATCGCTCGCAGCGAGTAGGTCCAGGCCGTCAGCCAGCGCACCAGCGCCGCTGAGATTCGCGAGTGGTGCTTGCGCATGTAGCGGTCCCGGTTGCGTGAGAGCTCGACGATCCGCTTCTCCGGCAGCGCGCCGGTCGAGAGTTGCTCGTGGTGGATCGCTTGCGCGTTCGGCACGTAGAGCGTCTGCCAGCCTTCATCGGCGAGCCGCTTACAGAAGTCAACTTCGTCGGAGTAGACGAAGAACTGCGGGTCGAGCCAGCCGATCTGCTTGCCGGCCTCGCGCCGCACCAGCAGCGCCGCGCTCTGTGCCCAGTCGACCGGCTTAGTGATTTCGCCGGTGCTCTGAACGGTTGTCCAGTGATGGATGAAGAGCGCCGATGCCAGAGCCGTTAGCGGCCCAGGGAATCTCCAAGCGCTCGGCTGCGCCTTGCCGTCGGGGTTGAGCAGCTTGGCGCCCGCCGCCGCCGCCGTGGGGTTGTCCTCCAGCGCTGCGTAGAGCGCCTGCGTTGCTCCCGGCTGAAGTTCGGTGTCCTCGTTACAGAGCAGCGCGTAACGGCCGCTTGCGCGTTCCAGCAGCATCGAATCGTTCTCAGCCTTTCCGGCCCGCTGCTCGAGTACGACGAGGTCGTCGACTACCGGATGGTCGCGCGCCGCTCCGGCCGAGCCGTCGGTCGACGAGTTGTCGAGAACAAGCACTTCGGTCGTGATTTTGAGCGCCGATTGCTCACGTCCGATCGCGTCGAGCGCGCGCAGCAGCATCTCCCGCTGTTGGGTGTTGACGACGCAATAACTGAGATCGACTTCGGCCACAACTCGTATTGTGCTGCTCAGTGCGCATTCATGTCGTCGACCCGCCGGCTTACACGCCTCCTTACGACCGTGCGCTTAGCGCGGCGCTGGCACGCGCGGGCGCCGACGTAACTCTCTGTAGCGGCCCGTTCAGCTACGGCGATGTCGCCGCCGCCGACGGTTATCGCGTAGATCAATGCTTCGGCGGGATGCTCCGTGGGCAGCCTGGTTCGAAATTGCGCTCCGCTTCGCGGCTCGCTGCCGAGGTTCCCGAGATGCTGCGCTACCGGCGCACAGCGCGCCGCGCCGACGTCGTCCACTTCCAGTGGCTACCGCTGCCACAGCTCGGCGCCTCGCTGCTGCCGACGAACCGCCCGCTCGTGATCACTGCCCACGATGTTGTTCCGCGTGAGCCACGCCCCGGCCAGATCGCTGGGCTGCGGCGCGCCTACGCGCGCGCCGATGCCGTCGTCGTCCACAGCGAGGATGGCAGCGAGCGGCTGCAGCGCGAACTCGGCGTTCCAGCCGCTCGCTGCAACGTAATCCCGCACGGCACCTTCACTCACCTCGCCGAGATCGAGAACCGCGCGCCTCTGCCAGCCGAGCTGGCCGCTGTTGAAGGGTCGGTCGTTCTCTGCTTCGGTCTGATTCGTCCTTACAAGGGGCTTGACGTGGCGATCCAGGCCTGGCGGGGGATTACCGGCGCTGAGCTTTGGATCGTCGGCATGCCGCGGATGGACACTGGGCCGCTGAAGGCCTCTGCGCCAACCAACGTCCGCTTCGTTGAACGCTTCATCGAGGACCGCGAGATCCCAGCCTTCTTCGAGCGCGCAGAGTTGGCGCTGCTGCCTTATCGCGAGATCGACCACTCTGGCGTCTGTTTCACGGCGCTCGCGTTCGGCACACCGATGCTGCTCAGCGACGTCGGCGGCTTTCCCGAGATCGCCGCTGCCGGCGCGGCCGAGCTCGTTCCAAGCGGCGACGCGGAGGCCTTGCGCAGCGCGCTCCAGCGGCTGCTCTCTGACGCTCCCGCCCGCCAGCGGCTGGCCGCTGGCGCCGTCACCGCAGCACGTGATCTCTACGACTGGGATCGGGTTGCCGCGCTCCACCTTGAGCTCTACGCGAAGTTGATCGGTGGCAGTGCTAGGTGATCGTCGTCGAAGTTATCTTCTGGATTTCGCTCGCGCTGCTCGTCTTCGCTCAGCTCGGCTACCCGCTGCTGCTCGGCATCTGGGCCAAGCTGAGCCGTCGCCGAGCCGAGCCGCCGCAGCCGATCGCCGCGGGAGAAGAGCCGTTCGTCACGCTCGTGATCGCTGCCCACCGCGAGCAGTCGGTGATCGCCGCTCGCGTCGCCAATGCGCGCGCTCTCGACTGGCCGGCCGAGCGGCTCGAAGTGATCGTCGCCTGCGACGGCTCCCCGGACGAGACTGCCGCCGAGGCTCGCAGCGCTGGCGCTGACGTCGTCTTGGAGCTCGAGTGGGGCGGCAAGGTTCGCGCTCAGGACGCAGCGGTTGCCGCCGCCGATCCGCGCTCGACCGTGATCGCCTTCTCTGACGCCAACGCCGCCTGGGAGCCGGGCGCGCTGCGCGCACTGGTCGGTGAGCTTGAGCTCGCAGACGTCGGTTACGTCTGCGGTCAGGTTCGCTTCAGCGGCGCCGACGGTTCAACCAACCAGGAGGGTCTCTACTGGCGCTTTGAGATGTGGCAGCGCGCGCGCGAATCGCAGCTCGCTTCGGTGACCGCAGGTAACGGCGCGATCTACGCCGTGCGCCGCGGCGATTACATCGAGGTCGATCCAGTGATGGGTCACGACCTCAGCTTCCCCTTCAACTTTGTCAAGCGCGGCCGCCGCGCGCTCTACGCACCGAGCGCCCGCGCCAGCGAAAAGATGGTGCCAACAGTTGAAGGCGAATTTGCGCGCAAGCGGCGGATGATGAGCCACGCCTGGCCGATCGTTCTGCGTGGCGGGCTGCTCTCCCCGCGCGGCTACCCGCCGTCCTACGCCGTGATGATCTACTGCCACCGCGCGCTGCGCTACTCAACGCCGAAGCTGCACCTCGTCGCCTTGGTCGCCAACCTGATTCTGATCGGGCAGGGAACCGTCTACCTCGTAACACTCGCGTTGCAGCTGCTGCTGTTGATCGCGGCGCTTCTCGGTGCCGTGATTCCGTTCAAGCCGTTCTTGATCGCGCGCTACTACGTGCTCACAACGGCCTCGATCGGTGCCGGGCTTTGGGACTACCTTCGCCACGGAACGCCAGCCGGCTGGGCGCCTCCGGAGGGCACGCGCTGATGCTGCGTCGTCTCTTCGACCTCGTCGTCGCGGCGGTCGTGCTCGTGGTCACATCACCGCTGCTGCTGCTGGCCCTAATCGCCGTGCCGCTCGAGTCGCGCGGTTCACCGATCTTCCGCCAGCGCCGCGTCGGCCTCGATGGAAGCGAGTTCGAAGTTATCAAGCTGCGGACGATGGTCAGCGGAGCCGAAAGCCTCGGCGCTGGCCTCGCCGTCAGCGAGAACGACGAGCGGATCACTCGGCTCGGCGCGCTGCTGCGCCGCAGCTCGGTCGATGAACTGCCGAATTTAATCAACGTGCTGCGCGGCGAGATGGCGATCATCGGGCCAAGGCCGACCGTCGCCTCGCAGGTTGAGAAGTACACCGAGCGCCAGCGCCGCCGGCTCGACATTCGCCCTGGCATCACCGGCTGGGCGCAGGTCAACGGCCGCGCTGGGCTGCCGTGGGACGAGCGGATCGAGCTTGACCTCTGGTACATCGAAAATCGCTCGTGGAAGCTCGACCGCCAGATCCTGCGGCGCACGTTCAGCACCGTCTTTGGTGCCGGTGACCTCTACCGCGAGGACGGCCCTGCGTGGAGCGAGCGCGACGAGGATCAATGACGCCTGCGCCTCTCTTCCGGTAGTTTTGACGTACTGCCCAACTGCGTACGAAGGAGCAGCAAATGGCTAAGCAAGAGCGCAATCTCGTAGGTCAAATCGTTGCGATCACTGGTGGAGCGCGCGGAATCGGCAAGAGCACGGCGCAGACGCTGTCGCGCGCCGGGATGAAGGTCGCGATCGGCGACCTCGACGGCCCTCTCGCTGCACAGACCGCCGAGGAGATCGGCGCCGGCACGATCGGCCTGCAGCTTGACGTCACCGACTTTGACTCGTTCTCCGCTTTCGTCACATCCGTTCAGGAGCAGATGGGCCCAATCGACGTGATCATCAACAACGCCGGGATCATGCAGCTCGGCCCCTACCTCGATGAGGACATGGCGACGACGAAGCGGATGATCGACATCAACATCTACGGCGTCGATTACGGCTGCCGACTTACTATTCCTTCGATGGTCGCCCGCGGCCACGGCCACGTTGTCAACATCGCCTCGGCGGCCGGCAAGGCCGGTTACGCCCACGGTGCCACCTACTGCGGCACGAAGCACTATGTCGTCGGCATGAGTGAGGCAATTCGCTCCGAGCTGCGCGGCACCGGCGTCGAGGTCTCCTGCGTGATGCCGGTCGCTGTTCAGACCGAGCTCGGCGGCGGCCTTGCCGAAACGCGCGCCGTCAAGCAGGCGCTACCGCAGGACGTCGCGGACGAAATCCTCTCGGCTCTGAAGCAGCCTCGTTTCGACGTCTTCGTACCACGCTCGGTTGGCCCGCTGAACCAAGTGATGTCGGTCATGGGCCGTGGCCCGCGCGAGGCTCTCGGCCGCGCGCTGAAGGCCGACAAGGTGCTCTCGACCGCCGACCACAGCGTGCGCAAGGACTATGAGCTGCGCGCGACGCGCTCGGCGCCCGCAATCGGTAGCGGCGACGAGGAGAAGAAGAAGTCCAAGTCGGGCAAGTCCGACAAGTCGGACTGACCAGCCGCTTCACAGATGCGCAGCACGTCGGTCGGCTCGCTAGTGGATACTCCACAGCTATGAGCGACGAACTAGACCAGCAATCAGTTGACACGATCCGCGCCCTCTCGATGGACGCGATTCAGAAGGCCAACTCGGGGCACCCCGGGTTGCCTCTTGGAATGGCACCAGTTGCCTACGTCCTGTTCCAGAAGATCATGCGTTTCGACCCAACCGACCCGCATTGGCCCGATCGCGACCGCTTCGTTCTCAGCGGCGGCCACGGCTCGATGCTGCTCTACGCGATGCTTCACCTCAGCGGCTATGGCGTCTCAATGGACGACATCAAGCAGTTCCGCCAGTGGGGCTCAATCACTCCCGGCCACCCGGAGCTCGACCCTGAGCACCCGACCCCTGGCGTGGAGGTAACTACAGGGCCGCTCGGCCAAGGCTTCGCCAATGGAGTGGGGATGGCAATCGCGGAAAACTTCCTGCGCAATCGCTTCGGCGCTGAGGTTCAGGACCACCGCATCTTCGGCATCGTCACCGACGGCGACCTGATGGAAGGGATCTCCTCCGAGGCCGCTTCGCTCGCCGGCCACCTGAAGCTGGATCGGCTCGTCTACTGCTACGACGACAACGACATCTCGCTCGACGGCCCAACTTCGCTCAGCTACAAGGAGGACACGACGAAGCGCTTCGAGTCCTACGGCTGGCACGTTGAGCACGTTGAGAACGTCAATGACCTCGACGAGGTTGAACGCGCGATCGACCGCGCGATTCAGGAGAAGGACCGCCCCTCGTTGGTGCGGATCCGCTCGATCATCGGCTACCCGTCACCGAAGAAGCAGGGCACCAGTGGTGCCCACGGCTCGCCGCTCGGCGAGGACGAGGTCCGCGCCACCAAAGAGGTGATGGGCTGGGACCCTGACAAGCACTTCTACGTTCCCGACGACGTCGGCCCGCATATGGACCAGAAGGCCCGCGGCGCCGCCGAGAAGGCCGAGTGGACGGCCCGCTTTGAGGCTTGGAAGCTGGCCAACCCTGAGCGCGTCGAAGAGTGGGACTGCGCTTGGGCTGGAAAGCCGATGCCTGGCTTCAACGAAACGCTGCCGCCTGTCTGGGGCGCCGAGAAGATGTCAACCCGCGTTGCCGGTGGCAAGGCGATGGAAGCCTTTGCCAGCCACGTGCCAACGATGGTCGGCGGTGCCGCCGACCTCAGCGGTTCCACGCGGACGATCTTCCCCGGAGGAGAGAGCGAGCACTACACCGAGACAGGAGTAGGCCGCAACGTCTACTTCGGCGTGCGCGAGCACGGCATGGGCGGCGCTGTCAACGGAATGGCAGCCCACGGCGGCATCGTCCGTCCATACGGAGCGACCTTCTTCACCTTCTCCGATTACATGCGCGGCGCGATCCGCCTCGCAGCGCTCTCGGAGATGAATGTCGCCTACGTCTTCACGCACGACTCAGTTGCGCTCGGCGAGGACGGCCCAACGCACCAGCCGGTCGAGCATCTGGCTGCGCTGCGGGCAATTCCGAAGCTGACCGTTATCCGCCCCGCCGACGCCGACGAGACGGCCGAAGCTTGGCGTTTCATCATCTCCGACCTGACCGGCCCGGCTGCGCTGATCCTCAGCCGCCAGGACACCCCCGTCTACGACCGGGGTGAAGGTGGCATGGCGCCGGCTTCGGGGCTCGACAAGGGCGCTTACGTGATGAGCGAACCGGCAGAGCCTGCCCGCGCCGTCGTCGTTGGTACCGGCTGTGAGGTTTCGGTTGCCGTTGCCGCCGCAGAGCTGCTGGCCGCCGACGGGATTCCAACCCGCGTCGTCTCGATGCCAAGCTGGGAGCTCTTCGAAGCGCAGGACGATGCCTACCAAGTCTCAGTTATTCCACCCGACCTGCCTTCGGTTTCGGTCGAGGCCGCGATCTCGATGGGCTGGCAGAAGTGGGTTGACGATTCGGTCGCGATCGACCGCTTCGGCGCGTCGGCCCCGGGCGACGAGGTGCTAGAGAAGCTCGGCATCACGCCGCAGGCCGTTGTCGAGCGCGTCAAAGCGTTGATCGGGTGAAGCTCTACGTCTGTTACGGCGCTTGGACGACCAAGTTTTTCGGCCACAAGCACCCCTGTGGCGAAGCGCATCAGGCGCTGCTTGACGCCGGCTACGACCCAGAGGTAGTCAAGGTTTACGGCCTAGGCCCGCTGCCGCTTGCGCTGCAGCCGAAACGCCGCCAAGTCAAGGCGGTCACCGGCCGCACCTGGGTTCCGGCAATCGAGTTCGACGATGGCAGCGGCTTCGACGAGTCGGCCAAGATCATCGAGTGGGCTAAGCAGAACCCGGCTGCTGCGGCTTAGCCGCCAGCGACGTCGCGGCGAAGAAAGACGGTCAGCGCGATCGCTAGCGAAGGAATCGCGTAGGCGGCGCAGACCCACGCTGCGCGGATGATCGGATCCCAGTCGGCGGGGGTGCGGAGCAGTCCCTGCCAGGAGTTGAACTGTGTGCTGAGCAGGTAGGGCTGGAGACCGTCGAGGCCGGGAATGATTACGACCAGCTGCAGCAAAAGCGAGAACATCAAGGTGCCGACGACGGCAGCGGCGCTGTTGCGAAAGACGGTAGAGAGCAACAGAGCAAAGCTGGAGATCGCCAGGATCGGCATTAGGTACACGGCGAGGCTGCCCGCCACCAGCAGCAAACCTCGCTCCGGCGTCTCTAGCGTTCCCGAGAGCGTCGGTATTGGGTTGAAGCCGGAGACGATGATGCCGGCAACTGTTGCGACGACGCCGGTAAGGATGATCGCCAGGATCGAATAGCTAAAGGCGGCTAGTACCTTGCCGAAGAAAACTTGGCTGCGTTCAACTGAGCGCGTCAGGATCGTCTTCAGCGTGCCGTTGTTGTCCTCGTTGGCGACGATGTCGCCGGAGACGAGCGCCGCGATCAGCGGGTAGAACCAGATTGAGCCGAACAGCAGCGTTACGAGCGGGAAGGCGAGGCCGGTGTCGTTGATGTAGCGCCCGAACGGAACATCGGCCGGCTCGCCGGGCTGGATCGCGACCGCAACCGAAAAGACGATCGGCACCAGTACAGCGGCGCCGAGCCCTAGGTACGTGCGCTTCTGAGCGCGCAGCTTGCGCAGCTCCCAGCGGTAGACAGTCAAGGTTCCCGGGCGGCTCATTGCTCGCCTCCGGTTAGATCGGAGAGCTCGTCGAGACGCTTCTCTTCCGCCTGCGCGTCGCCTTCTCCCTCGGTCAGTTCGAAGAAGAGATCCTCGAGCGTTGCCGCGCTTGGGGCCAGCTCGAAGATCAGTGCGCCGGAGTCGGCGAGCGCGCGCGAGAGCTCGCCGATCGCCGCTTCGTCGGCGGCGCGGAACTGGATCGGCGCGGCGCCACGGCGAGTCACGTCGCTTATTCCACGGCGGTCAGAGAGTACGCGCAGTGCAACCTCGTCGTCACTTGTGCGCAGGCGAATCGTCAGCCCTGCCGTGGCGCGCAGCTCGTCAAGTTCGCCTTCGTAGACGATCCGTCCACTGCGCACAATCGCCACGCGGTTGCATAGCTCCTCTACCTCGGCCAGCAGGTGGCTCGAGAGCATCACCGTCATGCCCTCGGCTGAGAGCCTTGCGATCAGCGCGCGCATGTCGCGCATTCCGCCCGGGTCGAGGCCGGTCGCTGGCTCGTCGAGCAGCAGCAGCTTCGGTCGGCGGATCAGCGCTGCGGCAATCCCGAGCCGCTGGCGCATACCGTGCGAGTAGCCACCAACCTTGTCGCTGGCGCGGCCCGTCAGCTCAACCACGTCGAGCGCTTCATCAATTCGCGTTTTCGCTTCGTTGCCGTCGAGCGCAGCTACGAGCCGAAGGTTGGTCATCCCGTCGAGGTAGGGGTAGAAGCGCGGCGCTTCGACGAAACCGGCCACGTCGGCCAGCGCGTCGACCGACTTCTGCGGGTCGTGGCCAAACACACGGGCCTCACCTGCGGTCGGAGTGATCAGCCCGAGCATCATCCGCAGCGACGTCGTCTTGCCAGCGCCGTTTGGCCCGAGGTATCCAAACACATCGCCCTCGTTGACGGTTAGTGAAACGTCATCAACTGCGGTGATATGGCCGTACTGTTTCGTCAGTCCACGGAGCGCGACCGGCGGCTGTTCGCTCACGGTGGCTAGAGCCCGCGGGCGGCGGTGAGAGCGTCCTGCTCTGTTACTGAGCCGATCACGACATAGCGGACTCCGTCGCGAGTAAAGCTGACGAGCGATCCAAGTGGCGTGCCAAAGACTGTCGCCTCAGCGCCGGCGACCTTCGCTGTCGGGATTTCAATCCCGTCGCGCTCGGCCTGTTCAGATGCGCCGAGCGAAGGTGCTTGGTCCTTGCCGCTGGCAGCACTCTCGATCACCGTGATCGCGCCAAGTCCTTCGCCATAAGTGATCGTGACGCTCTTCTTGTCGCCGCTGCCAACGAGCATCACTTCGCTGCGAGGCAGCCCCGCGAGCTCGGCAGGGGCGGAAAGCTCGAACGGCGCTGCTGCGCGCGCTGCGCTGAGCCCAGTGATCGGCTGCTTCGGCTTATCGGCGGCGCTCGGCTCGTTGGCGGCGCTCATGTTCTCAACCTTCGCCGAGGCTGGGGGCTGAATCGCAAAGACGGCGTCGTCGACGGCGCCGAAGCTGACTTCGGTCGTCTCGATCGCAAGCGTTGGGTCATTCTCGCCGCGGGCAAAGATTGCGACGCGCAACGGGGCGCCGTTCGAGGCGTCCCAAGTTACGTCTGCTCCACCAATCAGGCCGCCCTGGTCCTTCGGCTCAATTCGCGTGCTGTAAGCGGGCTTGCCGGCAACGTTGCTTGGAATGGCGCCTGAGACGACTGCCTCGGAACCGAGCTGCTTCAGCATCCGACTGACGGCAGCAACGCTTGGTGGCCACTCTTCCTCGCCGCCTTTCTTGGCGCTTTTCTCTTCCGGCTCCATTGTGGTGCGGTAAACGGTGTTGGCTGCCGCGTGGTAGAGCCATAGCTGGTCGCCGCGGGCAACTATCTGTACATCGCCACCGCCGGCTTCCGACTGAAGTTCGATTCGAACGTCACCATTGTTGGAGGCCCAGAGCCTGCCGCTGCCGCCACCCATCAGTGGGTCGGCGCCCTTGACCATGCCGGCCGATTCGAGCATCTCGTTGGTGAAGGTGACGCGAGCAGAGAGGCCTTCGATCTCTTGACCATCGAGAGATGAGGCAATCGCCTCTGCAAGTGGCTTCGCCGGCGGTGTTCCAGCTCCGCCTCCAGCACCGGAGGCGGCCACTGCGCCGACCGCCACGAGGGCGACAAGCGCGCCACTCAAAGCGACCAAAGTCTTACTTGATGAGCGTCGTATGAAGGAGATCATCGTACAGAGAGGATAGCGGCGGTCCTAAACCGTGGATAAGCGCCCTCGCGCCCGGATTAGAGCTTGCGCCAGGCTGCTGACTGGTGGTCTACGAGCTCCAGCAGGTTGCCGAGCACGATGTTGACGTCAACGATGTGCAGCCCCCACGTTTGGCCGAGCGGTGCGCCGAAGCGGACCCGCTTATCGCTCGCGCTGCCAATGTCGTTGGCCTGCAGCCAACTTGCCCCCCCGGCGCTGATGCACTTTGTCGTATAGAGGTCGTTCATCGCCACCCACGGAGTTGGGGCCAACGGAGTGCCGCCGAAGGCAAGCTGTGAGGTCGGGATCAGCACCTGCGCCTTGCCGGTCGCGCCGCGCCGCAGGCCAGCGGGGTTGACGCAGAGAACCTCTTCGCCGGCCTTCGTTGTGCGGCCAAAGTTGGTGTCTGCCGGAGGCTGCTGCGAAAAAGTGTTGTACGCGATCACGCAGGCTGTCTGGTTGCTCTTACGGCAGGCCGGGATCTTCTTGAAGCTGCCGCCAACATCCTTGCCCTTCGGGACGGTAACGCCGCCGCCAATCATCAGCGCTGATACGAGCTTGCGCCGCACGGCGGGCTTGGGGTCGATCTCGGCTGCAGCAAGGCGCGTCAACACTCCAGTTCCCTGCGAGTGACCGATCAGCACGACGCCGCGGCCCTTGTTGTACTTCGCGAGGTACTCGTTCCAAGCGGCCTTGACGTCGTTGTAACCGATCTCGCGGTCCGGCGTTCCGCTGGCCCTACCGAACAGCGCCGCCAGCGTTAGCTGCCGGTACATCGGCGCGTAAACGCGGCACTTCGAGCTAAAGCGTGAGGCCTGCGCTAACGCGACGCCGGTTTCAGCCGACGTGATCTCAAGGTTCGCGTTGCCGGTCATCTGCTGGCTGACAGTCGGGTAGACGTAGAAACAGTCGATCGGCTGCTTCGCCTGCGCCTTGAGCGGCTGAGCGACCTTCGAGCCATTCGGCTTGATCAGCGTCGTCTTTGCGGAGCTGGTGCAGGGGTTGGAAGTCAACCCTGGCTTGCAGAGCCACACGGTCGCGGCCGGGGTCGCGGCGCTGGCCGATGCCGCCGCGAACGAGGAGGCGACTAGCACGGTCAGAAAGGTCAGTAGTAGGCGAGCACGCATCATTCGATCCTACGCCACCAGCGCGGCCAGCGCGCTGCTTTCGCTGGTCGTGTACGAAGTGGAGCCAGTCGGGATCGAACCGACGACCTCCGCCTTGCAAAGGCGGCGCTCTCCCAGCTGAGCTATGGCCCCTCAGGCTCGAAGTTTAGAGCCCACGGCCCTGACCCGGCGCCGCGACCACCTTGGTAGGAGTAGATTTGGCAGTGATGAACGCTGCTCGGAGCTCTTTCTTGTCACCACGACTGGCCGCTGTTGCCGCCGTATTTGTCGCTCTTGCTGCGCTACCGGCCGTTAGCGCCGCGCAGCAGCCCGCCGGAGGAGCGATGCCGAAGGGCTTCCTCTGGGGCACCGCGATCGCCGGCTTCCAGTCCGAGATGGGCCGCGGCCGCGATGTCGACCCAACCAGCGACTGGTGGGCATGGGTTCACGACAGGGGCAACATTGCCAGCGGCACCGTGAGCGGAGAGATGCCGGAGAACGGCCCCGGCTTCTGGTCGAAGTACGAGGCCGACATCAAGCTCGCCCGCTCGGGGCTAGGAGCCAACCTCTTCCGCATGGGGCTCGAGTGGAGCCGGCTTTTCCCGAAGCAACCGACGAACCTGCCGGACGCCGCTGCCACGAGCCCGGAGATGCTGCGCGCGCTCGATCGCCAAGCCGACCCGAAGGCTGTCAGTCGCTACCGCGAAATTTTGAAGTCGATCCGCGCCAGCAAGATGTCTCCGTTCGTCACGCTCAACCACTTCACGCTGCCGGGCTGGATTCACGATCCGCTTGGCGTCCGCGCCGCGCTCGCTGGCCGCGACCCGAACGGCGAGCTGCCACCGCTGCAGCGCGCCGGCTGGCTCAGTAGTGACACCGTCACCGAGTTCGAGCGCTACTCGGCCTGGGCCGCCTGGCGATTTGGCGATCTCGTCGATCGGTGGGCACCGATCAACGAGCCGATGGTCGTCGTCACGAACGGCTACGCCAACATTCCTGGCGTTGTTGAGGGCAACTTCCCGCCTGGCGTTTACAGCTTCACGGCCGCGACGACGGCGATACGCAACCTTGAGGCCGCCAACAGCGTCGCGTACCAAGTGGTCAAGAAGCTTGATCGCACCTCAAAGGTCGGCTTGGTGCAGAACATGATCGCTTTCACGCCGACCAATCCGTCAAGCGCTGCCGACGTCGCCGCCACCGAGCACGCCGACTATCTCTTCAACCGGATCTTCGTCGATGCTGCGGTTCGGGGCAACTTCGACGCCAACGCTGATGGAACCCTCGGCGCCGGCGAGCGCGCGATTCACGGCCGCCGTGCCGATTTCGTTGGCGTCAACTACTACTACCGCGGCCGCGCCACTGCGCTCGGTGCTCCGATCACGCCACGGATTCCCGTGCTCGACTTCCTGCCGTCGACTTCCTACCGCTGGCAACGCGCTCCGGCTGCGGCCCCGTGCCCGACGCTGTGCAGCGACTTTGGCTCCGAGATCTTCCCGGCCGGTTTCCGCCAGGTGCTGAAGACGGCCGGCAGCTACAAGTTGCCGGTGATCGTCACCGAGAGTGGGATCGCCGATGCGAAAGATCGCCTGCGCCCCGCCTACCTGCGTGACCATCTGCGTCAGATGCGCGCCTCAATTGTCGCGAAGGAAGCCAATGTCATCGGTTGGATCGGCTGGTCGCTTACCGATAACTTCGAGTGGGTCGCCGGTTACACGCCGAAATTTGGCCTCTACTCGTTTAACGCCAAGACGCTCGAGCGCAAGCCACGCAGCGCCAGCGTGAAACTGCTCAAGCGAGCGATGACTACCAACCGCGTTCCTTAACGGAGCGGCTCAGAAGTCGAAGTCGCGCGGCGGCTTGCGTTCGAACCAGAGACGGTCGTGCTCAGGCGTCTCTTCGAGGAAGTCGGGTGTCTCTTCCAGCTCGTCGCGGGCCTCAGCGGCGCTCTCTTCAACTTCGGTCGCAGTCTCGGGGGCGACTTCGGTTTCGATTAGCTCCGGCTCTGGCTGCGCGATCGGCTCAGCATCAGGGGCTGGCTCGGCGATCTTCGCTGGTTCTGGCGCGGCGATCGGTTCGGCGCGTATCGCAGCTTCTACCTCTTCAGGGCTGAACTGTTCAGTTGGCTGGCTCGCTTCTGGCTCAGCCTCGGCTGCCTCGTCGGCGACGCTCTCTTCGACGACGAGTCGCTCGGGCTCGGGCGCGGGCGACTCTTGCGCGTCATTCTCTTCAGCCTCGACGACCTCTTCAGCCTCGACGAGCTCGGTCGCCTCCTCCAACTCGGGTTCGGCATCCTTGCCGTCTCCGAGGGCCTCGGTTTCAAGCTGTGCGATCTCGGTCGGGTCGGCGCCCTGTCGGCGCTTTAGATCCAGATGCTCCCGGATTGCGTCATCAAGCATTCCCATTCGGCAAGCCTAGCGGAGAGAAAGCAACGCGGCAGCCCGTGGCGTTCACGCCCGGCTACACTCGCATTTGCGGGGCTATAGCTCAGTTGGGAGAGCGCCTGGATCGCACCCAGGAGGCCGCCGGTTCGAGTCCGGCTAGCTCCATTTAGCGCAGCGCTAGCGTGTAGGGCAGCGCATCCGTTTGCGCTCCCCTACAGATGGCCCACGCCCACAAAACAGTCAAGTGTCCGAAACCGCCGGCCGAAGTCTTCGCCTATCTGGCTGATTTTTCGACCACGGCCGAATGGGATCCAGGGATCTCGGCGGCTCGCAGGCTCGATGACGGGCCGCTCGGTGTCGGCAACCGCGTCGAGCTTGACGCCGGTTTCTTCGGCCGCACGATCACGCTGATCTACGAAACGACGCTCTACGAGGCGCCGCGCCGCTTCATTGTTCGCGGCGAAAGCTCAACGATTGTCAGCGTTGACGAGATCACGGTCGAGGCCGACGGTGAAGGTTCGCTCGTCACCTACGATGCCGAGCTGACCTTGAAGGGCGCGCTGAAGATCTTTGATCCGGCGCTCAGCCTTGGCTTCGGCAAGGTCGCCGACAAGGCGATCGCCGGGCTGCAAGAAGCACTCTCCGCTTGACGCTTTAGCATCTGAGCGGTGACTCGGACAACACTTCTGATCATTGTTCTCGTGGTTATCGGCGCTGGCGTTGCGGCCGCCGCGTTGGTCTCCAGCAGTGGCGGTGGTAGCTCCGACACGGTCAGTGTCAGCGAGACAATCCCGACGACGACCAGCGCGACGACGACGCCGACAGCAACGATCGCGACAACTTCTACGACGACGTCGCAGCAGTCCAATAGCGCGCAGGTCGAAGCGGCCGTCACCAGTTATGTGCAGGCCGCCGAGGAGGGCGACGCGACGACGCTCTGCGGCCTGCAGCTTGGCGCCAGCGCCGGGGCTAGCGGCGCAGCGGCCGCGCAGGCCTGCGCGTCTAAGGCCGGCATCACGCTGACCGACCTCCCTGGCATCTCCCAACTGAAGGTCACCGACGTAAAGATCAGCGGCGACACTGCAACGGCTCAGCTGCTGCGGATCGGTCAGATAACGCTCGTCAACGTTGGTGGCAGTTGGAAGGTGCGGAGCTTCTCACCGACCCGCAGCAAGCGCAACGGTGGCGCCGAAGCTCCCTCTGGAGCCGACGTTGGCGGAACCCCAGCGGGCTAGCTGCGCGGCGTGACTATCGGAAAGTCGTGCGGCGGATCGTCAAGTAGTCCAAGGAAGCCGGCAAGCGCCATCGGGTCGCCGTCAACGCTGATCGCGCCTGAGCTGAACGCTTCGATCGCGTCGATCTCCTGCAGGATCAGCGAGTTGAGCGTGGCCCGCGTCGTCGTGACGACTGCCGCAGCTTTCTCGTCGAGCCGGCCAGCGACGGTGCTGAGCGCTCCGTTGGTAACGCGAAGCGTCCATTGCTCGTCAATGTCGGTGAAGTTCCAAGCCACGATTAGATCGTTCGCTGCCGCTCGCTCGGCATTGATCCGCGTTCCCATCGCATCGAAGAGCTGGCCGGTCGGCAGCGCGCGCACGATGTCTGGCGCCTGCGCGCGCAGGCTTTCACTGCTTACGCCATGGCGTAGCTCGCTCGCTCCGGTCAGATAAGCGTTGCGCCAAGTTGCGTTCTCGGTCTGGTAGCCAAGCTGCTCGAAGGCCGCGGCCTGAAGCTCACGCGCGGCCGCGTTCTCCGGCTCGGCGAAGACGACATCGCCGGCCAGCGTCGCTGCCCAGCGCTCATCGCCGCTCGCTAGCGCCTGCGCCGCGATCTCAAGCGCGCGTTCGGCGCCGCCGACCGCTTCGACGTAGCGGCTGCCAGCATCGCTCGGAGCAAGCGGGTCGAGGTTGACCGGGTTGCCGTCGTAGACGCCGAAGTACCGTTGGTAGACGCCGCGCGCGTTGTGGCGCAGCGAGCCATAGGCGCCGCGCGTATGCCAGAGCGCGGCGAGGCTCGCCGGCAGCTCGATCCGCTCGGCGATCTCCTCGCCGTTGAAGCCTTCTCCGGCCAAGCGGATTGTTTGGTCGTGGAGGAGGCGGTAAAGGTCGCGCTGGGCGCTGAGGAACTCGGTGAGCTGCTGCTTGCCCCAGGTTGGCCAGTTGTGGCCGGCGAAGAGCACTTCGGTGCGGCCTGCGAAGAGTTCGATCGATTCGTTTAGGCACTGCGACCACCAGAGCGCGTCGCGCACCTGCGCGCCGCGGATCGTGAGGATGTTGTGCAGCACCTGGGTCGCCGTTTCGACGACGCAGAGCGCGCCGCGTTCGGGCAGGAAGAAGTTCAGCTCGGCCGGGGCTTCGGTTTCGGGAACCATCTGGAACTCGAATAGGACGCCGTCGATCGTCGCCTGCTGGCCGGTTTCGGTGACGTCGTTGGTGACCGCCATCAGCGATGGTCGGCCGGTCGAAACGCCTTTGCCGATCGCGACATCTACCTGCCCGCGCGGACCGCGCTCAAGGTTCGAGCCGTACATGTAGGCGGCGCGGCGAACCATCACCGAACCGGCGATCACGTTCTCGCTGACGGCCGCATCGGTGAAGCCTGCCGGGGCCCAGACTGGCACCTCGTCACCTTCGCTGACAACCCCACTGATGCCACCAAAGTGATCAACGTGGCTGTGCGTGTGCAGCACCGCGGTGACCTTCCGCTCGCCGCGTGCCTCGCGGTAGAGCGCTAGTGCGGCGGCCGCGCACTCTGGAGAGACGAGCGGGTCAACGACGATCACGCCCTCGTCGCCTTCGATCAGCGTCATGTTCGAGATGTCGTAGCCGCGCACCTGGTAGATGCCTTCGGCAACTTCGAAGAGGCCGGCGTTCATGTTCAGTCGCGCTAGCCGCCAGAGCGCCGGGTGGACGCTTTCGGGAGCTTCGGGCGATTCAAGGAAGCCGTACTCGGCGAGGCTCCAGAGGACGCGGCCTTCCTCGTCGCTGATCTGCAGATCACTGGGCGCGGCTGTGACCAGTCCGCGCGCTGCGTTTGCTGCGTCGCTGCCGTCGTCGGCAGGAAGCGACGCCAGCGCCTCGGCGTGGCGCTGAACTGTTGTCTCCGATGGGTCGAGCGGGTCAGCCATCAGCCGACCCTACCCGCCCAAGATCTCTTGGCGTTGATTGCTCTAGCCGACGCTGACGACCGGCCCGCGGCCGTTGAGCAGCTCGTCGGCAACGCGGTCGGTTGACATTCCATGGCCACCGACGAGGCGGCGGTTTAGCTGCGCGCGGCGGAACGTCAGTGGCGCGTCGTGCTCCCAAGTTGCACCGATGCCGCCGTGAACGGCGATCTGCTGGCGGGCCGTGAAATCGAGTCCGGCGCCAGCAACTGAACGGGCGCAGCTGGCGGCGTAGGCGATCTCATCAGGCTTGTCGCTGAAAGCGAAGCCGGTGTAGATGCAGAGCGACTTGGAGTTCTCAAGCCGGCGCAGAATCTCAACGATCCCGTGCTTGACGGCCTGGTAGGAACCGATTGCTCGGCCGAAGGTGTAACGCTCCTTCGCGTACTCCAGCGAAACCTCAAGCGCCGTCTCCATCGTGCCGACCGATTCAGCCGCGATCAGTGCCTGAACGAGGTACCAAGCGCGCGCGATCTGCTCTGCGTCGAGGTCGAGCTTGGTACCGCTCGCGCCATCGAGAGTGACCGTCGCGAGGCGCCGGGTCGCGTCGTAACGCCAGCCAGAGTCAACCGTGACGCCGGAAGCTCCGGCTTCAACTGCTGCAGCGACAGGCTCGCCGCTGGAATCAACTCCGATCACGACGAGCAGCTCTGCCTCGCCAGCGTCCGGCGCCCAGCCAACCGTTCCCGTAAAGGTGACAGCGTCACCGTCAACAGTCGCTGCTGGGGCGTCAGGGCGGGCCATTCCTTCGACCGGCTCAACCGTCCAACGCGGCTCAATTGAGCTCGGCGGGCAGGCCGGCAGCCATGAGGCCTTCAGCTCGCCTGCGGCTACCGCTTCAACCTTGTCGCTGCCACCGAGGTCGAGCAGCATCGAGGCCGGAAGCGCGCCGAGCAGCGGCACGCCGGCCAGCACCTTGCCAGCCTCCTGAGCGATCAGCATTGCGTCATAGGCGCCAAGCCCGGCACCACCGTTCTCTTCGCTTACGAGGAGGCCAAGCCAACCGGCTTCGGCGGCTGTTGGCCACATGTCGGGCAGTGCTGACTCGTCTTCGATCGCCTCGCGGGCGGCCTCAACGGTCTTTACGCGCGAGAAGGCGTCGGCCGCCGCGTCACGAAGGAACTGCTGCTCATCTGAGAGTCCGAGGTTCATGCTGATGCACCTTCCTTCTCCTTGGCACGCAGTTCGCTGAACGGGATGCCCTTGTCGAGTCGTGGCTCCGGCGGCAGTCCGAGGACGCGCTCGCCGATCGTGTTACGGAGGATCTCTTCCGTACCGCCGGCCGATTTGAGGCCCGGTAGGAACGAGATCATGTAGGCCCACTCGCTGTCCTCATCGAGCGCCTCTGGCCCAACGATGTCGGCGATCAGATCGCCGGCGCGGACGGCGCAGTTGACGGTCGTGACCTTCGCAAGGCCGAATTCCGGCCCTGGGATCTGACCATCTTGCAGCGCGCTGATTGAGCGGTAGCCGGTCCAACGGATCGCCTCCAGCTCGGCTGCCAGCTCGCCGAAGTTGTGGCGCACCTCATGGTCGCGCGCTGCCGTTGCGTCTGAAGCGATCGCCGCGGCGAAGCGCGTTGCGCGGTAGCCGAATGACGACGAACCAAGGCCGATTGTGAGGCGCTCGAACATCAGCGTCGTTAGGCCGGTTCCCCAGCCGTTCTCCTCGCCGCCGACGACCGAATCGGCGTCAATCACAACGTCATCGAAGAAGACCTCGTTGAACTCGGCTTCGCCGGAGATTTGCCGTAGGCCGCGAACAGTCACGCCCTTGGCGTCCATCGGCACGATGAACATCGTCATCCCCTTGTGCTTGGGAATGTCGGGGTTGGTGCGGGCGAGTATCAGTCCGTAGGAGGCGAACTGAGCGTTAGTCGTCCAAACTTTCTGGCCGTTCAGCGTCCAGGTGCCGTCGTCGTTGTGCTTCGCGCGCGTCTGCACGGCGGCAAGGTCGGAGCCGGCTGCTGGCTCGGAGAACATCTGGCACCAGATCTCATCGCCGTGAAGCATTGGCCCGAGGTAGCGCTGCTTCTGCTCTTCGGTTCCGTGGGCGATGATCGTTGGCCCGAGCATGCCGACGCCGATCACGTCGAGAATGCCGGGAACTCCGGCCTGCTGCATCTCCTGGCTGATCACTACCGATTCGACCGGGCCGATTCCTTGGCCGCCGTACTCCTTCGGCCATGTCGCTCCGGCTAGTCCTGCTTCGGCCAGCTTGCCTTGCCAAGCGCGGTGTGCGACGAGGATCTCGTCGGGGTCGGTGAGGGCGCCTTCGCCCTGAAGAATGGGGGCGTCTGCCTTGTTTGCGTCGAGCCAAGCACGTACCTCTTTGCGGTACTCGGCCTGCTCTGGTGTGTCATTGAGATCCACGGACTGCTCCTTTGACTGACTGGTCGGTCAACGTCTACTTCGAAGCATAATACGAAGCGCTCACTCGTCGCGATCAGCCCCGCTGGCGAGAGCCCCGAAGATGCCGATTCCCATCAGCGCGATGATCACGATCGACAGGACTGTGAGCACCGTCAGCCCTTCGGTTTGGATTGTCACGAGTGTGATCGCGAAGAAGGCGAGCAGGAAGATAAAGACGATTACAAGCAGCGCGGTGCGCATCGTTGGCCTTCCCCCCGAGCTAGGCGCCGACGGCGGCGCTGAGCGGACCGACGCCCGGCTGCTGCTGGGGAACGTGCTCGTCGGCGTGGTAGCTGGAGCGGACCAGTGGGCCAGCGGCGATGTGTGAGAAGCCAAGCGCGTAGGCGGCAACTTCGAGCGCTTTGAACTCGTCTGGGTGCCAGTAACGGACGACCGGAAGATGTTCCTCGGTTGGCCTCAGGTACTGGCCGACGGTCAGTACCTGTACGCCTGCTTCGCGCAGATCGGTGAATGCGGCGACGATCTCATCATGAGTTTCGCCAAGGCCAACCATCAGCCCTGACTTTGTAACGAGCTGGTCGCCACCGATCGCTCGGGCGTTGCGAAGCACGCGCAGCGAGCGCTCCCAGCGTGACCCGCGGCGCGCGACCGAATAGAGCCGTGGCACAACCTCAACGTTGTGGTTGAAGACGTGGGGCCGTTCGGCCAGCACTCGCGCCAGCGGCATCTCTTCGCCACGGAAGTCGGGCGTCAGCACCTCAACCTTGCAGTCCGGCGCCTGCGAGCGGCATTGACGGATCGTCGCCGCCCAGATCCCTGCTCCGTAGTCGGGTAGGTCGTCGCGGTCAACGCTCGTGATCACGGCGTGGCGCAAACCCATCTTCGCGATCGAGCGAGCGACGCGGGCCGGTTCGAGCGGGTCATTCCAGGTCGGCTTACCACTGTTGACGTTGCAGAAGCCGCAGCGCCGAGTGCAGGTGTTGCCGAGGATCATGAAGGTCGCCGTGCCGCGCTCCCAGCACTCGCCAACGTTCGGGCAGGCGGCCTCCTGGCAGACGGTGTGGAGGTTCTCCTCCTTGATCATCGCTGAGAGCTGGCGGTACCTCTCGCCTCCCGGCGGCGGCACCTTGAACCACGGCGGCTTGCGCGCGCGGATCGGCTGAACGTCGGCGCCGAGTACGGCGCTCACGTCCATTCCGCCGGGGTTGGAGCGGGAGCGAGTTTGGTGGGCGCGGATCGTCGGTTCGTTGGCCACAGAGTCAGGCTAGCGTGGCGTCGGTCGGTGCGATTAGCGCCGCCAAGCGCTCGCTGCTGATCTCTTCGGCCTTTGCACCGAGTTCAGCGGCCCAGGCGCGGCTGACCTCGGCGGCGAAGGTGGCGGCGTCGACCGCTGAACCGGTTTCAGCGGCAACCGAGGTGATCTCGGCCTGCAAACCGCAGGGAACGATCCACTGCCACGGCTCCAGGTCCATGTCGAGGTTGATCGCGAAGCCGTGCGTCGTGATTGAGCGGCGCAGGTGGACGCCAATCGAAGCAATCTTTCGCTGTTCGACCCAGACGCCGGTGAAGTCGGCGCCCTCATCGACGCGCGCTCGGGCCTCAACGCCAGCCGATTCCAGCGCGGCGATGATCACGCGCTCGAGCGAACGGACGTGGGCGACGACGTCGCTCGTCTTGACGATCGGGTAGCCGACCAGCTGGCCGGGAGCGTGGTAGGTGACGCGGCCGCCACGGTTGACGTCAACGATCTCGATTCCACGCTCGGCGTACCAAGCCGCGTCCTGGGGAAGCTCCTCCGGGTTGCTGCGACGCCCGCGCGTGTAGACCGGATTGTGTTCGAGCAGCAGCAGCGTGTCGCCGATCAGCCCGGCTTCGCGCGCGTCGCGAACGCGCTCCTGCAGCTCGTTGGCCTCGCCGTAATCAAGCCGCCCCAGCTGTACAACCGAGCATTCCCCGGCGCGATCGCTCATTGCCGCTCCAGCCTACTCTCAGCTCGCGAGCGAGAGCGGTGCTTCGAGCAGCGCTTTGATTCGGGCCAGCAGCTTGGCGCCGTCGGCGCCGTAGAGGATCCGGTGGTCGCAGGCCAGCGTCAGCTCCATCAACATCCGCGCCTCAATCTCGCCTGCGTAAACGGCAGGCCGCTGCTCGACTGCGCCGACGGCAAGGATCGCCGCCTGCGGCGTGTTGATTACGGCCTCGAAGCTGCGCACGCCGAACATTCCAAGGTTGCTTACGGTGAAGGTGCCGCCGCTGGTCTGCGGCGGCGTGATCGTGCCGCTGCGCACGCGCTCAGCAAGGGCGCCTGTCTCAGCCGAGATCTCGGCCAGCGTCTTGGCATCGGCGTCGAAGACGGTTGGCACGACGAGCGTTCCGGTGCCGGCGACGGCAACACCGACGTTGACCCTCGAGTAGTGCTCAAACTTTCCGTCGCGCCAGGCACCATTGGCCTGCGGCTGCTCGCGCAGCGCCAGAGCAGAGGCCTTGACGACCATGTCGTTGATCGTCGGCACTGCTTGGCCCTCAGCGGCGGTCGCTTTGAGTTCAGCGCGCAGCGTTGTCGCGGTCGTCATGTCGACGCTGATCTGCAGCGTGAAGGAGGGAACGGTGGCGCGCGATTCGGACATCCGCCTTGCGATCAGCGTCTGCGTGCGCGTCGGTTCGGTAGCCGTGATGGTGCCGCGGCCGCTCGTCTCGTCGCCACTTGATGTCGTCGCTGGCGCGCTTGCTGGAGCGATCGCTGGCGCCGCAGCGCCAGCGCCCTCAACGTCGGCCTTGACGATTCTCCCGCCGGGGCCGCTGCCACTAACGGACTGAAGGTCGAGGCCGATCTCACCGGCTATCCGCCGCGCAATCGGCGAGGCCTTGACGCGCTCGCTGCTCGCAGACGCTGAAGCTGGCGCTGGTGGGCTAGGGGCGGCAGCTAGGGCCGGAGGGTCTGGCGCTGCAGCAGCCGCTGGAGCCTCGACCTCGGCCACGGGGGCAGCAGCGGCCGGCGCCGCACTCGGGGCTGCATCATCGTCGCCGATCACGGCGATCCTCGCGCCGACCGGCAGCGTCGCGCCCTCCTGCGCAGTGATCTTAAGCGTGCCTGCGGTATCCGATTCGTAGGCCATCGTCGCCTTATCGGTCTCGATCTCGACTAGCTCCTCGCCGCGCGCAACTTCGTCGCCGTCGCGCTTGAGCCAGCGCACGATCGTTCCTTCCTCCATCGAGTCGGAGAGCCGCGGCATCACGATCTCAGCCACGTGAGGCTCGCTTCCTGTCACCGAATAGCGCCAGCGTCGCTTCGATCACCTGCTCTTCGTGAGGGAATGAGATCTGCTCAAGGCTCTTCGCGTAAGGCATCGGCGCATCGACGCCGGTGACGCGGCCGACCGGCGCGTCGAGATCATCGAAGCCCTGCTCCTGAATCAGTGCCGCGAGGTTGGCGCCAACGCCGCCGTGCGGCCAGCCCTCTTCGACGATCACGCAGCGGTTCGTCTTGGCGACCGATTCAAGGATTGTGTCGAGGTCGAGCGGGCGCAGCGTGCGAGGGTCGATCACCTCGGCCTCGATCCCATGGTCGGCGGCGAGCTGCTCGGCTGCACGCTCTGCTGTCTGCGCCATCCTCGAGATGCCGATCAGCGTCACGTCGCTGCCTTCGCGGCGGATCGCCGCGAGGCCGAAGGGAACCGTGAAGTCGGGATCGTCGGGAACTTCGCCGCGCTGGCCGTAAAGAGTTTCGTGTTCGATGAAGATCACTGGATTATCGTCGCGGATCGCTGTTTTGAGAAGGCCTTTCGCGTCGGCCGCCGTGGTCGGCACGGCTACCAGCAGCCCCGGGACGTGGAGATAGAGCGCCTCGAAGCTGTGCGAATGGGTTGGTCCGAGCTGGTGGCCCGCGCCCTGCGGCATCCGCACGACCAGCGGCACGCTGACCTGGCCGCCGAACATGTAGCGCACGTGGGCGGCGTGGTTGATGATCTGGTCGAGCGCCAGCAACGAAAAGTTGATCGTCATCAGCTCGATTACCGGCCGCAGACCCGTCATCGCCGATCCGACGCCGAGGCCGACGATTGTGTTCTCCGAGATTGGCGTGTCACGGATCCTCTTCTCGCCGAAGCGATCCATCAACCCTTCGGTGACCTTGAAGGCGCCGCCGAAGACGCTGATGTCCTGCCCCATCAGGAAGACGTTCGGGTCGCGTTCGAGCTCCTCGGCGAGCGCCTGGTTCAGAGCTTCGCGGTAGCGCATTTCGGCCATTAGGAGAGCTCCTCGCCCTTCTGCAGGCTCGCGCCGCGATGGTCGGCCGAGTACCAGCCGCGAACTTGATCGCTGAGCACATAGACGTCGTCGTAGAGCGAGCTTGGCTCAGGCTCCGGTGAAGCATCGGCGAAGGCGACTGCGGCGTCGACAGCTTCGATCGCTTCAAGGTCGATCGCTTCGCGCTGTTCGTCGTTCAAGACGCCCTCTGCGACGAGCCGGTCGCCGAAGGTCACTAGCGGGTCACGCTTGCTCCACTCCAGCACCTCTTCCTCTGTGCGGTAATCCTCGGGGTCGGCGATCGAGTGGCCACGGAAGCGGTAGTTGAGCGCCTCAACTAGCACCGGCTGGCGCTCCTCTCGAGCGATTCTGATCGCCTCGCTGGTGACAGCCCAGGTGTCGATCACATCCATTCCGTCGCACTGCATCCCGGGAACGCCGAAGCCTTCACCTTTGATCTGAAGATTCGTCTGCGCTGAGTGGCGCTCGAGCGAGGTTCCCATTCCGAACTGGTTGTTGGTGACCATGAAGACGACCGGCAGGCTCCAGAGCGCCGCAAGGTTGAGCGTCTCGCCGAAGGTCCCTTGGTTACTTGCGCCGTCACCGAACTGGCAGAGCGTTGCTTCATCGTTGCCGAGGTAGTCGCTGGTTAGGCCGAAGCCGGCCGCCAGTGGCAGGTTGCCGCCGACGATGCCGAAGCCGCCCATGAAGCGCCTTTCAAGGTCGAACATGTGCATCGAGCCGCCGCGGCCGCGGCAGAGGCCGTCGACACGGCCGAAGAGTTCGGCCATCACTCGGCCCGGCTCGCTGCCGCGCGCTAGTGCCTGCCCGTGCGAGCGGTAGGTCGCGATCATGTAGTCGGTTGGTCGCAGCGCCGCAACGGCGCCGACGATTGTGGCCTCTTCGCCGATTGCAAGGTGAAGGAAGCCACCGACCTTGGCGCGCGTGTACTGCTCGCCCGCGCGCTCCTCAAAACGGCGGATCAGAGTCATCGACCTAAGCCACTCCAGCGACATCTCCGAAGGCGGCAGCTGGTGGTCGGTCATCTCAGTCCAGCCTAGTAGTTTTCGCGCTAGTAGTCCTCGTCGCTCTCGACCGCGCTCCAGCGGGCGATGAACTCTTCGCTAGCGAGCCGCTGAAGGTCGTCGCGCAGCGCGGCCTCCATCCGCCCTGTTGAGCGCGCTGGAACATCCCAGAACAGCACTACTTCGAGATCCTCAACCGAGACGACTTCGATGTGGTCGAAGCGGTCTGAGGCAGCGAGGCGCCCAGGAGCGAGGCCGGTGCGCGTGACGATCACGTCGTAGTCGCGAAAGGCGCTCATCGAGCCGGTACCTGTTCGCTCAGCGCTGCCGCCGCCGCTTCGAGCTGATCGTCACCGTGGAAGAGTTGATCGGCCTGCCCCTCGGCTCCAGGCACCCAGAGCGCCGGAACGTCGCGCACGCCGCGCTCTAGCGCAAGTGCCGTCGCGGAGTCGAGCCCGCGCAGCACAGTGCGCAGATCGCAGCCTTTCAGCAGCGCTGCGGGGTGCATTTCGCAGGCCGAACCGGCGATCACAATGTTGTCGTCGTTGTCGAGCGCGCGGCCACCGGCATAGGCCTGTCGGAACGCAGCCAGCACGAATGGGACTGTGCGGCCGATCTGCTTCGCATATGTCGCCGCCAGCATCGCCTGCTCGCTGTCAAAGGGGAACGGCGAAGGCCAGCGCGGCGCTTGCAGTGAGCGCTGCTCGGCGAGCGAGTCAACCAGTGCTCGTTCTTCGGCGGCATCACTGAGAGCTGGCAGCACCGAACCGCGGATTGGAATCCACTCTGCCGCCACCGGCAGCAAAGTCATGATCCGCTCGGCCGAGAGATAAGACTCGGGGCTGGCCAGATCGAAGTAGAAGGCCGGCTGCTGATCCATCTGCACCTAGCCGTGAATTAGCCAGCCGTCGGCGGCGCGGGCCGCTTCAAGCACTGCTTCGCTCATCGTCGGGTGGCCGTGGATGAAGCGTGCTACCTCCGGGTAGCCGCCTTCGAGCAGCTTCGCATTGACAAGTTCTTGGATCAGCTCGGTTGCCTTTGCGCCCACAATGTGGCCGCCGAGCAGTTCGCCGTACTTCTTGTCGCCGACAATTTTGACGAGCCCGCCACGGTCGCCGTAGAGCGTGCCTGCACCGACGGCGCCGTAGGGAACCTTGCCGACGGTTACGTCGAAGCCTTGCTCCTTGGCTTGCGCTTCGGTCAGGCCGAAGCTGGCGACGTTTGGCGTGCAGAAGGTTGCGCGGGGAATATCGATGTAATCGAGCGGGGTTGGGTTCTCACCGGCGATCGTCTCGGCGGCGATGATCCCTTCTTCGCTCGCCTTGTGCGCGAGCGCTGGGCCGTGGACGAGGTCGCCGATTGCGTAGATCCCTTCGGCGCTGGTGCGCAGCTGGCCATCGACGGCGATCAGGCCGTGCTCGTCCAGTTCCAGACCGCTGGCGCCGAGCCCGAGCGCTTCAACGTCGGCGCCGCGGCCGGCCGCGATTACGAGCCAGTCGGCTTCGCCCTTCTCCTCGCCGAAGCTATAGCTGGCGGAGTTCTTCTCGGCTTTGATCTCGCCGATCAAGGTTGACTTGTGAACCGTAATTCCTTGCTTGGCGAGGCCGCGCTCGACGAGCCTTGAGATGTCCTTGTCTTCGCTCGGCAGCACGCGATCGAGCGCTTCAAATAGTTCGACCTCAACGCCGAAGCGAGCGTAGGCGCTGGCGATCTCGCAGCCCGACGGGCCGGAGCCGACAACGGCCAACCGCTTCGGCAGCGCCTCGAGCGCCCAAGCCTGCGCCGTGTCGATCACGGTGCCGCCGAAGCTCGCTCCAGGAATCGGGCGGGCGACAGAGCCGGTCGCGAGGATGATCGCCTTCGTGGCTTCCAGCTCGCGGCCGTCGACACTGACGCTCTTCCCGCCGGTCAGCGTTGCCGTTCCGGTGATCAGCTCAACCTTGTTCTTCTTCAGCAGCATTTCGACGCCACCGACAAGCGTTCCGATTACCTCTTCGCGCCGCGCGCTGACAGCGCCAAAGTCGACTGTCGGCTCGGCGACCGTGATTCCAAACTCGCCGGCCTCGCGGATCTCAGAGACGATGTCTGCCGATCGCAGCACCGCCTTCGCTGGGATGCAGGCGTAGTTGAGGCAGCGGCCACCGATCTTGTCCTGCTCGATCACGGCGACGCTCATTCCCAGCTGCGCGGCGCGGATCGCTGCGACGTATCCCCCCGGTCCGGATCCGATGATGATGCAGTCGAAGCTTTCTTGGGCCATCTGGCGAGTGTATGAGAGAGCCGCCGGCGTGGGCGGTGCGCTTCAGCCGCCGCGCAGCGACGGAACCTTGACGCGGCCGAGCACGCGGATCAGCTTCCAGAACAGCCAACCACCGCCGAGCAGAATCACGATGCAAAGAATCACTGCCAGCAGGTTGCCGGCGACCATCAGCGAGAGCCCAGCGATCACCAATGTCATCGCCAGCAGTGCTTGGAAGCCGAGCAGCGCCCAGTAGCGCAGCGTCCATATTCCCCATGCCGCCAGCAGCATCACTGCGGCGAACACCAAGATTCCTGGGAGCGCTGGCTGTTGGCCTTGGACCTCAACACCGGCGAAGTAGAAGGCGACGTTGGTGACGGCGAGCGCGGCGGCGAGGCCGGCTGAGATCTTGACCGCCAACGGCCGCTCACCGGGCGCCAGCGGCTTCAGCTCAGCGCGCGCGATCTCGTCGCGCTCGGCGCTGCTGAGCCGCGTCTTCGGCGCGGCCTGTGCGCCGGGTGCGGTCAGACTCTGTTTGCGGCTGCGTCGTCCCATCGGCTCTCAGTTTGGCAGGCCTGCGTCGCAGCCCGGCCGCAGCCGCTCTACGCTGAAGCGCGATGGACGATCTTCTTGACGCCTTTCAGCAGGCTTGGACCGAGCGCCGCCGCGCCGCCTTCCGCGAGGTCTGCGCCGCCGATTTGCACTGGACCGACCCCTCAAGCCCGGAGCCGCTCTACGGCCCCGATGCGCTCGCCGATCGCGCAGCTCAGCTCTGGAAGGCCTTCCCTGACGCGACCGTTGAGAGCGCCGGCGAGCGGCTCAGCGATGGTCGTTACGTCGCCGTGCCGGTGCTCGTCAGCGGCGTCCACCGCGCCGCGCTGTCGGGAATCCCAGCAACGAACAAGATGATCACCGTTCACGCCGTCCTCTACTGCGAGCTTGACCCACCGCGCGAGAAGCTCTGGCGCGTCCGCGCCTTCTTCGATGCCTACGACGCGACCGTTCAGCTCGGCGTGTTGCCTAAGCGCGGATCACTTGGGGAGCGAGCAATTCTTGCCGTGCGTGGCTTCGGGATCCGCCGCGGCAGCGGCGAAGAGCTTGACGAGAGCCGCTGACTCCGGCGCCAAGCCGGCGCTCGCTGCAACAAATAGCGCGCCAACGGAGGCCCGGCGGCCGTATCGTCACGCGCTTGCCACGCCACTTTCTCACCGGTGAAGAGCTTGACCGCGAGCAGCTGCTCGCAGTGCTGGCGCGCGCCCATCAGCTGAAGGCCGCGCCTGCCTCGTCCGATGCGTTGGCCGGCAAGAGCGTCGCCTTGATCTTTGAGAAGCCGAGCACGCGGACGCGGCTCTCCTACGAGGTTGGTGTTACGGAGCTCGGCGGCCATGCCGTCGTGCTGCGCCCCGGTGAGATGCAGCTCTCACGTGGCGAGTCGATCGCCGACACTGCCCGCGTCCTCTCCGGCCAAGTTGCCGCCGTCGGCGTGCGCACAGGCCCCGACGCGCTGATTGAAGAGCTCGCCGCCGAAGGCTCGATCCCCGTCTTCAACATGCTGACCGAGCTCCACCACCCGTCGCAGGCGCTGGCCGACCTGATGACGCTGCAGGAGGCGTTCCCGGGCCGGTCGCTGGACGAGATGAAGCTCGCCTACGTCGGCGACGGCAACAACGTCGCCCGCTCTTTGGCTCTGATGGGAACGACAGTCGGGCTCGACGTCGTCGTCTCCTCGCCGCAGGGTTACGAACTCGAACCCGATTGCGGTGGCGAGCGCAGTAACGATCCGGCCACCGCGGTCGTCGGCGCAGACGCGCTCTACACCGACGTTTGGGTTTCGATGGGCGATGAGCAGACGGCCGACGAGCGCCGCGCCGCGCTTGAGCCGTTCCGGCTCGACAACGAGCTACTTTCGCTCGCCGCCGAAGACGCAATCGCACTCCACTGCCTGCCGGCCCACCCTGGCGAAGAGATCAGCGCCGAGCTGCTCTATGGCAAGCGTCAACGGATCTGGGATCAGGCAGAAAACCGCCGCCACGCGCAGAAGGCACTGCTCGAGTGGCTGCTGGCCAATCATTAGCGCGGCGATGCTGCGATCCTCAGCTCAATGACTGAGCAGCCGACAGCAGAAGGCGAACGCACGCGGATCGACCGAGGCGATCGTCTTGAGGTACGGATCGAAGGGCTCGCGAACGGCGGCAAGGGCATCGCGCGCGTTGCCGTAGCCGATCGCAGCTACGTCATTTTTGTCCGCGACACGGTTCCTGGCGACCTTGTTCGGATCGAAGTAACGAAGCGTAAGCGCGCCTTCGCCGAGGCGCGGCCGCTCGAGATGCTTGAGCCCGGTCCGGATCGGATCGAGCCGCTCGCCGACCATCCCGGTGCTGCGTGGCAGGTGCTCAGCTACGCGCGCCAGCTAGAGGTCAAGAGCGAGCAGGTTGATGACGCGCTACGGCGGATCGGCAAGCTTGATGGCTTTGAGCTCGAACCGATCATTCCGGCGGTCGAAGAGTGGCGCTACCGCAACAAGCTTGAGTTCTCATTTGGAGTTGAAGAGGACGGCACGCTCTGCTGCGGCTTCCACGCCCCCGGTTCCTGGTCGCGAATTCTGCCGATGGACGATTGCCTGCTGGCCTCCGAGGCAAGCAATCGAATCCGCGAGGCGGCGCTTGAGGTTTGCCAAGAGATGGGGCTGAAGGCGTATGACCGCCGCACCCACGAAGGGCTGCTGCGCAACCTCGTCGTCCGTGAGGGTCGCCGCACCGGCCAGATTCAGGCTCGCATCGTCACCTCGCCCGGCGACTTTGATCAGCGCCGTTTTGCTGACGCGATGATCGAAGCCGGCGCCATCAGCGTGATTCGCACCGTCGCCCCCAGCAGCGGTGAGACGACTCAGGGCGGTACCGACATCTTGATCGACGGTGTTGGTTCAATCGAAGAGGAGTGCTCAGGGCTGCGATTTTCACTCGGCAGCGAAGCTTTCTTTCAGACCAACACCGAGATGGCCGAGAAGCTCTACGCGACGGTTGGCGCGTACGCCGATCTAAAAGGCTGGGAGCGCGTTTACGACCTCTGCTGCGGGATCGGTTCGATTGGTCTGACGTTGGCTCCGCGAGCCGGCGAAGTGATCG
>CAMCVN010000016.1 GCA_945881845.1 Bifidobacterium breve | reverse complement strand
GGTGAAGCGAAGCTCACCGTACTCGAGGACGAAGTCTTCGCCGGAGTCGTAATTTCCGCGGATGGAGGGGTTCATTGAGTCCACAAATAGAGAGGGTCCAAGCCGGAGGGCAAAGGACCCGTCGGGATCGTACGACCGATCCCTGTAATACGCCCCTGCTGAACGGGATATTTCAGATTTTCCCGCATAGAGCGGGAATTTGGCCGGTGCTCAATGGCGCGGTTGGCGGCTCTATTCGAAGTCGGCGTCATCCCAGACGCCGGCGCGGCTGGAAGGGCTCGGTCGTCGCTGAGCCCCCGGCTGCTTCGGAGCCTGCGGTTTGGCCTGCGGTTTGGCCTGCGGTTTGGCCTGCAGTTTGGCCTGCGGTTTGGCCTTGGCCTTGGGCTTCGGCTGCTGCGGCGCACCGTGCTGCGCGTAATCGAAGCTGAGGTAGCCGCCGACGAGGATCAGGATCGTCGAGAGCGCGCCGAGCCAAGCGATCGGCTGAACGTCAACGATCTCGTTCGGCTGCGGGCCGCTGAGGATGTGCAGCAGCACAAGCAGCGTGCCGATCACACCGAGCGCGAGTAGTGCCGCTCCCATGGCGACGGCGCGGCTGCCGCCAGCGATCAGCGCAGCCCCAAGCCCGATCGAACCGAGAATCACAATCAGCATCAAGATGTCGCTGCCGAATCCCCATGGCTCCCAAGCGTTGGCGCTTGTTGCCAGATCTGCCTGCTTCGCGTACTGCGCGGCAAACTTTGAGCCGACCGAGATCTTGGCAAGGTCAACTTGGTACCAAGGCATCAGCGAGATGACAAAGAACGCGACGCCGCCGACGATTGCCAGCAGCGGCCCGAAGAGACGGTTGTTAGGCACTGCTTCATCCTAGGCGCCGCGGCGGTTGACGCGCCGGCCCCGTGGGTGGGGGGGAATAGTCACGCAACGCGCCCTATAGCGAGCATGATCAATCGAGACCGAGCCACGATCCTCCTAATCGAAGAAGATGACGCCACGCGCACCTTCCTCGCCGACCATCTCACCGCCGACGGTTACGACATGCTCGTTGCCGACTGTGTTCGTGACGGAATACGTCACCTAGAGACCAGCTATCCCGATCTCGCACTGATCGATATCGATCTGCCCGATTCGTCGGGGCTTGATCTGATAAGCCATGTGCGCGAGGCCGATGGCGTTGCCAGTCGGATCGACCCGCAGGTGCCGGTGATGCTGCTTAGCGCCCGTTGCGGTGAGCTTGACCGCGTCCGTGGGTTCGAGCGGGGAGCCGACGATGTCGTCGAGAAGCCGTTTAGCTACCGCGAACTGCGCTGTCGCGTCGAGGCGTTGCTTCGCCGCGCCGACCGCAGTCGCTCTGGCGGTCGGCTACGGGTCGCTGACATTGAGCTCGACACTTCGTCGCGGACCGCGCTGCTGGCCGGCTCTGTGTTGGAGCTCAGTGCGAAGGAGTTCGCGCTGCTGCGTGTGCTCGCCGCCGACCCAACGCGGGTCTTCACAAAAGCTGAACTGCTGCGCACGGTCTGGGGCCGCCGCACGGTTGGGACGACGCGCACGTTGGATTCCCACGCCTGCCGCCTACGCCGCAAGCTGGGCGCAAGAGGTGGGCGTTACGTAGTCAATGTTTGGGGCGTCGGCTATCGGCTTGTTGATGCGCCTGCGTTGATTGACGAACATGATCTGCGCGAGGAGATTGCGCTGGCGGCGTGAGTCGGCGCCGGCGCGCTCTCCTACTAGGTGGCCTCGCTCTGCTGCTCGGCGCGTTAGCCGCGTCAGAGGTCTCGGGCCGCGAGGCGGAGATTGAGAGCCGCGTCGGCAGCTCGGTCAAAGTTGTCGTGACGGTTCGGCCGATCGGCCGTGGCCAATCGGTCGAAGCGTCGATGCTGGCGCTGCGCGAGCTGCCCCGGAGGTTTGCTCCCGAGCAATCATTCGCGAACGCTGGTGAGCTGATTGGCGCCCGCGCCGCGGTCGCGATTCCGGCGGGGACCGATCTTCAACCAGCGCTCTTGCAGGGCTCTGGTTCTGGCGCCGATACGGCGCTGGTCGCTTCCGCCGCGGGCGAGCGGCTGGCCCGCGTGATCGTCGTCGGCGATGCCAGCGAGATCCCGCCCGGCAGTCGCATCGATCTGCTGATCACGCGCGACTCCGCCAATGGCTCTGCGACAACGCGGATTGGTCTTCGCGACGCAGAGGTCGTCGAAGCTGCGCCAGCGTCCGCCGTTGCCGAAGGGGCAAGTGCTGGACTGCCGCGGGTTGCGCTGGCACTGCGAGTGAGCCTTCAGCAGGCGGTGCTGCTGGCAGAGGCACAGAGCGCGGCGCGGGAGCTGCGCGCGCTGCCACGGCCGCCAGCGGCGGCGCGATGAGCGCCGATGAGGTTGATCTGATCGACCAGATTGCCGCGAGCTTCCACTCGTTGCTGCTCGAGCAGGCTCGCGGCGGGGATCTGGCCGCTGACTTGACGGCGCAGCTTGCTGGAATAGTGGACCGGCGCGGGGCAGCACTAAGCGCCGAGAGCCGGGCACTAATCGCGCAGCGGATCGCCGAGCGGGCGCTCGGAGCTGGGCCGCTCGAGCTGCTGCTGCGTGACCCGGGGGTTGACGAAATCCTCGTCAGTGGGACCAATCCCGTTTGGGTTGAACGCGGCGGCCGCTTGATGGAAACCGATGCCCGCTTCGAGAGTGAGGATCAGCTGCGGTTGACGATCGAGCGGCTGCTGGCTCCGGCTGGCCGGCGAGTAGATGAAGCCGAGCCACTCTGCGACGCGCGCCTGCCCGACGGCTCGCGCGTAAACGTCGTGCTGCCGCCGTTGGCGGTCGATGGGCCAGCGCTCAGCATCCGACGCTTTCGCCCGCGCGGGCTTTCCGCCAGCCAGCTCGTTGAGCTTGGTTCCTGGACGCCCGAGCTGACCGATCTGCTTCGCGATGCGATCGAGCGCAGATTCAACATCCTCGTCTGCGGCGGCACCGGCTCCGGAAAGACGACGACGCTGGCGGCAATAGCCGGGTTGCTCGGCGACGATGAGCGCGTCGTAACGATTGAGGATACGGCGGAGCTTCGCCTAGCTCTTCGGCACGTCGTACGCCTCGAAGGACGACCGGCCAGCATCGAGGGTCGCGGCGAGGTGACAATCCGGATGTTGGTTCGCAACGCGCTGAGGATGCGCCCCGACCGAATTATCGTTGGCGAGGTTCGCGGCGCCGAGGCGCTCGACATGTTGATCGCGCTGGCAACCGGTCACGACGGGTCGCTTACGACGATCCATGCAGGCTCGCCGGCCGAGGCGCTGCGGCGCCTGGAGACGCTCGCGCTGATGGCCGACGTAGGGCTTCCGCACGCCGCAATCCGAGCTCAGGTTGCGGAGGCGATCGACCTTGTCGTCTTGCAGCTGCGCGACAGCGCGGGAGTGCGCCGCGTGGCGCAGGTCGACCGCGTCGTCGCAGCAGAGGGCGAGCTACGAACGGAGACGATCTACTCGGCGCAGCGCACGGCGAAGTGAGCGCGGCGGCAGTAATTGCTGGGCTCGCCGGTGGATTGACGGCGATCGTTGGTTGGGAGCTTCTCGCCGGGCTTGAACGCGTCTCGCTGCTGCGCGCTCTAGCCGCACTGATAGCCCCGGCACAGGCGGCCGGCAGCGATGGCCGCGGCGCTCAGGTGGCAGAGCGTCGCCGTCTAACGCTGCTTGCCGCGGCGGTGGCGACGCTGCTTGGTTGGTCGCTGCTGGGCGCCGCGCCAGCACTGCTGTTGGCTGCCTGCAGCCCGCTCGCGGCGCTTCTTCTGATCCGTACGCGGCAGCGACGCTGGCGGGCGCGTGTTAACCACGACGCGGCGCCAGCTGCGCGGGCGATCGCAGCTGCGCTTAGCTCAGGTCGCTCGCTCAGTGCAGCGATCGGCAGTGCCGCCAACGAAGGAGCTGTTGCTGAACAGACGCGAGCGGCGCTCGGTGAGGTTGCCGCGTCGATCGCGATTGGGCTCAGTCCCGACGACGCGCTGGAGGCGATGCGGCTGCGCTGCGGAGAAGGGCCATGGGAGGCAATCATCGCCGCCATTCAGCTGCAGCGACGGAGCGGGGGAGACTTGGCGCGGCTGCTGCGTGAGCTGGCTGGCGATCTCGACAGCATCGGCCGAGCGCTGCGCGAAGCTCGTGCCGCCAGCGCCCAGGCGCGACTGACGGCGAGGATTGTGCTGGCGATGCCGCTCGTTGGCGCGCTGATCTTTGGGCTGCTTGCCCCCGGGGCGCTGGCAGCGATCTTCAGCTTGGCACTGCCGCGCGCGCTGCTGCTGCTGGCTGCAGTGCTGCAGGTCGTCGCCGTCTTGGCGGTCCGTCGCGTGGCGCGGGTGCGACGATGATTAGCCTTGCCGCGTTGGCCGCAGCGGGCAGCGGCGGCTGCGCAGTCGTCGCGCTGGCAGAGTGGGCGCAGCTGCGCGTCGAACGCCGCGCAGAGGCTGCTGGCTCGCTCGCGCCTGACGCTAGTGGCCGGTGGCTGCGGTCGCTGTTCGGCCGCTTTACCGCGCTAGCGGCGCCGCGCGAGCTTGCCTTGCTGATTGATGCTGCAGGAAATCCCGGCGGCTACAGCCCCAGTGAGCTGATGGGAGTGAAGCTCGTTTCGGCCGCACTCGGATTGAGTATCGCGCTGGCTGCAGCGACTGCGCTCGGTCCGGGCCGCGCGGCGCTACTGGTGACGATTGGCCCGGTCGCCGGCTTCCTGCTGCCCGATCTGGTGCTCCGGCGCCGTGTGGGCCAGAGACGGCGCTTGTTGGAGGCCGAGCTGCCGGTTGTGGCCGATCGGATTCTGCTTGCGGTCAGGGCTGGTCTGCCACTGGGGCGTGCGCTCGCTGGTGCCGGAGAGCATGGCCGCGGGCTGCTTGCGCTGGAGCTCCGACTGGCCGACGCCCGCGTGCGCCTCGGTACATCGAGGGCGGAGGCGCTAGCGCAGATGGAGCGGAGATGCCCGCTACCGGAGGTTGTCGCGCTGGTGGCGGCGATTGGGCGAGCCGATCGCTATGGCGTCGCCTTGGAACCGATGCTGGCCGCTCTAGCGGCTGGAGCGCGCGCCGACCGGCAGCGCAGAATCACCGAGCAGGCCCAAGGCGCGGCGCCAAAGATCCAGCTGATCGTGGCCCTGCTGCTCGTTCCGGCGGCAATTTGTTGCGTCGCAGCAGGAATGATTGCGGGTCTTGGCGGTAGCTGAACGAGGGCTGAAGAACCCAGTAATGACGGGCGATCACGGCCTAACACGGTGTCGGCTTGGGGAGCGGGCAAACGGGATTGTGGGAAAATATGTGCATTTGGGGTTGACAGGTGGGGGGAAGTGGGTAGTATGCGAGTCGCAGGCCGGGGTGGAGGGGTTCCTCCCACTCCTCCACCACGGCCCGCAACTACTTATCTCGCTGGCGACAGGCGAGGCACCAAATGGCATTCAGAGGAACTTTCGACCACACATTCGACGCGAAGAACCGGCTTACGGTGCCGGTCAAGTTCCGTGCGTCGCTGAGCGATGGGGTTGTAGTGGCGAAGGGCGTAGAGCGCTGCGTCTCGGTTTGGACGCCGGACGAGTACGAGGCCTTCGTCGCTTCGGCGCTCGGTCAGCTCAACCCGCTCTCACCGCAGGCCCGCGATCTTCAGCGCTACTTCTCAGCCAACGCAGTTGAGACCGAGCTCGATGCCGCCGGCCGCGTAATGGTGCCGCCGTTCCTGCTTGAGCACGGCTCGCTAGGCAAAGACGTAGTCGTTACCGGTGCCGGCCCTTGCATTGAGATCTGGGACCGTGCCGCATGGGCGACCGAGAACGCCAAGCTCGCTGCAGACGTGCTCGATATCACCGCGACCCTTGGCCAGGCCAACTGAGATGCTGCTGATGCGCACCGACCACGTTCCCGTCCTCGCTAACGAACTGGTCGCTGTGCTCGATCCACGCGCCGGCGAAGTGGCCGTAGACGCAACCTTCGGCGCCGGCGGCCACAGCCGTCGGATCGCTGAAAAGCTAGGTCCCGACGGGCTGCTGGTGGCGATCGACCGTGACCCCGAAGCGCGCGAGCGCTTCGACGAGATCGCCGGCGATCTTCCCTGCCAGACGCGCTTCATTGAGGCATCTTTCGCAGAGGCGCTCGCTGAGCTTGCAGCAGAAGGCTTGCCGGTTGACCTGATCTGGTTCGATCTTGGCGTCTCCTCGATGCAGATCGACACGCCAGAGCGTGGCTTCTCCTATTCGGCGGATGCACCGCTCGACATGCGGATGGACCCTTCCGAAGGGATCACCGCAGCCGAGATCGTCGCCGAATGGGATGACCGCCGCCTAGCGCGCACCTTCCGCGAGTACGGCGAAGAGCGCTACAGCGACAAGATCGCCCGCGCAATCGTGCGTGAGCGCGAACGTCGTCCAATCGAAACGACAACCGAGCTGGTTGAGATCGTCACGCAGGCAATCCCGACGCCGGCCCGCTTCGGCGCTGGCCACCCGGCTAAGCGCGTCTTCCAGGCGCTGCGGATCGCCGTCAACAACGAGCTTGAAGAGATCGACGCCGCGCTCCCTCTGGCTTGGGAGCTGCTGCGCGAAAATGGCCGATTTGCAGGGATTTCGTTCCATTCACTAGAAGATCGCCGCGTGAAGCAGTTTCTTGCTGGATTGGCCCGCGAATGCGTTTGCCCGCCGGGGCTGCCGATCTGCCGCTGCGGCCATGTCGCTGAGGCAACCTTGCTGACTCGCGGCGGGATCACACCGACCGAAGCTGAGACCGATGAAAACCCGCGTGCCCGCTCGGCAAGGATGCGCGCGGCGCTGAAGATCGTGGCGGCGGCGCAATGACTCCTCCGCCACCAGCAGCATCGGCAACGGCCGGGCGGATCACAAGCCCACGGCCGCTAAGGCGCGGCCGTTCGCTGCCGCGCCCGTCGCGGCCAACGCGTCATAGCATCGGCCGCGCTGGGGTTGCCTCAGGCGGGCTGCTCGCACGGCTCTTCGTTGGGCGCCGGCTGATCGGCGTTCTTGCCGTCGCGCTGATTGGATTGGTCTTCGTTCAGGTGTCGCTGTTGAAACTCAATACGCAGATCAGTGCCGATGCCGAGCAGAGCCAGACCTTGAAGCGCGAAAACGCCGAGCAGCGCTCCATGCTCGCTCGGCTCGATGGCGCGCAGCGCGTTACCGGTGCAGCCGGGAACCTTGGCCTCGTTATGCCAGCGCCGGATGCCGTCTGTTACCTGAAGGCCGGTGACGCGCGCGCCTGCTCGGTTAGCGGCGCCGTTGCCGACGAGGCGATCGATCCGTCGGCCGATCTGGGCGGGGCGACAAGCGATTCGACAACGCTCGAGACCGACACGAGCGCAGAATCGACCGATCAAGCTGTGACCCAGCTCGATCAGGCCGACTCGCAGCCGGCAGATACGACCGAGCAAGCAGTACCGACAGAGCAGACACAAGCTCCAGAAGCAGACTCCGGTGGCTTAGCCGCAGGAGCGGCCAACTAGCGATGCCGCTGATCGAGCGACGGATCGGCCTGCTGTTTGCTTCATTCTTCGTCCTCCTCGCGCTCGCCGGACTACGCGTCTTCTACCTCGGTCTTGTCAAAGGCTCTGGACTCTCGAGCGCAGCGACCGCGCAGCAGGTAGCGGTCGCGAAGCTGCCAGCAGAGCGCGGAACGATCACCGACCGCAAGGGCGTTCCGCTCGCCGCGTCGATTCCGGCCGATGACATCTCAGCGACTCCGTACTTGATAAAGGACCCAGTCGCGACTGCGAATCGCTTGGCGCCGCTAATCGGCGTGCCAGCCAACAAGCTCGTCGCCGACCTAGCTCGTCGCGACACCGGCTTTGTCTACCTCGCGAGGCACGTTCCTGCCGGAGCCGCCGAGAAGATCAAGGCCTTGAAAATCGAGGGCATTGACTTTGCCCCCGGCGCGCTTCGCACCTACCCACGCGGGGCGCTGGCGGCTCAGGTCTTGGGCGTCGTTGGTGTCGACGGGAACGGGCTGTTTGGCCTCGAGTACGCCCACGACAAGCTGCTGCGCGGCCAGGACGGCGAGCAGCGGCGCGTGCTTGATGGTGGCCGCCAAGCGATCGAAACGCGCGACATCAAGAGCTCGGTTCCAGGCGGGGCGATGGCGCTGGCGCTCGATGCCGAAGTGCAGCTGAAGGCAGAGGAAGTCCTGCAGTCGGTCGCCGACGAGTACAACCCGAAGGGCGCCACGGCGATCGTCACGAACCCGAAGACCGGAGCCGTGCTGGCGATGGCCAATTGGCCGAAGGTTGATGCCAACGACCCTGGCGGCGCGCCGCCGGAAGCGATCCAGAACCGCGCACTCGGAATGACATTTGAACCGGGCTCGACCTTCAAGGCCTTCACGGTCGCCGCCGCGCTCGAAGATAAGAAGGTTGAGCCAACGACCTCATTCAATCTTGCGCCATCAATTCAGGTAGCCGACCGCGTGATCGGTGAATCGCACGAGCGTGGTTGGATCACGCTAGACACGGCCGGAATCCTTGCTGAGTCGAGCAACGTTGGTGCGATCACGATCGGCCAACGGCTCGGGGCGAAACGCTTTAGCCAGTGGGTCAACCGTTTCGGCTTCGGCCAACGAACCGGCGTAGACCTTCCTGGTGAGGAACGCGGCCTAATCGTGCCGTTGGCTGAGTACTCCGGGTCTTCGATGGGCAACATGCCGATCGGCCAGGGCGAGCTCGTCACGCCGATTCAGATGATGAGCGCCTACGGGGCTATAGCGAACGGTGGAACTTTGATTACTCCGCGCGTCGTCAACTCCGTAAACGGCAAGGCGACCGCTGCGGGTGGCACCAGCGAGAGGATCATCAGCGCCAAGACCGCGGCCGCGGTTCGCAAGATGTTGACCGGTGTCTTCCAGCCCGGTGGTACAGCCAGCGAGGTCGCGATCCCGGGCTACGAGTTGGCCGGCAAGACCGGTACGGCAAACAAGATCGACCCTGCGACCGGCAAGTATTCGCAGTCGGCTTACGTGGCGTCGTTCGTCGGGATGGCGCCGGCCGCCGATCCTGAACTACTGATCAGCGTCGTCGTCGATGAACCGCAGGGCGACATCTACGGCGGCTCAGTCGCCGCGCCAGCATTCGGTCAAATCGCGTCATTCGCGCTGCCGTACCTGCGAATCGCACCGAAGTAAAGGCCGGACGCCTCGTTACTCTGCGGCCATGCGGTTGCGTGAGCTATTCGACGGTCTGGAGCGCGAACAGGGCGACGTCGAGATCGACTCGATGGCCCTAGATGACCGGCTCGCCAAGGCCGGAACACTGTTCTGCTGCGTGCCTGGCTTTGAACGCGACGGTCACGACTTCGCCGCCTCTGCGATTGAGCGAGGGGCGACGGCGCTGCTGACCGAGCGGCCGCTCCAGCTCGGCGTCGCTGAGGTCGTCGTCGAGGATGTTCGCGCAGCGATCGCGCCGGCCGCAGCGCGGCTCAACGGCCGCCCGACATCGTCACTGGAGATGGTCGCCGTTACCGGCACCAACGGCAAGACGACGACGGCTTTCCTGACGCGCGCCCTCTTAGAGGCCTCGGGCAGGCAGACGGGGCTGCTGGGCACCGTTGAACAGATCGTCGGCGGCAGGCGCGAGGCGACGGTCAGAACGACGCCTGAGGCGATTGAGCTGCAGCGATGCTTTGCGCAGATGCTGGCTGCCGGTGACAAAGCCTGCGTGATCGAGGTCTCCTCGCACGCGATCGCACTGCACCGCTCCGATGCAATCGACTGGGACGTCACCGTCTTCACCAACCTCAGCCGCGAGCACCTCGACTTTCACCGTGACCTCGAGGAGTACTACGCCGTCAAGGCACGGCTGCTGATCGAAAGCCCCGCCCCGAGCGTCGTCAATATCGATGATGAACATGGGAGGCGGCTGGCGGCCGAGCTCTCTGACGTCGTCACGGTCGGGATTGTCAGCGCCGATGCCGACCTGCAAGCGAGCTCGATCGTGACCGATCCCAGCGGCAGCAGCTTCAGCGCAGGGGGAATCGAACTGCGGGTTCCGCTCCCCGGCGAGTTCAACGTTCTAAACGCGCTCTGCGCCGTCGCCGTTGCACGCATTCTCGGGGTCGACGATTCGGCGATTGCCCGGGCGCTTTCCGCAGCCGAGGTCGCGCCCGGACGCTTCCAGCCGGTTGATGCGGGGCAGCACTTCGCTGCGATCGTTGACTACGCCCATACTCCCGACTCGTTGGAGAACGCTCTGCGGACGGCGCGCAGCTTGACAGGGGGGCGCCTGATCGTCGTCTTTGGCGCCGGTGGTGACCGCGATCGCGGCAAGCGCCCGCTGATGGGCCAGGTTGCCAGCGAACTGGCCGACCTGATCATCGTTACCTCTGACAACCCGCGTTCAGAGGATCCTCGGGCGATCATCGAGGCGATAATCGCCGGTGTTAGCCACGACGGGGGCGCTGAGGTTGAAGTGGTCGAGGACCGCGGAGACGCGATCGCGAGGGCTGTCGGGCTTGCCGCCGACGGTGACGTCGTGCTTGTCGCTGGCAAGGGCCACGAGCAGGGCCAGCAGATTGCCGACGGCGTCGTTCTGGAGTTCGATGACGCAAGCGCTCTACGCGCCGCAATCGAGGCGGGTAAGCAATGAACGCGAGTTGGAACGCGTCCTCGCTCGCCGAGCATTGCGGTGGCCGGATCGTCTGCGGGGATCCGCAGGCCGCTGCGCCCAGCTCGGTAACGATCGACTCACGTCAGGCGGGGCCGGGCGCCCTCTTTGTTGGCCTCGCTGGCTCGCAGCAGGACGGGGGAGCATTCGCAGCCACTGCCCTAGCTGCTGGCGCCTGGGGCGTGATTGTCACGGAGCAACACGCCTCGTCGCTCGCTTCAGCCTCGGACGCAGTCGTAATCGCTGTCGACGACCCGCTGAGGGCGCTTGCCGACCTCGCACAGGCTTGGCGACGCGAACTGGGCTGCGCCGTGATCGCCGTCACCGGGTCGACCGGTAAGACATCAACTAAGGACATCATCGCTGGCATGTTGGCGCCGTCGCGATCGACCGTCGCGACTTTCGAGAACTTCAACACGGAGATAGGCCTGCCGCTGACGATTCTCGGCGCGCCGGCCGGGACCGAGGTCCTGGTGCTGGAGATGGCGATGCGCGGAGAAGGCCAGATAGCTGAGCTAACGCGAATCGCCGAGCCCGATGTCGGCGTGATCGTCAACGTTGGGCCGGTCCACCTTGAGCTGCTTGGAACTGTTGAGGCCGTGGCGCGCGCGAAGGCTGAGCTGATCGCTGGCCTTGGGCCCGATGCGGTTGCGATTGTGCCGGCCGACGACAGGCTGCTCGAGCCGCACATTCGAAGCGAGATTCGGACTGTGCGCTTTGGTCCTGGCGGCGAGGTTGACGAGCTGCCATCGACGATCGAGCTTCCGTTTGCGTCGGCCCACATGCGCCGCAACGCTCTGGCCGCGCTGGCCGCAGTGCGCGCGCTTGGCGTCGAGCCAAGCGGAATGATCGAGGTTGAATTGTCCCGCCTTCGCGGCCAACGCCTGCTGTTAGAGGACAATGTCGTCGTTATCAACGACTGTTACAACGCAAACCCGATGTCGATGCGCGCAGCGCTCGACGATCTCGCCGATTCGGCCTCCGGGCGAACAGTCGCTGTGCTCGGCGACATGAGAGAGCTCGGCCCTGACCAGCGTCGGTTTCATGCCGAGCTCGGGGCACACGTGCGTGAGCTTGGCATCGAGGTGTTGGTGACGGTGGGCGAGATGGCTCGCGACGCCGGCCCGCCATTCGGGGGCGAAAACCTCTATTCGCTCGAAAGCGCAGCGCAAGCTGCTCAGCAGATCGCCTCAATTGTTGAACCGGGAGACACACTGCTGGTTAAGGGTTCCCGCGGAGTCGGGCTCGAAGTTGTCGCCGAAGCGCTCTGCGAAGCACTACCGCCGGCCGCCGGGGGAGGCGACTGATGGGTGAGGTCCTGATCGGCGGAACCTGTGCGCTATTGATCTGCGTCTTCGCCGCGCCGCGCCTGATCACTTACCTGCGCCGACGCGAATTTGGCCAGCAGATCCGCGAGGAGGGCCCGGCCGGCCATCACGCCAAAGCCGGCACGCCAACGATGGGCGGCGTCTTGATCTTCATCTCGATCGCTATCCCGTTCCTCGTCTTGACCGACTGGGACTGGCGCGCGGTTGCGGTCTTTGGAACGGCCGTCACCTGTTCGCTGCTTGGTTTCGCCGACGACTACTCGAAGATCGTCCGCCGCCGCTCGCTGGGGCTGCGCGGAAGGACGAAGATGATCGCGCTGCTCCTGATCTCGGTTGCGCTCTGGTGGGTCGCAACGCACAAGGCGGGGCTCTCGGCAACGATTCAGCTGCGTTTCGTCGACGTCAGTATCGACCTCGGGCTCTTCTTTCCGGTCATCGTCTTCCTCGTGATCGCCGGCTCGACCAACGCCGTTAATCTCAGCGACGGGCTCGACGGACTGGCCGCAGGCTGCGTCGCGATCGTGATGCTGGCCTATGTTGCGATCACTTTCATCACGACCGGCGACCGCGACCTTGCGCTGCTCAGCGCCTGCATCGTCGGCGCTTGCATCGGCTTCCTCTGGTTCAACGCCTTTCCGGCGACGATCTTCATGGGCGACACCGGCTCGCTCGGCCTCGGTGGCGCGATCGGTGCGATGGCAGTGATGACCGACACAATGCTGCTCTTGGTCTTGATCGGCGGAATCTTCGTGATCGAGGCGCTGAGCGTAATCATCCAGGTTGCCGCCTTCCAAAGCTTCCGTAAGCGGGTCTTCCTGATGGCGCCGATTCACCACCATTTTGAGATGCGGGGCTGGTCGGAGACGAAGATCATTCTGCGCTTCTGGATCATTGCCGCGGTCTGTTCGGCAATCGGATTTACGCTCTACCAAGCCAACATCACTTAAAGGCGCGGCGTATCGTTGGCGCCATGGCAGTAGAGCGTCGCCCCCCAATTCCGCCCGGCCCGTGGCTAGTAGTTGGCCTTGAGCGCTCCGGCGCCGCCTGCGCCCGCGCGCTTTGGGCGCGCGGCGAGCCGGTGATCGGCGTCGATAGCGGCGAGCCGTCTCAGGCCGAGGCGCTGCGTCACGAAGGGATCGAGATTTCGACCGCAAGCGACGGGGTAGAGGAGCTTGAGCGCGCCCGCGCGGTTGTTCGGAGCCCCGGTGTGCCGAATGAGGCTGCCGTCCTAGTTGCCGCGCGCGCTGCCGGTATCCCGATCTACAGCGAGCTAGAGCTCGGCTGGAGGATGTTGGAGTCGCCATTTGTCGCCGTCACCGGCACCAACGGCAAGACGACGACGGTCGAGCTGCTGGGGGAGATCTGGCGCGCCGCAGGCCGGCCTGTCGCTGTCGCAGGCAACGTCGGGACGGCAGTCAGCTCGCTCGTCGGCACAATCGGGCCCGAGACGACCGTGATCTGCGAGGCGAGCTCGTTTCAGCTCGAGGACTCGGTTGCGTTCGCACCGGAGCTGGCGGTCTTGCTCAATATTGAGCCCGACCATCTCGATCGCCACGGCGACTTTGACGCCTACCGCCGCGCAAAGCTCGAACTGTTCGCGTTTCAGGGAGCCGACGACACGGCGATTGGATCAGAGGCGATGCTCGCGCTCGCAGGCGGTGATGGGCGTCGCGTGAGGATTAGCGTTGACGCGGCGACCGAGGCCGATGTCGAGCTCCGTGACGGGCTGATCTGCTGGCGTGGGACGGCGCTACTAGCGGCCAGCGAAGTGCGGCTTCGCGGTGCCCACAACCTTGAGAATGCGCTCTGCGCTGCCGCTGCCGCGCTCAGCGCCGGGATCGAAGCTGAGGCGGTTGCGAGCGGGCTGCGTTCGTTTGCCGGCGTTGAGCATCGCCTCGAGGAGATTGGCAGCAGCGGTGGGGTGCTCTGGGTTAATGATTCAAAAGCGACAAATGTGGCCTCCGCGGTCGCCGCTCTTGCCGCCTTCCAGCAGCCGGTCCTGCTGATTGCCGGGGGCCAGGCCAAGGGGCAAGAGTTCCTCACTCTCGCTGAGGCTGCGGCAGCGAGCGTCCGGGCTGCGTTCCTGATCGGCGAAGACGCAGGGCTGGTCGCAGCGGCCTTTGACGGGCTAGTCGAATGCAGTCGTTGCGAGAGCCTCGAAGCGGCGATTGCGGCGGCCGCAGCGGCCGCTGAAGGAGGCGAGGTTGTGCTGCTTTCGCCGGCCTGCGCGAGCTTCGATCAGTTCCCCGGCGGGTTCGAACAGCGCGGCGACGAATTTCGCCAAATTGTTCAAGCTTTACCGGGCTTTTTGGGAACTTGAAGTTGCTTGGAAGGAGTTTCAAGGTTCGGGCCGAAGAAGAGTCAGAATGGCCCGAGCGAGCGCAGCTACGCAGAATCCGCCTGCCGCTCGTGCAAGCGCGCGTGCTCGGCCAATCGAGGAGGACGTTCTCCTCACCGCCGTCTTCTGCCTAGTCGCTTTCGGCGCCGTGATGGTCTACAGCGCATCGTCGGCGACCTCGGTCGTCGCAGGGCGCGGCGACGGGACCGGGCTACTGGTCCGCTACCTAGCTTTCGCGGCGCTCGGCTTCATCGGCTTGAACATCGCGAGCCGCTTCCCGCTAAAGAAGCTGCTGGCGTTGACGGCCCCGCTACTGGCGGTCGCCTTCATCCTTCTCCTCCTTACGAAGATTCCAGGCATCGGCGTCTCAGTTAACGGCGCCCGCCGCTGGCTTGGCTTTGGCGTGCTGCAGTTCCAACCGAGCGAGCTCGCGAAGTTGGCTTTGGTCCTCTACACGGCTCGATTCCTCGCCGATCGGCCGCGCGGCTTCACTCGCTCCGGCGAGCTCTTGCCGCTCGCGCTAGTTGTCGGCGGGGCGATTCTCCTAGTCGTCACACAGCCCGATCTCGGAACCGCGCTCGTCGTCGCCTTCACCTGCGCAGCGATGTTGGTTGCTGCCGGCATCAGGCTTCGTTGGCTCGCTGGTTACGCCGGAGTTGGCGCTGTCCTGGTGCTGCTCTACTCGCTCAGTGCGCCTTACCGGCGTGCGCGGCTTACCTCTTTCCTCAACCCGTGGGATCACGCCAGCGACATCGGCTTCCAAGCAGTACAAGGGCAGATCGCGATCGGTTCAGGCGGGATCTTCGGGCGTGGCCTCGGCGAATCGGTTCAGAAGATCTTCTACCTGCCGGAAGCCCACACCGATTTCATTCTCGCGATCATCGGCGAGGAACTTGGCGTGATCGGCCTCTGCGGTCTGCTGCTGCTTTACGCACTGGTTGCTTGGGCCGGGCTGCGGATCGCTCAGTCAGCGAGTGGTCGCTACGCCAAGCTGCTTGCAGCGGGGCTGACATCGTTGATCCTCTGCCAGGCGCTGCTGAACCTCTTTGCAGTGCTCGGAATTGCGCCGCTGACGGGAGTGCCGCTGCCATTCCTCTCCTACGGCTCAACCAGTCTCGTGACGCTGCTGATAGCGGTTGGACTGCTGCTGAACATCGCCCGAGGCGGCACCGCGAACGCGCGGGCGGTCACGGCCGAGCCCGATGCGCAACGATCTGAGGACGACTATGAAGACGACCTACCTGATCGCAGCCGGCGGCACCGCCGGCCACGTAGTGCCAGCGCTCGCGGTCGCCGACGCGCTTCGCACTGACGGAGCGCGCGTAATCTTCATCGGAAGTGACCGTGCCGAGGCCGAGTTGGTTCCGCGAGCTGGCTTTGAATTCGAGCGCATTGAGGTCGAAGGGCTCGATCGCAGCAACCCGCTGCGGGCACTGCGTGCGGTAGCGAAGTCGATTGCCGCCACCTTCACTGCTTGGAAGATGATCGGCCAGATGCGCCCGGCGGCGGTGCTGGCTGGCGGAGGCTACGTGGCAGGGCCGGTCGGTGCTGCCGCCGTGCTGCGGCGCATCCCGCTAATTCTCACAGAAGCCGATTCGCACCTTGGGCTGACGAACCGCCTGTTGGCGCCGTTCGCCCGCCGGGTCTGCCTCGCGTTCGACCTCGCGGGGCGTTCGGGGCAGCGCTACCTGGTCACGGGGCGGCCGATCCCGCCGCAGGTAAATGACGGCGGCGCGGCGCGCGCTCGCTTTGGGCTAAGCGCCGATGACCGTGTGGTCGTAGTCGTCGGTGGATCGCTCGGCGCGCGTTCGATTAACGAGGCGGCAATTGAAGCGTTCGGAGCGAACAGCGATCTGGTCGTAATCCACGCCGCTGGCGAGCGCGACCTAGCGAGCCTTACGGCTCGGCCGCGCGGGGCTAACTACCAACTGTTTGGATATATCGACTCTTTCTCCGAGGCTCTTGTCGCTGCTGACTTAGTCGTCTCGCGCTCAGGTGGGTCGGTCTTTGAAATTGCCGCTGCTGGGCGCCCAGCGATCTTGGTTCCGTACCCGCACGCCGCCGCCGACCATCAGGCCGGCAACGCCCGCTGGATGGAGCAAGCTGGCGCGGCGACGATTCTCGCCGACGAGCAGCTCACCGCCGAGCGACTATCGAGCGAAGTTGAACGGCTGCTCGGTAACCCAGAGCTGCTTGCAGCGATGGCGCGCGCCTCAGCGTCGATTGCCCGTCTCGACGCGACTGCGCTCGTAGCGGGCGAGCTACAAGCGGCCGGTGGCGGCCGATGAGCGGGGCGGCAGACTGGAGCTCGCGCCAACTGCACTTTGTTGGAGTCGGCGGTGCTGGAATGAGCGGCTGGGCGAGCGTCGCGGCCGAACTTGGCGCGACGGTCAGCGGCAGCGACGCAGCGGAGTCGGCGAATCTTGAAGGGCTGCGCGCGCAGGGAATAGACGCGCGCGCGGGCCACGACGCGGCCAATCTGCCCGCGGCCGAGCAGCTCGAAGTCGTTCGCTCAAGCGCAGTTCCCGACGACAATCCCGAGCTCGTCGCGGCCCGCGCGCGCGGGTTGCGCGTGATGGAGCGGGCCGAACTGTTGTCCGAGCTGACGGCGCTGCGCCGCACGATCGCCGTCGCCGGTGCGCACGGAAAGACGACGACAACGAGCATGGCGGCGCAGATCCTGATCGAGTGCGGCCTCGACCCCGGTTATCTAATTGGCGGCGAGCTGCGAAGCACCGGCCGCAACGCCGCCTGGGGCAGCGGTGAATGGCTGGTCGTCGAAGCCGACGAATCGGACCGTTCGATGCTTTCGCTCAACGTAGAGGTCGCCGTCGTGACCAACGTCGAGCTCGACCATCACGCCAACTACGGCTCGCTCTCCGAGCTGCGCGAGGTCTTCCGCAGCTTCCTCAGCAAGCCCGCGCAGGCGGTTATCGCCGATCTCCCTGAACTGCTCGAACTCCGCGGCGATCTGCCTGTAATCGCGTTCTCCGTCGATTCCTTGCAGCTGCGCCCTGGCGGGTCGACTTTTGAGTGGCGCGGCGAACAGGTAACGCTCAACGTTGCGGGCGCGCACAATGCCGCGAATGCCGTCGCGGCGCTCGAAGCGGCGCTGCTGACCGGCGTTGCGGCGAGCGAAGCCGCAGCCGCGATCGGCAGATTCTCGGGCGCCGGCCGCCGCTTTGAGGAGCTCGGCCGAAGCAAATCGGGGGCTTTGATCATCGACGACTACGCGCATCACCCGACCGAGGTTGCGGCGACTATCGCGGCTGCGCGGACGCTGGAAACAGGTCGCGTGATCGCTGTCTTCCAGCCGCATCTCTTCTCGCGCACCGAGCGACTGGCGCCCGAGTTCGGCCGCGCGCTGGCCGCAGCCGACGTCATCTGTGTCGTTGATGTCTACAAGGCGCGCGAGCAGCAAGACGACTTCCCCGGAGTAGATGGCCGTTTGATCGCTGCCGCTGCAGCCGACGCTGCCAGTGGCAAGGAGGTGCTTTGGCTCCCCGATTTCAGAGACGCGCGAACGCAGCTCGACGCGCGCTTGCGGGCCGGTGATACCTGCCTGATCCTCGGCGCGGGCGACGTCCGCACACTCGGCGAAGATCTCGCCGTTGAGTCGAGCAGCCAATAAAGCAGGAGAGCACCGCTCGCGCGCGAAAAAAGGCCTGATGCCCAGCTGGCCGACCGCGCTGCCGCGCGCACCCCGATTGAGCGCGATGCCGCGACTGCGCAGGCCGTCGTTGACGATTGTCGTCTCCGTCTTGGTGGCGATTGCGTTGCTGCTCGGTGGTTGGGTTTGGCTGCGAGACTCGTCGCTCGTCGCGGTTGAGACCGTGACCGTGACCGGTGCCAGCGGCCTTGGCGCGCCGGCTGTCCGTTCGAGCCTTACCGGCAGCGCTCAGCAGATGACAACCTTGAACGTCGACCACGGCGCGCTGAACGACTCTGTCGCACGCTTCCCGCTCGTGAAGAGCATCAGCGTGAAGACGAACTTTCCCCACGGGATGACGATCATTGTTCACGAGCGCCAGCCGGTCGCGGCGTTGGTCGGGGCTGGGGGAGCCGTTGCCGTAGCAGCCGACGGTGTTGTATTGACCGGCATTCCGAGCAGCGGACTTCCCGTGATCGCGGTTTCGAGCGTCGTGCGCGGCACGCGCGTCGTTGATCCGACGATCGCGTCGGAGGTCAACCTGATGGCGCTGGCGCCGAAGCGTCTGCGCGGCGAGGTCACAGAGGTGACGGCCGGCGCCGAAGGGCTAATCGTCGCGCTCCGCGCAGGTCCGCAATTGCGCTTTGGCGACGGCAAACGCCTTGCTGCCAAGTGGCTCGCGGCAGAGCGTGTGCTGCGAGACCCCCAAGCTGCCGGCGCGGGTTACATCGACGTCTCGATTCCCGAACGTCCAGCCTCGGGGATGTTGACAACGACAGATTCCGCCCCAACCGCACCAGAATGATCAAAGCCGACTCTAAAGTAGAAGGTAAGGGTTATTTCGGGCTAAACCCTCAACCCGAACTTGAGGGATTTGCCTTGCAAGAGGCCTTGCTTTCCTAGACTGTCGTTGACAAGCGAACGAATCGCTGCCACCGTGGCGTTCGTTCGTCGGCAGAAACTGACGCCGAAACGGAACCACAATAAATCGAGGGTCGGACAAGATCTCATGACTGACTATCAAGCCGGTAGCTATCTCGCAGTGATCAAGGTCGTCGGAGTCGGCGGCGGAGGAACCAATGCCGTCAACCGGATGGTTGACGCTGGCCTGCGCGGTGTCGAGTTCATCGCGACCAACACCGACTCTCAAGCACTCGATGCCTGCGACGCGGACATCAAGCTCAACATCGGTCACGAATTGACCCGTGGACTCGGCGCTGGCGCCGACCCCCAGGTTGGCTTCGGTGCAGCCGCCGAATCGCGCGACGACATCAAAGAGGCGCTCAAGGGCGCCGACATGGTCTTCGTCACTGCTGGCGAAGGCGGCGGTACAGGGACAGGAGCTGCGCCGGTGATCGCTGAGATCTCGAAGGCTGAGATCGGTGCACTGACCGTCGGAGTCGTAACCCGGCCATTCGAATTCGAAGGCGCGCAGCGGATGCGCGCCGCTGACGAGGGCATTGCTCGCCTGCGTGAAGTTGTAGACACGCTGATCGTGATCCCGAACGAGCGTCTGCTCGCGACGGTTGAAAAGCGCACGACCGTGCTCGAAGCATTCCGCGAAGCCGACAACGTGCTCCGCCAGGGAGTTCAGGGGATCACCGACCTGATCACAATTCCAGGCCTAATCAACCTCGACTTCGCCGACGTGCGGACCGTGATGTCCGATGCCGGCTCGGCAATGATGGGGATCGGTGCATCGACCGGCGAAACGCGCGCAGTCGACGCCGCCAAGGCCGCGATCGAGAGCCCGCTGCTTGAGGACACGATCGAAGGCGCCACCGGCATCCTGCTGAACATCACCGGCGGCAGTGAGCTCGGCCTGTTCGAAGTCAACGACGCCGCAGAGATCGTTCACTCGGCCGCTGACAAGAACGCCAACATCATCTTTGGCGCTGTACTCGACGAGTCGATGGGCGAAGAGGTGCGCGTGACCGTTATCGCGACCGGCTTCGACCAGGCTTCAGGGCGCAGCCGTCCGCGCGCCGCGCGCGCAGACGCAAGCGAGCGGGCACCGCGCCGCGACCGCTCACCGCGGCCGCTACCGGCCGACACGAAGATCGACGACGACGATCTCGATATTCCAGCCTTCTTGAAGTAGCGTTCCGGTCGTAATGGCCGAAGGGAACTACCCGGCAGAGCTGCTCTACCACCGCGAACACGGCTGGGCGCTGATCGACGGCGATCAGGCGACGCTTGGAATTAGCTGGTTCGCCCAGGACGCGCTCGGCGAGGTCGTCTTCTTCGACCCGCCCGAGGCTGGCGCCAGCGTCGCGGCTGGCGATTCCTACGGCGAGGTCGAGTCGCTGAAAGCGGTCAGCGAGCTGATCGCGCCACTCAGTGGTGAGGTGACTGAGATCAACCGCGCCTTGGAAGCCGACGCCGAACTGATCAACTCCGATCCGTACGGAGCGGGGTGGCTGGTGAAGATTCGCCTCTCCGACGCTGGCGACGGCGGCCTGCTGCTGAGCGCTGACGCCTACGAGGCGACGCTCTCCTAACGAGCGCAGCTCGACACCGTCCGCTTCGACGATAGCCTCGCTCTACATGCGCATCTTCTCCGGCATCCAGCCAACCGGCCGCAAACACCTCGGCAACTACATCGGCGCGATCCGCCAATACGTCGAGGGCCAAGCGCGCGCCGCGCAAGGCGATGGACTGGCGATCTTCTGCATCGTCGACCTGCACGCGATCACCGTCGCCTACGACCCGGTAGAGCTGCGCGAGCGGACCTATGACACAACCGCGCTGCTGATCGCCGCCGGGCTGGACCCGGAGAGTTGCATTCTCTTCCGCCAGTCCGACGTGCCGGAGCAGACAGAGCTCTGCTGGCTGCTCTCGTCAGTTACCGCGCACGGTGACCTAAACCGGATGCATCAGTTCAAGGAGAAGTCGGAGGTTCAACGCGAGCTGATCTCTGCTGGCCTCTTCTTCTATCCGGTCCTACAGGCCGCCGACGTGCTTGCCTACCGCTGCGACGAGGTGCCGGTCGGCGAAGATCAGCGCCAGCACATCGAGCTGATGCGCGACATCGCCGAGCGCTTCAACGCCCGCTTCGCCGATGGTGGGGAGATCCTCGTAGCGCCTGAACACCGAATCCCTGGGGTCGGCGCACGGATCATGGATCTGCAAGATCCCAGTTCCAAGATGTCAACAACGGCGGCCTCCGAGGAGGGCACGATCTACGTGCTCGACGAGCCGGAGATGATCAAACGCAAGTTCAATCGGGCGGTCACCGATTCCGATGACCCGCCGCGAATCGCAGTCGATCCGGCCAAGCAGGGCGTCAGCAACCTGCTCGACATTCTTGCCGCCTGCAAAGGGATTACTCCCGACGAGGCGGCCGCTGAGCTCGCCGAGGCGCGTGGCTACGGAGATCTCAAGGGCGCAGTCAGCGATGCCGTCGCCGAGATGTTGGCGCCCGTTCGTGAGCGCTATGAGCAGATGCGCGGCGATGAAGCAGCGCTTGAGCAGATCCTCGTGCGCGGAGCCGAGCAGGCGCGTGAAATTGCCGCCGTCACACTTGGCGAGGTGCGCAGCGCGATGGGCGTTGGCCCCGTGGGCTGAGCGAAGTGAACCGCCGGCTCGTAATCCTCGTCGGTTCGGTCGTTCTGCTCGATACGCTCTTCTACGCCGCGCTGGCGCCGCTGTTGCCATCTCTGTCAGCCCAGTTCGGACTCGATAAAGGCGGCGCCGGCCTGCTGGTGGGGGTCTACCCGATCGGGAGTTTTCTGGGCGCAGTGCCGGCCGGTTGGGCGACCGCCCGCTACGGGCCTCGCCCAACGGTTCTCGTCTCGCTCGTTGTGATGGCCGCAGCAGCGCTCGTCTTTGCCTTCGGCCAGACGATCGAATTGCTCTACATCGGTCGATTGTTGCAGGGCGTTGCCGGCGCGATCTCATGGACAGCCGGCTTAGCTTGGTTGGCTCAAGCGACGACTATTGAGCGGCGTGGGGAGGCACTCGGCTTCGGAATCGGCGCAGGCGTTGTCGGAGCGCAATTAGGGCCGGTGCTCGGTTCGATCGCGCATGTGATCGGCCGTGGCCCGGCCTTTGCGGCGACAGCGCTGGCCGCGGTAGTGATCGCAGCAGTCGCGGTTCGTATGCCCGAGCCGCACGTCGACGCCGAATCGACCGGTAGGTCGCCGCTCGCTCTTCTGCGCAACAGTCGCTACCTCGTCGCGCTGCTGATCTTCGTGATCCCGTCGATGGCCTTTGGCGTGATCGAAGTGCTGGCGCCGCTGCGCCTCAGTGAGCTCGGAGCGAGCGCCGAGCTGATCGGTTTGATCTTCTTCCTTGCGGGAACGATCGAAGCGGTCGTCAGTCCGCTAATCGGCCGCCTCAGCGACAAGATCGGCGTCTTGAAGATCATCCGCACCGGTCTGTTCCTCGCGGGCGCCCTAGTTATTTCGCTCTACTTCCCGACCAACGTGATTGCGCTGGCTTTCGTTCTGATCCTCTGCTCAGGGGGGATCGGCATCCTTTGGGTTCCGGCAGGGAAGCTGGTTTCGCTGGCAGCCGAACGGCTCGGAGTTGACCAAGGTTGGGCATTTGCGATCCAGAACAGCACCTGGTCGCTTTCGATGGGCGCTGGGGCCGCTTTTGGAGGCGCGCTGGCTGTGGTTGGCGGCGATCTGCTGGCATATGGGGTCGCCGGCGCGCTTTGCGTCCTCGTCGGCGCCGTGATGTTCGGGCGCCGACCGGCTGCCGCTGTAACTTCCGAGCCGTGATTGCCGCTCAGATCGAGCTCGACCTCGAGCTCTTTACGGGTCCCTTCGACCTGCTGCTAACGCTCGTCTTGCGCGAAGAGGTCGACCTGCTCGATCTCGACCTCGCTGAGATCGTCATCTCCTACATCGATGTGCTCGAAGCGCGTGGCGAACTCGACCTTGAAATGGCGACCGAGTTCATCGTTCTGATCGCCGCCCTATTGGAGCTGAAGTCGCGGCTGATGCTCTCGGCCGGTGAGATCGATGAGCTTGGCGAGCTTGAGCCTGGTGAAGCGGCCGAAGAGCTGCTCGCGCGGATGCTCGACGCGCGTCGCTACCGCCAAGCCGCCGACCACCTCGCGGAGCTGCTCGGCGAGCAGCGCGGCTATCACTACCGCGAAGCTCCGCTGCCAGGCTTTATCAAGCAGGTAACGCTCGAGAACGCTGAGAAGGTTTACGCCGCAAGTCAGCTGGGCGAAGCGATTGGCGGCCTGCTTCGCACGCCGCCGCAGATCTCGCTCGCGCACCTGCGCACCTCCTCGGTGACGGTTCCTGCGCGGCTCGCGCACCTGCGCAAGATTCTGCTGCGAGGCTCATGCTCGTTCGACGAGGCAGTCGCCGGCGCCGATCGGATGACCGTTGCGGTAACGCTCTTTGCGCTGCTCGAGCTCTACAAGCAGGGTGAGGCGACCTGGCAGCAGGGGGCGCCGTTCGGGCCGATCACGATCGCCGCCGTTGAACCGGTACAGCGTCCCTACCTGATCCAAGGAGCCGCATGAATCAGCCCGCGAAGATGATTGAGGCACTGCTTTTCGTTAGTCCACAGCCGGTCAACGAAGAAGAGCTCGCCGAGGCTATTGGCTGTGAGCCCGAGGAGGTTGCGGCCGGGCTTGAGGAGCTTGCTGCTGCTTGGGCCGAGGGCGAGCGGGGAATGGTTCTGAGGCAGGTCGCCGGCGGATATACGCTGGCCAGCGCGCCGGAGAACGACGAGGCCGCCCGACGGCTGCTGTCGAAGCCGCGCACGCCGCCGCTTACGCCGGCCCAAGCCGAAACTCTGGCGATCGTCGCCTACCTACAGCCGGTTTCGCGGCCTGAAATCACGCGGATCCGTGGCGTCAGCGCAGATTCGGCCAGCGGCACGCTGCTTGAGCGCGGGCTGATTGAGGAGTCGGGCCGCTCGCAGTTCGGCGCGATCTGCTTCCGCACAACAGATCTCTTCCTGCGGCTCTTCGGGCTTAGCTCAATCGGTGAGCTGCCGCCAATCTCAGAGTGGGACCCAAGCCCCGAAGAGCAATCCGACCTGCGCGAGCGCTTGATGGCCGCTGGCGGGGCGCGGCTCGGTGAGGCGCCAACCGTCGACGGCGAAGAGGCGATGCAGGAGCCATTGCCACAGATCGAAGCCGAAGCCGAAGCTGACGCTGAACTGGACGAAAGTGGCGAGGTCGAAACGGACGCTGATTCAGAAGGCGATCAGCCGGCCAACGCGTTCGCAGCCAACTGACCGCAGGCAGCAGCGATGTCCTGGCCGCGCGTGAGGCGCACGGTCGCGCCGATTCCGTTGGCCTCGAGCGTGCTTTGGAAGGCGTCGATCGCAGCCCGCGATGAACCCTCATACGGTGAGCCGGTTGGGTTGTATGGAATCAGGTTGATCTTGTAGCGCTTGGGGTCGAGCAGCGCGGCAAGCTCGACCGCCTGTTCGTAACGGTCGTTGACGCCGGCCAGCATCACGTACTCAATGAAGGTCATCCGGCGGCGCGCCTCGTAATGACGGTCGCATGCAGCCAAGACTTCAGCGATCGGGTAGCGGTCATTGACGGCCATAATTTCGCTGCGCAGCGCGTCGTTCGGCGCGTGCAGTGAGAGCGCTAAGCGAATCGGTCGCGATTGCTGCGCGAGTTCGTCAATCCCTGGCGCCCAGCCGACCGTTGAGATCGCTGTGCGCCGACTCGTAATACCGAGGTCAGGAAGCAGCTCGCAGGCCGCCAGCACGTTGTCGAGATTCATCATCGGCTCACCCATGCCCATGAAGACGCAGTGGTTCACGTCACCAATGCGGCGGAAGTGGAGTGCTTGGTCGATGATCTCAGCGGTCGTGAGGTTGCGACCGAACTTCATCGTGCCGGTCGCGCAGAAGGTGCAGGCCAAGGGGCAGCCCGACTGCGAGGAGAGGCAGAGCGAGCGGCGCCCGTCGCGGTAGGTCATCAGCACCGCCTCGACCGGGCGGCCGTCGGCTGTGCTGAACAGGACCTTCACTGTTCCATCACGCGAGACGGCCTCGTTATCGACTTTCAGCGTCGAGAACGGGACCTCCGCGCTGAGCTTCGCGCGCAGCGGCGCGGGAAGGTCGCTCATTGCCTCCCAGTCGGCAGCGCCGCGCGCCTGCCAGGCCCAAGCCTGGTCGTAGCGGTAGCCCGGCTCGCCGGCCTCGCTTAGCGTCGTCTGTAGAAGTTCAAGATCCATTGCCCCCTATCGTGGCAGCCAAGACGATGAGACTCGGCAAATATTTAGCCCACGCAGGAATCGCCTCGCGCCGCGGCAGCGAAGCGCTGGTCGCTAGCGGGCGAATAAGCGTCGACGGCGAAATCGTCTTCGACCCCGCATTAGACGTTGATTCGCGCAACAAGATCCTCTTCGATGGCGAGCGCGTTGGTAGCGGGCCCGAGGTTCGAGTCGTCTACGCGCTGAACAAACCGCCCGGTGTCGTCTCGACCGCCGCCGACACGCACGGTAGGCCGACGGTCGTCGAGCTGGTTCGTAGCGGCGCCGCAAGCTCGCGGCGTCTTTACCCGGTGGGGCGGCTCGACGTCGACTCGACCGGCCTGATTCTGCTGACCGACGACGGCGATCTCGCCCACCGCTTGACGCACCCCAGCTTCGAAGTCCCGAAGCGTTACATCGCGCGGGTCTCTGGCGGCGCCTTGAGCGAACGCGCGCTCCAAGCTCTGCGCGATGGCATTGTGCTGGAGGACGGCAAGACCGCTCCGGCGAAGGCCAGGCAGATCGCCGCCGGACACATCGAGCTGACGATCCACGAGGGTCGCAAGAGGCAAGTTCGGCGAATGTGCGAGGCGGTTGGCCATCCGGTCCGTGAGCTCAAGCGGATCGCGTTCGGGTCGCTCGAGCTCGGTCCGCTCCCGGAGGGCAACTCGCGGCGGCTCAACTTGGCTGAGATCGAATCGCTGCTCGAGCCCACAGATCAGAGCTGAGTGGCATGATTGGTGCACGATGAACACTTACGGCCTGCGCGGCGCAATAACAGTCGAGAGCAACGAGCGCGAAGCGATCCTTAGCGCCACTCGCGAGCTGCTCGAAGCGCTGATCGAGCGTAACGGCCTCGAGCAGGCCGACATCGTCAGCTGCATTCTCTCGATGACCGACGACCTCAACGCCGAATTTCCGGCCGTTGCCGCGCGCGAGATGGGGCTCGATCAAGTGCCGCTTCTCTGCGTCCGCGAGATCGACGTTCCCGGCTCGATGGAGGGCGTGATTCGCGCTCTCGTCCACTACCGAGCTGCCGACGGGCATCAGGCCCAGCACGTCTACCTACGGGGCGCTCAGAGCTTGCGCAGCGACATCTCAGGCGCTCAGTAGCGCAATCGAGCGTCCACCGCTGTCCGCAGGCCAAGCGCGGCCGCTAAAGTTGACGCAATGCTAGTCGTGATGAGCCCAGGGGCCACAGAAGAAGAAGTCCAAGCCGTAATTGACCGCATTGAGTCGGTCGGCGGAACAGCGCACCCGAGCCGTGGTGCTGAGCTGACGTTGATCGGAGCGATCGGCGACGCCGACACCGAGCTGCGCGTTAGCGAGCTGGAGCTCGGCGCGCTCGCCGGGGTCAGCAAGATCGTTCCAATTCTTAAGCCGTACAAGCTTGCGGCACTCGAGTCCCGTCACGGCATTCCTTCGGTCTTCGATATCGGCGGCGCCAAGATTGGCGGCGACAACTTTGCCCTGATCGCCGGGCCATGCACGGTTGAGTCGCGCGATCAGCTTCTGGACACCGCCGCGCTGGTGAAGTCCTGTGGCGCCTCGATGCTGCGTGGCGGCGCCTACAAGCCCCGCACTTCGCCTTACTCGTTCCAAGGGCTCGGAGTTGAAGGGCTGAAGCTGCTCGCCGAAGCGCGCGAGCAGAGTGGCCTGCCGATTGTTACCGAGCTGATGGACGCTCGTGACATCGAACCGGTGCTCGAAGTCGCCGACCTGATTCAGGTTGGTGCCCGCAACATGCAGAACTACGGACTGCTGACCGAGCTCGGCCGCGCCGGGCGCCCGGTGCTGCTGAAGCGCGGTCTCTCGGCAACGCTCGAGGAGTTTGTGATGGCGGCCGAGTACATCCTTAAAGAAGGCAACGAGCAAGTCATTCTCTGTGAGCGCGGCATTCGCACCTTCGAGACCGCATACCGCTTTACGCTCGACTTGATGGCGGTGCCGGTCCTCAAAGAGATGACCCATCTTCCGATCGTGATCGACCCAAGCCACGCGGCCGGGCGCCGCGTGCTCGTACAGCCGCTCTCCTTGGCAGCCGCAGCAGTCGGCGCTGACGGGATCATCGTAGAAGTCCATCCAGAGCCGGAAGCGGCGATCTGCGACGGCCCACAGGCGCTGCGCAGCGAAGAGTTTGAGCAGTACGCGCAGGCGGTAGATCAGGCGGCCCAGCTTGCCGGCAAAGCGTCCTTCCTTCAGACGCAGGCGCGCTCGGCTTGAAGATCACGGTCGTCGGTGTCGGCCTGATCGGCGGGTCTTTTGCCCTCGCCGCCCGGAGCCGCGTCGGGGCCCACGTTCGAGGAGTGGGGCCCGAGGCCGACAAAGCACTCGAACTTGAATTGATTGACGAAGCTTGCGCAGGGCTTGAAACCGCGTTGATCGAGGCCGACGTCGTCGTCGTCGCGGTGCCGGCCGACCGCTTGGTTGAAGTGACCGAGCAGGTGCTCGAGGCCGCGCCGCTCGACTGCGCGATCACCGACGTTGGATCGATCAAGCGGCAGGTAGTCGATGCAGCGGCGCGAGATCAACGCTTCGTCGGTGGCCACCCGCTCGCCGGCACAGCAAACTCAGGCGTTGCGAACGCCCGCGAAGACCTCTTCGATGAGGCGACCTGGTACCTAACGCCAACCGCGATCACAAGCGGCGTGATGCTGGAACGCGTGCACAATCTGCTCACCGCAATCGGCGCGAAGCCGACGATCGTCGGTGTCGATGATCACGATCGGATGATGGCCGCCGTATCGCAGCTGCCACACGTGCTCGCCAACGTGCTCGTGCTTCAAGCCGACGCCGCGCTCGAGGAGCGCAAGATCCCGGTGACCGGACCAAGTTTCCGCGACGCAACCCGCGTTGCCGGTGCCAACCCAGAGATGTGGACGGCGATCTACATCGCCAACCAGGCAGCATTGGTTGAGGAGCTAGACGGAGCGATCGAGCGGCTGACCGCTGCGCGCGCCGCGATCAGCAGCGGTGACGCAAGTTGGCTGACCGAGTGGCAGATTCTCGCGGCCGAGCGCCGCGAAGCGCTGACCGAGGCTGGCCTATCCGGCGGCATTCTCGCCGAACTGCGCGTGCCTGTTCCAAATCGCCCCGGCGTGCTCGCGCAGATCGCGCTCGGACTCTGCGAAGCGGACATCAACATTGTCGACATGGCGCTCAGTCCATCACCCGATGGGCAGGAGGGCGTCGTTGCGCTCTGGGTTGCGGAGGAGTCTGCCGCCGCGGCCACTGAATGTCTAGATCAGCTTGGGCTGCCGGTCCTGTGAACGTGCTGATCGATCCGGCCGAACGGATTAAGGGAAAGCTGACCGCTCCGGCCGACAAGTCGATCTCTCATCGCGTGGCGCTCTTGGCCGCGATGGCCGACGAGCCGGTACTGGTAACCAATTACCTTGAGGCAGAGGACACGCTTTCGACGTTAGCGGCGATCGAGCAGCTTGGAGCCTTAGTTGAGCGGCGAGCCGATGGGCTGATGATTCGTGGCGTCGGCCTTCGCAACGCCCAGCAGCCAAAGGAGCCGATCGACGTCGGCAACGCGGGAACGTTGCTGCGCCTCTTGCCTGGCTGGCTGGCGGGGCAGGAGGGTTCCAGCTTCGAACTCGACGGTGACGCCTCGATCCGGCGCAGGCCGATCGATCGAATCGCTGAGCCGCTAAGGCTGATGGGGGGCAAGATCGATGCCACCGACGTCCGCTTCGCGCCGTTCACGGTGACTGGGTCGCGGCTTGATGGAATTGATTACGTTCTGCCGGTCGCGAGCGCGCAGGTTAAGTCTTGTATCGCGATCGCTGCGCTGATCGCGGAAGGCCCAACGACGATCACCGAGCCCGACCCGAGCCGCGATCACACCGAGCGACTGCTGGCGCTGGCGGGCGTCAGACTCGTGCGCGAAGGAGACCGCTTGACGGTCTTCCCAACCGACGAGCTGACACTTCCAGATCAGATCAATATTCCAAGCGACCCATCCTCAGCGGCCTTTGCGATCGCTGCGGCGGTGCTCGTTCCAGGCTCGCGGTTGCTGGTCGAAGACTGCGCCGTTAATTGGACGCGCAGCGGCTTCATCGAGATCGCCCAACGGATGGGCGCCGTGATCATCACCGACCTTGAGCAGCGGCCGAAGGATCTGTCGATTGGCGAAGGAGAGCCGGTAAGCGACATTGACGTCACGGCCGGCCCGCTGAAGCCAACAACAGTCGCCGCGCACGAAGTGCCATTGGCCGTTGACGAACTGCCGCTGATCGCGCTGATGGCCTGTTTCGCTGAAGGAGAGACGCGGATCGAGGGTGCCGCCGAGCTGCGACTGAAGGAGTCCGATCGAATCGCCGCTGTCGTCACGGCACTGAGCGACCTAGGGGCCGAAGTAGAGGCGACCGAGGACGGTCTGATCGTCAATGGCCACGGCGGCTTGCGCGGAGGTCAGGTTGATGCTGCTGGCGATCATCGGATCGCAATGCTTGGCGTTGTCGCCGGGCTCGCGTCGCAGGAGGGCGTAGAGGTGCTCGGCGTTGAAGCGGCCTCCGTCTCCTACCCGAACTTCCTCGACGAGATCGCTGCACTGCGCTGAGTTTCGCTGGCCCGCTACGTTCAGTCGGATGATTGTGGCGATCGACGGACCCGCAGGGGCCGGAAAATCAACTGTTGCGCGCGCTGTGGCGCAGGCGCTTGGTTTCACCTACCTCGATACCGGGGCGATGTACCGCTGCGTCGCGCTAGCGCGACTACGCGACGCTGAGGTTGACGCGGAGGGATTGGAGATCGCGCTCGCCGACAGCGTCAGGCTGGGCGGAGAAGATGTGAGCGATCAGATTCGCTCCCCGGCTGTAACTGAACTTGCCTCCGAGGTCGCCGCTGAACCCAAGGTTCGCGCAGCGATGGCGCTTCAACAGCAGGCGATGTTGGCAAACGGCGACTGGGTTGCCGAAGGGCGTGACATCGGCACTGTGATCGCCCCGCAGGCAGAGCTGAAGATCTTCCTGACCGCCGATCCGACAGAGCGAGCGCGCCGCCGCGCTGAGCAGACCGGCCGTCCGCTCGACGAAGTCCTAGCCGAGCAGCAGCAGCGCGACCGCCGCGATGGTGAGCGGGAACTCTCGCCGCTGGTCGCGGCCGGTGACGCCGTTCAGCTCGACACGACCGCGCTCAGCGCCGACGAAGCGATCGCCCAAATCGTCGAGCTCGCCGCTCAGCGCTCGGGGGTCCGGAGCCAATGAGCCGTCCACGCGTCGCGATCGTCGGATACCCGAATGTCGGTAAGAGCTCGCTTGTCAATCGCCTCAGTGGCTCGCGCGAGGCCGTCGTCGATGAGCGGGCTGGCGTAACACGCGACCGCAAGGAGCTCGACTGTGAATGGAATGGGCGCCAGTTCACGCTCGTCGATACCGGCGGCATGGATCTGCTCGACCCCGACCCGATCGCCGGTTCGATTCGCGACCAGGCCACCGCCGCTCTCTCTGAAGCGCAGCTCGCCGTGCTCGTCGTCGACGTGAAGGGCGGCCTGCGCCCGGGCGATGAGGAGATGGCCGATCTCCTGCGCCGCAGCGGACTGCCGGTTCTCGTTGCCGCCAATAAGTCCGACGTTCTCGCCGACATGCCCCTGGCAGGGGAGTTCCACCGTCTCGGTCTCGGCGAGCCGATGCCGGTTTCGGCCACTCAGGGGCTTGGCAGCGGCGATCTGCTCGACCGAATCGTGTCGATGCTCCCCGACCCCGACGAAGATGAAGCCGATCAGGGCGATCCACCTATTCGCTTGGCGATCATCGGCCGACCGAACGTCGGCAAATCGACGCTGATGAACAAGATCGTCGGCTCCGAACGGACGATCGTCAGTGACATCGCCGGCACGACGCGCGACGCGATCGACATGCCGATCGAGGTCGGTGGCCGCAAAGTGACGCTGATTGACACGGCCGGAATGCGGCGCCAATCGAAGCTTTCGGACAGCCTTGAGTACTACACCGTGCTGCGTTCGCAGCGTGCCGTCGAGCGCGCCGATGTGGCGCTGGTGATCTGTGATGCTGCCGACGGAGTTACCTCTCAGGACATGCGGATCGCTGAGCTGGCGATGCAGGAGGGTTGCGCAACGTTGATGGCGCTGAACAAGTGGGACGTGAACCCGCTCGATGAGGACGCGCTCGATCACGAGCGGGCGAAGGTCGCGAAGAAGCTGCGCCTGCGCCCAAAATTGATGACGATCAGCGCCAAGGATGGTCGCCACGTTGGCCGCGTGCTCGATGAAGCTGTCGCGCTCGGCGATCGCCGAGCCGAACGGATCCCGACGCCGCAACTGAACCGTTTTCTTGCCGAGGTCGTTGCTGAGCGCCAACCGCCGGCGCGCCAAGGCAAGCGGCTGAAGCTGCTTTACCTGGCACAGATCGAGGCGTCGCCGCCGCGCTTCTCGCTCCAAGTAAACAGGCGTAACCGCGTGACGCGCGACTACACGTACTTCATCGAGAACAGGATGCGCGCGCGCTACGGGCTCGACGGCGTGCCGCTGATTATCGACATTCACGAGCGCAAGCAGCGTCGCTCCGAGCGCTAGTGCGCCTCAGAACTGCAGGGCGACGTTCCTCGCGACCATTCACGCCCGCTACGCTGCGATACCTATGAGCCAAGAACACAGCTTCCTCTTCACCTCCGAATCGGTCACCGAGGGTCACCCTGACAAGGTTGCCGACCAGATCTCGGACGCAATCCTCGACGCAATCCTCGAGCAGGATTCGTTCGCCAAGGTCGCCTGCGAGACGCTCGTTAACAACAACCTTGTCGTCGTCGCGGGCGAGACCTCGTTCGATGCCTCGAAGATCGATGTCGACAAGATCGTTCGCGACACGATCCGCAAGATTGGCTACGTCGGCTTCGACGAAGGCTTCGATGCCGACCTCGTCGTCGTGCTCAACCATCTCGGCGGCCAGTCGGCCGATATCGCTCAGGGCGTTGACGAGGCGCTCGAGGCGCGCGAAGGCGACGAAGACCCGCTCGACAAGGCTGGGGCCGGCGACCAAGGGATGATGTTTGGCTACGCCAGCAACGAGACCGAATCGCTGATGCCGCTACCGGTCCATCTTGCGCATCGCCTCGCCGAGCGCTTGACTGAGGTTCGCAAGGACGGCACGCTCGACTACCTGCGCCCCGACGGCAAGACGCAGGTCAGCGTCCGCTATGTCGATGAGCGCCCGGTGGCGATCGAGAAGGTTCTGATCTCGACCCAACACGATCAGGACGCCGACACGCCGGCCGGTCGCATCGCTGATGATCTCTGGGAGCACGTCGTCGTTCCGGTCCTTCCCGAAGGGTTGTACGACGCGAAGCAGCTACGCGAAGACCTGCTCGTCAATCCGACCGGCAACTTTGTGATCGGCGGCCCGGTCGGCGACTGCGGCCTTACGGGACGCAAGATCATCGTTGACACCTACGGCGGAAAGGCCCGCCACGGCGGTGGTGCTTTCTCCGGCAAGGATCCCTCGAAGGTCGACCGTTCAGCCGCCTACGCGGCCCGCTACGTCGCTAAGAACATCGTCGCTGCTGGCCTTGCCGAGCGGGCTGAGGTGCAAGTCGCCTACGCGATCGGCGTCGCGCACCCGGTATCGGTAATGGTTGACACGTTCGGCACTGAGACGATTCCGCGGGCAAGGATCGAAGAGCTCGTCGCTGAGAACTTCGACCTTCGTCCAGCCGCCTTTCGCGAGTATCTGAGCCTGCACAGCCCGATCTACTCAGCGACCGCGGCCTACGGCCACTTTGGCCGCAACGAGAAGCAGTTCACGTGGGAGCGGACCGACCGCGCCGACGCGCTGCGCGCTGCTGCCGCCGGCGAGTAGCTAGAGCCCGTCGTTGTCTGAGCGCTGCGGCTGCTCTGCGTGAAGGCGCTGGGCGCGGTCGATCGCAGCCGCGACGGCCGGTGGATCGTCGACGCCGTCAAAACGAAGATTTCCGCCCTCGACGCCAGCCGTGTCGAAGTCAACTGTGCCGACCTTGAATAGGCGATCGAACGGCGACTGGCTCGTTGAAACGTTCTGGACGCGATCGATCCGCGTCTGCTCGACCCGCTTAGAGAGGCCGCCGCGCTGAATTGAGAGGCGGTCGCTGGTGATCGTGTAGATCGTGAAGATCCGCTTCAGCAGCCCAAGGCCGATCGTCACGGCCGCGATAACAGCGAATGCCAGCACGGCGCCGAGCGGCGAGATGATCAGCCACCAAAGAATCCCTACAGCGAGACCGATCCCAATGCCGCTGAGATAGAAGGCCTTGATCGAGCGCCAGCTCGGGTGGCCGCTGTAGATGATCTCTTCGCCGGGGTGCAGATCCATCGCTCCAAAAATAGCGTTTGCGCACGCTCTGGGCTAGTGCGACCCATCCCACGCGCGCTCTATCGTCGCCGCTGTGCCAAAAGTCGCTCAGGTCGAGCCGATTACGACGGCCCGCGTCCTGCGCGGCCCGTTCGATTACGCCTGCCCTGAAGGCGTTGGGGTCGGCTCGGTCTTGCGCGTACCGTTTGCGGGGCGCGACCTGCTCGCTGTCGTCACGGCGCTGAAGGATTCATCGGAGCACAAGCTGAGCGAGCCGAAAGAGGTATTGGCGGTCTCGCTGCCAGCCGACCTCGTCGCCCTCGCCCCGTGGCTGGCGGACGAGTACTGCTCGACTCCTGCTCGCGCCTACTCGTTGATGCTGCCCCCGCGCGGCGTCAAGGAGCGCTCAGCGCTCTATGCCAGCGTTCTGCGCGAAGCGAGCGAAGATGAGCGCCTGACAGCCAACCAACGCGCGCTACTGGCGACGCTGCCGCGCTTGGCTGGCGCCGACGTCGCGGCGCTGAGGAGGCTAGAGAAGCGCGGTCTCGTGCTGCTTGAGGCGCAATCGCAGCGGCGCGCTCCCCAGCACGCCGAGGTAGGCAAGGCCGCCGGTGCGAGCGGGCCACCGATGACCTCCGATCAAGCTGAAGCGCTCGCTCAGGTACTTGCGGCAGCGCCCGGTGAGCAGCTGCTGCTGCACGGCGTCACCGGCTCCGGCAAGACCGAGGTCTACCTGCGCGCCGCGGCCGAGGTCTTGAAGGCTGGAAAGACGGTGCTGGTGCTGGTGCCGGAGATCGCGCTGACGCCGCAGATCATCTCGCGCTTCGTCGAGCGCTTCGGTGAGACCGTCGCCGTAATCCACTCGAAGCTCACTCCAGGCGAACGCTTCGACGAATGGATGCGACTTCGAAGCGGCGAGGCGCGAGTCTGCATCGGCGCACGCTCAGCTGTCTTTGCGCCGATCAGCGAAATCGGCCTGATCATCGTTGATGAAGAACACGACAGCAGCTATAAGAACGAAGGCGATCCGCGCTACGACGCGCGCCACGTTGCGGCTCGCCGCGCCGAGGACCACGGCGCTGTACTGGTCGCCGGAAGCGCCACGCCGCGAGCCGAAAGTTGGCAGCGACTGCGCCGCTTAACCCTGCCAAAGCGCGTCGACCAGATGCCGCTGCCGCAGGTCGAAATCATCGACTTGCGCGGCGCCTCTGGCGCGCTTCACCCCGATACGTTCCAAGCACTGGTCGACTCGCGCAAGTCGATTGTGCTGCTAAATCGCCGCGGCTGGTCGAACTACCTCAGCTGCTCCAGCTGCGGCCACGCCTGGGAGTGCCCGCAGTGCGACGTGACACTGGTGCTTCACCGCGCTAGCGGTTCGATCTCCTGCCACCATTGCGGTCACCGCGAGCATGTGCCGGAGCGCTGCCCCGAGTGTGGCTCGGTTTCGATCGCGCGCCATGGAACCGGGACAGAACGGCTCGAAACAGAGCTGCCAGGCACGGTCTTCCGCCTAGACGGTGACGCCGCTGATGCCGGCGCTGTGCTGCGGGCCTTCGAGCAGGCCGAGGAGGGCATTCTGCTCGGCACGCAGGTCGTAGCCAAAGGGCACGATTTTCCCGACGTCGAGCTTGGCGTCGTAGTTGACGCCGACCAGACGCTTCGCTTCCCTGACTTTCGCGCAGAGGAACGGACCTTCTCGCTCGTGACGCAGCTGGCGGGCCGCAGCGGGCGTGGCAGCGAGCGGGGGAGGGTGATCGTTCAGACGCTCAACCCGGACGCGCCAGCGCTCGTCCTAGCCGCCCAGCACGACGCGCCAGCGTTCCTTGAGGAGGAACTCAGCCGGCGCGAAGCGCTGCGCTACCCGCCGTTCTCGACATTGATTCGGATCGTCTGCTCGTCGCCGCAGCCAGGAGCGGCGCAGGAGGCGGCCGGAGAGCTTCAGGACGCGCTTCCTGGCTCGCTCGGGCCGGCGCCGCTATTCCGCTTGCGCGGCCGCGAACGCGCGCAGGTCGTGATCAAGGCAGAGGACCGCCACGCCGCTGTCGCCGCCATCAACCTCGCGGTTGCGCGAGTCGCGAAGGGCGCGGGACGCAAGTCGGTGGCGATCTCAGTCGACGTTGAGCCGCAGTAGCGCCCTGTCCGCCGTCTAGAATCTGCTCCCTGCCAATGACCGAGCCGAGCCAAACAGAAGCTGAGGAGCTGCGCCGCGAGGCGCCCGAGCTCGACCCTGAGATGCTCGCCCGCCGCGAGGCGGCGCTCCGCCACGTGCGCAAGTTCGGCGATCCGGTGCTGAAATCTCGCGCCGCCGAAGTCGAAAGCTTCGATGACGGTTTGCGGACCGAGATTGAACGGATGGGGCTACTGATGGACGATGCCTTCGGGGTTGGGCTGGCCGCAAACCAGGTTGGGCTGCTGCGTCGCTTCTTCGTCTACCGCGTCTCCGACGACGGGCCGCTGCAGGCGCTCGTCAACCCGGTTATCGAATGGAGCTCGGACGACGAAGAGACCTTCGACGAGGGCTGCCTCAGCCTGCCGCAAGTGGTCGTCGAAGTGACGCGGCCGGCGCAGCTTCGGGTCAGTGCGCAGGACCCCTTCGGCGGGCCCGTCAAACTCGAAGCCGAAGGGCTCGAGGCGCGCGTGATTCAACACGAGCTCGATCATCTAAATGGCGTCTTGATAATCGATCGCACGACGCGTGGTCAGCGGCGCGAGGCGATGCGCAGCCTGCGTGAGCTCGGCTCAGGCTTCTAGGGGACCACCGTTGCGCACCGTCTATCTCGGAACGGCGCAGTTCGCGGCAGCGCTACTGCGCCACCTGGTTGCCGCCGGGACGGTGCCGGAGCTGGTAGTTACGCGGCCCGACCGCCCCGCAGGGCGCGGCCGCAAGCTGACCGCGCCTCCGGTCGCCGACACGGCTCGCGAACTTGGCATCGCTGTCGCCCAGCCGGAGGACGTCAACGACGAATCAGGGCGTGAGCTGATTGCCGAAGCAGCGCCCGACGCGCTCTTGGTCTGCGCGTACGGAGCGCTGATCCGCGAGCCACTGCTCTCTAGCTACGAGATTCTTAATGTCCATCCCTCGCTGCTGCCGCGGTGGCGCGGAGCCGCACCGATTGAGCGCGCGATCATCGCCGGCGACAGCGAAACGGGAATATCGATAATGCGACTGGTCGAAGGGCTTGACTGCGGGCCTGTCTGCGCCGCCGTCCGTGAGCCGATAGCCGCCAACGACACTTTTGGAACGCTCAGCGAGCGGCTCGAACTTCGTAGCGCCGATCTCTTGAATGAGGTTCTCGGAAGTCCGCGAGCGTTCGTTGAGCAAGATGAATCGGCTGCGAGCTACGCCGAAAAGATCGTCGCCGCTGACCGGATCCTCGACCCCAGCAGCAGCGCCGCAGAGCAGGATCGCGTCGTCCGGGCGCTCTCGCCCCACATCGGCGCGCGCGCGGAGCTTGAGGACGGAACGATGCTCGGAGTGCGCGGCGCCCACCTCGAGGACGATCGACTGATCTACGACGAGGTCGTGCCGCCGGGCTCGCGCGCAATGAGCTGGGAAGAGTTCCAGCGCGGGCGCGGCGAATGAACGGTTTCGCAATTCCGGGGAGCGGCGTTCTATTGTCCCCGCGATGGCGGAAGTTTCGGTCGGATTAGAGTGCCCTTCGTGCCACGAGCCGTGGCTACGTCCAACGACCGTGCCCGGACGCTACCGCTGTGTCTACTGCCTCCACCGCTACGAGCTGCGGTCCGTCTGCCCAGGCTGCGGTGAGCATCAAACAATCGTGCGGATGTCGAGCACGGCAACTACCGAGTGCTCGCACTGCGGGACATCAATGCTGGTGGAGGTTTAACGATGAACGTTGAGATTGCGCCCTCTATCCTCGCCGCTGATTTTGGAGTTCTTCGCGAGCAGGTGAAGCTCGTGGAAGACGCTGGTGCCAAGATCATCCACGTCGACGTGATGGACGGCCAGTTCGTTCCGCCGCTCTCGATGGGGCCGCAGGTCTGCGAAGCGCTGCGTGACATGGGGCTCCACCTTGAGGTGCATCTGATGGTCGAGCGGCCGGAGACGCTTCAGGTTGAATCTTTCGCAAAGGCAGGGGCGGGGACGATCATCATTCACGCCGAAGCAACCCCAGCGGTCGATTATGCGCTCGATCTGATCCGCTCCCACGGCTGTAAGGCGGGGCTCGCCGTCAACCCTGGGACGCCGCTCGCGATCTACGAGGAGGTCGTGCCAGACCTAGCGCTCTGCATGACAGTCAACCCAGGCTGGGGTGGGCAGAGCTTCATCCCCAGCTCGATCGAGAAGGTCACGCGGCTGCGCGCAATCGTTGGCGACGGCGTTGTGATTGAGGTAGACGGGGGAGTCGATGCGAAGACGGCAGGGTTCTGCGTCGCGGCCGGGGCTACGCGCCTAGTCGCGGGCTCAGCGATCTTCGGTCAGGATGATCCCGCCCGAGCCTTCAATGACATCCTCGACGCTGCGACGAGCCGGCACTAGATCGCCTTCGCCGCCCGGCGCCCGGCGGTAAAGGATGTAGAGCAGAGCGCAAAGCGTTGCCGTAGCGGCCGGATAACCGAGCTCGGCTCGCAACAGGGCCGATGAGACGAGCGGCACGAACATCCAGCCGACGAAGGCCAGTCCGATTAGGATCCAAATGATGCTGGCTGCGGTAGCACGGCCACGGGCCAGCGCGGCTTGGTTGAGCGTGCCGGCGGCGAGGTGGAATCCCATTCCGATCGCCACAGCGGCGAGGCCCCAGCGGCCGAAGACCGTGTCGTCGCCAAAGAAGAGCTGCATCAAGCTCGGCCCGATCAGCAGCATTACGAGAGCCGAAATCCCGGCGAAGATTGCTATCGCGCGGATCGTGATCTTGATCGCGCGCGAAAACTCCTCACCGCCCTTCGTCGCTTCTAGCCCCGTAAGGTGAGGCAGCAGCGTTGTCTGGATCGACTGGAAGAGCTGCAACGGCGCACGAGTGATGAGCAGCACGCTGAAGACGGCGCCGGCGGTGGCGGCGCCAGCGACGGCATCGGCTACGAGCACGCCGGCGTTGAGCAAAGTTTGCTCGCCAAGCTGAATTGCGGCGACGGCGCCAGCGAAGCCAACTCCGCTGCCGGCAACCGAGCTGAGCTCAAGCTCCGGGGCGTCATTGTCGAGGCGGGCGTGGCGTGCGATAGCCCACGGAATGACCAGTAGTGATGCCAGAGGAGCCGCAAAGATGCCGATAGCGATCGCGGTCTGGCCGCTGCTGATGCCGACCAGGACGGCGAGCGGGAAGCAGACCCGCGCGCTTGACTCAAAGAGCATCAGGCCGCCGTAGAGCACGAACCATTGGTGTCCGGCGAAGTAGCCGCGGGCGAAGTAGCTGGCCGCGTAAGCGAGTGTCGCGCCGACGAAGATCAAGTAGAGCGACTCAGAGCCGCCGAAGAGCTGTTTGATCTGTGGGCGCAGTGCGATGGCAACGAGTAGGAATAGGAGCGCAAAGCCGGTCTGGATCAGCATCGGTCCGCGCAGCGGATGGTTGCCTTCGGCTCCGCGCGCTCGGCGGTCGGAAATTGTGCGCGAGAGCAGCTGCTCGATCGGGCGATAGATAACTGAGATGACGATGAAGAGGGCCGCCCAGAGGACGCTCAGCTCGCCGTACGCGGTCGCCGAAAGTAGATGCGAGGAAAGCGAGAAGTAGAGGAACGTCAGCAGGCCGGTCGCGCCGACCCCGACTGCCAGAATTCGCGCCCCGTGAACGTAGCCGCCCTCTTTGGGGGGCACGCCCGAATCGCTTGTCTCTGAGCTAGCCACCGAGCCGTACTAGCGCCATCACCCACGGGAACGGGTGGCGCAGTTCGACGACTTCGCCGTAGCGCGAGAGCATCGCCCGAAATGAGCGGCTCGACCAGTGGTTGAGGTGCCCTGGCGTGTTGCCCAGTTCGCTCCAGTAAGCCCCTCTGGCGATGTTCGTGATCCGCCAGAGTGGTTCGCGTGGAACCGAGACCAAGAGCCAGCGCTCGGCGCAGCGCGCCATCTCGGAGAGCACCATCTCTGGGTCGGTGACGTGCTCGAGCACCTCGATCGCGGTTGCGGTGTCGAATTCGTTGTCGGCGAACTCAAGCTGCTCACCCTTCATCACGCGGTACTCAAGGTTCGGCGCGCGGCGCTGCTCCCATTGCGCATGCAGCAGCGGGTCGTCAAGATCGGTGCCGACAATTCGGCCGCCGTTCGGAAGCCGTCCAGCCCATTCATGCGTGAGTACTCCCTCGCCGCAACCGATGTCGAGAATTGACGTCGGTGATGCGATCGCGTAGCAAGCGTCAAGTTCGCGGTGGAAGCCGGACATCAGACGCCGCACAACCGGATGGGTCGAGCCGTACTTGTCGAAGGTGTTGCCGGTTACGGTTCCTTCGCTATCGACTGTCACGCGCGACTTCATCGCGACGCCTCCTCTTGTTGAAGCTGGGCGCGATGCTCGCTCGGGGAGGGCGCTGAGTGTGCTCCCGTCGTTGCCGCCTGGCCGGTCGGAGTGGCCCCCGGCTCATAATGCGAAGGCGGTACGCCGAGCTCCAGCTCAACCCTGCGGACGCGTTCGAATATGCGCTGGCTCATGATCCGCTGAGCGTGCATCAGGTCGCCGATTACGGCCAGCGCGCCCATCACGACGGCTGCGTTGAAGAGAACGGCGCCGAAGATCAGTGACTGCACGTGGCCGGCCCCGTCGCCCTGAACCCAGTTGATGAAGAAGAGCGTGAAGGGGATCACGGCCGCTACGGCAAGTACGACTGCGGCGCTAAAGAAGACTCGCATCGGCTCGTACTGCGCGTAGATGCGGAAGATCGAGATGCTGTTTCGCCGCACATACGACCAGGTTGATGGGAAGAGCCGCGACTCGCGCGTCTTCGGGTTGGTGCGGATCGGAACATCCTCGACCGCGACAAGCAGCTTGCCGGCTTGGATGATCGTCTCGAGCGTGTAGGTGAAGCGTGAGACGACGGCCATCTGCAGCGCGGCCTCGCGGTTGTAAGCGCGAAAGCCGGAGGTGGTGTCGGGAACATCCGTCTCCGATGCCTGACGAACAACCCATGAGCCGAGCTTCTGGAGCCGCTTCTTGATCGGCGAGAAGTGCTCGATCGTGTCGGTCTGGCGGTCGCCGATAACCATGTCGGCGCGGCCGGCGATGATTGGTTCGACGAGCTTCGGGATATCGGCGCCGTAGTACTGGTTGTCGGCGTCGGTGTTGACGATCACATCGGCGCCGAGTTTGAGGCAGGCGTCAAGGCCGGCTTGGAAGCCTGCGGCGAGACCGCGGTTGTTGGTCAGCCGCACGATGTGGTCGACGCCGTTGGCGAGTGCCACTTCGACCGTTGCGTCGGTCGAGCCGTCGTCGATGATCAGCCATTCGACGTCGGTGATCCCGTCAACCTCGCGCGGAAGGTCCGCAAGCGTCTCGGGGAGGGTCGCCTCTTCGTTGAGACAGGGGATCTGAATGATCAGCTTCATCGACGCCCAATCGTACGGGTCTGGTGCGATTGGGGCTGAAAGGGGGCGACCACCGGGGGCTGCCCGTCATGAGGCTGCGTAGTATGCCTTCGAGTCGTCTGCCCGCCGGACGCTCTTCAACCGACTGCCTTCCGTGACTACCGCTCCCTCTTCTCGTTCGCTCACCTCCCGCGTTGAATCGCTGCCGTGGCCGACGATCCTGCTCGTCGTGACGACGCTGATCGTCGCGGCAGGAACAATCATCTTCCCGACCTACACCTCATACGACGCGACCTACTCGCTGCTCTGGGGGCGCGAGATGCTCGACGGGAATCTCCCCGACTTCGCTACCTACAGGGCGCCGACGGAGCATCCTCTAGGGCTGGTCTTCGGGATCTTCTTTGCGCTCTTTGGCCGCGCCGGCGACCGCCTGATGTTGCTGGCGACGATGGGCAGCTTCGTCCTAATGGTCGTTGCCCTCTATCAGCTCGCTCGCAACTCGTTCACGGTGTTGGTTGGCCTTGCCGCGGCAGCGATTCTCTGCACCCGCTTTGATTTCCCGTTTCTCGCCGCTCGCGCCTTCATCGACGTTCCCTACTTGGCCTTGCTGCTCTGGGCGGCTGCGCTCGAGGTCGCTAAGCCACGTCGAGGAGCATCGATATTTTGGCTGCTGGCGCTATGTGGGCTATTGCGTCCGGAGGCATGGATCATCGCCGGTATCTATTGGCTTTGGCTCTTCCCTGGACTTTCGTGGCGGAAGCGAATTGAGTTCGCGCTGCTCGTTGGTGCCGCGCCGCTGATCTGGTTCGGGATCGACTACATCGTCACCGGCGATCCGCTCTTCTCCCAGACCCACACGACGGCGGTGACGGCCGAGGACGGGCGCTCAAAACCCCCGAGCGAGATTCCAGGTGAAACTCTGCTGTTCTTCGGTCAGCTGCTGAAAGTCCCCGTGATGGTCGCCGGCCTGATTGGCCTTGGTCTCGCAAGCTGGCTCGTTCCGCACCGCGTACGAGTGCCGCTATCGCTCTTTCTGATCGGACTCTTCACGTTTGTCCTGCTGGCGCTCGGGGAATTCTCGGTGATCAGCCGCTACCTGCTGCTGCCAGCGATGATGCTTATGATCTTCGCTGCCTTCCTCGTTGCCGGCTTCACAGTCATCGAACCGGGCCGCGTCCGTAAGTACTGGGCGATCAGCGCGTCTGTCGCCGTCGCCGCGCTGATCGTTTGGACGATCATCCGTGTCAACGTTGGCGTGCTCGTGTCGGAGCTGAAGTTCCGCGGTGATTCGGTGCAAGCGTTGACCAGCCTGCTCGACCGTCCGGATGTGCGCGCCGCCGCTGAGTGTGGCCCGGTACTAACGAGCAACCACCGACTCGTGCCCGCGGTGCGCTGGATCATGGATCTGCCAGCCGACCAAGTGATCGCCCGCAGCGACGTTCCAGAGGCGTCGAAGGTGAAGAACGGAATCGTTGTCCTGGCCGCCGGCAGGGCTGTCCTCCTGCGCGGCGGGCTCGACCCAGAGAACCCAACGTCGGAAGACACGCTGCGCAATCTTCCGCCTGCTGGCTATCGGCCGGTCGCCGCCAACGAGCTCTACTCGGTGTACGCGCGCTGCCGCTGAGCGCGGCCCTATGCGCCTATCCTGATCGCCTAATGGATAGTTCAGTTACGACACGCGATAAGCAGTTGCTCGAGAGGGCGATTGAGCTTGGCCGCAACGGCCTCGGCAGCGTCAGTCCTAACCCACAGGTCGGCGCGGTCATCGCGCGCGACGGCGAGGTGCTTGGCGAGGGCTGGCACGAGCGCTACGGCGAAGCTCACGCCGAGGTAAACGCGATTGCAGACTGCGGTGGCGCCGATTTAAGCGGAGCGACGCTCTACGTTTCGCTGGAGCCGTGCTGCCACCAAGGCAAGCAGCCGCCGTGCACCGACGCGATCACCGCGGCCGGGATCGGGCGCGTCGTCGTAGCGAGCGATGACCCGACCGAGAAGGCCAGCGGCAGGGGCCTTGGAATCTTGCGCGACGAAGGGGTCGACGTTGAGATCGCTAGCGGCGAGGTGGCCGCGACAGCGCGGCTTGAGAACCAAGCCTTCCGTAAGCACGCTCGGACCGGTAAGCCCTGGGTTCTGTTCAAGTCTGCGATGAGTATCGATGGCAAGGTCGCGACCAGCGAGGGCGACTCGCAGTGGATTTCGGATGCCAGCAGCAGGGAGTTAGTTCACATCTGGCGCGCCGAGGTTGATGCGGTCGCGGTCGGTATTGGGACGGCGATGGCCGACGATCCGCAGCTGACAGCACGCACTCCCGGCGTCGCGAAGCAGCCGCGCAGAATCGTCTTCGACTCCGATGCTCGCCTACCGCTCAACTCGCAGTTGCTCTCGCAGGCGCCTGAGATTGAGCTGATAGTTGTGGTGTCGCGCGCCGCGCCGCGCAGCGCGATTGAAGCGCTTGAGTCGGCCGGCGCCGAAGTGGTTGTCGTCAGCGGTGAGAACGAGCCGCTGCGCGTCAGCGATGCGCTCAGCCAACTTGGCAAGCTCGACCCGCCGGTCACCTCGCTGCTGCTCGAAGGCGGCCCGCATCTGGCCGGCGCCTTCCTTGACGCCGGCGAGATTGACGAGATGCGCCTCTTCATCGCGCCGCTCGTGTTCGGCGGGGCAAACGCGCGCGATCCGCTCGAAGGGATGGGGGCGACGATGATTGCCGACGCGACCCGAGCGCTCTCTCTGACCACCGAGAGGGTCGCTGACGACATCCTGCTGACCGCCAGACTGCGAGAGTGGTAGTTGTGTTTACGGGGCTAATTGAAGATCTCGGTGAGCTCGTTGAGCTTGAGCGCAACGAGCTTGGCGCGCGGCTGACGATTCGAAGCGCGCTCGCAGGGCAGCTCTCGGAGGGCGACTCGGTCGCCGTTAACGGCGTCTGCCTGACTGCCACCGAGATCAGCGACGAGAGTTTCTCGGCAGACGCGATCAACGAGACGCTCAGCCGCAGTTCGCTCGGCGACGCGCAGCTTGGGTCGCCGCTCAACCTCGAGCTGCCGGTTCGGGCCAACGGCCACCTCGGCGGGCACATCGTCCAAGGTCACATTGACGGCGTCGGCTCGGTCGCGGCCACGCGTGAGGATGGGATCGCGCTAGTCGTGACGGTGGCTGCCGCCCCGGAGCTGCTGCGCTACGTCGCTGAGAAAGGTTCGATTGCCGTTGACGGAGTCTCGTTAACTGTCGCTCGCGTCGATGATCAGGGCTTCGACGTCTGGCTGATCCCTGAGACAACGCAGCGCACTAACCTTGGCGGCACAGCAGCTGGCCGTACAGTCAATCTTGAAGTCGACATTCTCGCCAAGTACGTCGAACGCTTGCTCGCCACCTCGCAATGACCGATTCCGCCGAAACCGATTACCGCTTCGCAACCGTCGACGAGGCGCTGGCTGAGATTGCCGCCGGCAAGATGATCGTTGTCGTCGACGATGAGGACCGCGAGAACGAGGGCGACTTGGTGATGGCCGCCGAGCACGTTACGCCAGAGGCGATCAACTTCATGGCCAAGCACGCGCGCGGTTGGATCTGCCTCGCATTGACGCCGGAGCGGTGCGCCGAGCTAGACCTTGAGCTGATGACGGCCAAGAACGAAACTCCATATGAAACGCCATTTACGGTCACGATTGAAGCCCGCGAGGGGGTAACGACGGGGATCAGTGCCGCCGACCGCGCGCAAACAATCCGCGTCGCCAGCGACCCGGCCAACGGTCCGGAAGCGATCGTCAAGGGGGGGCACGTAAACCCGCTCAAGGCCAAGCCCGGTGGTGTCTTGGAACGGACCGGCCACACCGAGGCCAGCGTCGACCTAGCGAGCCTGGCTGGCTGCACCCCGGCCGGAGTGATCTGCGAAATCATGAACGACGACGGCTCGATGGCGCGCGTCGACGACCTCAAGAGCTACTGCGATCTCCACGATCTGAAGATGTTGACGATCGCCGATCTGATCGCCTACCGGCGCAAGAATGACCAGCTCGTTGAACGCGTCGTATCGACTTCAATGCCAACAGCGTTTGGCGACTTCACCGTCGTCGGCTACCGCTCTCTGGTCGACGACAAGCATCACGTCGCGCTAGTCAAGGGCGACGTTGAAGGCAAAGAAGACGTGATCGTCCGTGTTCACTCGGAGTGTTTGACCGGCGACGTCTTCCACTCGTTGCGATGCGACTGCGGTGACCAGCTCACGGCCGCGCTGGCAGTAATCGAGGAGGAGGGGGAGGGCGTGCTGCTCTACCTCGCTCAGGAGGGTCGGGGCATCGGGCTGTTGAACAAGCTCAAGGCTTACAAGCTGCAGGAGGAGGGCTACGACACTGTCGACGCCAATCTCAAGCTCGGCCTTCCGGCCGACCTGCGCGACTATGGAATCGGCGCGCAGATTCTGGTTGATCTTGGCCTCAGCTCGATCCGAATTCTGACCAACAATCCAAAGAAGATCCATGGCCTCGAGGGCTACGGCCTATCGGTCAGCGAGCAGCTGCCGATCGAGCCGGCCTCAAACGAGCACAACGCCGATTACCTCGAGACGAAGCGCCGTCGGATGGGCCACACGCTTCACCATCAGGGGCTCAATCTCGACGAGGAGATGATCCACGCCGAGCGCGAGAAGGACCGAATTTCTGAGGAATCCGCCGATGAGTGACAGCTACGCGATCGTCTGCGCTCAGTTCTATCCGCAGTTGGCCGAGCGGCTGACCTCGAGTGCGCAGGCAGCCTTCGCCGAGGCCGGCTGCGAGCCGGCCGAATGCTTTGAGGTCCCTGGCGCCTTCGAGCTTCCCTCGGCCGCGAAGCTTTGCGCGCAGTCGGGGCGTTTTGCCGGTGTTGCCTGTCTCGGCGCGGTTATTCGCGGTGAGACCGATCACTACGACTATGTCTGCGCCGAGGCCGCCCGCGGAATTCAGAGCGTCTCGCTGGAGACCGGCGTGCCATGTTCGTTTGGGGTCTTGACGGTTGAAACGCTCGAGCAGGCGCTCGAGCGGTCCGGTGGTGGAGTGCGCGACGCTGGCCGCAACGCGGCCGAGGCACTACTAGCGCTCACGCGGCTGCGCGTCCAGCTCAGCGGCAGCTGAGAGGCGCGATGCCAAGCGGCCCTCGGCGCCGCTAGTCTTTGTAGAGATGAGCGGACAGGCGATCGCGTTGCTGATCACGGGTCTTTCGCACGTTGGTGCTGCGGCGATTCTTGTCCTGATGTTGGTCCGATTTGGCGGCGCTCGCCCGCAGGATCTTCGCGACTGGTGGGACGACGACGATAGTTCCGGCGGCGGGTCTGAAGATCGCCCGACCGGCGGTCCGAGTGGAGGCGGAATTCCGCTCCCAGACGCCGATTCCAGTGCTGTTCGTTTGCGCGGGCCAGGCAGCATTGCGCGCGCATCCAGTGCCCCGCGTCGCTCACCGCATCGGCGGCCAACGCCGCAGCGCGACTCGGAACCTGCCAGCTGACCGCTACACTGCGCAACGCAATGGCCAAGGTATGTTTCAGCTGCAACAAGGGACCGGCATTCGGCAACAGCCGAAGCCACTCGATGGTCGCTACCCGTCGGCGCTTCAATCCGAATCTCCAGAAGGTTCGGATCGTCGTCGAAGGCGCGCCGCGCCGCGAGTACGTCTGCACGCGCTGCCTCAAGGCCGACAAGGTCCAGAAGGCCCTTTAGGCTCAGCGGCGTAGTGCCGCAGTCAAATTCCAGCTCAAGCCTGTTGCGTTTCCGCGCAATCCTCGGTGGCGCTCTAGTCGCGCTTGAGGAGCGACGCTCCGAGATCAACGACCTCAACGTCTTTCCGGTCGCCGATGGCGATACGGGCGACAACATGGTCTTGACGGTGCAGGGTTGCCTGAGCGAGCTCGACCGTCTTGCCGAGGAGTCAGGCGAGCGCTCGCTCGATGAGATCGGCCGCGAGGAGATCGTCGACCTCGTTGCACGTGCCGCGCTTCTGAGCGCCCGCGGCAACAGCGGCGTGATTCTCTCGCAGCTGATCCGCGGCGCCGCTGAGGAGTTGATCTCACGTCCTGGCGTGCTTGTCGACCCGGTACTGATCGCGCTCGCGATGCAGCGCGCGGCGGAGCGCGCCTACGCCTCCGTCCGTGAACCCGCGGAGGGAACGATCTTGACCGTGATGGCCGACATGGCGAC
>CAMCVN010000015.1 GCA_945881845.1 Bifidobacterium breve | reverse complement strand
CTCGGCGCGCTCGGCGGCGCTCACTGCGGCTCTGGAGCGTCAGCTTTCAGCAGCCGGCTCAGGTCGCGGGCACCGAGCGCCTCAATTCCAGGCTCGTAGGTCAGGTCGAAATGGAGCGGCGTAACGGCGATCCTGCCAGCCGCCAGCGCGGCGAGATCTGTCCCCGGCTCGTCGTTGTAGCCATGATCCTCGCCGTAGATCGAGAAGCGCCTGCGGCCCGGTGTGCCTTGCTCTTGCAGTTTCAGCTCGTCGCGGTAAATCCGTTTGCCAAGCCGCGTTACTTCGACGCCGGTTGGGCTGTCACCGGGAACGTTGACGTTGATCAGTGTTCCCTGCGGAAGCGGAGTGTGGCCAACGTGCTGCGCCAGCCGCGCAACAAACTCGGCGCCAGCGCCGAACTCGAAGTTACGCCCCCAACGGAAGTCCATCTCGCGGCTCGTCGACTGCTGCGAAGCAGAGATCGCCGGAATGCCCAGCAAGACCCCTTCGAGCGCGGCGGCAACCGTTCCAGAGTAGGTCACATCGTCGCCAAGATTGGCGCCGTGGTTGATTCCCGACACAATCAGGTCGGGATAGAAATCCTCGACAAGGCCGAGTGTTGCGAAGCGGACACAATCGACCGGCGTCCCCTCCGTTGCGTAGCCAACGCTGCCGTCATCGAACGGGATCTCCTCGATCCAGAGCGGCTTATGCGTGGTGATCTTGCGCGCGAAGGCCGACCGATTGCCGTCCGGGGCGATCGTCACCAGCTCAACATCGGGTAGCGCTGCCAGCGCGGCTCGAAGCGTCTGCAGCCCCTCGGCTTCGATCCCGTCGTCGTTGGTGAGAAGAACCTTCATCGCGCGCTAGAAGCGAGCATAGAGCGCGGGGCTGGCGACACGACCGCTGGAGCTAAACGGGGCGACTCAGACCAGTTCGAGATAGACCATCTCGGTCGAGTCGCTGCGCCGCGGCCCGAGCTTGAGGATCCGCGTGTAGCCACCCGGCCGCTCGGTGTAGCGCGGAGCGACCTCGGTGAAAAGCTTGTGCACCGCCGTAGCGTCCTGCCCCAGCGCTGAGAGTGCCTGGCGGCGGGCATGAAGATCGCCGCGCTTGGCCAGCGTGATCAGCTGCTCAACTTCGGGCTTGACGGCCTTGGCCTTCGCCTCGGTCGTCTTGATCCGCTCGTGCTCAATGATCTCCTTGCAGAGGTTGCGCATCATCGCCTTGCGATGAGAAGGGCTGCGGCTTAGCTTGTGGCGGGATTTCTGATGGCGCATGGTTTGGGTCCTCAGTCGTCGCGGAGCGCGAGACCGCGCGCAGCGAGCGTTTCAATTACCTCGTCGATCGACTTCTTACCGAAGTTCGGGATCGCGTTCAGCTCTGCCTCGGACTTCGAGAGCAGATCGCCAATTGTCTGAATGCCGGCGCGCTTAAGGCAGTTGTATGAACGGACGCCAAGCTCCAGCTCCTCGATCAGAATGTCGTCGAGCGGGCCACCGCCTGCGAGCGGCGCGGCACCAGGGATTGCCCCCATACCGGCTGAATCGAGCTGGTTAACCGGGCCGGCGCGAAGCTCTTCGATGCGGTCTTCGTCGGTGAAGATTGCCAGCTGCGAGATCAGAATCTCCGATGCCTCGCGCAGAGCAGTTTGAGGATCGAGCGAACCGTCGGTCTCGATGTCGATAGTCAGCTTGTCGAAGTCGGTGCGCTGACCAACGCGAGCCTGCTCAACGGCGTAAGCCACGCGCTGTACGGGAGAGAAGAGCGAGTCGATCGGAATAACGCCGATCGGCTGATCATCGCTCTTGTTGTCCTCGGCGACGCGGTAGCCGCGGCCGCGACCGATCGTCAGATAGATCTCAAGCTTCGTCTTCGCTTCGAGCGTCGCGATGTGAATGTCGGGGTTGAGGATCTCGACGCCGGCAGGCAGGTCGATGTCCTTGGCCTTGATCTCACCTGGGCCGGTAACGACGAGCGGGGCTTCAACCTCGCTCGCGTCGGAGTGCATCCGGCAGACGATCCCCTTCATGTTGAGGATGATGTCGGTGACGTCTTCGGTCACGCCTTCAATCGATGAGAACTCGTGGCGCACGCCCTCGATCCGGACGCTCGTTACGGCAGCACCTGAAAGCGAGCTGAGCAGCACGCGGCGCAGCGAGTTGCCAAAGGTGTAGCCGAAGCCACGGTCGAGCGGTTCAATTACGAACGAGCCGCTGTTCTCGTCGCTGGTGTCACTGGTGATCCGAGGAATCTGAAAGTCGAGCATCGTGGCGATTTATCCTGTGGTTGTAATCGGTGCGGCGCCTAACTTCAGGCGACCGCCGGGCGCGCCGCCCCCACCCATCGGGGGCAAACGCCAAACATTGCTGCTACTTCGAATACAGCTCGACGATGAGCTGTTCCTGCACCGGCGTCGTGATCTCACGACGCTCAGGGGCACGAAGAATCTTTGCTGTCAACGACTCGTGGTCGGCCTGCAACCAGGCCGGCACCTGCGCCGTAAGTTCGGTAGCCCCGCGAACGACCGGCTCAGCCGGGCTGTCGCCCTTGAGCGCGATGATGTCGCCCTCGTGGACTTGGAAGCTTGGAATGTCAACGCGGCGGCCATTGACCGTCCAGTGGCCGTGGCGGACCATCTGGCGTGCCTGGCGGCGTGAGCCAGCGAAGCCGAGCCGGACGATCACGTTGTCGAGGCGGCGCTCAAGCATCTGCAGCAGGTTCTCGCCGGTGATTCCGTCCTGACGGCTGGCGCGGTCGTAGTAGAGGCGGAACTGCGTCTCAAGTACGCCGTAGTAGCGACGGGCCTTCTGCTTCTCGCGCAGCTGCACGCGGTACTCGCTCTGCTTCTGACGGCCACGGCCGTGGTCGCCTGGCGGGTACGCCCGGCGCTCAAACGAGCACTTGTCGGTGAGGCAACGCTCACCCTTGAGGAAGAGCTTCTCGCCTTCGCGGCGGCACTGCTTGCACTGAGGTGAAGTATCGCGAGCCATTGTTCAGCAGCCCCCTATACGCGGCGGCGCTTGCGCGGCCGGCATCCGTTGTGGGCTTGCGGCGTTACGTCGCGCACGCTGATCACTTCGAGCCCTGCGGCCTGAAGCGAGCGAATCGCTGTCTCGCGGCCGGAGCCCGAGCCCTTGACGTAAACGTCGACCTTCTGAAGTCCTTGTTCCATTCCCTTGCGCGCTGCCGAGTCTGCCGTTACCTGAGCGGCGAACGGAGTCGACTTGCGCGAACCCTTGAAGCCGGCGCCACCGGCCGACTCCCAAGCGATCACGTTGCCTTGCAGGTCGGTCAGCGAGACGATCGTGTTGTTGAACGACGTCTTGATATGAGCCTGACCGACAGGGATGTTCTTCTTGACCTTGCGGCGGCCACGGGCTGGGCGTTTTGGAGCAGGCACTTAGTTCCTCATGTCTTGGTTGCGGCTTTCTTGCCGGCGACCTGCATCCGCTTTGGTCCCTTACGGGTACGGGCGTTGGTCTTTGTCTTCTGACCGCGGACCGGAAGGCCGCGGCGGTGGCGGATGCCGCGGTAGCAGCCAATCTCGCCGAGTCGCTTGATGTTTTGTGAACGTTCACGGCGAAGATCGCCTTCGACGAGAATGTCGCCGTCGACCGCGGTACGCAGCTTCGCGACCTCGTCTTCGGTTAGGTCGCGCACGTAAGTATCTGGGTTGATCCCGGCCTCTTTGAGCATCGAGAGCGAGGTCGAGCGACCGATCCCGTAGATGTAGGTGAGTCCGATTTCAACGCGCTTGTTGAGCGGAATATTGATTCCTGCGATGCGAGCCATTTAGATCTTCATCCTTGACGCTGCTTGTGTCGCGGGTTCGGGCAGATGACAAAGACAACGCCTTTGCGCCTGATCACGTTGCATTTTTCGCACATCGGCTTGACCGACGGTCTTACCTTCATAATTCCTTCTTCGTCGATGGGCCGGAAAGAGGCTCTGGCGACCGCAGGGGCGCGCCGCTACCACTCGCGGACAAACACGCTCCCTCGCGGGAACGCACACGAGCTCATAAGGTAGCAAAACGCGGCAATTATTCGCTCTACGCCCGTTCACTGGGGCGCTCCGAGCAGTTCATGCCAGGGCGTGAGGATTCTTGGGCCGTCGGCGGTGACGGCAACTGTGAACTCGAAATGGGCCGAAAGTGAGCCATCTACGGTGAAGATTGACCAGCCGTCGGGGGCAATTCGAACTTCATGTGCACCGGCCGTGATCATCGGCTCGATCGCCAGAACCATCCCCTCTTCAAGCTTCGGGCCGCGGCCAGCGGGGCCGAAGTTGGGAATCTGCGGATCTTCGTGCATCGAGCGCCCAACGCCGTGACCGACCAATGTTCGGACGACGCCGAAGCCGTCGGCCTCGGCACAGATCTGAACGGCGTGCGAGATGTCGCCGATTCGGCCGCCAACTTGGACCTGATCGACGGCGTCGAAGAGTGAGGCCTCAGTGACCGCCATCAGCGACTCAGCCTCAACCGTCACCTCGCCAACCGGGAAGGTGACGGCGGCGTCGGCGACCCAGCCATCGAGCGTTACGCCGATGTCGACCGAGAGAATGTCGCCGTCGGCGAGCGTGTAGGCCCCGGGGATGCCGTGCACGACCATCGAGTTCGGCGAGGCGCAGATTGAGCCGCTGAAGCCGTTGTAACCCTTGAACGAAGGCTCGGCTCCCTGCGAGCGGATGAAGCGCTCCACGCTCTCGTCGAGCTCGCCGGTTGTTACGCCAGCGGCGATCTTGCCGGCGACCAGCTGCATCGCGCGGGAGTGGATCTCACCGGCGGCAGCGATCTTGTCGATCTCCTCAGGGGTCTTCTTGATGATCACAGCGCTACGTGAACCGCTCAGATCGAATCTTCGAGCTTCAGCGTCGTGATCGTCGCACGGATGTGACTGAAGACCTCAGAAGGAGCGGCCGACCCGTCGAAGCGCTGCAGCAGCCCGAGCTGCTCGTAGTAGTTGGCCAGCGGGGCGGTCTGCTCGTGGTAGACGGCCAGCCGGTTGCGAACCGTCTCCGGCTGATCATCCTCACGCTGGACGAGCGGAGTTCCGTCCACGTCATCGACCCCCTCAACCTTCGGTGGGTCAAACTCAACGTGGTAGACGCGGCCCGAAACAGGATTGACGCGGCGCCCTGAAATCCGCTGCACGATCTCCTCGTCGTCAACTTCAATCATCAAGACAGCGGTCAGCTTGCGGCCGAGCTTCTCGAGGTCGGTGCCCAGCGCCTCGGCCTGCGGGATCGTGCGCGGGAAGCCGTCAAGCAGGAAGCCGTCGCGCGCGTCGGGGCGACCGACAGCTTCGAGCAGGACGCCGATAATCACATCGTCGGGGACGAGGTTGCCCGAATCCATGTAGCTGGCCGCAAGCTCGCCCAGCTCGGTCTTCTCGGCGACCGCCTGTCGCAGAATGTCGCCGGTAGCGATGTGTGGCAGCTCAAACTCAGTTCGCAGCTGCTCGGCCTGAGTCCCCTTGCCAGCGCCGGGTGGTCCAAGCAGAATCAGGTTCAGTTCAGCCATAGCTATTTCAGGAAGCCTTCGTAGTTGCGCATCATCAGCTGCGCCTCAAGCTGCTTCATTGTGTCGAGCGCAACGCCGACGACGATCAGCAGCGAAGTGCCGCCAAAGAAGAAGTTGGCAGCCGTCTGGTTAATCAGAATTGTTGGCAGAGCCGCGACCGCAGCAAGGTAGAGCGCGCCGGGGAAGGTCAGGCGAGCGAGGATGCGGTCAAGGAACTCGGCCGTCGGCCGACCGGGTCTGACGCCCGGAATGAAGCCGCCGTACTTCTTCAGGTTCTCAGCCTGATCAACCGGATTGAAAGTGATCGCGGTGTAGAAGTAAGTGAAGACGATGATGAAGAGCGTTTCGCCGACTAGGTATGCGGCGCCAGACGGGCTGAAGAAGTTTGAAAGGTCCTGCGCCCACGGCGTTCCGATCAACTGACCGACAGTCGGCGGGAAGGCCATGATCGAGGCCGCGAAGATGACCGGGATCACGCCTGCCATGTTGACGCGCAGCGGCAGATAGGTCTGACCGCCGCCGCTCATCCGGCGGCCAATAACGCGCTTCGCGTATTGCACAGGGATCCGTCGCTGCCCTTCCTGGATGAAGACGACCGCAGCGATAACCGCCAGCGCGAGGAACGGCATCATCACCTTGAAGACAGGGTCAGGGCTGGTCCACCAAGCTTGGATGCCGTTCGGCAGGCCGGAAACGATTGAAGCGAAGATCATCAGTGAGATTCCGTTGCCGATGCCGCGCTGCGTGATCAGCTCACCCATCCACATCACGACGACACAACCGGCCGTAAGCGTCAGCACAATCAGGAAGAGCGTGCCAGCGTTGAAGTTGGTGATTACAGGCAACCCGGCCGAAGCTTCCTGACTCTTAAACAGGAAGACGTAACCGATCGACTGCGCGAAGGCCAAGGCGACGGTCAGATAGCGCGTGTACTGCGTGATCTTGGCCTGCCCTACCTCGCCCTCCTTCGAGAGCTTCTCGAGCGAAGGCAGAACGACGGTCAGCAGCTGCAGAATAATCGAGGCCGTGATGTACGGCATGATCCCGAGCGCGAAGATCGCCATCCGCGAGAGCCCACCACCGCTGAAGGTGTTGAGCAGGTTGAGAATCCCGCCGCCACCGAACTGGTTCTGGATCTCCTCGATCGCCTTCGTGTCAACGCCGGGGACCGGCAGATGGGCGCCGAGCCGGTAAAGCGCGAGCAGCAGCGCCGTGAACGCAAGTTTCTTGCGGATCTCGGGGACCGTAAAGGCGCTGATAACCGTCGCGATCATGGCGCTGGGGTGCTGGGCGCCTCGCTTCCGACCATCACGCAGGTGCCTCCGGCAGCTTCAATGGCCGCCTTCGCCGAGGCGCTGAAACCATGAGCGTGAACGGTCAGCGGCTTGCTGATCTCGCCCTTGGCGAGCACTTTGACCGGAACGTTCTTACGCGTGCCGAGACCGTTGGCGACGAGTGCTTCGATCGTCACATCGGCGCCGGAATCGAAGCGAGCCTCGAGATCCTGAAGGTTGACGGCCTGAGTGTGCGTGCGGAAAGGCTCGAACGGCATCGACTTCTTCATGTTCGGGCCGCGCAGCTTGCGCATCCGAACCTGAATTGGCATCTGACCACCCTCGAAGCGAGCGCGATCCTTGGAGCCTGAACGCGAGCCGTAACCCTTGTGTCCGCGGCCCGACGTCTTACCGTGGCCGGAACCATGACCGCGGCCAACGCGGCGGCGCGGCTTGCGGCTGCCTGGCGATGGCGAAAGGCTGTGCAGGCCGAAGCGTTCGCTCTCCGAGCTCTCCTCGGCGGCGACCTTCTTGGCGGCGACTGGAGCTGGCTTAGCGGCGGCCTCAGTCTTGGCGGGGGCCTTCGTAGCTGCAGCAGGCTTCGCGGCTGCAGCAGGCTTCGCGGCTGCGGCAGGCTTCTTCGCGGCTGCCGGCTTTGCGGCGGCGGCTGGCTTCTTCGCTGCCGGCTTCTTCGCGGCAGGCTTCTTCGGCTCGGGGCTCATTAGGAGTCCTCTCCATCGACGCGTACAAGGTGGCGGACGGTGTGAAGCATTCCGCGCGTCGGCGGGTTGTCGGCTACTTCAACGCTATGGCCGATCCGGCGCAGACCGAGCGAGCGCAGCGTGGCTAGCTGCGAGGCCTGGCTGCCGTTGCTGGAGCGGATCTGAGTTACGCGAAGCTCGCTCATGCTGGCGGCTCCTCTGCGCTCTCAGCCTCGTCGGCGGCTTCAACAACTTCGGCCACCTCAGCGACTTCGACAGCCTCAACTACCTCGGCGGCTTCGACAGCCTCAACGACCTCGACGACTTCAACAGCCTCAGCGACCTCAACGGCCTCAACTGCGGAGACGGGCTCAACCGCTACGGCAACCGCTCCCTCTTCTTCGGCAACTGGCGCTGCCGTCGCAGGCGCGAGGCCAAGAACCTCATTGATCGACAGTCCGCGCAGTTCAGCGACTTCGGCCGGCGTGCGCAGGCTGCGCAGCCCTTCGACCGTCGCCTTGACGAGGTTGATCGGGTTCTGCGAGCCGAGGCTCTTGGAAAGAATGTCGTGGATTCCAGCCAGCTCGAGCACCGCGCGCACGCCGCCCCCCGCGATCACGCCGGTACCTGGCGATGCTGGCTTCATGAAGACGCGGCCAGCGCCGAAAATTCCCGTCGTCTGGTGCGGAATCGTTGCGCCATAGCGAGGCACGCGGAAAAGGTTCTTCTTCGCCTGCTCAACGCCCTTCTGGATTGCCATCGGGACCTCGTTGGCCTTGCCGTAGCCGACGCCAACGACGTCTTTCTCGTCGCCTACGACGACAAGTGCAGTGAACGAGAAGCGACGTCCGCCCTTGACGACCTTGGCGACGCGGTTGATCTCAACGACGCGTTCTTGAAGGTCAAGCCCTGAAGCGCTGACTGTGCGGTCAATTTCCATGGATTAGCTCAATTCCTTGCTCATACGCTCAGTCCACCCTCGCGCAGTCCTTCAGCGAAAGCCTTAACGCGGCCGTGGTAGCGGTAGCCACCGCGGTCGAAGACAACGGTTGATGCGCCGGCAGCCTTGGCCCGCTCGGCGAGCAGCTGACCGAGCTTCTCGGCTTGCTCCATCGGCGCGATCGAGCGCATCTGCGGCTCCGACCAGCTGACAGCAGCCAGCGTCTTACCGGCTGAATCGTCGATCAGCTGTGCACTGATGCCACGGTTCGAGCGGAAGACCGAAACGCGCGGGCGATCGGGAGTACCGATCACCTTGGCGCGCACACGGCGCTGGCGACGAAGACGGCCCTTTGCACGCGTAGCTTTGCTCATGCGCGCTTACCTACCTTGCGAATCACGTGCTCACCCTCGTAGCGGATTCCCTTGCCCTTGTAAGGCTCAGGCGGACGGCTCTTGCGGATCTTGGCGGCCGTCTCACCGACGAGCTGCTTTGAGATCCCCTTGACGATCACGCTCGTTGGCTGGGGCACGTCGAAGCTGATTCCGTCTGGAGCTGGAATCTCGACCGGGTGCGAGTAGCCGAGCGCCAGCGTCAGGTCTGAACCCTTCAGCGCTGCGCGGTAACCGACGCCCTGAATCTCAAGCGTCTTCTCGAAGCCATCGGTGACGCCCTCAACCATGTTGGCGACGAGTGAACGCGTCAGGCCGTGCAGCGAGCGATGCTCACCGCGGTCGGTTGGGCGCGTGACGAGTAGCTCCTCGCCTTCCTGAACGACGGTGATGTCGCGCGGGATCCGCTCGCTCAGTTCGCCCTTCGGGCCCTTGACGGTCACCAGTTCAGGCTCGATCTGGATCTCGACGCCGGATGGGACGGGGATTGGTTTTCTTCCGATTCGCGACATAGGGCTACCAGACGAAGGCCACAACCTCGCCGCCGACACCCGCTGCGCGGGCCTCGTGACCGGTCATGACTCCCCTTGAAGTGGAGACGATTGTTGTGCCCATTCCGCCTTGAACCTTCGGGATGCTGCCGTTGTCGACGTAGTAACGCTGACCTGGCCGCGAGGCACGCTTGAGGCCCGTGATTGCGCTGCGACGGTCGTCGGCATACTTGAGCTCAACGGCGAGAATGTCGCCCGGGTGCTCAGCATCGTGCTCGCGCATCTCGTAGCCGGCGATGTAACCCTGCTCCTTAAGGATGCGGGCCATCTCGCGCTTCAGCTTCGAGGCCGGGATCTCAACGACGTCGTGCTGAGCAACGATGCCGTTGCGCACACGGGTCAAGAAATCGGCAATTGGATCTGTCATCGACATTGTTAGCTCTTCTCCCCTACCAGCTGCTCTTCGTCATTCCGGGGATGTAACCGTTGTGAGCTAGCTCACGCAGACAGATACGGCAAACGCCGAACTTACGGTAGACAGCGCGTGAGCGGCCACAGCGGCTGCAACGGCTGTAACCGCGGGTTGGGTACTTGGGTGTGCGCGCCTGCTTGACGCGCTGGGAAGTCTTGGCCATTACTGATCGGTCTCCTCGGCGGGTTCATCGGCAGCCTCGTCGGCGGCCTCTTCAGCGGCCTCTTCGGCTGCTCCTTCTTCTACCTCTGCGCCAGCCTCATCCGAAGCTTCGTCGTCGGCCTCATCCGAAGCCTCGCCGTCGGCGCTTTCGTCCTCTGTGGTCTCAGCTGCCTGCTCGCCCTCTTGCTCTGCCTTGGCCTGCTCAAGAGCGGCCTTCTCTTCAGCGGCGGCTTCGGCCTTCTTGGCCTCTTCCGCAGCTACCTCTTCAGGGTTGGGCTTGTTGATGAAAGGCATTCCGAAGAGTGCGAGCAGCGCGTATCCCTCTTCGTCGGTCGCGGCGCTGGTCGTGATCGCGATGTCGAGGCCGCGGATCTGGTCGACGGCGTCGTAGTCGATCTCAGGGAAGATGATCTGTTCGCGGACGCCGATCGTGTAGTTGCCGCGGCCGTCAAAGTTGGCCGGCAGGCCGCGGAAGTCGCGAATACGCGGGATAGCGATCGACATTAGGCGGTCAAGGAACTCGTAGGCACGGTCGCCGCGCAGCGTCACGGCAAGGCCGACCGGCATTCCCTCGCGCAGCTTGAAGTTTGCGATCGACTTGCGTGCAAGCCGCACGTTCGGAGTCTGGCCGGTGATCTGCGCCAGCTGCCCAGCGGCGGCCTCAAGCATCTTTGAGTCCTGCTTGGCCTCGCCGACGCCCATGTTGACGGTGATCTTCTCGACCTTCGGCGCCTGCATCACGGTTGTGTAACCGAACTGCTCAACGAGAGCAGGGCGAACTTCCTCGAGATAACGAGTCTTCATGCGGACGGGTGTCTTGGTTGCTGGCATAAGAATTAGGTTCAGTCGAGCTTCGTGCTTGAGCGCTTCGTGACGCGGCTGCGGACGCCGCCTTCGCGGGTCACGCCGACGCGGGTCGGACGATTGTCTTTCGGATCCACCAGCATCACATTGCTGACGTGAATCGGTCCCTCTTTTTCGATCACGCCACCGGTTGCTGCTTCGCTTCCGGCACTTGCCGTCGGTGAAGGCTTCTGGTGGCGCTTGATGATGTTGAGACCCTCGACGTAAACCCTTTCCTTCTTCGGGTCAACGCGGAGGACACGACCGGTCTTTCCACGGTCCTTACCGCTGACAATGGCGACTTGATCGTCGCGACGGATGCGCATACCCATGCTAGAGCACCTCCGGAGCAAGCGAGATGATCTTCATGAAGTTGCGATCGCGGAGTTCGCGGGCGACCGGCCCGAAGATGCGAGTTCCAAGCGGGTTGTTGGCCTCATCGATGATCACGGCAGCGTTCTCGTCGAAGGCGATGTAAGTGCCATCGTCGCGGCCGAACTGCTTGCGGGTGCGGACGATGACGGCCTTGACGACCTCGCCCTTCTTGACCGCACCGTTCGGGATTGCCTGCTTGACGGTCGCCGTGATGACGTCGCCAACGTGCGCGTAGCGACGGCTGGAGCCGCCCTGCACGCGGATGCAAAGGATTTCGCGGGCGCCGGTGTTGTCGGCGACACGGAGGCGCGATTCGTTCTGAATCATTTCGCACGCTCCAGGATCTCAACGAGGCGCCAGCGCTTCGTTGCCGACATTGGCCGGCTGGCGATAACGCGGACGAAGTCGCCCTCGCGAGCGTCGCTTGTTTCGTCGTGAGCGTGGAGCGACTTCGTCGAGCGCACAATCTTCTGGTACTTCGGATGGCGCTTGGCGATGTCAACGCGAACGGTGATTGTCTTGGAGGCCTTAGCCGAGGTGACGATTCCCTGGCGAACCTGAACCGATGCCGGTTCGCGCACGGCTGGCGGCGTACCTTCGCCATTCGGTGAGGCGGCGCGCTTGACGCGCTCCTGGCCACGGCGGCGGCTGCGAGCGACGGCCTTAGCCTTGCGTACTTCGACGCGCTCGGCCTGACGCTCCTCCGCGGTACGTGTCGCCTTCACTTCGCCCGTGTGGGCGGAACGCTTGGCCCTACGGATCGCCTTAGGGCCGACCGGAGCGGCAGCTTCCTCAGCGGCAGGCTCCTCGGCGGCAGCTTCCTCAGCAGGAGCTTCCTCAGCGGCAGGCTCCTCAGCGGCAGGCTCCTCAGCAGGAGCTTCCTCAGAGGCAGGCTCCTCGGCGGCAGCTTCGTCAGCAGGAGCTTCCTCTACCGGAGCGTCGGCGACGACCTCCTCGGCGGCGGGAGTCTCTTCTTCTGGAGTTTCGGGCTCTGTGGTTTCGTCGGTCATCTCTAGCGGATCTTTTCTGGGTCAATGCCACGCTCACGCGCGACGGTCAGTGTGCGGGCAAGTTCGCGCTTCGCGCTCTTCAGGCCGGCCGTGTTCTCGAGCTCGCCACCGGCGTGCTGGAAACGAAGGCCAAAGACCGTCAAGCGGGCAGCGCGGACGCGGCCTTCAAGCTCATCGGTGGTGCAGTCGCGAAGGTGGTCGGTGGCGGCCATTAGACGTCGTCCTCTCGCGTTACTACCTTGCTGCGCATCGGCAGCTTGCGCGCTGCGAGGCGGAGCGCGTTGCGAGCCAAGTCCTCAGGCACTCCGGCCAGCTCGAACATCACGCGGCCCGGCTTGACGACAGCGACCCAGCCTTCAGGCGAGCCCTTACCGGAACCCATCCGAGTTTCAGCAGGCTTCTTCGTGAAAGGCTTGTCGGGGAAGACGTTGATCCAGACCTTGCCGCCACGCTTGATCTCGCGCGTCATTGCGACACGAGCGGCTTCGATCTGACGGTTCGTCAGCTGGGCGTGCTCAAGCGACTTGAGGCCGTAATCGCCAAACTGAACTGAGGTTTGGGCGCGCGAATAGCCGCGGCTGCGACCACGCATCACCTTGCGGTGCTTAACGCGCTTAGGAGCGAGCATCAGGCACCGCCTCCGCGAGCTCCGCGGCCGCGGCCGCGGCCACCGTCGCCGCCACGATCGTCACGGCCACCTGCGCCGCCGGCGGTCGCTGGGCCTTCAAGATCTGTCAGGTCAACGCCGGTGAATCCCTCGGGCATGATTTCGCCCTTGTTGATCCAACACTTGACGCCGATCCGGCCGAACGTCGTGCGTGCTTCGGCGAAGCCGTAGTCGATGTCGGCGCGCAGCGTGTGCAGCGGAACGCGGCCGTCGGAGTAGCTCTCAGAGCGGGCCATCTCAGCGCCGCCGAGGCGTCCACCAACCTGAATCTTGCAGCCCTTGGCGCCGGAGCGCATCGCGCTCGTTAGCGCGCGCTTCATTGCGCGGCGGAAGGCAACGCGGTTCTGCAGCTGCTCGGCGACCGACTGAGCGACCAACGCTGCGTCGAGCTCAGGGCGCTTGATCTCAAGAATGTTGACCTTGACCGACTTGCCGGTGATCTGGTGCAGGTCACGGCGCAGCGAATCAACTTCGACGCCCGACTTACCGATCACGATGCCAGGGCGCGCCGTGTGGATGTTGACCTCCACCTCGTTGGCGTCCTTGCGGATCGTGATCTTCGAAATGCCGGCGTGGGCCAGCTTGTTTTCGATGTGCGTACGGATCCAGACGTCTTCGGCTAGGTACTCAGCGAAGTTGCGTTCGGTGAACCAGTGCGACTTCCAATCGTGGATGTAGCCGACGCGCATCGACTCGGGGTGAACCTTCTGTCCCATAGTCCTCAGTTACTCCTTTGGCGTCAGCGAGATTGAAAGGTGGCTAGTGCGCTTATGAATCGCTGATGCGCGGCCCATCGCCCGCGGGCGGAAGCGCTTCAGCGTCGGACCCTCATCGGCCTGGACCGAGAGGATGCGCAGGTTTTCTCCATCAAGTTCAAGGTTGTGCTCAGCGTTGGCAACGGCTGATTCGAGCAGCTTCTGCCAGTCGCCGGCGACGTCGCGTGGTGTGTGGGCAAGAATCATCCGCGCTTCGGTAACCGAGTGGCCGCGAATGTGATCGCAGACCAGGCGAGCCTTGCGCGCCGAGGTGCGCACGTAGCGGGCGTGAGCCTTGATTACCGGTGGGTTCTCAGGGTCATAAGCTGGGATTACGCGCTTCGGCGCCTCTGCGACTTCGTCCTTGGCCTTGGCCTTCGACTTCTTCGCAGCCTTCGGCTTCTCTTCAGCCTTCGGCTCCTCAGCGACCTCGACTTCGGCCTCTACCTCAGCCTGATCGGTGGTCTCTTCGGCGGCAGCCTCAGCCTTCGGCGCGTCGTCCTTGGCCTTCGTGCGGCGCAGGCGGCGCTTCGGCTTCTCTTCCACTTCTGCCTCGTCCTTCTTAGGATCGTCAGCCATAACTAACGCACCTGCCCGGAGCCAAGGTGGCCTCGATATGTACGCGTCGGCGCGAACTCGCCGAGCTTGTGGCCAACCATTGATTCGTTGACGAAGACTGGAATGTGCTTGCGCCCGTCGTGGACGGCGATCGTGTGGCCGACCATCTCAGGGAAGATCGTCGAGGTGCGCGACCAAGTCTTAAGCATCGTCTTGTCGCCGGTTTCGTTCATCTTGATGATCCGCCCCATTAGGCGCTCCTCAACGAACGGGCCCTTCTTACTTGAGCGACTCATCGATTACCCTTCCCGCGGCGACGGCCACGGATGATGTCCTTGTCGGAAGCCTTGTGCTTCTTACGTGTGCGGTAGCCAAGCGTGGGCACGCCCCATGGCGTAACCGGGTGGCGGCCAGCAGTCGTTGAACCTTCGCCGCCGCCGTGCGGATGGTCGACCGGGTTCATCGCCGTGCCGCGAGTCTGTGGGCGGACGCCCATGTGGCGCTTGCGGCCAGCCTTGCCAACCTTGACGTTCTGGTGGTCGGAGTTGCCGATCGAACCGACCGTTGCGCGGCATTCGCTGCGCACGAGCCGCATCTCGCCGGAAGGCAGACGCAGCGTGGCCTGATCGTTTTCCTTCGCCATCAACTGGATCGAGGCGCCGGCTGAGCGACCCATCTGGCCACCGCGGCCAGGCTGAAGTTCGACGTTGTGGACGACGGTGCCGAGCGGCATGTCAACGAGCGCGAGGCAGTTGCCGACGGCGATCTCAGCGCCGGGGCCGGACTGAACCATCATTCCAACCGTGAGGCGGCTGGGAGCGAGGATGTAAGCCTTCTCGCCATCGAGGTAGTGGAGCAGTGCGATGTAGGCGCTGCGGTTGGGGTCGTACTCGATTGCTGCGACCTTGGCCGGAACTCCGTCCTTGCGACGCTTGAAGTCGATCTTGCGGTAGAGACGCTTGGCGCCGCCACCACGATGGCGCGAGGTCTTGCGACCGCGGGCGTTGCGGCCACCGCTCTTCGTCAGACCCTCAACGAGGCTCTTTTCCGGCTCATCGCGAGTGATCTCAGCGAAGTCGGCGTAGGTCGAGAAGCGACGACCCGGGCTAGTTGGCTTTGGCTTACGAATTGCCATTACTCGCCGCCCTCAGCTAGACCTTGGAAGATTGGGATCTGCTCGCCCTCGCGGACCTGGACCATTGCCTTCTTCCAAGTACGCGTACGACCGGCGGTGTACCCGCGACGCTTCGGCTTCGACTTGACCGAGAGCGTGCGGACCTCTTCAACGTGAACGTCAAAGAGCGCCTCAACCGCTTCGCGGATCTGAGTCTTGTGAGCGTCGGGATGGACGCGGAAGGTGTAGCGGCCATTCGAGGCGAGCACATAGCTCTTCTCACTAACAACCGGGCGGATGATTACCTGTGTGTGGTCCATCTCAGGCAGCCTCTCCTGTGCGCGCAGCGGCTAGGCGGCCACTCAGCTCGTCGAGGCCGAGTTGGCTGACGATCAGCCGCGCAGCGTTGACGATGTCGGCAACGCCAGCCTCTGAGGCTGCCAGCACGTTGACGCGATCGATGTTGCGGAAAGAGAGAGCGATGTTGGCCTCGTCTGCGCCAACAACGACGAGTACCGAACTGGTTGAGCCCCAGTCCTTCAGCATCTTCGCAGCCTGCTTCGTTGACGGGGCAGCGAAGGCGGCCGGGTCAACGCCAGCCAGCGAACCGCGGTCGGCATGGAGCGAGAGCGCGCTACGCAGGGCGGCGCGACGTTCCTTGCGATTGACCTTGAAGGTGTAAGAGCGTGGCTGCGGGCCGAAGGTGACGCCACCACCGGTCCAGATCGGCGAACGTGACGAGCCGGCGCGGGCGCGGCCAGTGCCCTTCTGGCGCCAAGGCTTGGCGCCACCACCGGATACGAGGCCGCGTGTCTTCGTAGCGGCCGTGCCGCGGCGGCGAGCGTTCAGCTCAGCGCGGACCGATTCGTGGATCAAAGACTTGTTGAGCCCCTCGCCGAAGATTGCTTCGTCGAGCTTGAGCTTCGTTGTACCGCCGAGGATCGGAGCGTCAGCCATCGCTACGCACCTCCACCAAAGCACCGGTGGCGCCGGGAACGGCGCCGCGCAGAAGAATCAGATTGTCGGCCGCGTCTACGCGGACGATCGTCAGGCCGCGCTGAGTTGCACGCTTGTTGCCCATCTGGCCTGGGCCACGGATGCCCTTGAAGACGCGAGCCGGCCAAGCCGAAGCGCCGATCGAGCCTGGGGCGCGGACGTTGTGCGAGCCGTGCGATGCAGGACCGCGACTGAAGTTGTGGCGCTTGATCGTTCCCTGGAAGCCCTTGCCCTTCGAGACGCCGGCAACCTTGACCTTGTCGCCAGCTTCAAAGGCATCGGCGGTGACGGTGTCACCAACGTTTAGCTCGCCGCGCTCATCGCGGAACTCAACAAGGTGCTTGTAGGCGCCAACCTTGGCGGCCTGCAGGTGACCAAGCTCAGGCTTGCTGAGGTGCTTCTCCTTCGTCTCGCCGAACGCAAGCTGGACGGCGTCGTAGCCGTCGTCGTCGCTGCTGCGAACCGCCGTCACTGGGCAGGGACCGGCCTCGAGCACGGTGACGCGCTCGACGCGGCCGTCATCCATAAAGAGTTGGGTCATACCGAGCTTCTTGGCGAGGATCGCGGCCATCGAAATACCTAACCTGCGAGCCGGATCTCGATGTCAACGCCGGCTGGCAGTTGATCGAGGCGCTGAAGCGAATCAACGGTCTTGGGGGTCGGCTGATGAATGTCAATCAGCCGCTTATGGGTACGGATCTCGAAATGCTCGCGCGAGTCCTTGTCCTTGAACGGCGAGCGGATCACGCAGTAGACGTTCTTTTCGGTCGGCAGTGGAACCGGTCCGGTCACCGACGCGCCTGTGCGCGTGGCCGTTTCAACGATCTCTTTAGCCGCCGTCTCGATTGCCGAGTGGTCGTAGGCCTTGAGCCGGATGCGAATCTTATTTTGAGTTGCTACTGCCATTTTGGTTGGTACAAATTTCCTCTGTTTGTGCTGCGGATTACTTGGCGCTGCTGACGGCCGAAAAGGGCGAAGGCTCAAACGAGCGGGCTTCGCCCTACAGGCTGTTTTGGTCGTATCTGATGAAAAACGCGACTGGACGGGCCCTGCACTAGTTGCAGAGCGCCGCCCTGTTCACGGTGTTACTCGATGACTTCGGTCACAACTCCTGAGCCGACAGTACGGCCGCCTTCGCGAATTGCGAAGCGCAGACCCTTGTCCATCGCGATTGGCTGGATCAAGTCGATCTCCATCGTGACGTTGTCACCAGGCATGACCATCTCGACCCCTTCGGGCAGATGAGCCGAACCGGTTACATCGGTCGTACGGAAGTAGAACTGTGGGCGGTAGCCGGTGAAGAAAGGAGTGTGACGGCCACCCTCTTCCTTCTTCAGCACGTAGACCTCAGCCTTGAACTTGGTGTGCGGAGTAATCGAGCCCGGCTTGCAGAGAACCTGACCGCGCTGAATCTCCTCGCGGTCGGTACCACGCAGCAGGCAACCGACGTTGTCTCCGGCTTGACCGTCGTCGAGAAGCTTGCGGAACATCTCAACACCGGTGATGACAGTCTTGGTCGTGTCGGTGATGCCCACGATCTCAACCTCATCGCCAGTCTTGACGACGCCCTGCTCGATACGGCCGGTAGCAACGGTTCCACGGCCGGTGATCGAGAAGACATCCTCAATCGGCATCAGGAACGGCTTGTCAAGTTCACGGACAGGCTGCGGGATGTAATCGTCGAGCGCAGCTGCGAGCTCGATGATCTTCTCCTTGTAAGCCTCATCGCCCTCCAGCGCCTTCAGCGCTGAACCGGTGATGAATGGCACGTCGTCGCCCGGGAAGTCGTACTCGTTGAGCAGATCGCGGACTTCGACCTCGACGAGCTCAAGCAGCTCCTCGTCGTCGACCATGTCGGCCTTGTTGAGGAAGACAACGATGTACGGGACGCCAACCTGACGGGCGAGCAGGATGTGCTCACGGGTCTGGGGCATCGGGCCATCGGCTGCCGACACAACGAGGATTGCCCCGTCCATCTGAGCCGCGCCGGTGATCATGTTCTTCACGTAATCAGCGTGGCCCGGACAGTCAACGTGGGCGTAATGGCGGTTCTCGGTCTCGTATTCAACGTGTGAGGTCGAGATCGTGATCCCGCGTTCCTTCTCCTCAGGGGCGTTGTCGATCTCCGTGAAGCTCTTGGCTTCTCCGCCGGACTTTTCAGCCAACACCGTGGTGATGGCTGCGGTCAACGTGGTCTTGCCATGGTCGATATGACCAATGGTTCCGACGTTCACGTGGGGTTTGTCGCGTTGAAACTTCTCCTTGGACACCGCTCGTTGCTCCTGTCTGTCTGTCGAATAGGCCCTGATGACCGTTTCCGGACGACCAGGGAAATCTACCTAAATACCGTCGCTTACGCGTTCACGCAGCAACTACCTCGCCCGTCCTGTTCTCGACGATCTTCTCGGCGATGTTCGGTGGGACCTCATCGTAACGTTCAAACTGCATCGTATAAGTAGCGCGGCCCTGGGTTGCAGAGCGCAAGTCAGTGGCGTAACCGAACATCTCGGAGAGCGGCGCGTAGGCGTCAACAACCTGTGCGTTTCCGCGTGGCTCCATACCTTCGACGCGGCCGCGGCGACGGTTGAGGTCGCCGATCACGTCGCCCATGAACTCCTCGGGCGTTACGACTTCGATCTTAAAGATTGGCTCCAGCAGTACCGGCTTGGCGCGGCGAGCGGCCTCCTTGAAGGCGATCGAACCGGCGACCTTGAAGGCGATCTCTGAAGAGTCGGTGTCGTGGTACTTGCCGTCGGTCAGCGTGACGCGGACGTCGACCATTGGGTAGCCGGCCTTGACGCCGTTGTCCATCGCCTCTTCGCAGCCCTTCTCGACGGCGCCGATGAACTCCGAGGGAACCGAGCCACCCTTGATCGCGCTGACGAACTCAAAGCCAACTCCTGGAGCAGGCTCCATGTCGATGTAGACGACGCCGTACTGGCCTGAACCACCGGTCTGACGGATGAACTTGCCTTCGACCTTCTGAGCCGTTCCACGAACCGTCTCGCGGTACGAAACCTGCGGCTTGCCGACGTTGGCCTCGACGTTGAACTCGCGGCGCATGCGGTCGACGAGAACCTCGAGGTGAAGCTCACCCATTCCGGAGATCTCGGTCTGGCCGGTCTCTTCGTTGGTCTGCACTTGGAAGGTTGGGTCCTCCTCGGCGAGGCGGCCTAGCGCGACCGACATCTTCTCCTGGTCGGACTTCGTCTTCGGCTCAACGGCAACCTTGATCACCGGCTCAGGGAAGACGATCGTCTCAAGCTTCACCGGCTGGTCCGGCGCGCAGAGCGTGTCACCGGTGACGATCTGCTTGATGCCAACACCTGCTGCGATGTCGCCGGAGTAGACCTTCTCCAGCTCTTCGCGGTCGTTGGCGTGCATCATCAAGATTCGCCCAACGCGCTCGGTCTTGCCGGAGCCGACGTTGAGGACGCGGCCGCCCGCTTCGAGCGTGCCGGAGTAGACGCGGAAGAAGGTCAGCTTGCCGACGAACGGGTCGGCCATGATCTTGAAGGCCAGCGCAGCGAACGGCTCCGAATCATCGGCATTGCGCACGACGACCGCGTCAGTCTTCGGATCGACACCCTCGACCGGAGGAACGTCGAGCGGCGAAGGGAGGTAGTCGATTACAGCGTCGAGCAGCGGCTGGACGCCCTTGTTCTTGAACGACGAGCCGCAGAGCACGGGCGTGAAGTGAATCCCCAACGTGGCGGCGCGAATCGCGCGCTTCAGCACGTCAACGGGAACGGCGGCTTCGTCGAGAATCAGCTCGACCAGCTCGTCGTCGTGGTTTGAAGCCTCTTCCAGCAGGTGATCACGGGCGGCCTGAGCTTCGGCCTGCAGCGCTTCGGGGATATCACCGGTCAGCTGCTCTGAGCCCATCTCGTCGGCGTAGGTGATCGCCTTCATCTCAACGAGGTCGATGACACCTGCGAAGTCGCCTTCAGCGCCGATCGGGATCTGAATCGGCACCGGGTTGGCACCGAGACGATCGATCATCGTCTGTACGCCCTGCGAGAAGTCTGCGCCGGTGCGGTCCATCTTGTTGATGTAGGCGATCCGCGGAACGGTGTACTTGTCGGCTTGGCGCCAGACCGTCTCGGACTGCGGCTCAACGCCGGCTACCGAGTCAAAAAGGGCGATTGCGCCGTCGAGCACGCGTAGTGAGCGTTCGACCTCGACCGTGAAGTCAACGTGGCCGGGCGTGTCGATGATGTTGATGCGGTGCTCGTCCCACGTACAGGTCGTCGCGGCCGAGGTGATCGTGATGCCGCGCTCCTGCTCCTGCTCCATCCAGTCCATCGTTGCTGCGCCCTCGTGAACCTCACCGATCTTGTAGGTACGACCGGTGTAGAAGAGGATCCGCTCGGTCGTCGTCGTCTTACCGGCGTCGATATGAGCCATGATTCCGATGTTGCGGGTATTTGTCAGTGTGAATGGGCGTGGCATGAAAATGTTGGGTCCTACATCACTTCAGAGAACAAAAAACGGGCCGATCTGGCCCGCGCGCACAGCAGAATCTGATCCTGAACGGTGCGCTATGTCTTAAATCGTTCCATCATTAGGCAGTCGAATCGCCGGTGCAGCGCGAGAATTAACAACGCGCTACACCGAACGAAGCCCGATACTAGCAAAGGATCGAAGCAATTCGGCCGCGTTGGGCGCCGTGCTGCTTGGCGTGAGTTGACCGCGAGAGCTAGCGGCGACTACCAGCGGTAGTGCGCGAAGGCCTTGTTGGCCTGTGCCATGCGGTAGATGTCGTCCTTGCGCTTGTAAGCGCCACCCTGCTGCGTCTGCGCCTCAAGTAGCTCGGCTGCGAGGCGCTGTGCCATCGTCTTCTCGCGGCGGGCGCGAGCGAACTCGACCAGCCAGCGGACGGCGAGCGTGCGGGCGCGGCGGGCGTGAACCTCGACCGGCACCTGGTAGGTCGCGCCACCGACGCGGCGCGAACGGACTTCAAGCGAAGGGGTCAGTGAGACGATCGACTCTTCGAGCGCCTCGACAGCATCCTTGCCGCTCTTCTCGGCGAGAATTGCGAGCGCGTCGTAGACGATCGCTTCGGCGGTCGACTTCTTACCGTCGAGCATCACCTTGTTGACGACCTGCTGGACAAGCCGCGAACGGTGAATTGGGTCCGGCTGAACCGGGCGAAGCTGGGCGGCGTTACGGCGCATTACTTACCTATGACTTCTTTACGCCGTACATGCTGCGGGATTGTTTGCGATCGCTAACGCCGGAGGCATCGAGCGTGCCACGGACGACCTTGTAGCGAACACCTGGAAGATCCTTAACGCGGCCGCCGCGGACGAGCACTACCGAGTGCTCCTGCAGGTTGTGGCCTTCGCCTGGGATGTAAGCGGTTACTTCGGCGCCGCCGGTGATGCGAACACGGGCGACCTTGCGCAGCGCTGAGTTCGGCTTCTTCGGCGTCGTCGTGTAGACGCGGGTGCAGACGCCGCGACGCTGCGGAGCGGCGACCTTCGTCTTGCGGCCTTTGCCGGACTTGAGTCCTGGCGTGGAGAGCTTCTTCGGCTTGGGCGTACGGCCCTTGCGAATTAGTTGGCTAGTCGTTGGCATGCAGCGCAGGAGGTTAGCAGCGAAGCTGGGAAAATGGCCGCCGGAGCTGCAATCAGGCCGCTTGCGCGACCAATTCCAGCGCCTCTTCGGGGGCAATGTGGCTCAAACCTTGGCCCTCGGCAACCGGCTCATAAGTGACCCTTCCGGCCGCAACATTGAGCCCCTTCATGAAGCCAGGGTCGGAGCGCAGAGCCCCATGAACACCGAGGTCGGCGAGCTTCAGGACGAATGGCATCGTCGCGTTCGTCAACGCCCACGTGCTGGTGATTGGGACAGCACCCGGCATGTTGGCGACGCAGTAATGGGTCACTCCGTCAACGACATAGGTCGGGTCGCTGTGGGTCGTCGCCCTCGATGTTTCGAAGCATCCACCCTGGTCGATCGCTACGTCAACGATCACCGAGCCGGGCTTCATCAGACTGAGCTGCTCGCGCGTGATCACGTGCGGCGCCTTGCCGCCCTTGACGAGCACGGCGCCAACGACGAGGTCCATGTCGGGAAGGCGCTGCTCGATCTCAAGCGTCGAGGCGAAGCAGGTAGAAACGAGCCCCTTCATCAGCGGCTCAAGTTCGCGCAGGCGGTCGATGTTGCGGTCGTAGATGTAAACCTCGGCGCCCATTCCAACGGCGATGTCGGCGGCATTCTGGCCAACCACGCCGCCACCGATAACCATCACCTTGCCGGCGGCAACACCGGGGACTCCGCCGAGCAGCAGGCCGCGGCCGCCGAGCGGCTTCTCAAGCATGAAAGCCCCAGCCTGTGTGGCGATCTTGCCGGCGATCTCACTCATCGGCGCCAGCAGCGGCAGCCGGCCACCCGAATCCTCGACCGTCTCATAGGCGACGCAGGTCGCCCCCGATGCCACAAGCCCGGCGGTTAGCTCGGGATCCGGCGCGAGGTGCAGGTAGGTGAAGAGAATCTGGCCCGGACGCAGCCGAGCTACCTCGTCGGACTGAGGCTCCTTGACCTTCAGGATCATCTCGGCCTGGGCGAAGACGGCGTCGGCATCTTTGAGCATCTTCGCTCCCTGCTCGACGTACTCAGCGTCGCTGATCGCCGATCCTTCGCCGGCGCCCTTCTCGATCACAACGCTGTGGCCGTGAGCAGTCAGCTCGCGAACGCCGGACGGGGTGATCGCTACGCGGTACTCGTCGACCTTAATCTCCGATGGGACTCCAACCTGCATCAGAGGCCCAACCGCTCACTTGCGCCTTCGAGCACCGGCCGCAGAATCGCACCAATCTCATCGATAACTTCTGGGCCGGCAATCAGCGGCGGGGCAAACTGAATGACCGGGTCGCCACGATCATCGGAACGGCAGATCAGGCCATTGCCGTAGAGCTCGCCGGTGAGGTAGCCACGCAGCAGGTCCTCCGACTCTTCGTCGTTGAAGGTCTCTTGCGTTTCGCGATTCTTGACCAGTTCGATCGCCTGGAAGTAACCGGCGCCGCGGACGTCGCCGACGATCGGAATGTCGCGCATCGACTCCAGCATCGCGCGCAGATAAGGCTCATTCTCACGCACGTTTTCGATTACCTCTTCGTCCTCCATCGCTTGAATATTTGCCAGCGCGATTGCCGAGGCCATCGGATGGCCACCAAAAGTAAAGCCGTGGACGAACGAGGTGTTGCCCTCGAGGAACGGTTCCATCAGGCGGTCAGAGGCGATCATCGCGCCCATCGAGGCGTAAGCCGAAGTCAGGCCCTTGGCGGTCGTGATGATGTCGGGCTGGTAGTCGAAGCGCTGCGCGCCGAACCATTCACCAAGGCGGCCCCAGGAACAGATCACCTCGTCGGAGATCATCAGGCAGTTGTACTCGTCGCAGATCTCGCGCACGCGCTGGAAGTAGCCGTCGGGCGGAACGAAGCAACCACCAGCGTTCTGGACCGGCTCGAGGATCACGGCCGCGACCGTGTCGGGGCCCTCAAACTCAATCTGCTCGACGATTGCCTCAGCGAGGTTCTCGGCGCCGTAGCCCGGTGGCAAGCGGTAAAGGTTTGTGTTCGGCACGTGACAGCCGCCCGGCATCAGCGGCTCGTATGGCTGACGGGCGTAAGTAAGGCCTGTCGCAGCGAGCGCGCCCATCGTCGTTCCGTGGTAGGCGATATTGCGGGCGATTATCTTCGTCTTGTTCGGGTTACCGGTCAGCTTGTGGTACTGGCGCGAGAGCTTCAGCGCCGATTCGACCGACTCGCCACCGCCGGAGGTGAAGAAGATGCGGTTGAGGTCGCCGGGGGCCAGCGAAGCGACCTTCGCTGCCAATTCGATCGACTTCGGATGGGCGTAAGACCAGTTGGTGAAGAAACCGAGCTCTTGTGCTTGGTCGGCGCCGGCCTGGGCGATGTCGGCGCGGCCGTGCCCAATGTTTACGCAATAGAGCGCACTAAGGCCGTCGATGTAGCGGTTGCCGTGGTCATCCCAGACGTAACAGCCGTCACCCCGAACGATTATCGGGATCTCTTCGCCGCGGTTGTAAGAGCCCATCCGGCTGAAGTGGAGCCAGAGGTGCCGGTTGGCAAGCTCCTGCAGTTTTTCTGAGGTCATGCTGCTTGAGGTAGTAGCCATAGTGGCTCTACATTACCGCCCAGCGGCGGTTTAAGTCGAGACTTGGCCGACGCGCGAAGCGGGAATTAGTGCCGAGGCGGCGATCACGAGCACGAACGCCAAGCTCTGGACGAGAATTCCGAGCAGGTCGGCCGGCATCGGGTCACCGAAGACGAGGATTCCGCCGGCGACACAGGTGATGCTGCTGGCCGTCCCGGTGATTCCAATCACAGCGACCGCGCCGCCGAGCTGAAGGCTGCGTGCAGACGCATAGAAGGCGCCGATCGAGGCCACGACCGCGATCAGCGCTGGTGCGCTAATTAGGCCGACGAGGCCAGCGTCAGGGAGCGTGCCGGTAAGCGCTTTCACGCTGACGTTGCAGGCGCCGAACATGATCCCGGCTGCCGCGGCGAGCGCGATCCCATGATGCTCAGTTCGCGCCCCTGCGGCGCGAGGCCCAACGATTAGAACTACGCCGACGGCCAGGAGAACGGCCTCAAATAGCGCCATCTGAGCGCCTGAATAGCTGGCATGCGAGCCGATCGAGGCGGGCATCGTCAGTGCCAGCAGCGCGAGGCCGACGGCGGTCAGCGCGAGCCCCCACCACTGCCGCCTGCCGACCTGCAGGCCGAAGATCCGGTCAGCCATTACGGCGACGAGGGCGACGCCGCTGGCGACGACCGCTTGAACCAGTGAGAGCGGCGCGATCGTTAAGGCCGCGACGTGCATCCCCCAAGCGATCAAGCCGACGACCATGCCAATCGCGAACCACTTCGACTTCCAAAGCTCGATTGCGCTGGCGACCGGGTGGCGAAGATCGACGCGCGGCGCCACGCGTGCGCCGCGGAACTTGAAGAAGAACGCGAGGTTCATCGTCAGCGCGCTTAGCAGCGCGATCAGCAGGCCAAGGTTCAGCATCAGCGTTGGCGCGCAGGGAGGCGTGGTTGGGCGATACTGCTGGCCGTGACCGGCGCAGGCAGCAGCGACCCAGATTCAGGCAAGCCACTGTTGCTGGTCGATGTTGACGGGGTCATATCGCTTTTTGGCTTCGATCCCCACACACTGCCGGAGGGAGAATGGCTGCACGTCGACGGAATACTCCATCTCTGTTCGGCCCGCGCCGCCGAGCACCTGCCTGGCTTAGGCGATCATTTTGAGCTTGTTTGGTGCACAGGCTGGGAGGAGAAGGCAAACGACTACCTGCCGCAGTGGCTTGGCCTTCCGGGCGAGCTCCATTACCTGCAGTTCGAACGCAACCCCGGTAAAGCCCGTGCGCACTGGAAGCTGCAGGCGATAGATGATTTTGCTGGCCACCAACGCCCGCTAGCTTGGATCGACGACGCGCTTGACGAAGCTTGCCGCGAGTGGGCAGCAGCACGAAACGGGCCGACGCTGCTGGTACAGACCGATCCCAGCACAGGGCTGGACGAACCCCACGCCGCCGAATTGCGGGCGTGGGCTGCAGCGCTCTAGCGATTAGCTACTCCGTCTCCGGCGGAAGTGCGAGATCAGGGATCTCTTCAGCGAAGCCGTCGTCGACTGCGACGCCGATCTGCTCGAGCTCGTTGATGTCCTGCTCAAGGCCGGCGCCAACTTCGCCGCCGAACTCCTCAGCGAGACCAAGCTCAGCTGCCAACTCTTCGCCATCGAGCATCACGATCTCTTCAGCGCTCGGCAGCGGCTCAGTCGGCTCGATCTCGATCCGACGGTAGAGCTTCAGTCCGGTCGCAGCCGGTATCAGCTTGCCGATGATGACGTTCTCCTTGAGGCCGGCGAGCTTGTCCTTCTTGCCCTCCAGCGCGGCGTCGGTAAGGACCTTCGTCGTCTCCTGGAAGGAGGCCGCTGAGAGGAAGGAATCGGTGTTCAGCGATGCCTTCGTGATGCCGAGGATGACCTCTTCGTACTGAGCGGTCTCGCCCTTCTTCTTCTTGACCTCAGCGTTGCGGTCCATGAACAGGTGGCGGTCAACAAGCTGGCCGGGCAGGTAGCCCGAGTCGCCACGCTGATCAACGCGAACCTTCTTCATCATCTGACGCACGATCAGTTCGATGTGCTTGTCGTTGATGTCTACGCCCTGTGAGCGGTAAACCTTCTGAACCTCATCGACGAAGTACTGCTCAGCCTCGGTGCGGCTGCGCAGTGCGAGTAGGTCGTGCGGGTAGAGCGAGCCTTCGTTTAGCTGTGCGCCCTTCTCGATCTTCTGGCCATTCTCGACCAGCAGGCGGGTGCGGCGTGGGAACAGGTAGGCGTGCTCTTCGCCGCCATCATCGGTGACCGTTACAACGCGGTTCTTCTCCGTGTCCTCGGTCGTGACGATGCCCGATTCCTGCGACATCTCAGCGAGGCCCTTCGGCTTGCGCGCCTCAAACAGTTCGACTACGCGCGGCAGACCGTGCGTGATGTCGGCGCCGGCGACGCCGCCGGTGTGGAAGGTACGCATCGTCAGCTGCGTGCCGGGCTCGCCGATCGACTGGGCGGCAACAATGCCAACCGCATCGCCGATCTGGGCCAGCTGTCCGGTTGCAAGTGCGCGGCCGTAACAGGCCTGGCAGATTCCAACCTCGGAGCGGCACTTCAGAGTCGAGCGGACGGCAACTGAGCTGCTGTCCATCTGGTCGAGACTCTCAATCAGTTCAGCCAGCTCAGCGCGATCGATCTCGGCGCCCTTCTGGGCGATTACTCGGCCGCGCTTGGTTTCGATCTTCTCGGCTGCGATACGGCCAACCAGGTTGACGTTCGGGTCACCCTGAAGGTCGAGGATCTTAAGCTCGATCGATTCCTTCGTCTTGCAGTCAGGCTCGCGGATGATCACGTCCTGAGCAACGTCGACGAGGCGGCGGGTCAGGTAGCCGGAGTCGGCGGTACGGAGCGCCGTGTCGGCGATTCCCTTACGCGCACCGTGGGTTGAGATGAAGTACTCGAGAACCGTCAGGCCTTCCATGAAGTTGGCCTTGATTGGGCGCTCAATAATCTCGCCCTTCGGGTTCGCCATCAGTCCACGCATACCGGCCAGCTGGCGGATCTGCTTGAACGATCCACGGGCGCCACTGTCGGCCATCATGAAGATCGGGTTGAGCTCATCGAAGTTCTCTTCCATCGCCTGAGCAACGGCCTCTGTGGCCGCCGTCCACTTGTCGACGACCGCTTCGTGGCGCTCCTGCTGCGTGATCAGGCCGATGTCGTACTGGCCCTGAATCTCAGCAACCTCATCCTCGTAAACGGAGAGAATCTCTTGCTTGTTCTCAGGGATCACGACGTCGTTCTTGGAGATCGTAATGCCGGCCAACGTTGCGTAGCGGAAGCCGAGATCCTTGAATGCGTCAAGCACCATCGAAACCGCCGATGCGCCGTAGGTTTGCACCAGCGAGTCGATGATTACGACCGTGTCGCGCTTGCGGATCGACTGGTTGATGAACTCGTAGTCCTCGGGGTTGAAAGTTTCGCCAAGGGCATCTGCGAGCGAGCGCTCAATGCGGTCGTTGTAGATGATCCGGCCAACGGTCGTCAGCAGGTGGCCACCGCTAGTGCCGGCGGGGCGGTACTCAGCGAGGTCATGAAGATGGACGATCCTTGCCTCGTGCAGCAGCTCCGCTTCCTGGGCGGTGCGGAATACGCGCGGACGATCCTTGCTCTTCGGCCACTTGTCGCCGGTCAAGAGCTCCTGCGTCTTCGACAGCTCGGCTGCGTCAGGCCCGTACGTCAGGTAGTAGGCGCCGAGCACCATCTCCTGCGTCGGAGTCGTCAGCGGATCACCGTTGGCAGGCGAAAGAATGTTGTTCGACGAGAGCATCAGAATCCGCGCCTCGGCCTGAGCCTCTGCGCTTAGCGGCACGTGAACGGCCATCTGGTCGCCGTCGAAGTCGGCGTTGAAGGCGTGACAGACGAGCGGGTGAACCTGAATCGCCTTGCCTTCGACGAGGATCGGCTCGAAGGCCTGGATGCCGAGACGGTGAAGCGTCGGCGCGCGGTTCAGCAGCACTGGGTGCTCGCTGATCACGTCTTCGAGCACGTCCCAAACTTCGGGCACCATCGTGTCGACCATCTTCTTCGCGGCCTTAATGTTCTGGGCGCTGCCATGCTCGACGAGCTTGGCCATGATGAATGGCTTGAACAGTTCAAGCGCCATCAGCTTCGGCAGACCGCACTGGTAGAGCTTCAGGTACGGGCCGGAAACGATTACCGAACGACCTGAGTAGTCAACGCGCTTACCGAGCAGGTTCTGACGGAAGCGACCCTGCTTGCCCTTCAGCATGTCGGAGAGCGACTTCAGCGGACGGTTACCCGGTCCTGTGACTGGACGGCCACGGCGGCCGTTGTCAAAGAGTGCGTCGACGGCCTCTTGAAGCATCCGGCGCTCGTTGTTTACGATGATCTCCGGCGCGCCGAGGTCAAGCAGACGCTTGAGGCGGTTGTTGCGGTTGATCACGCGGCGGTAGAGGTCGTTGAGGTCGGAGGTCGCGAAGCGGCCACCGTCGAGCTGAACCATCGGGCGCAGCTCCGGCGGAATCACCGGAACGGCGTCAAGGATCATCATCTCCGGCTTGTTATCGGAGCCAAGGAAGGCTGAAAGAACCTTGAGGCGCTTGACTGCGCGGGTCTGCTTTTGACCCTTGCCGTTCTTGACCTCATCCTCAAGGTCGACGCGCTCATGTTCCATCACGATGCCGGGCATGTCGGCCGGCGCCAGATCGGTGCCGGCGAGACGGTCAGGATCAACCTTGCGCTTGCGGCCTTCACGCTTGTAGTCCTCCTTCGAGAGCAGCAGCTCACGCACGTGCTCTGCGCCCATGCCGCCACCGAAGTACTCGCCAAAGCCGTACGGGGAGCCGAAGCGACCCTTCAGTTCACGGAAGAAGGTTTCGTCGGCGATCAGCTTCTTCGGCTGGAACTCGTCCTTCTCTTCAGGACGGTCGGTGTAGGAGCTAAGCGGCCACTCTTCACCTTCGGCCGGCGGATCGTCCGACGGCTCGACCTTGTTTGCGAACAGCTTCCAAACCTCGCGCAGGCGCATCCGCTGATCGTCGTAGTAGGCCTCAGTGTCATCGATGTCCGAGTTCAGAGCCTTCGTTAGCTCGGTGATCTGCTTCTTGCGCTCATCGGCTGAGAGCTTCTTGACGTTGATGTCGAGGCGATCGGCCCAAACGAAATCCTCATCGCCAAAGTCGGCCTGCGAGCCGTCCTCAAGGTAGGTCGTGCGCGCAGCGAGCATCTTGCGCAGATGCGTCGTGTGTTCTTTCTCCTCGCTGACGAGGTTGTCGATCTCAGACTGCATCTGAGGTTCGAGCACTGGAAGGTCGCGCCAGCGGGCCTCTTGATCAACCCAGGTGACGACCGAGGCTGCGAAGTAGAGAATCTTCTCGAGCTCTTTGGGAGCCATGTCGAGCAGGTAGCCGATGCGGCTGGGAACGCCCTTGAAGAACCAGATGTGGCTGACCGGCGAGGCGAGGTCGATGTGGCCCATCCGCTCGCGGCGAACCTTTGAGCGCGTGACCTCAACGCCGCAACGCTCGCAGACGATTCCCTTGTAACGGACGCGCTTGTACTTGCCGCAGTAGCACTCCCAGTCCTTCGTAGGACCGAAGATGCGCTCGCAGAAGAGGCCGTCCTTTTCCGGCTTGAGCGTGCGGTAGTTGATCGTCTCAGGCTTCGTCACCTCGCCAGAGCTCCAGCCACGGATCTGCTTCGAGGAAGCAAGCCCAATCTCAATCGCGTCGAAGTTATTGATGTCGATCATGCTGATTCCTCTGCCTTGGTCTCTTCAGCGGCTTCTTCTTCGTCGCCGCCCTCTTCACTAACTTCGGCTTCTTCTCCCTCGACAACCTCGCCGGCGCGAGCGCCCGAGAGGTCGATCCCTAGCTCTTCAGCTGCGCGCAAGAGGTCGTCCTCTTCGCTTGGGATCTCAGCCCGCTCGCCCGAATCGGAGACGACGTTGACGTCGAGCCCGAGTGACTGCATCTCCTTCAGCAGCACCTTGAACGACTCAGGGATTGAAGGCTCAGGGATGTTTTCGCCCTTGACGATCGCTTCGTAGGCCTTGACGCGCCCGACGGTGTCATCGGATTTGACGGTCAGCATCTCCTGCAGCGTGTAGGCGGCGCCGTAAGCTTCGAGCGCCCAAACCTCCATCTCGCCGAAGCGCTGGCCACCGAACTGCGCCTTGCCGCCGAGCGGCTGCTGCGTAACAAGCGAGTACGGGCCGGTCGAACGAGCGTGAATCTTGTCGTCGACAAGATGCAGCAACTTGAGGATGTACATGTAGCCGACAGTCACCTGCTGCTCGAACGGCTCGCCGGTGCGGCCATTGAAGAGCGTGAACTTGCCTGAAGCCTGCGTTCCCGCAGGCTTCGACTTGTCGACGTCCATCTGGATCCGGCCCTTGTGCTCGTCCTGCCACTTGACGAGCGCGGTGTCGACATCCTCAACCGTTGCGCCGTCGAAGACCGGCGTTGAGACGTAGACGCGATTGTCATCGTCACGAGATTCTTTGAAGGCCTGCGTGCCGTCGTCGTACCAGCCCTGCGCCGCAGCCCAACCGAGGTGCGTTTCAAGGATCTGGCCGACGTTCATTCGGCTTGGAACGCCGAGCGGGTTGAGGATCACGTCAACAGGTGTGCCGTCCTCAAGGAACGGCATGTCCTGCTCGTCGACGATCTTCGAGATGACACCCTTGTTGCCGTGGCGGCCGGCGAGCTTGTCGCCCTCTGAGATCTTGCGCTTCTTCGCAACGAAGACGCGGATCAGGTCGTTGACGCCAGCCTGAAGCTCATCTTCGTCCTCGCGCGAGAAGGTCTGAACGTCGATCACGACGCCGCCTTCACCGTGCGGAACCTTGAGCGATGTGTCGCGAACCTCGCGCGCCTTCTCCTTGAAGATTGCGCGGATCAGCTTCTCTTCCGCTGTCAGCTCGGTCTCGCCCTTCGGCGTGACCTTTCCGACCAGCAGATCGCCGGAGAGAACCTCGGCGCCGACGCGAACGATGCCGCGGTCGTCGAGGTTACGCAGCGACTCTTCCGAACGGTTCGGAATGTCACGCGTGATTTCCTCGTCGCCGAGCTTCGTTGAGCGCGCGTCAACCTCGTACTCCTCGATGTGAATCGAAGTTAGTTCGTCGTCCTTGACGAGGCGGCTACTGAGGATGATCGCGTCCTCAAAGTTGTAGCCCTCCCAAGCCATGAAGGCAACCATCAGGTTCTTGCCGAGCGCCATCTCGCCGTGATCGGTTGAGGCGCCGTCGGCCAGTGACTGGCCGGCGACGACCTTCTCGCCGTTCTTGACGCGCGGACGCTGGTGGATCAGCGTGCCTTGGTTGGAGCGCTGGAACTTGTTCAGGAAGTGCTCTTCACGCTCCTTGCCCTCAACAACGATCCTGTGCGCGTCAACAAAGGTGACGGTGCCGTCGATGCCGGAGAGCAGCACGTCGCCGGTGTCGAGCGCAGCGCGAGCTTCCATGCCGGTCCCGACCAGCGGTGCGTCGGCTACCAGCAGCGGAACTGCCTGGCGCTGCATGTTCGAGCCCATCAGGGCGCGGTTGGCGTCGTCGTGCTCGAGGAACGGAATCATCGCCGTTGCAACCGACCAAAGCTGCTGCGGTGAGACGTCAACGAGGTCAACGTCCTTCGGTGCGACGGTCACGTACTGACCTGCGTGCGTACGGCAGATCACTTCCGGGCCGCGCAGCTTGCCGGTCTTCTCGTCGATCGGATGGTTGGCCTGAGCGACCAGCATCTCCTCTTCCTGCGTGGCGTCGAGATCAACGACCTCGTTCGTCACAAGACCGTCCTTGACGACGCGGTACGGCGTCGTGATGAAGCCGAAATCGGAGATCTTGGCGTAGCTCGAAAGCGAACCGATCAGGCCGACGTTCGGGCCTTCCGGGGTCTCGATCGGGCACATCCGGCCGTAGTGGGTTGGGTGCACGTCGCGAACCTCGATCGGTGCGCGCTCGCGGGTAAGGCCGCCGGCACCAAGCGCCGACAGGCGGCGGCGATGCGTAAGGCCGGAGAGCGAGTTCGTCTGATCCATGAACTGGCTCAGCTGCGAGGAGCCAAAGAACTCCTTCAGCGCTGCCACGACTGGGCGGATGTTGACGATCGTCTGCGGCGTGATCGTGTCCTCATCCTCGGTCGTGAGGCGTTCACGGACGACGCGCTCCATGCGGTAAAGACCGACGCGGAAGGCGTCCTGAATCAGCTCGCCGACGGTGCGCAGGCGACGGTTTCCGAAGTGCTCGTACTCGTCGAGGTGATCTACCAGCGGCTCGCGCGGAAGCGACTGCGCTTCAGCGGCGAAGTCCTTAATCTCAACCTCGTCGTCCTCTGGGATGCCGATCAGCTTCGGCAGCAGCACGAGCTCCTTGATTAGCGCAACGATGTCTTCCACCGTCAGCGTGCGCGTTTCAAGGTCGACGCCGGTACCAAGGCGGGCGTTGAGCTTGTAACGACCAACGCGCGTCAGGTCGTAACGCTTGGGGTCGAAGAACATCTGGTTGAGCAGCGACTCGGCTGCCTCAACGCTCGGCGGCTCGCCCGGACGCTGCTTCTTGAAGAGTTCAATCAGACCGGCGCTGCGGTTCATCTCGAAGCGCTCAACTTCATCAGTCAAGAGCTGCGTTAGCTCGCTGACCTCGTCGTCCTGAGCTTCCTTCCACTTGCGCTTGTCGTCGGTCATCCATGCGAGCAGCTGCTCGACAGCTTCCTTGTCAAGCGCAGCGTCGTTCTTGTGTGTTGCACCCTTGAGCTTCTTCGAGAGCGCCTCAACGCGCTTGAAGAAATCTTCCGCGCGTGGCTCGGCGTGCGGCGGGTCAGCAGCGATCGTGTTGCGGATGTAGCGCGAGTCTTCGAACTGCTCGATCAGCTCATCGTCGGTGAAACCGAGTGCGCGCAGCAGCACAGTGACCGGCAGCTTGCGTTTACGGTCGATACGGACGAAGACCTTGCCCTTCTTGTCGATCTCAAGTTCCAGCCATGAACCGCGGGCTGGCATCAGGTTGGCGGTGAAGACCTGCTTCTCCTTGTCCTTCGGCTCCATCACGTAGGCGCCCGGCGAGCGGACGAGCTGCGTCACGACGACACGCTCGGTGCCGTTGATGATGAACGTGCCGCGGTCGGTCATCCATGGGAAGTCGCCCATGAAGACCTGCTGCTCACGGATCTCTCCGGTTTCGCGGTTGATGAAGGCGACGGTGACTGAGAGCGGACGCGAGTAAGTGATGTCCTTCTCACGGCACTCTTCGATCGTGGCGGCCGGCTCTTCGAAGGCCAATTCGCCGAACTGAATCGCGAGGTTTCCGGTGTAGTCCTCAATCGGCGAGACGTCGTCGATTGTCTCACGCAGTCCCCCCTTCGTGGGATCGACCAGACGCTCAAACGAGCGGCGCTGGATGTCGATCAGGTTGGGAACATCGATGGTGCTTTCGAGGCGCGCGAAGGTACGGCGCGTGCGTGGAGTGTCTACACGGGACAAGCGGAGTCTCCTGAGTTTCAGAGGCTTACGGGGCAACTACGAGGAGCGCGTGACTTTCACGCGCGACTACTGAAGATAGCACAAGGCTACGCAGACCCCACCTGCGGGGCGCATCGGCACTCACGGACCCCACCCTGAACGACCGCGTATGTGGCGCGGCGTCCGCACTTAGGCGGCTACGACTATTGACCGATCTCGGCAGTCTAACCGATTAGCTGTCGGAACTCGTCGGTGGCGCACCGACAGTCTCCGGAGCGAGCTCTTTCGTCAGGCCGCCCTTGCCTCTTCCGAGCGCCCCTCCGAGCGTCGCAACGATGCCGACCAGGTAGAGCTGGCCAACCAGCGCCTCGAAGATTGCCGTCGCGCGCGCCGTGCCCGAAACGGGGGTCAAATCGCCATAGCCAACGGTCGTCAGAGTGACGAACGAGAAGTACATGTTCGCCGAGGTTGACCCGTCGTCGTTCAGCGTCGAGTTTGACGCATGCAGCACGGGATTCGCGCTGAGCGACTCCTCGAGACCGTAGATGAATCCGCAGAACGTCCCGAAAAGCAGATAGATCGTTAGCGCCCCGGCAACCGCGCGTCCGCGGACTCCCTCGGCACGAATGTCGAGCGCGATGCCCCTGATGATCACGGCGGCGACGATGATGACACCCAGCACGTTCATCGTTCGACCGGCAGTCGAATCGGTGTTGCTGAAGACACCGAGCCCGATAGCGCCGAGAACGCCGAGAACCGAGAAGATCAGGACCAACCGGAAGATGCGTCTCGGCGCGTCGGAAGTCCAGCAGGCGATGACGGCTGAGAAGGCCTGGCAGACGACGATCGAGGCCCTCCACGGGCTGGTCTCGGGAATCGCCACGGCGAGGATGATCGTCGCGACCACGAAGATCATCACGAAGCCGTAAGAGTGACTCGCCTCGGCGCGCCGGGCGAGGTGGAAGCGGGTGGCCACAGGCACGGGCACAGTCCAACAGGCGAGCCGGACAGCTCCGAGAACGCAGAAGGGCGCCCCGCAGGACGCCCTTCGACACTTCGTAACGGTAGGGCTGAACTACTTCAGTTCGACCGTTCCGCCAGCCTCTTCGATCTCGGCCTTGAGCTTCTCTGCTTCTTCGCGCTCAATGCCTTCCTTGACCGGGCCTGGCGCCTCGTCGACGACAGCCTTGGCTTCCTTCAGACCGAGGCCGGTTGCCGCGCGGACAACCTTGATGACCTGGATCTTCTTGTCGCCGGACGACGTGAGGATCACGTCAACCGTTGAGCTGACTTCTTCAGCGCCAGCGTCGCCGCCCGCAGCTGCCGGAGCGGCTGCTGCCACTGCGGTCGCCGAGACGCCGAACTCCTCTTCGAGCGCCTTTACGCGCTCATTGAGCTCGAGCACCGAAATGCCCTTCAGCTCTTCAATCCATGCTTCTGTCGTTGTTGCCATGTTCTTATTCCCTCCTGGGATCGCTTCGGCGAGCTCGGCCTAAGCCGAAGCGTCCGCCTCGTTGTCGGAAGATGCTTCTTCTTCTGGTGCTTCTTCGGTCTCTGCTTCGGCCTCTACTTCAGGCTCTGCTGCGGCCTCTGCTTCTGCTTCGGCCGTTGGAGCCTCTTCGGCTTCGGCTTCAGTTTCGGGTGCTGCTTCGCCCTCGGCCTCCGGTGCTGCCTCGGCCTCCGGAGCCACTTCAGCCTCCGGAGCCGTTTCCGGCTCGGCTGCTGCCTCAGCTTCGGGCTGCGGCTCGTCGGCGCGCTGGAGCTGAATCTGCCCAAGCGCTGTCGCGAGTCCACCGATCAGGCCGCCAAGCCCGCGGACGAGTCCGCCGACAGGTGCGGCAACCATGCCAACCAGCTGGCCGTAAAGAACCTCACGGGCAGGCAGACGGGCGATGATCTCGATCTGCTCAACCTCGAGCGGCTCACCGTCCATAATGCCGCCCTTGAAAGGCAACAGGTCGGTCTCACGGTTGAAGGTTGAGATCGCCTTGGCTGCCGCCGCCGCGTCACCGCGAACGAAGGTCAGCGCCGTCGGTCCTTGCAGCAGGCTCTTCAGGTGCTCTGCTCCGGCCTTGTCAGCGGCGAGTTCGGTCAATGAGTTCTTGACCACGCGGAAGCTGGCATCGGCAGCGCCAAGCTGGGCACGGACCGAAGCAATCTCGGACACCGTGATGCCGCGATAGTCGATCGCGAAGACAGCCTGCGACTGCTTGATCTGCTCTGCGATCTCAGCGACCGCTTCAATTTTCTGTTCTCTGTTCATGAGCCTCCTAATCCGGACTTGTGGCCGTCGTCACGGCCTGCCGGAGGTCTTGGGTGGCGCGAATATTCAGGATGTCAGGCCGCGGCCGGCGCTGCCTCCTGAAGATCGCGAGTGAATGATGGGTCGGAATCAACCTTGATGCCAGGGCCCATAGTTGAAGTCAGAGTGATCGACTTCAGGTAACGACCCTTAGCTGCGGAAGGCTTGGCGCGGATGATCTCCTCAACGACGGCTGCGTAATTGGCGAGCAGCGCCTCTTCGCTGAAGCTCGCCTTACCGATCACGAGATGAACGATCGAGCTGCGGTCGGTGCGGTATTCGACCTTGCCGGCCTTTGCCTCTTCGACGGCTCTCGTGATGTCCATCGTCACGGTTCCTACCTTCGGGTTAGGCATCTTGCCTGAGGGCCCGAGCACACGGCCGAGCTTGCCGACAACCGGCATCAGGTCAGGGGTTGAGATTGCGACGTCGAAATCGCTGAAGCCCTCTTCGACCTTCGTTGCGAGATCCTCGGCGCCGACAACGTCGGCTCCGGCGGCCTCGGCCTCTCGCGCCTTGTCGCCCTGAGCGAAGACGATGACCGTGACGTTCTTGCCAAGTCCGTGCGGCAGCGCGATCGTTCCGCGCAGCTGCTCCTCGGCGTGGCGGACGTTGAGTCCGGTACGCAGGTGCAGCTCAACCGACTCATCGAACTTTGCGCGCGCGAGCTTCTTGACCAGCGCGATCGCCTCTGCCGGCTCGTACTCGCGCTCGCGATCAACTTCGCCAAGCGCCTCGTCGTAACCCTTGCTGTGCTTGCTCATGCGACCACCTCTACGCCCATCGAGCGTGCCGTGCCGGCGATGATCTTCATCGCAGCGTCAACATCATTTGCGCTTAGGTCATCGAGCTTCGTCTCAGCGATCTGACGAAGCTGCGCCTGCGTGATCTTGCCGACCTTGTCGCGGTTCGGTTCGCCCGAGCCCTTCTTCAGCTTGATCGCCTGCTTGATCAGCACGGCGGCTGGAGGCGTCTTCGTGATGAAAGTGAATGAGCGATCCTCGTAGACCGTGATCACGACCGGCGTGATGACGCCGGCGTTCTCCTGGGTCTGGGCGTTGAACGCCTTGCAGAACTCCATGATGTTGATCCCGTGCTGACCTAGCGCAGGGCCAACCGGTGGCGCAGGACTGGCCTGACCGCCGGGGGCTTGGAGCTTAAGTTGAGTGAGTACTTTTTTGGCCATCGTTTATCCCTGTCTGCGAATCGTTAGCGGCTACCTGAATCAGATCTTCTTGACCTGATCGAAGCCAACTTCGACCGGGGTCTCGCGACCAAAGATTGACACAAGCACCTTGAGCTTCGCGGCGTCCTGATTGATTTCGGCGATTTCGCCTGAGAAGTCTGAGAGCGGACCGGCAACGACCTTGACCGATTCGCCGATCGTGAACTGGGCCTTCGATGCGACCTTCTGCGCAACCTCCTGGTGGAGCAAGCGGTCCACCTCGGGCTGGGTCAACGGCACCGGCTCGGTCGACGGTCCAACGAAGCCCGTCAGGTTCGGCGTCTCCTTGACGACCGTCCACAGCTCCGGGTTCAGCGCCATGTTGAGATCCATGTTGATCAGCACGTAACCAGGCATCGTGCGCACTTCGCTCGAGACCTTCTCGCCGTCCTTGATCTCAACCTTGGTCTCGGTTGGGATCACGATCTGGCGAACCTTGCTCGACTGGTCGTGAGCTGCCAGACGGCGTTCGAGGTCGCCCTTGACCTTCTTTTCAAGATTTGAGCGAGTGTTGATTACGTACCAGCGATACATGGGATCCAGATCGTGTTGAAGGTCAGATAATTAGGTTGACGATTTTTTGAGCGGCGAAGTCAGCAAGACCAAGATAGGCGCCGGCGATCACAACGAAGCCAAGAACGACTGCAGTTGCCTGCCCGACCTGGCGGCGGTCTGGCCACTGAACGCGCTGCAGCTCGGACCACGAGGCGCGAAGAAAGTCAAAGAAGCGGCCGAAGATCGACTTCTTGCGCTCGGGCTGGTCGGCGCTGGCCGGCGCGAGCGCTGCCGCTGCCTGACGAGCTTCGATGTCAACTTCGAGCGACTCTTCAGCTTCGCTGATTGATTCCTGGTCGCCGCTTTCAATCTTTGCTTCGACGTCGTCGATCCGGTCCTCAAGCTCGGCGAACTCTGCCGCGCTGAGACCTTCGGGATGAACGACGCCGCCGGCGCTTGGGTCGACCTTGGGGTCGGCAGGGGTGCCGTCAGCTCCGGCGACAAGCTTGGCTTCGAACTCATCGACGTCGGCCGAGGCGTGGTCAAGCGAGGCGGGGATGTCCTCGCGGACGATCCCTTCGCCGCCCTCAGACGCATCGCGCTTGGCCTTGCGCTGCTTCGCTCGTTTGCGATTTCGTGCCACTGCTCGAAGCTCACTAACGGGTCTCTTTGTGGCTGGTGTGACTGCGACACCAGCGACAGTATTTGCGCAGCGTCACGCGATCAGGCGTGTTGCGCTTGCTTTTGTTCGTTTGATAATTACGTCGCTTACAGTCCTCACACTCGAGGGTGATTGCGACGCGTACATCTCCACGGGCCATGCGTTGACTCCGGTGTTAGAGGTTGCGTCAAAAACTCATCTGGGGCAGAAAAACGACCCGCCCCAGGCGAGTCGAAAACTCAGTGTAGCGCGACTTCACGGCTCGTGATCGGCGCTAGGCTCGGGCGCGATGGGCAGCCACCACTCACCTGAAGGCGAACTACTGACGCCTGCAGCGCCGAAGCGAGTCGGCTCAGCTGCAGCCTACGCCCTCTTTGTAGCGACCCTAATCAACGTTCTCGGCATCGGCGCAGTTATTCCGGTGCTGCCGCTTTTCGTCAAGGGACCGATCGCCGGCGGCGATATCGCGGTTGGACTGGTGATCGGCGCTTTCTCAGTGACCGGCATTCTGATGCGCCCGATCGGCGGCAGAATTGCCGACAAACGAGGGCGCAAGCGAGTTCACATCGCTGGCATCGCAATCAGCGCGCTCGGCGCAGCCTTGATCTTCATTCCCGCCGGCGTCCCGGGGCTGATCGCCTCGCGCCTGCTGGTGGGAATAGGAGAGGGATGGGTCTACACGGCCGGGATTACCTGGATCGTTGACCTCGCCCCTGTTGAAGGACGAGCGCGCGTCGTCGGACTGTTCGGTCTCTCGGTTTGGGGTGGGATCACTGTCGGTGCCGTGCTCGGGTCGTTGATCCTAAGCGGCGCCGGATATGACGCCGTTTGGGCTTTCGCCGTCGCCGCACCGCTAGTCGCGCTCGTGATCGCCAGCCTGATCCCAGAGGCGCAGGCGACCAAACAGTCGGCTTCCGAGGAGCTGGCCGAAGCTGAGCTCGTCGGCGGCGAGATCGAAGTAGAGGCGCCACCGAGCGCCGCCGTCGTTGCAAGCCGCAATCAGCGCGGGCTATTGCGCTGGGTCCCGTCGTCAACGCTGCGGCCCGGTTCTGCGCTGGCGATGGTTGCACTCGCCTACGGCAGCTTCATGTCGTTTGTTGTGCTGCTGCTTGACTACGAAGGGATCGGCCACGGTGCGTCGGTCTTCACTGCCTTCACCGCCTCATTCGTGATTACGCGGCTCTTCCTGTCCTCGGTCCCTGACCGGATCGGATCGCGGCCAACAGTGCTGATCGCCGGGCTGATCCAAGCCAGCGGAATAGCTGTCGTCGCGCTAGCCGGCTCGTTGCCGGTCGTCCTAGCCGGGGCGATCCTGTCAGGCGGCGGAATGTCGCTCGTGTTCCCGGCGCTGGCCGTGATCGTGATCGAGAACACCGACTCGTCCCGGCGCGGAACGGCGCTCGGCGCCTTCCTCGCGTTCTTTGACATCGGCGTCGGGCTTGGCGCGCCGCTTGCTGGAATGATCGCCTCGGTCGGGGCAGGCAACAACTACGCGGCTGCGTTCTTGGCAGCGGCCGCGATCAGTGCTTGCGGCGCGCTGCTCGGCTTCTTCGGGACGGGCGGAAACCGTAGGATGCGGAATGGCTGAAATCCTTGCGATCGCACACCCGGACGGCGGCACCGTCGGCGTCTTCAACGCGGCGGCCGCCGAAGAGTCCCTTTCAATCGAGCACTGGATTCCGGCCGAGGGCGGCGAGCCGCAGCGGCCGCTTGATCAATACTCAGGGCTCGTCGTTCTCGGCGGCGACGAGAACATCGGCGAGGTGGATCGTTACCCCTATCTCGAGCGCGAGTACGAAATCGTCAACGATTGGATCGAAGCCGACCGTCCCCTCTTTGGCGTCTGCCTCGGCGCGCAGATGATCGCCCACGTCAGGGGCGGCTCGGTCTTCAAGATGCCTGAGAAGGAGCTCGGCTGGATCGAGATCGAGCAGCTCCCCGCAGCGCAGGATGATCCTGTCGCCGGTTTTGGCCCGCAGCTACTGACCGGACTGCTCTGGCACAGCTACGCCTGCGAACCGCCGCCGCAGGCAACAATCCTCGCCCGCAACGAAGTCTGTGTTCAGGCCTTCAAGCTTGGCGAAGCGTGGGGGTTCCAACATCACCCGGAGGTTGACGACCAGCTCCTCGACGGATGGCTCCAACCGCTGCTTGCAGGCGAAGCAGAGGGGCGGCGCGCGGCGGAGATCGTTGAAGTCGGCAGTGCAGCACACATGGCAACTTGGAACGACTATGGACGTGAGCTTTTCCGCCGTTTCGCTAGGCGCTGCGCCTGACGTTCGCACCGCTGAGCGGGCAGATTCAAGCCTGAAGGCCGAAGAGAGCAGCGTCGCGCCTAGTTCAGCGCGGCCGGCGCGTGCGCGATCGGCAGCCCGCCCTCAACCATCCAGCGCTTGAGCTGGTGGTGCATCGTCGCGGCGCCAACTATCGGCTCGGCAGCTTCGCTCCAGCTGCTCGGCACGACGGCGAACGGGTGCATCTGCGCGCCGCCGAGCCCGCCGTGAGAGCCCATGAACTCTTCGAATGGCACGATCTCATCTTCGTCCGGCAGGTAGGCGCCGCTGACGAGCAGGTCGGGACAGTGGCTGAAGCTGTCGTGGCGGCGCAGGTGGTCGGCAGCGTTGGCGCCAAAGTGGGCGATCGGATTGATGCCATTGACGCTTTCATCGCTGAGCCGATAGCTGCCTTGAGCGCCAAGCACGACCGCCCCTTCCGCCTCGGAGCGAACCATCACCCAACCGATGTCGGGATGGGCGGCGAGCGAGGCTACAAGGCCCGGGTGCTGGCGTTCGATCTCCTCAAGCGTCAAACGACCGGGAGTTCGAGGGAACGAGATCAGGCCAAGGCAACCCGAGGCCAAGACGATCACTTCGGGCCTCTCGCTGTCGGCCGCGTTGGTGATCGCTTGGTGCTGCTCCTGGGCCTCGCGCCCCGGACCCAGCGCGACCCCATCGTCGCCAACGAGGCTGCGTGTGGCGCGCGCCATCATTCGCCCGCCGGCGCTGTCGTCGTTCCCAAGCTCAGTTAACCAGCCGCCGATCTCGCCCCACGATTCGGCGACTGCCGGCGGCGCACTTACAGCCCCGCCCCCAGAGCAGGCCTGCTCAACGACCTCTTCAAGCGTCTTGCCGCAGCGCTGGCGGAAAGGCCTCCCTTGCGACTGGCCGTGGTCCGAGAGAACGACGATCTCGTATGGCCGCGGCGCCTGCGGCAGGGCTCGCTCGAGCCGCAGCAGCTGACGGTCGAGCCCTTTGAGGACGGTCAACGCATCGGGCGCGCGAATCCCGGAATGGTGGGCAACCTCGTCGTAACCGACATACGTTGAGTAGGAAACCGGCACGCCCTCAACGATGTCGGCCAACAGCGTTGCCGTATTCAGCTCGCGCATCACGACCGTCATCGCAGCCCGCAGCAGCGGATACACCCCGCCGCGGTGAACGTGCTCCTCACCGGAGCGGATCTGTCGCCAGTAGGCGAGCTTCTCGCGAATCATGTCGTGAACGGAAAGCACGAGCGTGCGCGTCATCCCCGAAGGATCGGAGAAGAAGGCGAAGAACTCACTCGAATGCGAGCGCTGCTTGTCACGCACCACGCTCAGAGTCGCCGAGGCCCGCGGCGCGTCGCCGGAAAGTAAGTTGCCACGGCTCGTGCCCTCAACTGCCAAAAGTCCACTGCCGGTGCTGGCGCGCCGTTCCATCTCGGCCGTATCGGCGACGCTGCTTGAGACCATCAGCACGCCGCGCTCCTTCTCATACCAACGGAAGGCGGGCATGTTCTCGTTGCTGCCGAGCAGCAGCCCAGCCTGACTGGCTCCGGTCTGGCTCGAGAGATCGCACTCCCAACCGACGATCCGGTGACTGCCGTCGGCGAGCCAGCGAGCGATCGTCGGCACGTGGCCTGACTCAACAGCCTCACGCAAGATCTGCTCGCCGAGGCCATCGATCTCAAAGAAGATCACTCCCGGCACATCTGTCTCGTTGGTGCCGCGCGACTTGCGCATCCGCCTGCGCACGACGCGCAAGTGATAGGCGTCGCCATCGACGTCGAGCAGTGTTCCAGCGATTGTGCTGACGACTGTCATCAAGACGGCAACGAAGAACGAGCCGAGCACAGTTGGCTGGCTGTGATCGACGACGTCCAGCGACAACCAGACCATCGCAGTCGTCGCAACCAGCGAGAGCAGACCGAAGGTCAGCACCGTCAGCGGCAGTAGCAACCTCGTTATTAGAGGCCAGATCAGTGAACCGAAGATCGCCAGCACGATCACTACGACCAGCGCAGCCGCGAACGAGGGCACATCAATCCCAGGAATAATCGCCGCCGCTCCCCAGAGCGTGAGCGCTTGGATCAGGCCTAGGGCGAGCACGCGCACAACGAAACCGAAGAGGCGCCGGCTGGCGGGCGGTTGATTTGTGAGAGCGATCGGCAAAGTGGTGTCTAGCTACGTAGCGAAAGAGAGCTGAATCTGCGAGGCTACCGCGATATGACCTCAGATTCCGAAGACAAGACGACAGAACAGCCCGCTCGCGCCAAGCCTGCCAGCGACGACCCGCCGACCGTCGTAACGCCCAGCGGCGACACTCCGTGGCAGCGCTCGCGTGGCCGCCGCGTATCGGTTCATCTGCTCGTAATCTTCGCGACGCTGTTCACGATCCTCGCCATCTTCGCGAACTGGACCCGTCAGCAGCTGCTTGACACGAACCAGTGGACGAAGGCCAGCTCAGAGCTGATTGCCAACCCGGCGATCCGCGACCAGCTAGCGATCTATCTCGTTGATCAGCTGTACACGAATGTCGACGTCCCGGCTGAAATCAAGTCGGTACTGCCTAAAGAGCTGCAACCACTGGCACCGGTCGCAGCAGCCGGCGCGCGCGATCTGATCACGCAGGCCGCCAACGCAGCGCTTGAGCAGCCCGCCGTTCAGTCGGTCTGGACTGAAGCGAACAAGCTCGCGCACGAACAGTTCGTTCAGGTGATCGACGGAGGCAACAGCTACGTCAGCACAACGAACGGCGATATCACCGTGAATCTCGGCACGATTCTCGGCAAGATTGCAACCAACGTTGGCCTGCCGAGCACGATCGTCGCCAAGATTCCGCCCGGCGCAGGGCAGGTGACCGTCCTTCAGTCGAACGAGCTCAAGCAGGTTCAGCAGGCGGCGAAGGCGCTGAAGACGTCGTCCGTGGTTCTCAGCATCCTCGCCTTCCTTTTCTTCGTATTTGCTGTCGCGCTGGCCGCTGGCCGCCGCGCCAACACGCTCGTTGAGGTCGGCTCAGGGATGATCGTTGCCGGCCTGGCAGTTGTCCTTCTCCGCGGCGCCGCCGGTGATGCGATCGTCTCCTCGCTGGTCACCGACGTCTCAATCCAACCGGCGGCCAGCGCCGCTTGGGAGATCGAAAGCACACTGCTCGAACAGCTCGCTACGCAGGTGATCGTGATCGGCGTGATGCTGATCATTGCTGGCCTGCTCGGTGGGCCTGCGAAGGCTTCGAAGGCAGTCCGCGGCTGGTTTGCGCCGGCCCTCAACGGCTATCCCGAAGCTAGCTACGTCGGCGTTGCGCTGCTCGTTCTGCTGTTCCTGATCTGGTCGCCGATTCCAGCCGCAAGCCGCTACTCATTCATCATCATCTTCATCGTCCTTGTCTTCCTCGGGCTCTACATGCTGCGGCGCGAGACGCTGCGCGAGTTCCCTGGAGCAGCCACGGCGAGCGGCGATTCAATGCGCGCCGGCGGCGCAAAGATCAGCGCCGCTTTCAGCCGCGCCGGCGCCGCCGTCAAGAGCACTACGTCAAAGGCCGCTCAGGACGTTAAGGAGCGCACATCGAGCCACAAGGAGAAGTCCTCCGGCGGCGGCAGCGAGAGCCAGCGGATGGCCGACCTCGAACGGCTCGTCGCGCTACGCGACAGCGGCGCACTCAGCGACGAAGAGTTCGCAGCTGAGAAGACGAAGATCCTCTCCAGCGACTCTTAGCGGCGGCGCGAAAGGTCAGGCTGACGGATGCGGCCCGGCTTCGGCCCGCGGCGCCGTAGGATTAGCTGAGGTCAGCTTCTGCTCCTGGCGTTCTGGCGTGATTTCAACGACGTTCCAAGCTAGATGGAAACGCTGCAGCAGGCCGACCAGCATCGCTGAGGCATCGATCTCGGAGCGGCGCAGACCGTGCTTGGCTGAGCGCGGGAAGGCGTGGTGGTTGTGATGCCACGATTCGCCAAACGATGGGATTGCGAGCCACCATACGTTGGTCGACTTGTCTTCGACATCGAAGCGGCGGTTGCCGAAGAAGTGACAGACCGAGTTGACCGACCAGGTCACGTGGCTTTGGAGCAGCATCCGAATTAAGCCGCCCCAGAGCAGCCCGGTCAAGCCGCCGTAGATCGTGCCGGTGATCGCCACACCGAGCCCGAAAGGCAGCGCCGCGGAGACGAGGATGAAGAACGGGAACGAGTAGTGGATCACGCGCATTCCTCGGTCTTCGCTGAGGTCGATCGCGTACTTCTTGTGCGTCGCCATCCCGTGGACGCGCCAGGTCCATCCGACGTGCGCGTGCCAGAGGCCGCGGACAGCTCCAAGCACGCCCGAGCCGTGGCCGACGTGAGGGCTATGCGGGTCACCTTCGGCATCTGAATGGGCGTGGTGCTTGCGGTGGTCGGCAACCCAGTCCATTGGCCCGCCTTGGATCGCCATCGAACCAAAGATCGCGAACATGTACTCGATTGGCTTGTAAGTCTCGAACGAGCGGTGAGTCAGCAGGCGGTGGTAGCCGACCGTGATCCCAAGACCGCAGATCAGGTACATCACGGTGAAGATGATCAGGTCGCTCCAAGCAAGGAGATCGTGCTGGATCGCAACTGGAATCAACGCGATCAAGACAATCACCGGGCCGAAGACGGCAGCGAGATTTGCGTACTTATCAGCCTTGCGCATTGGGACGATTCTATGGCATCACAAGCGGAGCGTAAAAAGCCGCAGCGGCTAAGCGCGTAATTAGCCGCAACTAACTGCTCATCGGCGGGTTTCAGAGAGGCAGATGACGAGCGTGATCAAAGATCGAGCGCTGCTCACTTTCTGTGTTGCCGCTGCGCTGCTGGTGTTCGCCCCCTCGGCGGGAGCAGCTGGCACGGCCAAGCTCGCCGCGGGGCAGGTGGCCGCCGGGCAGATCGCGCTGCTTCGCAACGACGGACGCCGCCCGACGATTGCACCGCAGCGGCTCTCGCTGAGTGCTGGCCGGGCGAATGCCTACGCCTCCTTCAGCGTGCCACGAACTTGGGCCGGCAAGCCGATCGAGCTGACTCTGAGGTCGAACAGCAATGTTCGCGTGAGCGTTACCGCCGTCCGCGCAGGGCGGCTTCGCTCGCTGCGGTGGTCTACTCGTCCACGGTCCGTCGGGAAGGCGGTCAACGTCAAACTCCGCGCCACTGGGGCGACTCTCCTTGAGCTGCCGCGGCTGCCCGCAGGCCGCGTCGTGCTTGAGATCAGGACGCGCGGCCGCGCCGTGATCTCAGGCACACTTCAGATCGCGCTGGGGCAACGCTCGCCCGCGCCGGTGGCTGGGGCTCCGCCGAGTGGTAGCGACCAGAAGCCGGGCACAGGCGGGGAAGGCTCTGGCGGGTCAGACTCTGGCACTGAGCCCGTCACTCCTGATCTGCCAACCGACGGCTCGCCACCAGCCCCGGACTCACCGGTTGACCCCGGCTCGCCTTTCGCAGAGCTCTTGCCGCAGTTGATCGGCGCACCACTCGTGAACGCTGCGGCGCTGACCGAAGCCTCGGGGCTCGCCGAGAGCGCAATCAATCCTGGCGTCTACTGGACCCACAACGACAGTGGCGACCGCGCCCGCCTGTTCGCGATTGACGGCGCGACCGGCGCGCTGCGCGCAACCTTCGAGCTGCCTGGCGTTACGGCGACCGACTGGGAAGATCTCGCGATCGCGCCGGACGCCGATGGCAACGATGCCTTCTACGTCGCCGACATCGGCGACAACAGCGCCGGACGCAGCTCGGTCAAGATCTACCGCGCAGCCGAGCCCACGCTCCCGGCCGGCGGCGGCGCAGCGGTGACGATCAATGCTGGCGTTGTCAGCTCGCAGCGAGTGACCTACCCGGGCGGCCCGCGCGACGCCGAGTCGCTCGCCGTCGGCGCTGACGGGGCACTGACGATCATCTCCAAGCGCGAAGCGCAGGTCGGCGTTTACCGGCTGGCAGACCCGCAGTTCGTCGGCGGCAACTCGCAGCTTGAGTCGATCGGCCAACTGCCGCTGGCCTGGGTCGTCGGCGCTTCAGCCTCGCCCGACGGGTCCTTCGTGCTGATCAAGACGGCGGGTTCGGTGCGCGGCTACGCGATCGGCAGCGATGAGAGCGTTGCCGAGGCACTGGTTCGTGGCGGCGCCGGCGTGAACCTTCCCTACAACGCCGAGCCTCAGGGCGAAGCGGTCGCCGCCGCGCTAGCCGGACGCGGCCACGCAACGATCTCGGAAGGGGTCTCGCAGCCGCTTCAGCAGTGGCGCTGGTAAGCGGAGTCGCCTAAGCGACGTCGAGCACGACTTTGCCGGTCGCGCCACGGCTGTCGATCAGTTCGAGCGCAGCGGCGGCATCTTCAAGCGCGAAGCGCGAGCCGACAGGTGGGCGGACGAAGCCCTTCTCGATCAGATCGTTAATCGCATCGCCGGTTTGAGCTACCAAATCCGGCTTATCCAGCACCGAGGCGCCCCAGCCAGCGCCGATCACGGCGGTGTTATTGAGCAACAGTCGATTGACCTTCACTTCAGGGATCGAGCCGCCGGTGAAGCCAACGACGATCACCCGGCCGTCCTCCTTGAGCGAGCGCAGACTATCCGTGAAGCGGTCTCCACCGACCGGATCGAGCACCATGTCAACGCCCCCTAGCGCCAAAACCTCGTCCTTCCAGGGGCCATCGGAGCGGACGACCTCGTCGGCCCCGCATTCTCTCGCTACCGCTTCTTTCTGATCGCTTGAGACAACCGCGATCGTGCGAGCGCCCAGCCCCTTCGCGACCTGAATTGACGCCGTCCCGACTCCGCCTGCGGCGCCGTGCACTAGAACAGTCTCGCCTTCGCGAAGCTTGCCGCGGTGGACGAGTGAGAAGTGCGCCGTGTGGTAGTTGAGAACGAGCGCTGCACCCTGCGCGAAGTCGAGCTCGTCCGGCAACGCAAAGGTGAAGTGCTCGGCGGCGACAGCGACCTCAGCGAAACCGCCAAGCATGCAGAAAGCAGCGACGCGCTGACCCGGTTCAAATGCAGATCCGGCAGTGGCGCTGCGCACAACGCCAGCTACCTCGGCGCCAGGGACGAATGGCAGATCAGGTTTGACCTGATAGAGACCTCGCGTCTGAAGCACCTCCGGAAACGCGACCCCCGCCGCGGTAACGTCGATCAGTACTCCGCTGCCCGGCGTCATCGGGTGCCCGGCAGCTCCGTCGGGCTCCGCGATGTCAACCAACTTCAGTGCGGTCGCTGGGCCGGTCAGTTCTGTTATCTGGATAGCGCGCATAAGGCCGATCAACCTAACAGACGACAGCTCGCCGGTGAGTGCCGCCAAATTTACAGGGGAGCGGTCTGTATAACAGGCCTATGACTTCGGTTCTCTACCGGCTGGGAAAGTTCTGCGCCCGCCATCACTGGATCGTGATCGTGGCCTGGCTGGTGATAGTCGTCGCGCTTGCCGGCTGGGTCAAGAGCAGCGGCGGGATGGTCTCCTCAAACTCGGTTGACCTGCCCAATACGCCGAGCAACAGCGCGACCGAACTGCTGACGGAGAAGCTGCCCGTTCTACTCAAGCCAACCAGCTCGATCGTCGTTCATTCAGCCGATAAGGGCCCGCTCACAAGCCCCGCCAACAGCGCCGCGATCGCCTCGGCCGTTGCGGTCGCGAAGAAGTCGCCGGAGGTAGAGACGGTGGTGAGCCCGCTGCCCTCGACAGCTGCCTCGAAGGCGGCCGGAGCCTTGGTGAGCACGGACCAGAAGACGGCGCTGATCCAGGTGACACTGACGCCGAAATATGCGATCCCAACGGCAGTTGAGGCGAACAACATCGTCAACCGGATCGAGCAGCCGCTCACCGCCGCAGGGCTTGAAAGCGCCGCTGATGGCAGCCTCGGCGCAGTCGCGGTCGACCCGAACGCCGCTTATCTAGCGTTTGGGATTGGCATCGCGGCGGCCTTGATTGTGCTGCTACTCACCTTCGGCTCCGCGGTGACGATGATGCTGCCGATCATCACCGCGATGTTCGGCGTCGCGATCGGCACGATGGTGATCACGCTGCTCTCGCACATCAGCAGCGTTCCCTCCTCGGTCGGTGCGCTCGGCGGGATGATCGGGCTTGGCGTCGGGATCGACTACTCGCTCTTCGTGCTCTCACGCCACCGCGAACAGCTCGCCGACGGGATGGAGGTAACCGAGTCGATCGGCCGTTCGGTTGCGACCTCCGGCGCCGCCGTGCTGTTTGCCGGAACGACGGTCGTAATTGCGCTCTGCTCACTCGCGATCGCTGGCATTCCAATCGTCGCCCAGCTCGGCTACCTCTCAGCGATCTTCGTCCTCACCGCGATCCTTTCGGCGCTGACGCTGCTGCCCGCGGTGCTCGGCGCACTCGGCAGGCGCTACGACGCGCTGCGGGTGCCAGGGCTACACAAGCGCACCTCACGCGCGGTCGACCATGACAACACCGGCTGGGCGCGTTGGGCGAAAGGAATCGCACGCCACCCATGGCCGCCGCTGATCGCCGCAATCGCGATCCTGGCTGTGATCGCGGTGCCGACAACGAAGATGATCTTCGGCCAGATCGACACCGGGGCAGGCTCCAGCGAGTCGCAAGCAACGAAGGCTTACAACCTCAATTCAGCCGGCTTCGGCGAGGGTAGTAACGGCCCGATCCTGATCGTGGTCAAGCTGAAACAGGACGGGAGCGACACTACCGCGCTGGCGAAGCTTGAGAAGGCGATAGCGGCAGACCCAGATGTGCTCGCCCCTCCCGCTCCGCCGCTCTACAGCGCCGACCGCTCGACCGCCGTAATCAGCGTCGTGCCCAAGTCGGCGCCGCCGTCAGACGCAACGCAGGCGCTGGTTGGCAGGCTCCGCGTCCTGGCTCCGCAGGACCTCGCCGCGACCGGTCAGGTCGCCTACATCGGCGGCCAGACCGCGGCCTTCATCGACATCGCCGAAGAGATTCAGAAGAAGCTTCCGATCTCAATTCTGATCGTCGTCGCGCTCAGCTTCCTGCTCCTGATGGTCGCTTTCCGCTCGGTTCTTGTTCCACTACAAGCGGCGTTCATGAACCTGCTCGGCGTCGCGGCCGCCTACGGGATGCTCGTCGCCGTATTCCAGTGGGGTTGGGGAACCGGCCTGATCGGGCTTGATGGTTCGGTGCCGATCGTCTCGTTCGTTCCGCTGATGATGTTCGCGATCCTGTTCGGCCTCTCAATGGATTACGAGGTCTTCCTCGTGACCCACATCCAAGAGGAGTACGAGAGCGGCGCCGACAATGAGACGGCCGTTATCCGTGGCCTCTCGCGCAGCGCCCGCGTGATCACTTCGGCGGCGCTGAT
>CAMCVN010000014.1 GCA_945881845.1 Bifidobacterium breve | reverse complement strand
TCAAAGTCCAGCAGGCTCTTGCCGACGGTTGCCAGTGCGGCTTCGATGTCGCGGACCGACTGTTGGCCGGTGCTCAAGAACCCATCCAGAACTACCGCGCGGTCTTCATCGGCCTGGTACGAAACGACGCGGTCGATCAGGTGGTCGGGTGGCGCAGGCGCACTGTCTTTCAGCTCGATCTTCATTGTTCTCAGCCTACCTCTCGTTGCTGACCCGATCTGCGAGCTATTGCCCAAGCGCTCCAGCCGCCTTCCTCTAAGCTACGCGCGATGCTGCATCTGCGCCCTGGAGTGGGCAGCCAATGAAGGCCGTGATTCTCGCTGGAGGCCGTGGTTCCCGCCTCAGCGAGGAAACTTCGGTCAAGCCGAAGCCGATGGTCGACATCGGCCCAAAGCCGATTCTTTGGCACATCATGAAGCAGCTATCAACGCACGGCGTCGACGATTTCGTGATCTGCCTTGGCTACATGGGCTACGTGATTAAGGAGTACTTCGCCAACTACGCGCTGCACTCGTCTGACGTCACCTACGACATGCGCGAGGGCACGGTCGAGGTTCACGCTTCAACAACTGAGCCGTGGCGCGTGACGCTCGTTGATACCGGTGAGGACACAATGACCGGAGGCCGACTCAAGCGCGTGCTGCCGTACGTAGCGGACGAGAAGGACTTCATCTTCACCTACGGCGATGGACTCAGCGACGTCAACGTGACCGAACTGATCGAATTCCATCGCGCCGCCGACGTTCTCGCAACGGTCACCGCCGTCCAGCCGGCCGGCCGCTTCGGCGCGCTCGAGATGGATGATTCAAGCTCGCTCGTTGAGAGCTTCCAAGAGAAGCCTCGCGGCGATGGGGCCTGGATCAATGGCGGTTATTTCGTCCTTAGCCCCGAGGTCGGCTCATTTATCGATAGCGATCAGACGGCTTGGGAGGAGCAGCCGGTTGACGCGCTCGCAAAGCAGCGCCAGTTGGCTGGTTACCGCCACAGCGGCTTCTGGCAGCCGATGGACACGCTGCGTGACCGCATCAACCTTGAGCAGATGTGGGAGAGCGGCAACGCCCCTTGGAAGAGCTGGGAGTAGGCGGGTTGCCTGCCCTTCCGAAGCAGGCTGTCGTGCCCGATTCGGAGCAGTGGCGCGGTCGCCGCGTCCTCGTTACCGGTCATACCGGCTTCAAGGGTTCATGGCTAAGCCTTTGGTTGGGGGCTCTCGGCGCGGAGGTCTCCGGGCTTTCAGATCAAGTGCAGCCAGCGCCGGCTCTCTTTGCTCAGGCCGATCTCGAGCAGATCGTTGATCACAGCATCGCCGACGTTCGTGACGCCGAGGCCGTTCACGCAATCATCGAGCGGGTCCAGCCCGATGTCGTCTTCCACCTCGCCGCCCAGCCCTTCGTTCGCCGATCCTTCCGCGAGCCGCTCGAGACTTACGAGACAAACGTGATGGGCACGGCCAACGTTCTCGACGGTGTACGCCGTGTTGGTGGAGTGCAGGCGGTCATCGTCGTCACCTCTGACAAGTGCTACGACAACGATGAGCAGCAGCGCCCGTTCGTCGAGACAGATCCAATGGGTGGCCATGATCCATATTCAAATTCGAAAGGCGCGGCGGAACTGGTAACCGATGCCTTCCGCCGCTCGTACTTCTCAGAGCCCGGCACGGCAAACATCGCTTCTGCCCGCGCCGGCAACGTGATCGGCGGCGGCGACTGGGGGGAGGACCGCCTCATTCCCGACATCATGCGCGCAGTGATGGCCGGCGAACCGGTGCAGATCCGTAGGCCTGACGCCGTCCGTCCATGGCAGCACGTCCTCAACCCGCTCAGTGGCTACCTAGTGCTTGCGCAGGCGCTGATCGAATCTGGCGAGCAGGCCGAAGCATGGAACTTCGGCCCCGCTATCGACGATGCCAAGCCCGTGTCGTTCCTTGTCGAGCGGCTTGCCGAGCTCTGGCCCACGCCGATTGAGTGGGAGATCGACGACGGCGACCACCCGCACGAAGCTCACTTCCTCAGCCTCGACTCAAGCAAGGCGCGCGAGCTGCTTGGTTGGCGGCCGGGGTGGGATCTCGACGCTGGAGTTGACGCGACGGTGGCTTGGTTCACTTCGCTGCTTGAGCAGGGCGACATGCGCGCGCTGACGCTTCAGCAGATCGCCGGGTTCGAGGAGGCACTGCGATGAATGCCTTGGTCTTCGGCGGCGCGGGGGCAATCGGTGCTGCCGCATGTTCGAAGCTCGCAGACGATCGGTTTACCGTTCTGACTTCATCGCGAACGCCCGGTTCAGCCGATCTCTGCATAGACCCGATCGCAGACCCTTCAACGCTCATGGCGCTCGATGAGATTCAGCCGCTTGACGCCGTCGTCTGGGCTCAAGGCGCAAACCTGAACGACTCGGCTCAGAGCGTCGACGTTGCAGGTTTTGGCCAAGTCATCGATGCCAACGTGACCTTCATCGTCGCGACTCTCGGACATCTCGTGGGCGGCGGTCTCTTGGCCGAGAACGCAAGCCTCGTGATCGTAAGTTCGATCTGGGAATCGATCGCCCGCCCCGGCAAGTTTTCCTACACCGTCAGCAAAGCCGCCGTCGGTGGTCTGGTGCGTGCCGCCGCCGCCGATCTCGCCGCCGACGGCCACCGAGTCAACGCCGTCTTGCCGGGCGTTACGGATACGCCGATGACGCGCGCGATGCTCGATGCCGACCAGCTCGCCGCGGTGGCTGGCGCCACTGGATTCGACAAGCTCGTCTCGCTTGACGAGGTTGCGGCGACAATCGCATGGCTCTGTTCGGCCCAGAGCAGCGGCATTTCCGGGCAGTCACTGGCGGTCGATCTTGGGTTCAGCAATGTCCGGCTCCTCTAGCCTTACGATCAGCAGCAGCACAGGGCAGTATGGGGTCACCGTTGCCGCCAGCGGTTTCACGCAGCTCCTCTCCGACGACCCCGACGCGCTGTTGATCGTCGACCAGAGATTTGAGTTGCTGGCGGAGCTTGGGGGTCGTCGCGTCCTCAGCATCGCTGCCGACGAGCAGCACAAGACGCTGAGCGAAGTGGAGCGGTTGCTGATCGCCCTTCGCGAGCTCGGCGCCGGTCGCTCAGACCGCCTCGTCGCCGTTGGCGGCGGAGTCGTTCAGGACGTCGCGACGCTGACCGCGCAGCTCTACATGCGTGGGTTGCCGTGGAAGTATGCGCCGACGACGCTGCTTGGCATGGTCGACTCCTGCATTGGCGGCAAGTCGTCGATCAACGCCGGCGCGTTCAAGAATCTCGTCGGATCGTTCTACCCGCCAGCCGAGATCGTGGTTGACCCAAGCTTCCTGCAAACGCTGCCCGACGAAGCGATCGCGGCTGGTCTGGCCGAGGCAACGAAGATCTCCTACTGCCGCGGACCTGAGACCTTTGCCAGCTACTTGGGCTTGGAATCCCGATTCGGTGATGACCCTGAAGCTTTGATCCTTCACTCGCTTGAAACGAAACGCTGGTTCATCGAGGACGACGAGTTCGACACCGGTTCGCGGCGGCTACTGAACTTTGGCCACAGCTTTGGGCATGCACTCGAGGCCGCCACAGGGTTTGCTGTTGAGCACGGGATAGGCGTCGCGCTAGGTATGATTTCCGCAGAACGTTTCGGCACCGCGACCGGTCTTGGAGTAGCAGCCCCCGAATTGGTGGAGCACGCCGAACGGCTCGCTCGGCGGGGTGCGGGGCTGAGCGAGGCGGCGGATCGTTTTGACCGCAGCGTCTTCGAGCGGTCGTTCCTGGCAGACAAGAAGCACGGCCCCGACGGCCTGCACCTGATCCTTCCGTCTGCATCCGGGTCGGTGGCGGAGGTAGTTGCAGAGCGCAGCGACGAGGTCGTCGCCGCAGCAACTGAATCGGTCGAAGCGGTACTGGATATCGTGGCCGCGTGACCAAGTACAGCGAGGTTCTTGTCGGTTGGCTGAAGGAGATGGGCTACACGCACTGCTTCTTTGTCGCGGGCGGGAACATCATGCATCTGCTCGACGGTGTCCGCAGCGAGATGGAATGCATTCCGACCGTCCACGAGGTGGCTGCTGGGATCGCCACCGAGTACTTCAACGCGACGGAACCGGAAGGCCGTGCCTTCGCGCTTGTGACGGCAGGCCCGGGACTTACAAACATCGTTACAGCGCTTGCTGGCGCCTATCTCGAGAGCCGCGAACTGCTTGTCATCGGCGGTCAGGTGAAGGCCTCCGATCTGGCCGACGGAGGAATCCGCCAGCGCGGCATTCAAGAGGTCGATGGAGTCGCGCTCGCCGCTCCGGTCTGCGTTGCTGCCCAGCGCTTTGAGCTGCCCGCGCCGCGCGCTGAGATTGAGCGTCTCGTTCGGCTCGGCCGAGAAGGCCGTCCGGGACCGGTCTTCCTCGAGTTCTGCCTTGACGTTCAGGGGGCACCTGTGGATCCGGCTGCGCTCGGCGACACAGCCCCCGTAACCGCAGTTGCAGAGCCGATCGGCGCGGACATCGCTTCCGAGCTGGCAGGCTCGAAGCGGCCGGTGCTGCTGATTGGTGGCGGCGTCTCGCGCACTGACGCAGCGGCCGCCCTCCCGGACCTGCGGCGCCTCGGCGTGCCCGTCATGACTACCTGGAACGGGATCGATCGCATTGCCGCCGACGAAGAGCTGTGGCAGGGCCGTCCAAACACCTGGGGAATGAGATTCAGCAACGTGCTGCTGCAGCAAGCCGATGTCGTTGTCGCGCTCGGTACAAGGCTGGGACTGCAGCAGACCGGATTCAATTGGCAGCAGTTCGCGCCGCAAGCCAAGCTGATCCAAGTTGAGATAGATCCCGACGAACTAGCCAAGGGGCACCCTCGTGTCGATCTGCCGGTTTCTGCCGATGCCGGCGCGACGCTTCGTCTGCTCGCTGCGAACGGCAAGGCTGAGCCGCAGTGGCAAGAGTGGCGTGCGTTCTGCGACGAAGTTCGCGAATTGCTCCCGCTGGTAGAGGAGGTGAACTCGCTCGGAGAAGAGTCGATCGATCCATTTCAGTTCACGTTTGATCTCTCGCTCTTGGCTGCTGAGGACGATCTGGTGGTTCCGTGCTCGAGCGGTGGCGCGTTCACCGTCGCGATGCAGACGTGGATGCAGAAGGCCGGCCAGCACATCGTCACCGACAAGGGGCTGGCGTCGATGGGTTACGGCCTATCCGGCGCAATCGGAGCGGCGATCGCTTTTCCCGGCAGACGCACGATCCATCTTGAGGGCGACGGCGGTTTCGCGCAGAACCTTCAGGAGATGGCGACCGTCGCCGTCAACTCGCTGCCAATCAAGACCTTCCTCTTCGCAAACGATGGCTACGCATCGATTCGAATGACGCAGCGCAACTATTTCGACGGTCATTATCTGGGCTGCGACAGCAGCAGCGGTCTCGGATCACCGGATTGGCCAAAGCTGTTCGAATCGTTCGGCGTGCCATCGATCACGCTCGCCCCGGGATGGTCTACCTCGCCGGCCTTTTTGGAACTCTTCGCCGCTTCCGGCCCAGCCGTCTTCATCGTCCCGATCGATCCTGAGCAGAGCTACTTCCCTAAGATCTCCAGTCGAGTCACCGAATCGGGTTCGATGGAATCCAACCCGCTGCACATGATGACCCCGGAGCTAAGCGACGGGCTTGCTAAGAAGGTGCTTCCACACATGTCGACCGAGGGCGAGCAATGAATTCAGTAGAACGGCAGATGCGAGACATCCTTATCCGAGGCCGCGAGGATTTTGGCTACGTGGCCGTCAAGGCTGAGTTCGAAGCCGAGGGAACGCGAGTCGAGGAGCTTCTGCGACTAGTCGAACTTTCGCATCGGGCCGACCTGAAGCTTGCCGTCAAGATCGGTGGCTGCGAGGCGGTTCGCGACCTTTTTGAGGCCAAGCAGATCGGTGTTGATTACATCATCGCCCCGATGGTCGAGACGCCCTATGCGCTGAGCAAGTACGTGCTCGCGAAGGACAAGGCCTACTCGGCGGATGAACAGATCGACACCGATTTTCTGTTCAACATGGAAACCGGCACCGGTTATGAACACCGGCAAGAGCTGGCCGACGTTGCCGCCTCGAAGCCAGGGGTCGATGGGGTTGTATTCGGACGCGTCGATTTCGTCGGTTCGATCAATCGGGGCCGTGATGACATCAATGACGATGACATCACCGACATGGTTGTCGAGACGGCGAAGATCTGCAAAGCAAAGGATCTCGACCTAGTTGTCGGTGGAGGAGTGTCCTCCGATTCGATCGATGCTTTGCGGCGGATCCGCGCTGAGCGGTTGACCCGCTTCGAGACTCGGAAAGTCGTCTTCGACGGTGGGGCGGTCGAATCCGACGATATCGCCGGTGGACTACTCAACGCCGTCCACTTCGAGTTGCTCTGGCTCCAGAACAAGCGCGACTATTACGGCCTGATCCACGCTGAAGACGCCAAGCGCATCGACATGCTCGAGGCGCGTTGGGGCAAACTCAACGCCGGCGGCGACGCATAACGCCTCAGAAGGAAAGCTGGGATAACTCCGGTCTGATTCAGACGCTGGTCGAATCTAATCCGCGAGTCGTCCTGACCGGAGCCAGCGGCTGGCTAGGCAGCGTTGCATCGGACGCGCTTCGCGCCGCCGGAGTGACCACGCAGGAATACGCAAACCGTGCGCGCGGTCGATTTCTCGCCTTCGACGAGATCGGGGCACCGCCTGAGGATGGCGGGCCGCTGCTGTTGCTCCACTTCGCCTTCCTGACGCAGGACAAACTGGCGACGCTCGGGCAGGATGAGTACGTCGCTGCAAACGCCGAGATCACGCGCCGGATGCTCGATTGGATTGAGCGCGAAAAGCCGGACGCAATCTTTGTCGCGTCCTCAGGCGCCGCTGCCAGGGACAGACCGATCGGGCAGGATCCGTACGGGGCAATGAAACGTCTTGACGAGGCGGCATTCGCGCAGGCGGCAGAAAGTGTTGGCGCTCGCCTGCGGATCGCTCGGGTTTACAACGTCGCTGGCCGCCACATCACGACCCCTGAGCTCTACGCGCTGGGCGACTTGGTTGGCTCTGCACTGCGCGGCGAACCGTTGCGGATAAAGGCGAGTGGAGATGTCGTCCGCTCGTATGTCGGAGCCGACGATCTCATTGCAGTGGTTCTGGCCGAGCTCTTGGCACCGGGTCGCCCGCAGCAGTTGACCTTCGACACGGCGGGCGAAACGGTTGAAATATCCGAGCTCGCGGAAGCTGTCCGCTCGGCGCTGGGCCGCGAAGACTTACCGATTGAACGGAATCGTGACGCTGAGGCGCCTCCGAGCGTCTACGTTGGTGACGGCAACACGATGGCCGAGCTGCTCGAGCTTCACGGCATCACACCGACTCCGTTGGCTGAACAGATACGCCAGACCGCTGAAAGCATTCAATGACCACCGACCGAAAACTCGTCTCGATTGTCGTCCCTGCCTACAACGAGCAGGACAACATCGACAAGCTCGCCGAGCGGCTCACCGCTGTTTTCGATGCCGAGCCGCAGTATGACTTTGAAGCGATTCTGGTCGAGAACGGCTCGACCGACCGGACGTTCGAAGTTGCTCTCGCGGTAAACGAGCGCGATCCGCGCTTCAAGCTGCTGCAGCTGTCGCGCAACTTTCGAATGGACGGCGGGCTGACGGCGGGCCTCGCAAACATCAACGGCGACGCAGCGGTGCTTATGGCCGCCGATCTACAGGACCCGCCTGAGCTAATTCATAAGTTCCTGCGCAAGTGGGAGGAGGGCTTTGAAGTCGTCTACCAGATCGTCACTGAGCGGCAGGGGACGGGCCCAATCCGCCGCATGAATTCGAGCCTCTTCTATTGGCTCGCAGGCAAGATGACCGACGGCAGAATTCCTCGAAACGTGAGCGACTTCCGCCTCGTTGACCGCAAGGTCTACGAAACCGTAAACGTGATGGAGGAGCGCAACCGCTTCGTTCGCGGCCTGTTCGCCTGGGTCGGTTTTACGTCCGTAGGGATTGAGGCTGAGCGCGAGCCGCGCACGGCAGGCGTCTCCGGCGCACACACGTTCAAAGTGATCGACCTCGCCTTCAAGGGCCTCTTCGCTCACTCCTACAAACCGCTCAGGATGATCTCGATCTTCGGCGTGACGCTCAGCGGCCTCTCGTTTCTAGCGATCGTCGTGTTCGCCATTCGCTTCTTGGTTGACGGTGTGCCATTCGCAGGATTCGGCACGATCATCTGCCTCTTCCTGCTGATGTTCGGCTTCCTCTTCACGATGCTCGGGATCGTCAGCGAGTACGTCGGGCTCGTTTACGAAGAGGTCAAGCAGCGCCCGAACTTCGTTGTGCGGCGCCGGGTTGGGATCGACGAAAAAGACTCGCGCTGACGGCCGACTAGGCGCTCGTCGCGTCGTGCAGGACCTCGAGCATGAAGTCAATCTGTTGATCGCCGAGGCCGGGGTAGACGCCGATCCAGAAGACGTTTTCCATTACGAAGTCGGAGTTCGTTAGTTCGCCAACGACGCGGTGTTCGATCTTGCTGTAGGCCGGCTGCCTCAGCAGGTTGCCAGCGAACAAGAGCCTCGTTGCAATCCCGCGGTCTTCTAACGCCCGAACTACTTCGTTTCGTGTCACAGGTCCGCCGGGACGGATCGCGATCGGGAAGCCGAACCAGCTTGGCTCGCTGTTCGGCGTTGCTTCGGGAAGGATCATCAACTCTTCAAGATCGGCGAGTCCCGCTCGCAGGCGCTCGTAGTTGTGCTGGCGCGCGGCGATAAAGCTCTCGACTTTGCCCAGCTGCGCGACGCCGACGGCTGCCTGCATGTCGGTGATCTTCAGGTTGTAGCCAATCTCCGAGTAGGTGTACTTGTGGTCGTAGCCTTGTGGCAACTCGCCGAACTGCTGATCGAAGCGCTTGCCGCAGGTGTCCTGCTTGCCTGGCTCACACCAGCAGTCGCGACCCCAGTCACGGAACGATTCGGCAAGCACCTTGTACTTGCCCTTGTCGCAGATCACGGCGCCGCCTTCACCCATCGTGATGTGGTGCGCGGGGAAGAAGCTGACGGTTGCGAAATCACCGAACGAACCGACCGGCTTGCCGTTGTAAGTACTACCCAATGCATCGCAGCAGTCTTCGACCAGCCAGAGGTCGTGTTCCTCACAGAATGCGGTGATTGTGTCGAGATCGAACGGGTTGCCGAGCGTGTGGGCGATCATCACGGCCCGCGTTTTCTCGCTCAGTGCCTCTTCGAGGTGCGTGACGTCGATGTTGTAGGTCGGAATGTCGACGTCGAGGAAGACCGGTACGGCGCCGTTCTGAATGATCGGGTTGATCGTCGTCGGGAAGCCGGTTGCCACGGTGATCACTTCGTCGCCGGGTTTGACGTGGCGCTTGCCCATCTTCGTTGAGGTCAGGCAGGAGAAGGCGACGAGGTTTGCTGACGAGCCGCTGTTGACGAGTGTGGTGTGGCGGCGGCCAAACAGTTCCTTCGCGAAACGTCGTTCGAATTCAGCGGCGTAGCGACCGGTTGTAAGCCAGAAGTCGAGCGAGGAATCGACCAGGGCGATCACTTCGTTCTCGTCGAAGACACGGCCGGCGACTGGAACGGGGCTCTCGTCAGCGACGAACTCAGCTTCCGGGAAGGCGGCGGCATGGTATTGAGCGGTGAGCTCAAGGATCTGCGCCCGCAACGCGTCTGCGCTGGTAATTTCGTCGCCGCCGGTTGTCATTTTGTCTTCTCCATCGCTTGTCCGGCACTCTACTTGTAGAGAGCGTCGATCCCAGAGCACACCGGGCGAGCGCGTCGTTGCTGGACGGGTCCTATCTGTTCGACGACGCGCTTTGCCTGTCTCTGGACGGGTTCCCGTCTCGCTCTTGGCGCGAGTTCCCTTGCGCCAGCTGTTGCAGTGGCGCCCGGCTGTCATGATCGACCGTCGTGAACCCAGAAGGCACTCCCAACTCTGATCCAACAATCCTGACTGCGGAGGAGGCTCGCGATCGGAAGCAACCGTCGGATTCCTCGGCAACCTGGAGCGACCGCTACGTCGGCGTCGCGACGCTCCTCGTTGCGATCTGCTTCCCGGCGATCTGGGTCTACGCGGGCTACCGAGGCTTCAGCTTCAACCAGTCGCTGAGCTTCCTGATCGATGACAGCTGGTGCGTCAAAGGGGTTGAGTCCTTGGGGAGTCACTGTTTCGGCGATTATGCGGCGCTAGATGATGCGCTTGCCGCTGGGAGCCTCTGGTCCCCGGAGCTGCCGACCGCCACGCCTTATCCCGCGCTGGCCTGGGCTCCATCGATCGTTTTCGTCTTGATCGGCAGGCTGACCAACAGCTGGGTTCTCGGCCGCGATCTGTTCCTTCTGGTGCTTGCCTGCTCGGTCCTGACGCCAGCAATCTGGGCGGCCCGCGGATCGTTCGCCCGCAGAGCTCCGCTCACCCTCCTTCTGATCGGGCTTGCATCGGCTCCCTTCCTTGTCGTTCTCGATCGCGGCAACGCGATCGGCCTCGTGGTTGCCCCCTTGCTTGGGCTCGCGATCAGCTACTCGACGGGAAACTTCAGACGGATGATGCTCTTCATCGTGATCTGCTCCCTGCTCAAGCCACAACTGATCCTGCTCGTGCTGCTCTTCCTCGTTTACAAGAAGTACGGCTACCTCCTCGCCACCGTCGCGATCTCGGTAGCCACAACGCTCGCGGGGTTCGTCATCTTCCCCAGCACGTTTCCGCAGAACATCGCGGATTGGCTAACCGTGATCACACGCTATTCCGGCTACCAGACTCTCGATTCCCTTTTTCCGTACAACCTCGGGGTGGGGCGAACGCTGTTGACAATCCTTGACCTCCTGCAGGTTCGCTCGATCTTCGGAGAGTCGGCCCGAGCGGACTTGGCGGTATGGCTCCAAGCTCACAACAGCCTGCTCGTGATTCTCTTGCTCGCGATCGTCACCGCGGCGATCATGCTGCGCAAGCCAAACTCGAACCCGATCTTTCCGCTCGTCGCCGTCCTGTCGATCGCCGTGATGGCCCCAGGGACCGCTTTCAGCTACTACCTCGCGCTCTTCCTCGTCCCGGCCGCTTTGGTCCTGCGTGATCCGAAGCCTGAACTTTCCACGCTCTCGAACAGGGAGCGATGGGTTGGAATGCTTGATGCGCCGGACTCGGGAGGGAAACGCGCCGCACGATTCGCGAAGTGGAGTCTCGTCGTCGGTTTGGGGCTGCTGATGGCGCCGCTCGTGGTCCCATTGCCGTCGTTCCTCGGGCTTCCCACGGTTGCCCCAACTCCGGGAATGGTGATCGGCCTGCTTCAGGTTCTGGACGGACCAATCCTGCTCCTGCTACTGATCATCAGCGTGATCATGACCGCCGGGCGGGTCGAGCGTGGAACACTTCGTGCTCGGCTGATGGGTTCGGCGGCAAGCAGCTAGGCGTTCGGGCGGGAGGGCTGATCCGGGCTCGGCTGCGTCGGCTCGGGACGCCGAGTCGGTGCTGCGGTAGCTCGAGATCTTGCCGACGGGCGGGCAGCCAGCTTGTAGGGTGAACGGGTGCTGTTCTCTGAGCCGCTGCACGTGGGGAAGCCAAACGTTGGTGACCGCCAGCAGTTTGACCTACTCGTCGACCGGATCTTCGAGACCCGCTGGTTGTCGAACTCGGGCCCGCTGGTTGTGGAGCTCGAAGAGCGGATAGCTGACTACCTGGGCGTTCGGCACTGCGTTTCGATGTGCAACGGCACTGTGGCGCTCGAGATTGCGATTCGCGCACTTGGTCTCACCGGTGAGGTAATCGTCCCGTCATATACCTTTGTCGCGACCGCGCATGCCCTTCACTGGCAGGGATTGACACCGGTGTTTGCTGACATCGACCCGGAGACTCACAACCTCAGTCTCGACTCGGTCCGCAGCCTGATCACGCCAAAGACCTCTGGCATCATCGGCGTACACCTGTGGGGTCGACCAGCTCCGGTTGCCGGGTTGGAAGAGATAGCGACTGAGCACAACCTCGAACTGATGTTCGATGCTGCGCACGCTTTCGGAAACATGGACTCCGGCCGGATGATCGGCTCCTCAGGCAGGGCAGAGGTCTTCAGCTTCCACGCGACCAAGTTCTTCAACACTTTTGAGGGAGGCGCAGTGGTCACGAACGACGACGCGCTCGCTGAGCGGATCCGCCTGATGCGAAACTTTGGCTTCGTTGATTTCGATGAAGTCGTCTACCCGGGCACCAACGGCAAGCTGCCCGAAGTTTCAGCAGCTATGGGGCTGGTGAACCTCGCCTCGATCGACGCGTTCATCGCCAACAACCGCGCCAACTACGAGGCCTACCGGGAGGCCTTCGCTGACGATGATTCGCTCGAACTGCTCTCGTTCGCCGATGAGCCTCGCGGCAACTACCAGTACGTAGTGGTTGAGCTTGCGGGTGAGGCGGTGCAGCACCGCGATCGCCTAGTCGCCGAGCTTCATGCGGAGAACATTCGGGCGCGCAAGTACTTCTGGCCGGGCTGCCACCAGATGGAGCCCTATAAGGGCCTCTACCCAAACGCCGGGGAGAACCTCCCGAACACCGCCGTGGTCGCAGACAGGGTGGTTGTGCTGCCGACGGGCTCGTCTGTAGACCCTGCCGACTGCGCTGTCGTCGCTGGGTTCATCCGTGAGCGCTTGGCCAGCTATGCCCTCGACCAAGTCGCTGACGCGTCGGTCTGACGCGCTTGCGCGTCTGCGAGCAATGAGGTCTATGCGATGAGAGTCGGGATCATGCAGCCCTACTTTCTGCCGTACGTCGGCTATTTCCAGCTGATCAACCATTGTGATCAGTTCGTGATCTACGACGACATCGAGTTCACGAAGCGGGGTTGGATCAACCGCAACCGGATTCTTGCCAACGGAGAGCCGCGCACGATCACGCTGCCAGTCCGTAAGGACAGCGATTTCCTCGACATCCGCGAGCGCGAGATTTCCAACGACTTCAATCCAGCGAAGATGTTGAACCTGTTGCGCGAGAGCTATCGGCGGGCCCCGTTCTGGGAAGCCAATGAGCAGCGCCTCGGTGAAGTCCTCGAATTCGCCGATCGCAACCTCTTCGCTTTTCTGTCCAACTCGCTGACCCAGGTCTGTGCCTCGCTCGAAATTGACACCCCGCTTGTCGTCTCGTCGACGCTCGGAGTTGACAACTCGCTGCGCGGCGCCGATCGCGTGATCGCGACCTGCGAAGCGCTCGGAGCTACGGAGTACGTCAATCCGATCGGTGGAGTTGAGCTCTATTCGCCGGAGAACTTCGCTGAACACGGCCTCGAACTCTCGTTCTTGCGCTCGGGATTGTCGCCCTATCCGCAGTTGGGCGGGGATTTCGTCGCGGGGCTTTCAATCGTCGACGCTCTCGTCTTCCTCGATTCGGCGGATCTCACAGAGCGGCTGAGCTCAGACTTTGAGTTGACTGCGACTTGAGCGTCTAGCGCTGCAGCTTCGAGCAGCCGAAGCCTTCACGGCCAAACTGGTTTCCGTTGTAGAGCAGGAAGACCTCATCGTGGACCCGGACTATGGACGGGTAGCACTGCATCTCGGAATCCCAATCACCGGCTGGGGTTGAGAGACCGCTGGCGTTGTCATCGCGAGTCCAGTCGATCATGTCCTCCGAGACTGCGTACCCAATCTTGTAACTGGATTCGCTGCCTGAGCGGAATCCATCGTGTCCTCGGTAGCAGAAGAACATGTGATGTTTGCCGCCGATCTCTAGGACGGTCGGGAGTGCCTGGCACTCGTCTTCACCAATGCGGTCCTCAATTATCGGCTCGGCGTTCCGCTTCCAGTTGATGCCGTCGGCCGATGTGGCGTGGGCGATCTTGTAGACGCGTTCGGGGTTACCGGATGTAGCTCCTAGCGACCACTTGGTGCCGAAGATGTACCACATGTGAAATACCCCATCGTGTATCTGGACGAAGCCGTCCGCAACGAGGTACGGCTCGTTCGCCGCGGCAGCCATCACGGGCCCTGGCCCGATTCGCTCGAAGGTGCGGCCGTCGTTCCGGCTGACGGCAAGCCCGATAGAGGTGTCAACGGAGACCGCTACTCGGCGACTCCAACCGGTCGTGTATCCGTATAGAAGGTCGCCGCTGCGAACGACGCTGATAGGGAAGATCCCGTGCTGATCGAATGTGCCGAGCTCTCCCAAGGGCAGAACCGGCTCGCTCGACACATCGAGGATGGTCGAGAACCCGAAGTCGAAGTCGGCGTACGCAACGTGGCTGAGGAACGTCGTCTCGGTATCACGTACGCGAGTCGCGAAGAAGACCCGGACTCTGTCCTCTAGCACTATCGCCTGAGGGGACTGCGCAAACTCGCTGCATCCGTAGGGCAACTCGTGGTCCTTCGGATCAAAGATCTTGCCCATGTTCTTCCAGCTCAGAGGTGGCGCCATGTCAGCTGCTCTCCGCCAGCCGCGCCACGCCGAAGCCCGACTCGCCCATGCCGTTGCCTTGGTAGAACATGTAGGTCTCGTCGTCGACAGCCAGAAGGTTCGGGTAGCTGACCGATTCGGAATCCCATCCGTCGTCCGACATTCCGATTCCGGCTCGAGAATCGTCTCGGGTCCAAGTGGTGAGATCGTTGGATTGTGCGTACCCAATCCTGTATCCGTTGGCGGGCTCCTTGTAGCCGAGTGCCGGGCGATAGCTGAAGAACATGTGGTAATGCCCTTCAATCGCGATGACTTCGGCCGATGCCTGACATTCGTCCTCGCCAAGTACATCGCTGATCAAGTCAGCCCCAAAGCGCTTCCAGTTTGTCCCGTCAACGGAGGTAGCGAGCCTGATCTTGTAGATAGGTTCGGGCCGGTCGGGGCCCTGCATCCACTTGCGCCCTGCCGCGTACCAGAGGTAGTACGAGGAGTCGAATGATTTGATCCGAGGGCTGCCGACCGTGAAAGGCTCATCCGGTGCGTACGAGAGAACCGGTCCTTTGGCGAACCTCGAAAACGAGCCGTCGTCGGTCGAGCCGGCGACCATGCCGATTGCCGAGTTGAATGGGACCGCCTGGCACCGCGTCCATCCCGCGTAGTAGATCCTCAGTTCGTTGCCGACCCGTATCACCGACAGTGGGTTCATCCCGAACTGATCGAAGCATCCGAGTCCTCCAAGTTCGATGATCGGCTCCTCGCATATCGCCAGCAGCTTGGTCGGATCACGGCGGTCAAGGTCAACGTAGAAGATGCGGCTGAGGAACTGACCGTCGGTCGGCTGCGACTCGCGGGAGCAGAAGAAGACCCTGATTCTGTCGTCAAGGAGGATCGATGCAGGCGACTGGGCATAGGACTGAATCCAAGGATGATCCGGCGCATCCGCAGACGGCGAAAAGACCCTGCCAAGTTTTTCCCATGAGAAGTTGACCCCGATCACTGCGTCCTTTCGTTCCCGTTCAGCTGCCCGCGGCCGACCCGCTAGAGCCGACGCGTCAGCCTTTCCGCTCCGCTGTATAGACCTCCAAAGTAGTACTCCTCAAATCCTGCGGCTTCCATCTTCCGCGCGACAGAGTCGATGTCGTATGCAACTCGGTGCAGCTTGAACTCTCCGTCAAGGAACTCAGCGAATGCTGCGCGCGGGTCGCCGTCCCGGGGCTGGCCGACCGATCCGGGGTTGCAATAGCTGCGTTGCCCGAACTTGCTGGAGAGCTGCACATGCGTGTGGCCGGAGACAAAGTTGGCCCCTTCTAGCTGGTCGAAGTACTCGGCTGACGGTTCGAGGTACTCGTCGATTGGGTCTTCCCAGCCGCCGTGGACGATTCGGAATAACTCGTCTTCGATTGCGACCGGAAGCGAGCGCAGCCACGCCCGGTTCTCGTCGGTCACGACCTTCCGCTGGTAGTCGAGGCAGTCGTTGGCGCTCTTCGAGCGCTGGCAATGACCGTCACCGCCGAGATACCAGTCGTGGTTGCCGAGCACTGTCGGGATTCCCCGCGCGCGCAACGAATCACAGCACTCGTTCACCTCGCTGTAGTAGCCAGCAACGTCGCCAGCGCAAAAGATCTCCTCGATTCCCATTGCGTCGATCTCTGCAAGCACTGCTGTCAGGGCGGCGAAGTTTCCATGGATGTCGGAGATGAACGCCGCCCGCCGCCGCGGTTGTGTGGAGCTCATACCGATGCGCTCGCGTCGGTGAAAGTGATGATGTCCTCGATGTACCGAACCGCGCGCCCGGTAGTCGTTGGTAGCGGCGCAGGGGCTGTACCGGAGAGGAAGAAGTCGATCGCCATCTGTGGCTCGTTGTAGCCGAATGCGGCTCGGATCGAGGTTGATGACGAGATCCGCGGGTTGACCTCGAGCAGCTTCACCGAGTCTCCCGAAATGCGGAATTGGAAGTTTGTCGGGCCGAGCGGAAGCAGATAGCGCGATATCCGCGCAGCCGCGTCGGTGAATCGGGCGTCGTCGCTGATGACTTCGGCAGCTTCGGTGTATCCGTCACGCGACAGCGTTCGCCGCATTGTGAGGCTTGTGTCGAAGCCTCCTGCCCCGTCGCCGAAGACCGCCACGGTGAACTCCTCGTCGTCGCTGCCCACATACTCCTGAGCCATCAGACTGCCGCCGATCTGGTCCTCGAACGGGAGGAACGAATCCGCATCGGTGATCGCTACAACGCCTCGCGACCCGTAGCCACGGCGTGGCTTGATGATGAACGGCAGCCCCAGCTGGTCGACCAGAAGATCGAAATTGGATTCGAGGCTGGAATCGATTAACGCGGGATCCCGCTGCTCCCGAAGGCGCTCGGCGAATTTCCACTTGTCCTTGCAGATCGTAAGCAACTCAAGGTTGTTCAGCATCGGTGTTGCGCCGGCGTCCACGATCGCTTCGGCGTTGCCCGCCCAGCTATACATATCGGCCTCAATGCCGGGGACGACAATCTCGATCTGGTGCTCGCGCACGGTCGCGGTCAACCAGTCGAAATAAGAGGGGTCTGCAGTCGGGACTGCTTGGACGAAGACGTCAGAGAAGTGGTTTGCGGGAGAGTTTGCGTGCGTGGAGGTGCCGACGAGGTGGTGGTCGCGACCAGAGTTTCGGAGCGCCTTCAGGATCCCGTAGCCGTTGATGCCGCTTGCTCCTGAAACTAGGACGCGGGTCATGCGCCCTCTGCTCGCAGGCGAGCTTCGATCGCCATCCCGTCGGCGAAGCTGATCTTCGGCTCAAACCCAATCAACGGGTAGAGCGACCGGTCAACCGTGCCGACATTGTCGAGCGTGTTAGGTCCATCGTGGTCAAAGACCACCTTGCTTCTTCCGCCGAATGCGGCCGCCGCCGTCTCAGCGATCTGCGAGTAGCGCAGTGGCTCGGGTCCTGGGCAGTCAAAAGTCCCAGGTAGCCGCAGCTCGATAACGCGAGCAACAATTTCAGCGAAGTCGTCGATGTGGAGATAGTCGCGCAGAGCGTCGTGGTTGCCTGCCAGAACTATCTCATTGCCTGCTGCGGCGTCGCCAACAATCGAATAGAGGAATGGCTGGTGGGTTCTGTGAAATTCACCCGGACCGTATATCTGGGTGGGTCGAAGGATCGTGCAGACGGGTCCGCTGCTCTCCGCAGCGACGGCGGTTAGCGCTTCGTCCGCACGGCGCTTCTGCATCGCGTAGGTCGTGAATGACGGGTCTTGCGATGGCAGGCCAGCGAAGATGCTCGACAACTGGATCAGCTGCGCGGACCCTGCTGCCTTGCATGCGGCGTAGAGCTTCTGCGGCCCACGGACGTTGACTTCAACAGACTCGGACTCCTCTGACTGATCGCCCTGAGGAAATGCCGCTGCGCAGTTGACGACGACGTCCACTCCGTCAGGGACGCGAATCCCGCCAGGCTCTGAGAGGAGGTCGATCTCGACGTCGCAGCTTTGGCGACCCGCCGTGAGAACGTCGTAATCGCGTTCCAACCGCAGAGCCAAGGCTAGAGCGACCTTTGAGCTGCCGCCAACGATAAGGACCAGCGGCCGGTTCTCAGGAGCAGGTCGGCTGTCGGTATCGGTCATCTGATCTCAAGCAGCACCTAGGAGCCGGGGGATTCTGTGCGGCGCCGACTGCTGAGCACACTGCAGGGAGTGAAGGCTAGCGAATCATCGGATCCGCAACGACCGCGGCGTGTTCCGTTTATGATCAAGTGTCACGGTGCTGCCAGCGCGAGTACGCATTCAAGAGAACGCCGAGAGGGCAAGATCACTATGGCTACGAGAGATCACGACAAGGAGTATCAGGACAACAGCGAGCGCCAGTACAGCTACGAGTTTGATCACATAGTTCGCGACCACCTACTGCGCCGCCTTGAACCGTCGATGAAGCGGTCCGGCGAGACTCTTGAGCTCGGTGCCTACAACGGCGACATGACGGAGCAGCTACTTGCGTATTACGAACGGATGGACGTCGTTGAGGCCTCTGCGGTCCTAGCCGATCAGGTGCGCGATCGCTTTGGCGACCGGGTCGACGTCACGACCGCGCTGTTTGAGGATTTCGTACCTGAGAAGCGGTACGACAACATCTACCTAGTCCATACGCTCGAGCATCTTGATGACCCGATCAGCGAGCTTGTCCGAATCGGCAGCTGGCTGGCAGACGACGGGCTGCTCTTCATCGCCGTCCCGAACGCGAACGCTCTCTCGCGCCAGATTGCGGTTCACATGGGGATCGTTGATCACAACGCAGCGATCACCCCCGGTGAGTACCAGCATGGGCATCGCCGGACCTACTCGCTGGACACGCTGCTGGCCGACGTCCGGAAGGCCGAACTCGGCCTGGTTGACTTCGGCGGAGTGATCGTCAAACCGCTGGCCAACTACCAGTTCGATCGCGCGCTGGCGGACGGGATCGTCACGCCTGAATTCATCCAAGGCTGCGACAGCCTCTCGGAGATCTATCCCGATCTGTCGTCAAGCATCTTTGCCGTCTGCGGACGCGCCTCGGTATAGCTGTCGAGATTGTTCGGCGGTCCAGCAAGGGAACGCGCGGTCAGGGTTCCTGGCCGTCGCCCTGCTGGTCATCTAGCGCCGCGAACTCGGAGCTGAGGACCACATGCATCGGCCGCTCACGGATCTGGTCGTAGATCCGCCAGAGGTATTCACCAATCACGCCAAGCATCATCATCATGAAGCCGTTGAGGACCAGGATCGAGACCATGATCGGTGCCCAACCCTCGAACGGGGTTTCGCCAGCCAGCCAGGCGATGACAATCGTGACTAGGTAGGCGACGCCTAGGAACGCAGCAAGCAGGCCGATCCGCGACATTGCTTTGATCGGTCCGTACGAGGAATCGATAACAAGGTCGGTGAAGTTGCCGAAGCGTTTGCCGAATGTGTAGCCCGACTTGCCGTGCGGCCGCGCTCTGCGGACGTAGGGGATAAAGCTTGTCGGTAGTCCCAGCCACAGCAGGTCGCCTTGGACGAAGCGGAAGCGGCCCTTGAATTGGAGTAGAAGATCGATCGCCCTCCGGCTCATCAGGAAGTAGTCAAATCCACCTTCGGGAATCTCTGGAGTCGATCGCCGCGCGTACGCGTAGGCGGCCCGGCTAAGTGCTGAAGTGACGGATCCGTCGGATCTTCCGGCGCGGTTGGCAATCACGATGTCATCCCCCGCGCGCCATCTCGCCACCATCTCCCCGATCAGCTCGGTTGGATCCTGAAGGTCGGCCGACATGCTTACGACGACGTCGCCACGGGCCAAGCGGTATCCCGCAATCATCGCGCTCAGCTGGCCGAAATTGCGGCTCAAGCGGTGCGCCGAAATCCGCTCTGGGTCTGCGGACCTGAGCGAGTTGATGACCGACCAGGAGTTGTCATCGGATCCGTCGTCTACGAAGACGATCTCGAGGGCCAGATCGGGAAACGACTCGGTGGCAACCGCAATCAGCTCGGAATAGAGCTGCTCCAGTGAGTCGGCGTTCCGGAATACCGGGATGACGACAGAGACCGTGCCCGTCATTGAGAGGCCACCCTCCGGGCTACAACGAGCACCGACAGGCCAAATGGGAGCGGCACATTGCGCGCAATCCGCGCCTCTGCGGAGAAGATCTTGTTCGCCAAGTCATTGACCCGCGAGCTAGGCTGCAGGCGCTCTGCGTTGCGCTCTAGGGCAGCCGCGGAGTCCTTTCGGCGTCCAAGTCGGTACGGGAGTGTCCTCAGCAGCGCTGCGGCCGGCACCAACGTCGCAAAGAGGTAGGTCGCGGCGACAACCGACAGGCCCGTTCCCTTCAGTTCTTCCCTCGCTGTTGACGTCGAGTAGCGCCGGAAGTGCCCGAGTTCGATGTCTTCGGCGCTCCACAGCCACTGGTAGGCGGGAACCGTCATCACGAGCGTTCCGCCTGGTTGCAGAACGCGCGCGACCTCGGCGAGCAGCTCGGACGGGTGCTCGAGGTGTTCGACGACATCAAACAAACCTACTGCCGGCAGGCTGCCATCCGGAAGTTTGAGGTCTTGGAGTGTGCCACCGAAGGTCTCAGCGCCCATCTTCGCGATCGCGCGGGCCCCTTCCGGGAGAGGCTCAATTGAGATGACGTCGACGCCGAATGCACTGAGCCGGTTGGTCATCACGCCTGTCCCGGCACCGACATCCCAAAGCGTCGACACCCCCGCATCCTTCAGCAGGGTTCCGACGGCGTTGCCGCGAGCATCGAGCCAGAAACCTTCGCCGCCGTCGGCGGCGAGCGTGTCCAGAACGTCACGTGGATAGGAGATGCGGGCTGACTGGTCCTCCAGCCACCGCACTCCCTCGGAGTCGGCTTCGGGCACGATCCATCCAAGCTCCTCGAGCCTGGCAAGCTCGGGGTTCAAAGTTCGGCCCTCGCTGATCCCACATCGTCGGTTTGTGTTTTGATTGGCGTCATCACGTGGAGAGGGGGCTTGGCGCCTTTGGCTGAACATACCAACGGCGAGATACCGCGATTGGGCGTGAAATGCAGCGTACCTTCGTCACTCGCCTGAACCGGCAATACGGCGGTCGCGCCGGGTCTTGGCGGCAGGCCCTGTCAGAGAATCTGCTGAACAGCAATAACAGCAACTGCAAAGCCTGATCCGCAGGCGGCGATCAGGGCGAGTCGCGGGCCGAGCAGCTCGCCGCGACGACGTGCCTGGCGGCGGCGAAGGTCGCGCCGGGAAATTGAGCTTGCGTAGATCACCTGTCGGTCGATCGCCACGAACCGCAGAATGACCGCCGCGGCGGACAGAACTCCTGCTAAACGGAATAAACCGATTTGCAGGACTTTTCAGACCGGCGGCTGCCGCTACAGCTTGGCTGCTTTGACGGCCGGCTCAAGCGCCAGTTCTAGGACTTCGTCGATCGTCATCACTGGGTGGAACTTCATCTGCTCGCGAACCTCTTCGGGGATGTCATCAAGGTCGCCGCGGTTGCGTTCCGGCAGGATCACATCGGTCAGCCCGGCAGCGTGGGCGGCGAGCGCCTTCTGCTTCAGTCCGCCGATCGGCAGCACCCGTCCCTGAAGTGTGATCTCGCCGGTCATCCCAACGTCGTGGCGCACGGCGCGGCCGGTCAGCAGCGACGCCAGCGCGGTCGTCATCGCGATCCCGGCGCTGGGGCCGTCCTTCGGCGTTGCGCCTGCCGGTACGTGAACGTGGAACTCGCGGTTTTCGAATGCGCCTTCGGCGATGCCGAGCTCGTCGGCGTGGGCACGCACGTATGTCAGTGCGATCCGTGCCGATTCCTTCATCACGTCGCCGAGCTGGCCGGTCAGCGTCAGCGCCCCACTGCCGCTGGCGTCCATTGCGCTGGCTTCGACGAAGAGTACGTCGCCGCCGGCACCTGTGACCGCGAGGCCTGTGGCGACGCCGGGAACGGCGGTCCGTGCCGCCGCTTCGGGGAAGACCTTCTGGCGGCCGAGCGCGTCGCGGATCGTCTCCAGCGTGATCTCGACCTCTTTGCCATCGTCAGCCGTCGCGACGCCGGTCGCCGTCTTGCGCAGCAGCGTTCCAAGCTCGCGCTCAAGGTTGCGCACGCCGGCCTCACGCGTGTATTCGCGAATGATCGTCTCCAGAAGGTCCTCGCTGATCGTTGCTTCTCCCTCGCGCAGGCCGTTGCGCTCGAGCTGGCGTGGCCAGAGGTAGTCGCGCGCAATCGCCGTCTTCTCAGCGACCGTGTAGCCGTCGAATGGGATTACTTCCATCCGGTCGAGCAGCGGCCCGGGGATCGGCTCGGCCGAGTTCGCTGTCGCGATGAAGATCACGTCGCTGAGATCGATCTCAACGTCGAGGTAGTGGTCGCGGAAGGTCGAGTTCTGTGCCGGGTCGAGCACCTCGAGCAGCGCTGAGCTGGGGTCGCCGCGCCAGTCGGCGCCGACCTTGTCAATCTCGTCGAGCAAGATCACCGGGTTCATCGTTCCCGCGTCGCGCAGTGCGCGCACGAGGCGGCCTGGGAGGGCGCCGATGTAGGTGCGGCGGTGGCCGCGGATCTCTGCCTCGTCGCGCACGCCGCCGAGCGACATGCGGACGAACTCGCGGCCCATTGAGCGCGCGATCGATTCACCGATCGAAGTCTTACCGGTTCCGGGAGGGCCGATCAGAGTGAGGATCGCGCCGGCCTTGGCGTCGGCTTCGATTCCCCGGCTCTCGCGCAGTTTGCGCACGGCGACGTATTCGACGATTCGGTCCTTGACGTCTTCGAGGCCGGCGTGGTCGGCGTCGAGGATCTCGCGCGTGTGGTTCGGGTCGAGCCGCTCGTCGGAGCGCTCTCCCCACGGCACGGCAACGATCCACTCGAGGTAGTTGCGGACCATCTGCGCTTCTCCCGAGGCGTCGCCCATCCGTTCCAGCCGGCTCAGCTCGCGCAGCGCGTGTTCGCGTACGTCATCGGGCATCGAACCGTCCTCGATCTGCTCGCGCAGATCATCGGCGACCGAGGCGTCGTCCTCGCCAAGCTCGCGGCGGATCGATTCAAGCTGCTTGCGCAGCACATACTCGCGCTGCTGCGCGGCGGCGCCCTCTTCAACGTCGTCGCGGATCCGCTTGCGAACCTGCAGCTCGGCGAGTCGCTCGCGCTGCATCTCAAGCGCCAAGTTCAGCCGCGTAGTCACGTCGGTTGCCTCAAGCAGTTCGACCTTCTGATCGAAGGTCAGGTCGGGGGCATAGCCGGAGGTGTCGGCAAGTGCGCCGGGCTCAACGATCGTGCGTACCCACGAGGCGACGCGGCCGTCATCGCCGCGCAGCTCAAGAATCTCTTCGACCAGCGCGCGGTACTCGCGCACCAGCTCGCGGCTCGTGCCGTCGACCGGCGAGTCGTCGGGGGAAGGGGTCGTTTCGACCCGCAGGCGGCCGGCGGGATCGGTGTGTGCCGCTCCTGCGATGCCGCGCATCTGTCCCTGGAGTTGAACTCCTTGGCCGCCGCCGGGGAGGCGGATGCGGTCGACAACGGTGGCAATCGTGCCGACGCTGGCGTACTCGTCGCCTTGGCGCGGAACGAGCAGCACGCGCTCGTCGTCACCGACGTCGACCGGCAGCGTGATGTCCATCGTCGGGAAGACGACGACATCCTCAAGTGGGAGGAGCAGCAGCGTTTCGTGCGGCTGCGCGTCTTCGTTTGTCGTCGTTGGGGAGGTTGTTTCGTCAGCGTTCATAGAGCAGAAGAATAGCAGGATCTAAGTCGTACCCACGCAGATCTTATGAAGCCTTTATGTAGTGATCTGTGAGGGCGAGTTCGGCTAAGCGCGGCCGCGCAGCACTTCGTCTGCAACTCCGCTGAGCAGATCAACCGAGCGCGGCTCCTTGCCGTCCTCGACGATCACTGCGCCGCCAGGGCGGTAGCCGTTCTGCCCAGCTCCCGGCGGGCGTACCAGCGCACTGTCGTACACCCAGGAGCCGCTGTTGAGCAGCGTCGGCCCGTCGGCCCCAGCCGGCGTCCACATTCCATCCGGGTCGTCGCTGAGCGGGCCGCGGCGGTGGATGTGGCCGAAGATCACCGTCTCAGCCGGGATGTCGAGTCGCTCGCTCACCTCGGCGATCGCCGGAAGGAAGGCGCGGCGGTGGATCCCCTGCTCAACTACGAGAGCCGCCGCTGCGGCAACGTTCGCCGCGCCGGGAAGCTTCGCCGCCGCCGGCAGCCCGCGCAGCATCACCTGGCGCAGAAGCCCGGCGCCCAGCTCAAGCCCTTCGGCAACTTGGTCGGGCATCGCGCTGGCGACGGCCTCAGTTAGTGCGCCACTATCGGCCCCGGGCGCGCGTTCGTAGTCGCTGACGCTGAGCTGCTCGGGTGGCCCGTCGCCGCCCCACCATGAGAGCGCGCCGAGCACGTGGCGGTCGCCGTAGTGGCCGTGCATCGCGAAGATCCCATCGCCAAGCCAGACGCCGGGGTAGCGAACCTCAACTTGGGCCGGCGCGAGCCAGCCGCAGAGCTCGTCGAGCAGTTCGCTGGCTCCGCGCGGAACCTGAGTCGAGAGGCGCAGCGGCTGCCCACCCTTCAGTCGCTGTGAGAGCCAACTGCGAATCAGAGCGTGGTCATGGTTGCCGGGAACGACGATCACTTGGCCGCTGGAGCCGAGCGCTTGGCCCAGCGTCTTGAGGACGGGCCGCGCCGCCTCTCTCGCTGCCGCCGGCCTTCCTTCGAGCAGTTCGAGCGTGTCGCCAAGCAACACAAGGCGGTCCATCTGAGCTACGCGCGACTCAAGAATTGCCAGTGCCTGCGGGCGTCTGAGTACATCCCGATCAAGTAGCGAGCCAAGGTGTAAGTCGGAAATAACAAGAGTCCGCATCTCTATAAGGCAAGATACGGGTGTGGAGTCGCTACGTGGCCAATTGCTAATCGCATCGCCGGCAGTGCATGACCCAAATTTCCGTCGCACGGTCGTGCTGATCGCCGAGCACAACGAGGCCGGTGCGATGGGCGTGATCCTAAATCGCCCGGCTGAAGTGACCGTCGCCGGCGCCGTGCCGGAGCTCGAGGAGCTGGCCGAGCACAACGACGCAGTTCACCTCGGTGGCCCGGTAGGAGAGTCGTCGGTAACGGTGCTCGCTGAGTTCGCCGACCTTGATGCCGCCGCGCTCTTGATCGACGACGACCTCGGCTTCCTCGGCTCGCAGGTCGAAGCGCACGAGCACCTCGCTGACGTCGTAAATCGCGCCCGCGTTTTCGCCGGTCACGCCGGCTGGGAGCCAGGCCAGCTTGAGGCCGAGATGGAAGAGGAGTCGTGGATCGTCGAGACTGCACTGCGCGAGGACGTCTTCACGGCCGACCCGGAAGGGCTCTGGTCATCGCTGCTGCGGCGCAAGGGTGGCGAGTACGTCGTTATCGCGACGATGCCCGACGACCCGACGCTTAACTAGCGACCCGCGCGACTGGCTAGCTACGCGAAGCCGCGCAGCGGTCGTTCCAGACGTAGAGGCGAACCGGCCGACCGTCGGGGATCGTTATCTCTTGGCTGGCATAACAGCGGTCAATCAGCGCTGTGAGGCCCGGCACTCGGGCTTTGACGTTGTCAGCATCGGTCGTCCAGCCGGGGGTCGCGAACTTTGGTCCCAACGCCTCGACTATGCACCTAGGTGGCTGCGACTTGATCTCGCCTGCCAGTCGATCGCGGTAGGTCCCTTGGAGGTTGGTGTTTTGAAGGATCCACCCCGGTCCGAGGTAGCGCGATGCCGGCGTCCAGTCATACGCTGCGTAGAGCTCGAAAGCCGTACCCCACACGAGCACCGTCGAGCCACGGGGGCAGGCCCTCTCCAGTTCGTCGACAGCCGCTGCCGGAGCAACCGGAAGTGGATTGAGGAGCGCATCGACGTTGCGGTAGATCGGCCCGCCAGTCACGCTGAGCACTGTTAGGGCAGCGACGCTTCCAACCAGTGCTAGCGGAAGCCAAGTTGCGCTCCGCCGCTCCTTGTCGGGGTCTGCGCCGGTCGCGAGCCGCGCGCCGAGTACCGCTGCGATCGCGCCCGCCCCGTAGAGCACGTTGGCGTAGTGCGGGAAGAGCGGAATCGTGAAGAACAGGGTTGCCGCTCCCGCCAGGAGTGGAAGGAGCCAGACCAGTGAGGCGGCCGCCACTGCTGCGCGGCCGCGGGTCATCTTGACTGCGACGACTCCCGCGAGTCCGGCGAGAGACCAGATCAGCGCGAGCGGATAGGAGAGAATGAATGTCCCTAGCGGCTCAAATCGCTCAAGCAGAGGGATTTGGGGCGTGCCGTTGAGCGCGTCGCGCGCGGTTAGGTAGGCCCAGTTGAAGTGGGCTGGTTCAGAGATGAAGTCGTCAAGCGTCTGCCCCACTGCCATCCAAACGACGATCAGGAAGCTCGGCAGTGCGAAACCTGCACAGGCCAGCGCCGCGTCCTTGGCGAAACTCTTTGCGCCCGCCGCGTTCCACTCGCGGTCGTCAAGCGCGGCGCGCATCAGCGGCGCGGCGGCAACGACGGAGATGGCGAGCAGTGCGCTTTGCGGCTTGGCCCAGATTGCGAGGCCTGCGATCGCCGCTCCAATGAATACTCGCCTTCGGCTCGGAACGGCGGCTCCTGTGATCAGGACGAGACAGCTCCCCATCAGCAGCGAGAGTGGCAAGAGCTCTGTGCCGAGCGACAGCAGGTCGTAGACACCGCCGGGCAGGTTGGGTGCTGGAATTGCCGTGAACAGATAGACCGCTGTCGGGAGCACCAGCAGAGCGGCCCGTAGCCAGCCCATGTAGCGGGCTACGCCAAACCAAGTGACGAACGCAATCCAGACGTACGCTGCCGCCCCGAGGACATGGGCGAAGCTGAGCGTCAAGTGAAAACCGAGCGTCGAGAAGATGCTCAGCACGAGCGGCCAGAGGAACAGGAAGGTCGGTGTGGTGTAAGTGCCGTATGGCTGGAATCCCAGCGCGGCGCGCCTGCCGGCGGCAAGCAGCTCGGCCTCGTCCGGGTTGAAAAGGGGCGAGTTGTTGAACATCGCGCCACGGGCTAGATAGATGAGCCCGGCGAGCAGGAAGAGTGCAATAAACGGAGCCAAGCGCGCGAGCCAAAGTGCCGACCCCTGCTTGTCAGCAGTTGGCGTATTGCGCGGTTCGTCCACCGGCGTAGCGTAGCTAGCGCGTTGGGCAGCGGCGGTCGTGATCGCCCGCCCTCGATCAGCCGCGACTAATGAGTAAGTCGCGCCTGCTCAGCCTCAACCGTCATCTCCGGCAGCGAATCGCCGCAGGCAGGGCAGGAGGCGGGGAAGAAGCCGTTGTCGCGCACCTTCAGCCAGAAGTCGGTCGATGAGTCCTCCCAGCGGGCGCCGCAAGTGCGGCAGTTGACCTTCGCGACGCCAACGATCGCTGGGTCGGCTTCAATGTCGACGACTTGGTCTGGCAGCCAGATCCGCTCGTAGCCGACGGTGCGCGCCCAGTCGACCAGAATTTCGACGTGTTCTTCTCTGAGGCTGCTGCCCGATACCGCTTCAACGATCAGCTCGTCTGATTCGGTGATGTAGAAATCAAGCAGCGAAGCGCGGACGCGTCCGAGCTGCATCGCGGCGGGGCCGCCGGAGATCATCGAGGGCCTCCAGCAGTTGAGTGTGATCCGTCCCTGACGAATGCAGGCTCGGACAAAGGGGCGTTGTTTGGACATGCTGACTAGGTCGCTCGGAGCAGCGGACTTCTGACGCAAAATCTTTCTGTCAGATCCTTGGCCTGCTCTGCGACTCTCTTTATGTAACCGATGACTCCGCCTTTCCGACAGATCACGAACGAAGCTTTCAGCGCGCTCGTTGAAGTTGATCCCGAGAAGGCAATCGCCTACATCCGCAGCGCACTTCAAGCCGGTGAACTGGAAGCCGGCCAGGACGCGACTCAGGTTCTCGTCTTTCGCCAGTCGAATCTGATCCGCGCGGTTGTTTCAAAGAACGTCCGCGCTGACCTGCTCGACGAGGTTTGCGACGGCGCGTCGCTGAAAGCGATCGAGGCCGTGCTCGCCAACCCGCCTGAACTGGCAAACCTGAAGCAGCTCCGCGGTTGGGTCGCGATCATCGCCCGCCGCCACGTTGCCAGCGTTGCCCGCGACGGACGCGAGCAGATTCGTCGCGAGGCCTACTCGCTGAACTACGACGAGGACGACGATCACGCGGCGATCGATCTTGAGACCGTTGAGCGCGGCTACGACATGGTCGCCTATCGCGCGATCATCGATAACCAGTACGAGCTGCTCAGCGATGAGCACCGGCTAGTAGTAGACCTACGCATCTTTCTTGACCTGCCGTCGAAGGAGGTCGTTGCAATTCTTCTCAGCGAGTGCGGCTGGGAATACAAGCCAAACAATGTCGACCAGATCGCACGTCGCTTCCGCGACGAGTGCATCGACGCGGCAAAGGAGCAGTGAGAGTGACATGACCACCGGGGAGCAACTGTTCAGTGACTTCCGAGCCCAATTCGAAAGTGGCGCGCGTCCCAACGTCGCGGACTTCCTTGCCGAAGCCGACGACGCCGACCGTCGCGCGCTTGAGGCGCGGATCGACCGCTACCTGGAAGAAGACGCGCCGCTGCGGAGCTATGACGCTGCCGAGTTCGCGCGTGCCCAGGAGACGCCTGTGATGAAGAAGGCTGCCGCGCTCTTCGAGCAGGCGGCCGAGACCAACCTTGTTGCCGCTCGCGAGCGCGCCGGGCTAACGCTGGAAGAGCTGGCTGCCGCGGTGCTTGAGAAGAGTGGCATTGGCGCCGACGAAGCCGAGCAGCAGAAAGCCGCCGGCTACCTCGGCCAGCTAGAGCAGGGAACGCTGCCGCGGCTGACGGGGCGCGTCCGCGACGCCGTCCGCTCGGTGCTAGGCACAGACCCAGCCTCCAGCTTCGCCCGCCCCGAATACGGCTTCGCCTTTCGCCTCAGCGTGCGCGACGAGGCTGCGCCCGACGAAAGCATCGAGCGCGCCGAGTTGCTGCTCGATGCGATGTCAACGCCCAGCCCGCGCGGCTGGGACGAAGTCGACGAGCTCTTCCTTTCAGACGACTGAGCGGCCGAGCGCTTCCTCAACCTGCGCGCTGCTGCGGCCGATCGTTGCGGCCAACTCGTCGACGTTGATTTGCCCGTCAAGGAAGTCGGCGAGCGCTGAGCCGCGCGCCTCTTCCGGCAGCCGTGGCAGCTGATCGAGCGGGATTCGGCAGAGATCGTCGCGGTCCTCGAGCCCGAGCCGTTCAAAGCAGCCCTTCGGCTGGTGATCCTTGATCTCAGCGTCGAGCTTTCCGAGCAGCGCGCGGTCGGTCACGATTCCAGCGGTCTCCAAACGGATTCGCGCCGCCTGCGGGCTGATTGCAAAATGGTTTGAGACCCGGCAGACCAGTTCAAGCGTCGGCGAGTAGTCGCCGAGCTCGCCAACGAACCGTTCAACCGCTGGCTGCGGCGCGATGAACTCGGCGGCGAAGCGGTTGGCCGACGATTCGTCGGGGTCGGCCTCATCGTTCAGCGACGAACTTGTGTCCAAGCGTGGACCGTGACCAAGATAATGGTGACCGAGCTCATGCGCGAGCGTGAAGCGGCGGCGCACCGCTGCGTCTTTTCCGGCAATCAAGGCGACGTTCAGCTCCGGCAGCTTGGCGTAGGCGCCGGCCAACCCCTTGCCGAGCAGCGCGATCACGACGACGAGGTCAAAGCTCTGCTCAACCGTCGTAACGATGCACTCCAGCGGCATGTCGAGAGGCACGTCGGTCTGCGCGCGCGCCTCCAGCGCCGCGGCCGTGGCCCGCTCGCGCCTCAGCTCCTTCTCAGCCTCAGTCTCGCTCACCGGCGCGAGCGTACATTGCGGTGGGAACGGCTACTCAGCGACGAGCCCTCCGCGCCTTCCGCAGCGGCGTATCATTTCCGGTGATGAGGAATCCCAGCCAATCTGCACTCGGCGCATGGTCCGGGGGGCGCTTTATGCACTTCGGTGAGGAGATCGAAGAGCAGCGGCTGATCGAACTGCTGCGCCCCGGAAACGGGATCGACACGCTGATCACTGCCGACGCTTACGGCGCCGGCGGTGCTGACGAGATCGTCGGCCAATCGCTGGCAGGCGTGCCGCGCGACGATTACTGCCTCGTCGGCGCTGTTGGCCATGACTTCTACGAAGGCGAGCGCCGCGGCGCGAAGGGCTTCCAGCGATTCACCGACGCTGAACTCCGCGGCCCCGATCAGTACGCCGGCTACCTGCGGATGGCGACCGAGCGAAGCCTCGAGCGCTGCGGCGTCGACCACTTTGACCTTCTGCTGCTGCACAACCCCGACCGCATCGGCTACACCAGCGAGGTCGTCTGGAAGGCAATGGCGCAGCTTCGTGAGGAAGGGCTGACCGGGCAGATCGGCGTCGCGCCGGGCCCGGCGAACGGCTTCACGCTCGACATCATCGACTGCTTCGAGCGCTTCGGCGAGATGATCGACTGGGCGATGGTGATCCTCAACCCGTTTGAGCCGTGGCCGAGCCGCTTGGTGCTGCCAGCGGCCGAGCGCTACGACGTCTCGTTGATCGCACGCGTAGTTGACTACGGCGGGATCTTCCACGGCGACGTTGCTCCCGGGCATGACTTCCCTGAGACCGACCACCGCCGCTACCGGCCAGGAGACTGGGTTGAGAGCGGCTCAGCGAAGCTGGAGCAGCTGCGGCCGATCGCCGAGCGGCATGGCCTCACACCACTCCAGCTTGCCTGCCAGTGGACGCTCGCGCAGTCGATGGTCCACTGCGTCGCACCGACACTTATTCAGGAGGGCGGCGACAGTGCACGCGCAGTCGAGGAGAAGCGCGCCGAGCTTGCGGCGCTCCCTTCCGAGATCGTCCTGACGGAGGGCGATATCGCCGAGATCAACGCCGTTGGCGAGAACGCCGGTTGCATGGCGCTGAAGGGCGCGGCACCCGGCTACGACGGCGATGCCGTCGCCGACCAGTGGCCGCTCGACGATCAGCTCGTCAAGCTCGCTGCCCGCTGGGAGATCGACCCGGACGCGCAGCTGCGTCTACTCCACGCCTGATGGCCGACTCTGCGCGCTTGACCGAGGACGCTCTGCCTGCCGACCCGCTCGATCTCTTCGCGGCGTGGATTGGGGACGCCGAAGCGAGCGGAATGACCGACCCGAACGCGATGGCGCTCGCGACCGCCGGCGCCGATGGCAGGCCCAGCGCGCGCGCGGTCCTGCTGCGCGGCGTGGGCGACGACGGCTTTCGCTTCTTCACCAACCAGACGAGCCTCAAGGGCCGTCAACTGGCTGAGAACCCGCGCGCGCAGTTGCTCTTCTACTGGCGCGAGATTGGCCGCCAAATCTTGATCCACGGCAATGTTGATCAGCTCAGCCCTGCCGAGAGCGACGCCTATTTCGACAGTCGCGCGCGCGAATCACAGATCAGCGCTTGGGCCTCCGAGCAGGGCTCGGTGATCGAGAGCCGCGATGCGCTGCTCGCGCGAGTGAAGGAAGCCGAGCAACGCTTCGATGGCGAAGATGTGCCGCGCCCGCCGCACTGGGGTGGCTACATCGTCAAGCCCGAGGCGATCGAGTTCTGGCAGGCAAGCGAGTTCCGGCTGCACGATCGTTTCGTTTATCGTCGTAGTGAGGGTGGCCAGTGGGTCACCGAGCGACTCTCCCCATAGAACCGGAAAGGCTCCACATGTCCGAAGGCAACCGCCGTTTCCTGCTCGCCGAGCGCCCGACCGGGCCGGTTGACGACAAGACTTTCAACCTCGTCACGGAAGAGATCCCGACGATCGCCGACGGCGAAGCGCTGGTTCGCGTCAAGTGGATTTCGATCGACCCGACGAACAGGATGTGGATCGGCCCCGAGCCGACCTATCTGCCGCCGGTTGGGATCGGCGAGGAGATGCGCGCGCTGGGTCTCGGCGAAGTCGTTGAGTCGAAGAGCGACGACTATCCGGTTGGCGCGATTGTCACCGGCCTGACCGGCTGGCAGGACTACATGATCACGAGCGCCGCGATGCCGTTGATGACCGTTCCGGCGGGAATTCCGGTCGAGCCGCAGACGCTGCTCGGGACGCTCGGCATGACCGGCTGCACGGCCTACTTCGGAATGCTTGAGATCGGTGACCCGCAGGAAGGCGAAACGGTTGTCATCTCAGCCGCTGCCGGAGCCGTTGGCTCGGTTGCCGGGCAGCTCGCCAAGCAGCGTGGCGCGCGCGTCGTTGGCATCGCCGGCGGCCCTGAGAAGTGCGCCTGGCTCAAGGATGAGCTCGGCTTCGACGAAGCGGTCGATTACAAAGCCGACGATTGGCGCGCGCAACTTAAGGCCGCAACGCCGAACGGGATCGACGTCGATTTTGAGAACGTCGGCGGCGAAATCATGGAGGCCGTCTTCTCGCGCCTGAACATGAACGCCCGCGTCGCTCTCTGCGGGCTGATCTCCGGCTACAACGACACCGAGCCGGCTCCCGGTCCTCGTACCTTCGGCAACCTGCTGGTGCAGCGCGTCAAGCTGCAGGGCTTCATCATCCTCGACTACTACGCCCGCTTCCCCGAAGCGCTCGAGGCGCTCGGTGGGATGGTTGCCGCAGGCACACTGCGCACGGAGGAGACCGTCGTCGAAGGCTTCGAGCAGCTGCCGACAGCGCTGAACATGCTTTTTGCCGGCGAAAACACAGGGAAACTCGTCGTTCACATCGAAGACTGAGCAGGGTCTGGGCGGTTCTCAGGCTTCGTTAAGAGTCGACCCGCATGATGGTGGCACCCCCAAACCACCAAGGAGTTAATTGAAATCATGAAACGCTCACTACTCACCGCTTTCGTAGCGGCAATGGCAATGACCGCGGTGCTCGCCACCGTCGGCTTCGGCGCCACCAAGAAGTCGAACAAGCCTTCCAAGGGCAAGACCAACAGCTCGCAGGCGCAGACGCAGACGGGCCCGCCTCCGACGATGTCGGAGATGCTCGCCAAGCGCACAGCCCAGAAGACGGCCCACCAGGCCGCCCTCGCAGCTGAGCTCGGTGTAAGCGCCAAGCAGCTCTCGGACGCAATGGACTCAGTTAAGAGCGACAAGCTTGACGCTGCTGTTGCGGCCAACAAGCTGACGGCCGCGCAGCGCACAGCGATCACCGCCTGCGAAGGCGCTGAGTTGACTTGCGACCGTTCGAACCTCCCTGCCGGTGGACCCGGTGGACCAGGTGAGCGTGGACACCGTGGCGGCCCTGATGGCGGCCCGGCAGCAGTCGCATCGGCTCTCGCAGCGAAGCTCAACCTGCCTGAGGCAACCGTTGCTGCTGCGCTGAAGAAGACGCAGCCCGCCCGCCCCGCTGGTGACAAGCACGGCCAAGGTGGCCCGCGCGGTCACGCTGGCCCGGCTGGCGTCGCAGGCCCGATGGGAATGAACTAGGTCGCAGTTAGCTACGCGATGATGGCGGAACTGTGAACGAATCAAATCCGCCGATCCTCGTTGTTGATGACGAGGCTCCGATTCGCCAAGCCCTCGAGCGTGCCCTGCGCCTCGAGGGCTTCGGCGTGGAGTGCGCCTCCGGAGGGCGCGAAGCGCTTGAGGCCGTCGCGCGCCGGGCCCCGGCAGCGATCATCCTCGACGTGACGATGCCGGACCTAAATGGCCGCGTCGTCTGCGCAAGGCTGCGCGCCGACGGCGTCAAGACGCCAATCCTGATCCTCTCGGCGCGCGACGAAGTGGACGATCGGATCGCTGGCCTCCAAGCAGGCGCTGACGACTACCTCGTAAAGCCGTTCGCCGTCGAAGAGCTGATCGCCCGCCTCCAAGCGCTGCTGCGTCGGGCCGGCTCCGAGCCCGAGCGGCAGCAAAGCGAAGAGTTCCAAGCCGCGCTTACCGTCGGCGACCTCGTTGTCGACCCATCTGCGCGAACGGTCAAGCGCGGCGGGCGCGAACTCGAATGCACGCGGCGCGAATTTGAACTGATCGAGGTCTTTGCTCGCAATCCGGGAATCGTGCTCGAGCGCCAGCGCCTGCTGGAACTCGTTTGGGGATACGACTGGGTTGCCGATACCAACGTCGTCGATGTCTTCGTCAGCTACCTGCGGCGCAAGCTCGAAGAGGATGACGAACCACGGATGATCGAAACGGTTCGCGGCATCGGCTTCGTTCTGCGCGACCCAGTCGCGAGCGGGGCGAAATGAGCCCGAAGAGCCTCACCGGGCGCGTAACTCTTGCCGCCGTGGCTGCGGTCGGCGGCGCGCTGCTGGTCGCCGGCCTTGCCGTCGTCATCTTCAGCGCCCGCTCTGATCAAGCCCAGCTTGACCGCGACCTGACGCGGCTCTCGAGGCAGGTCGATCGCCGCGCAGGGCCGGTTTTCTCACCGCCTGATCAGCCAGGGAATGGGCCCGGTCGAGAGCACGGCGACGGCGTTCGCCCCGGGCGCGAGCAGCGCCAGGACGGTCCGCTCGAGCCGGGCGCCGATCGCTTCACGCGCGTAGTCCTAGCCAACGGCCAGAGCTTCAGCGGCGGAGCCTCCGTGCCGGCCAATTTCCCGCTCACCGAGGCTGGCGAGTTCGTGACCGTCACGGCGGATGGCGGAGACTGGCGCACTCTCGTCACCGACTTGCGCGACGGCGACCGGCTGCAGGTCGCTGCGCGCCTAGGCGGTATCCAGGACAGCGCTAGAAGGCTGCGAATCGTCGTCATCGCGGCGCTGCTCGGGGCCCTGCTCGCAACGGCGCTGCTCACGCGCTCGCTCGCAAAGCTCGCGCTCGGCCCGCTGCGCCGCCTGGCGACAACGGCCGATCAGGTCGCCGCGACTGCCGACCTTTCGGTACGCGTCCCCGAGGGCGACGGGCCGGAAGAGATCGACGAACTCGCCGCCGACATCAACGCGATGCTCAGCCGCCTCCAGCGCAGCGCCTCGGAGCGCGAAGCGGCGCTGGCAAGCGCACGCCGCTTCGCCGCCGATGCCGGCCACGAACTTCGCAATCCCCTGACCAGCCTGCGCGCCAACCTCTCCCTGATCGAACGCAGTGGGAACCTCGGAGACGAGGACGTCCAGGCTGCCGTTACGGCCTGCGCCGGCGACAGCGCCCGGCTGGTCGCGCTCGTCGACCAGCTCCAGCAGCTTGCTCGCGGCGAGGCCGGGCCGCCTGCAACATCGGAGCAGGTTGACCTCAGCGAGCTGGCCGACACCGCGGTCGTCGCGCTGGCATCGCGCTTCCCGGGAGTGACGACCGAGCTGCACGCGCCACAGAGCGGGCCGGTCGTGCGTGCCGAGGCCGAGAGCCTGCGGATGATGCTCGACAACCTGCTCGACAACGCAGCGCTCCATGGCCGTCCTGGGGGCCGCATTGAGGTTCGCATTTCAGCCGACCCTCGCGGCGAAGCAATAATCGAGGTGGACGACGACGGGCCGGGGATCCCAGAGAATGAGCGCGCCCACGTGCTTGAACGCTTCGTCCGTGGCGAGGGCGCGCGCGGCGCTGGCACCGGCCTAGGGCTGGCGATCGCAGCAGCACAGGCGGCCCGTTATGGCGGCACGATGGCGCTCGGCGAATCGCCGCTCGGCGGGCTGCAGGTTCGCGTCGCAATTCCTCTCGCCGCGGCCGGTTAGCCCTAATCGGCTGGCAGTGCTGACGCGGGAAAGTGGACGAATTGGTCTTTCAGTGACTGCTCTGAACTACCTAGCGATCTGGTACTAATTAGCAACACGGTGGCTTGTTAACCCGCGGAGCCTCCGCTGGCAAACAGGCTTTATCGGTTCGGGGGGCGGGTACAAGTGAACGAGGAGATGGTGGCGGTAGTCAGCGGGATCGTTGCTGCGGTTGGGTCGATCGACGCCGTCCACCGCGCAGCGTTGGACGCCGACATGGTGATCCCGTCGCTCGCAGTCGTCTTCGGCGAGGTTGAGATGGCGAGCGGCGCTGTCAGCTTCGTCTCAAACGCCCCGGGCGTGATCTCAGAGGAGCTCGCGAGCCACCTGGCGGCTCGGGCCGCTGAGCACCCGCTGATCGAACACTCGCTCTCTGGCAATCGGAACGCTGCGAATGTAATTGCGATCTCCGACCTGATGGATGTGGATCAGTTCGTCGCAAGCGAGTTCTACGCCGACTGCTACGCCGGCACCGGCATCCGCGACGAGCTGCGCGTGCCGATTCCTGCTCGGCGCGGCAACACTTCGGCGCTGATCTTCTGCCGCGCCGAACCGGGCTTCAGCGTGAGGGAGCGCGAAAACGCACGGCTGATCGGCACCGTCGTCGCAAGCTGCGAGGCGCCAAGCTCTGAGATAGAGGCGCTGCGCGCCGGGCGCTTCACCGAACAGCGGCTGCGCGACCACGGGCTGACAAGCCGCGAAGCCGAGATCTTCGCCCTGCTGGCGCAGGGGCTTCGCAGCCAGCGCGTCGCCCACCAGCTTGGAATCAGCGTTCGAACAGTTGAGAAGCACACGCAGAGCGTCTACCGCCAGCTCGGCGTAACCAGTCGCAGCGAGGCGACGGCACTACTGATCAACGAGCCGATCCTGGTTCGGCCGGCGAGCTAGCAGGCTCTGGCGAAGGCCCGCGAGACGCCGGGCGGGTTCAGGCAGACGGGTTTAGGCGGTCGCGCCCAGCTCGTCAAGGAAGGCGAGCAGCGCAGCGTTGACCTCGTCGGGGCGCTCCTGCTGAACCCAGTGGCCTGCTCCCTCGATGATCACAACGTCTCGCAGGTCGGTGACCTGACCGGTCATCGCTTCATGCGGCATGAATGCGCGGACAGGATCGCGGCTGCCGGTGACGAAGAGCGCCGGCTGATCGATAGTGCGGCCTTCGAACTGCTCAAGGTAAGCCCAACTGCGGTCGAGGTTTCGGTACCAGTTGAGTCCGCCGGTGAATCCGGTGCGCGTGAACTCGTCTACGTAGAGTTGTAGATCCTCCTCGCTCATCCACGGCGGCGTCGGCGGCTCGTCATGGCGCGCCGCCCACTCGGCGTTCCACACCTCGCGGGTAGCCAGCGTGCGGCGCACGTCGGCGCTGAGCGCCGCGTCGGCCACGCCCGGCTCTTGAATCCAAACTATGTAGAAATCCTCACCGATGTACTCGCGCATCAGCGCCGTCGGCTCGGCCGGCGCGCGCGGCACGTAGGGGACGCTGATGCCGACAACGGCGCTCACGAGCTGCGGATGGAGCAGCGCGAACTTCCACGCCAAGTCGCTGCCCCAATCGTGGCCAACGACAACGGCCTGCTCAAGCTCGAGCGCGCCGAGTAGCGCCGCCAGGTCGCCGGTCAGCGCTTCGATGTCGTAGGCCTCGACCGCCTGCGGCGCACTGCTGCCACCGAAGCCGCGCAGGTCGGGCGCGACTGCCCGCCTTCCCGAAGCGGCGATCGCCTGCATCTGGTGGCGCCACGAATACCAAAGCTCCGGGAAACCGTGCAGCAGCAGCACCGGTTCGCCCTCACCACATTGAGCTACGTGGAGCTCGATCTTCTCGCCCACGGTGACTAGTTCGTGCGAGACGCGGTTCATAGAGGCAGCGTATCGATCGGCCTGACTATGTATAAATACGTAGATCAAGAACCTCGCTCAGATCGGATCGCTGCTTCTCTCCTTCGCAGCCCTCCTTGCTGCGCTGCCTGCCGGCGCCCTTGCGTCGTCGCCGAAACTCTCGATCCGCGCCTCGACGCTCACGCCTGCGTACTCGCCATCCGTCAGCGACTACACGGTTCGCTGCGACAGCGCAGTTGCCGTGAGCGTGAGTGCTCCGAGCGGCACCAAGGTGGGACTGGACGGCGCCGCTGCCCGGTCCGGCCAATTTACGCGCGATATTGCGCTGGCTCCCGGCCAAGCGTTTCGGATCCGCGTGGTCGCGGGCACCAGCCGGCCCGCGCAGACGGTTCGCTGCCTGCCGAGCGACTTCCCGCTGTGGCAGGTTGAGAAGAGGAGCAGCACTCAAGCCGGCTGGTACATGTTCAGCCCCGACCTGCGGCTGGGGGGTGGGAACGTCGCGCTGGTCGGCGAGCCCTACGCGGTGGTTGCCAACGGCGACGGCGTGCCGGTCTGGTGGCTGCGCGACCCGAACGCCCCGCCGATGGACGTGAAGCTGGTCGGCAGCAAACAGATCGCCTGGTCGCTGTTCGGATACAACACTCCCTCCTACATCAGAAACCTCGACGGCGCCGTCGCGCGCAAGTTGCGACCGGTCGACGCTATCGCCGACTTCCACGAAGCTATGGCGCCAACTGCCGACGGCGGATACCTGCTCGTCGGCAACGTGCCGCGAGACTGCCCCGCCGTTCAAGCCGAATGCGTTGACCTCTCACCGTGGGGCGGCCCGCCAAACTCAAGAATCCTCGACAACGTGATCCAGAAGCTCGACCGCAAAGGGCGGCTCGTCTGGAGCTGGTCAACGCGCGGCCACATCGCCGTTTCCGAGAGTGCGCGATGGATTCCCCACTGGAGCGGCGCGGTCGGACCGCGGCTGTTTGGGAACGGACAGCCGGCATATGACGTCTTCCACATCAACTCGGTTGCGGACAACGGCAACGGCGTGGTCTTCAGTGCGCGGCACCTCGACGCTGCCTACCGGGTTATCAAGAGCAGCGGCAAGGTCGATTGGAAGTTCGGCGGCACTCCGCGCGCGCAGAGCCTCAAGCTCAAGCCTGATCCCGGATCATTCAGCGGCCCCCACGATCTAAGTGTGCTGAAGGACGGAACGATGACGCTGTTCGACAACGGCAGCTTCCTCGGCCGCGGCCCGCGCGCGCTGAGGTTCTCGGTCCGGTCGCGGACAGCGCGGATCGTCGAGACCGTTGCCGACTCGAGAGTCGTAGCGTCGCTCTGCTGCGGCAGCGCAGAGCGGATGCCGGGAGGGAACTGGGTTATGACCGCCGGAGGCGGGTCCAACTGGGTCACGGAACTGACGGCCGCCGGCAAGCCCGTCCTCACTATGACGATGCCAAGCGGACTGTTTACCTACCGGGTCGACGCGATCGAACCCGGCCGCCTCAGCGCCGCAGCGCTTCGCGCAGGTATGGACGCGCAAGCGCCTCGCTGACTTAAACCGGATACGAACGAACCCGCAGCGGCGGCGCTGGTTCGTACTCTTCGACTGGGCGAGCGATCACCTGGTGGACCGAGAGGCGGCTGCGTTCGAAGCCGAGTGCGGCGCCGTAATTGTGCAGGCGCCACACGCGTTCACGTTCGGGGCCGATCTCGGCGATCGCCGCTTCGCGGTCGCTGTCGTGGTTGATCGCCCAGCGGCGCAGCGTCTCGGCGTAGTGGGGGCGGAGCGATTCGTCATCGACCAGTTCGAAGCCGGCGTCCTCGATCGCGTTGATAACGATCCCTTGCGTGTGCAGTTCGCCGTCGGGGAAGACGTAGCGCTGCGTGAAGCTCTTCGGGTGCATCTGATGGTCCTCGCCGACGCGCACGATTCCGTGGTTGAGGAAGAGCCCGTCCTTGGCAATCAGGCTGCGCGCCTGCTGCAGGTAGATCGGCAGGTTGTCGCGGCCGACGTGCTCGAACATGCCGACGCTTGAGATCTTGTCGTACGGGCCGTCATTGACCTCGCGATAATCCTGCAGCCGAACCTCGCACTGGTCCTGCATCCCGGCTTCAATGATGCGCTCGCGCGCCAGCGCGGCCTGCTCCTCAGAGATCGTCACACCAACGGCATGAACGCCGTAATTGTGGGCTGCGTAGATCATCAGCGAGCCCCAACCGCAACCAATGTCGAGCATCCGGTCACCGGGCTTCAGCTCGAGCTTCTTGCAGATCAGGTCGAGCTTGCGCGTCTGCGCTTGATCGAGCGTGTCTTCAGGCGAACCGAAGTAGGCGCACGAATAGACCATCGTTTCGCCGAGCATGCGGCGGTAGAACTCGTTCGATACGTCGTAGTGGTGCGAGATCGCCTCTTGATCGCGCTGGGCGCTGTGGAGGCGGCCCTGGAGCTTGATCTCAGCCTCCGGCGCCGGCGGCTGGCCGCGGCGAAGCAGGCCGAGCTTGCGTGCTGCCTTCAGCGCCGGAATCGCGTCGGTCGCCTTCAACGGCGCGTGGCGCCACTTTTCGGTCAGATCAAGTGCCATCTCAAGGTCGCCGTCAACCTCAAGTTCGCCTGAAACCCAGGCCCTTGCCATTCCCAGTTCGTTCGGTTCGCGCACCATCCGCACGAGCGCGTCGCGCTCGGCAAAGCGGAGTGTCGGTGAGTTCGGAACGGGATTCGTCGGTGGCAGTTCGCTGCCGTCCCAGAAGGCCAGCGTGAACGAGCGGCCGCCCTCTGCGCGGCTGTCGAGCAGACCGACCAGCTCAGCTAGCTCAGCGGCGACGCCGGTAGCGGCGCTGCCCGATGTGACTTTTGGGGAACTCGATGTAGTGGCCATCACCAAAACTTAGTAGATCGCTGCTCGATTTGCCTAGACGAGGCCGCCGAGCGCGCGTCCGATGATGATCGCCGCGAGGCCCGCGAAGAGGCTGAGGAAGATGTTGAGCGCCGCCGCCTGCGGGCGACCTTCGCGCGCCAGCCCGTCGCTATCTGCCATCCAAGCCGAATAGGTCGTGTAGGAGCCAAGCAGCCCTCCGGCCAGCAGCGTCAGCGTTGTTCCGGTGACTCCGGCCCCAAGCAGCAGCCCAACGATTAGCGAACCGGACAGATTGACGACGAGCGTGCCGACGGGAAACTGGTCGCCGCTGCGTTCAGCGACGGCAAAGACGGTCAAGTGGCGGGCGACCGCGCCGACGCCGCCGAGCGCCGCAAGGGCAAGAATCGCCAGCGCGCTCATCGTTGGCCCTCGCCGCGCGCTGACAGTCGCACAGCGATTAGAACGGCGAGCAAGCCAGCAACGACGCTGACGGCGGCGTAGCTGAGCGCCAGCGCCCCGTGGCCACGGTCGATCATCTCCAGAAGTTCGCGCTGCATCGTCGAGAAGGTCGTTAGGCCGCCGCAGACGCCGGTCGCAAGGAAGGCGCGCAGGCGGCTCGGCCCGCTCGCCGGGTTGGGCATCCGAACGAGAATCACGCCGAGCGCTGCAGCACCAATTACGTTCGCGATCAGCGTTGCCCAGCGCCAATCCGCCCCGCTTGAAGGGAGCACCTCGGCGAGTCCAAAACGCGCGAGCGTTCCGAGCGCGCCGCCGGCCGCGATCGCCAGCCACAGCTCGGCGCCGCCGCGGCGCACCTGCGCCGGCAGTGCCAGCGGATCGGCTGAGCGCCGCGCGCTATTGGCAGGGGAAGCGGACATCGTCGTCGCAGCCTACGAGTCGCTGCGGGTCAGGTGCCAGTCACCGCAGAGGTCACAGAGGTACGGAGTGAAGCGGTCGCCGAACTGGGCGCGGTCGGCGGCGGCGTGGGCGCGCGCCTCAGCTTCGCTGGTGAAAGCGCGCTTGTTGTGGCACTTGTCGAGCCGGTTCTGCTTTGCAGCCTGCTGACGCGAAAACCAGTCTTCAATCCCGTTACCCATTCACTCATAGTTACAAGCAGGCAGCCGCGGCGGTGATTACGATCAGTCAATGCTCACTAATCGCAGCCTCGCCATCTCTTTCGCCCTAGTCGCAGCGCTGGCGCTCGCAGCCTGCGGCGGAAGCGACACGGCCAGCACCAGCACGCCTTCGACCGTGACCGACAACGTCACCAGCACCGCCACTGAGGCGAGCACTCCGGTTACGACGGGCACGCAGCTCACTACCGGCAGCGCCGCTTGCACCAAAGCCGAGATCGAGAAGGCCGTCAGCGACCTCAGCAGCGCCGATTACCCCAACCCCTCGCTGGCAACCGGCGGTGGGCCGTCCTACAAGTGCGCCGACGGATGGGCGGTCGGCTTTGTAGACGTTGGGGAGGGGATCGAGCAATACACGACAACCGTCGTCTGGCAGGCCGAAGGCCAATTCTGGGTTCCTCAGGACCGCGGCAAAGTTTGCCCGAAGCCGTCGCCGATCCCGGCAGCGATCTACGACCTCGCCTGCAACAGCAACTAGCTGGCGCCACCGTTCGTCGGCGCTCTAGAGCAGACTGCCCCTGTGACCGATCGCAGCAAAGGCCTCACAGATGAGCAGCGCGTTGGGCGGCTTGAGGTACGGGAGGCCGCAGGCGCTGTCATTGCCGTGATCGTGATGCAGGTCGCGCTCGCGGTCGTCTGCATGGCGTCAGGCTGGGAGCTCTGGCTGCTTCCGGCATGGGCATGGATAGCGACCGCGATCCCCGAAGCGATCCTGCTTGGCGTTCTCGTCGTCCAGCGCCACAAACACCGTGGCGAAGTCGAAGTTGACGACGGCGAACAGACGCCAACGCGCCGCCGCGCGGCGATCTGGCTCGTTGGCCTGATAACGCTCGCCAATGCGCTGGCCCTGCTCGCGCTGCTCGGCGAGCTGCTCTCAGCCCAAGTTCGAACCGGCACCGAGCTGCTCTTCGAGGCGGCTGTGATCTGGACGACGAACGTGATCGCTTTCGGTCTGCTCTACTGGGAACTCGACCGCGGCGGGCCTTTCCAACGTGCGCGTGAGGCAGCGCCGGTAGGGTCCCCCGGAGCCGACTTTCAGTTCCCGCAGATGGAGAACCCGGGTCTTGCCGAGCCCACCTGGCGCCCGCTGCTCCCCGACTACATGTACGTCGCCTTCACGAACGCGACTGCGTTCAGTCCGACCGACGCGATGCCGCTGACTCGGCGGGCGAAGGCCGTGATGGCGGCGGAGACAATTCTTTCGGCAACAACGGTTCTGCTGGTAGCGGCGCGCGCCGTCAACATTCTCGGCTAATCACCGGCGAGCCGAGGCCATTCGAGTGGTAGCTTCGTTGTTGTGGGCTCCTGCTCACACAGAGGCAGTCAAGGGAGCGACGATGGAAATCATTGCGATCGTGGTTGTGGTTCTGCTCCTGGTTCTGCTGGCCTTGTCGATAAAGATCGTCCGCCAGTACGAGCGAGCCGTCGTCTTCCGCCTCGGCAAGATCGTTGGCGGTGCACGCGGGCCAGGACTGGTTTTGATCATTCCGTTGGTCGAGCGCGCGCAGCTGGTTTCAAAGCGGATAGTGACGATGCCGATCCAGTCTCAGGGGATCATCACGCGTGACAACGTCAGCGTTGACGTCGCCGCCGTCGCCTACTTTCGGATTGTTGATCCGATCCTCTCGGTCGTCGCGATCGAGAACGTTTCAGCGGCGATCAACCAGATTGCTCAGACAACCCTCCGTGCCGTCGTTGGCCGCCATTCGCTCGACGAGACGCTCTCCGAGACGGAGGCGATCAACAAGAACATCCGCGAAATCCTTGACGTCCAGACCGAAGGTTGGGGTGTCGAGGTGACGATCGTTGAGCTGCGCGATATTCAGCTCCCCGACAGCATGAAGCGAGCGATGGCGCGTGAGGCTGAGGCTGAGCGCGAGAAGCGGGCGAAGATCATCGCTGCGCAAGGCGAGGCGATGGCTGCTGGCGAGCTGGCACGGGCATCCGACGTGATGATGGATCATCCACTGGCGCTGCAACTACGCAACTTGCAAACGCTGGTTGAGATCGCGGCCGACCAGAATTCGACGGTCATCTTCCCGGCGCCGCTGATGAGCACGATCCAAGAGTTGGGTTCGTTCCTTGACAATGAGCGGCAGGCTGCGGGCGCGCGCCGTGCGGTCGCGCCGCCGCCGAGTGAGCCGTCCGTTTAGACTGGCTCAGATATGAGCAAGCCAGAACTAACTAGCCGCCACCGTGACACCGTTGAGGAGATCTTCGCTCACCCGACGAGCCACAACATTGAGTGGCGCCACGTGATCAAGCTGCTTGAGCACGTCGGCGAGGTGACCGAGGAGCACAACGGCAAGGTCAAAGTGACGCTCGGTCCGGAGACCGAGGTCTTCCACCGTCCACGCGACAAGGACATTGACGTGCAGATGGTCGTTGACCTGCGCCGCATGCTGACGAACGCCGGTTACAACCCGGATGGCGCTCCCGCTGTTGAAGACGAAGCCACGCGCGACCACGGCGACGGTCGCTGGGGCGCGCCGTAAGCTGACGCACCCCAGCGCTGCGCGAGTTGCGCGCCGCCTGTGGTTCTACTTGGTGGTTGTGGTCGTGGCAGGGCCGTCAGGCGCTGCCTGAGCGGCGCCGGGAGCGACCATTCCTTGACGTTGGCCGGGGCCGCCGATCCCCGGGCCGTCCTGGCCACGCTGGCCGGGGCCGCCGCCCATCTGTCCGTGCTGCGCGCCGCCGAACATTCGGCCGCCATCGTGTTTCCCGCCGTGGCCACCGCCAGCGTTGAGCGCTACGACGAGCGCGATGATGCTGAGAATCAGCGCGAGCCCACTGCCTACGGCGAGCAATGCCTTCTGAACTGGATCTGACATGTGCATTCTGTGAATCCTTTCTATGCGCCCGTAGGCGATTGACTTGATTACCAGTCAAGGGCCGATCTCTTAAGCATTTCTGAGGCTGCCGCCGACCGCTCAATAGACTGGTTGGCACAGAGTTGGTGCAGTCTTGAAGCGTTTCTCGCCCAATATCAGCGCCCTTTCGCTTGCCGCTTTGGCAGCCGCAAGCGCGATCCTGTTCGCCGCCTGCGGAAGCGGTGAACCGACGGCTAGCACTGCGACCGAGTCGGCTGGAACGAGCACGACGGCGATGACTGCGACGACGGCGGCGACGGCGACGAAGCTCCCGACAACGCAGGCCGAAACTGCCCCGGCAAGCGGCGCAAGCAGCGGCCGCTGCAGCGATTTCTCAAACCAGGCCGCTGCCCAGCGGGCCGCCAACACGCGCGACGGCGATGGAGACGGCGTCTACTGCGAATCGCTCCCCTGCCCGTGCTTGAAGAAGGGGGCGACGAAACCGACGGCGACATCCGCACCGTCCAATCCTGAGGCCGGCTGCGTGAAACCCTCCGGCGTTCAGCAGATCGGCTTCAGCGCGACGAAGTATCCAAACATTCGCCGCCACTTTCTCGACGCCGTGAGCGAAGGCTGGCCGTCAACGTTGGTTATAGAGCGGCGCGGCACCGACGCCCGCCGTAACCGTTTGTTACGGAAGCCAGAGCATCCCACCAAGCCTGGCTATGACCGCGATGAATACCCGCCGGCAATGGGCCGCGGGCGCGGCTCGAAAGGGCTTACGCGCGGCGTCAACCCGGTCGGTTGGCTGGCCAGCGTGAAGCTCGTCCCGAGGAGCGAAAATCGCTCGCACGGTTCGGTGATGGGGATCAAGCTGCGCCGCTTCTGCAGCGGCACGCGATTCAGCTACCGCTTCTACTAGCCCCTCGCCGCAAGCGCGATCGAGCCGAATGTAGACTCGCCAGCGATGGAACTCTTTGGAGAAATCACGCCCGACCGTGCGCTACTCGTAGTCGCTCTGCGCGAAGAGGGTGAACATCTGCACGAGCTCGGCCTGCCGGTCCTCGTGACCGGCGCCGGAAAGGTCCGCGCCGCCGCCGCGACGGCACGCACACTCGCCGATCAGCGCCCCTCAGAAGTCATCAATCTCGGCACCGCCGGCGCGCTAAAGGACGGCCTCGAAGGCATTCACGTGATCGGCCGCGCCGTTCAGCATGACTTCGACGGCGAAGCAATCTTCGAGCTGACAGGCGAGCACTTCGGCGCTCCACTCGAGCTCGGCGAAGGCCCCGCACTAGCGACCGGTGATCGCTTCGTCGCCGACCCGCTGCTGCGCGAGCAACTCGCGAAACTGGCAGATCTAGCTGACATGGAGGGCTACGCAGTGGCCGCCGTCGCGCAGGCGGTTGGTGTTCCCGTGAGGCTCGTCAAGATCGTTAGCGACGACGGCAGAGAGCAGGCTGCGCGCAGCTGGAGCGACTCAATGGCCGCCTGCGCCGAGCAGCTTGCGGGCTGGACTGCTCGTGAAGTTCCTTCGTAGATCGCTGCGGCGGTCGCGAAATCCCATCTTTTAGCGGCCCGCAAGGCAAGCTATCGGGGCGCAAACCAATAAGTTAAGCCAAGGAGCATTAGTGACCGAATACAAGGGAATGGCCGTCGAACGCGACGGCGACAGCTACACGACGCGCCGCGAGAGCCGCGAAGCGCTCGTTTTGGCGACGCTTGATTTCGGCCCGCGCCGCGATCCAAAGCTCGATACAACGCTCGCCTTCTTCGATCACATGCTCGAAATGCTCGGCTGGTACGCCGACATCAACGTTGATGCCAGCTACGAAGTTCGCACCTACCGCCTAATGCACGTCGTGATGGAAGACATCGGTCTTGCGCTTGGCGCTGCGGCCGGCCAAGCAATCAGCGACCGCATCGCCGACGGCGTGGAGTCGAGCGGCTACTCGTACGGAGTGATGGACGAAGCCAGTGCGCTGGCGCAGATCTCATTCGAGGGCCGCGCCAACACGTTCGTCAAGCGCGGCGGCGCCGCATCGTTTGAGCGCGTCGAGGATGTCCTCTGTGTAGACCTCGTCGCCTTCTTCGAAGGCTTCTCGCAGGGCGCGCGCTGCACGATCCAGCTCGATCTCTTTGACGACAGCAACGATCCGCACCACGCCTGGGAGGCTGGCTTCCGTGCCTTCGCTCGCGCGCTGCGCGCTGCTTTCGTTGCCAACCCACGCCGGGCTGGAATGACGGCCGGCGTTAAGGGAACACTCGATTGATCATGCCGCGGCGTGTCTGACCAAGCGCCGATGCGCGTCTTAGCTTGGAGTGGGCTCGACGACGGCGCCCGCGCGCAGCTGCTTGGCCGTGGGGTTACGGCGATCTTCGAGCCGCATCTACGCGACTCTGTCGCTCTGATTATCGACGACGTTCGCAAGAACGGCGACGCCGGCGTTATCCGCGCGCTGGCAAAGTTCGACGGCTGTGAGATTGCCGCGGGCGGGCTTCAGGTAACCGATGGCGAGTTCGCCGCAGCGCGCGAATCGGTGCCAGCAGTGGTGCAGGAAGCGATCGCTGAGGGAATCGCAAACGTCCGCGCCTTCAACGAAGAGTTGACGCGCGAGCGTGAGTGGAGGGTTGAGATTCAGCCCGGGCTGACGGTCGGCGAGAAATCAACCGCGATCGCCAGTGCTGGCCTTTTCATTCCGAGTGGCAAGGGCTCGTTCCCTTCGGTTCTGGTGCAGATCGGCACGCCTGCCATCGTTGCCGGAGTGCCGGAGATCGCAGTCGTCGTGCCGCCGCTGCCGGGCGGCGCAGGCGAAGTCGATCCAGCCGTTCTCTGCGCTGCCGATCAGCTTGGGATTAAGAAGATCTTCCGCGCCAACGGCCCGGCCGGCGTTGCGGCGCTGGCCTTCGGCACCGAATCAATCCCGAAGGTCAGGAAAGTTCTTGGCCCCGGCAGCCCGCCGGTTCAAGCCGCGCAGATTGCCTGCCAGCAGTACGGCTGCCACACGCAGATGCTGCTCGGACCATCGGAGTCTTTGATCATCGCCGACGACAGCGCCGACCCGCGTCTGCTCGCCGCCGACCTACTCAACGAAGCCGAGCACGGCCCCGACTCGGCATCGCTGCTTGTGACCGACAGCGAAGCGCTGATCGGAGCCGCGCAGATCGAGATCGCGGCGCAGATCGCGGCGCTTCCTGAACCGCGGCGCGGTTACGCTCACGCCGCGCTGGGCGAGAACGGCGGCGCGATTCTCGTCGCCGACCTAAATGAGGCTGCAGTTGTAGCGAATTGGTACGCGCCCGAGCACATGCAGATCGTCGCTCGCGACGAGGAGGCGGTGCTGGCGATGATCGATCACGCCGGAGAAGTCCTGCTCGGCCAGCAGACGCCGATGTCGCTCGCCAACTACGTGATCGGCGTTCCCGCCGCGCTGCCGACCGGCGCTTTTGCCCGCGTGACCGGCGGCGTAACGGCTGAAACATTCCTCAAGAAGGTCTCGATCGCGAAGGCTGACGCAGGCGCTCTGGAGCGGCTCAGCCCGGCCGCGTTGGCGCTCGCCGAGCACGAAGGCTTCCCCGCTCACGCCGCAGCGCTGCGGGCACGCCAGAGCGACTCTTAGGCCCGCGGCTCAGCTCTGCGTCTCGTCGCTAGCCGGCTCGCTAGCCGGCTCGCTCGCTGCTGCCGGCTCAGCGGCGGCGGGAGCAGCAGCCTCAGGCGGCGTTGCGATCGCTGCGACCGGCGCAACAGCAACTGCGCCGCGCTGCGCCTCCCAGACCTTGTTCAGGTTCATCTGGAAGAGATAGACCGCTACGGGCGAGAGGAAGATCCACAGCAGCAGTCCGAGGCCGGCGTCGAAGCCGTCGCCGGCGCCGGTCAGGCGGCTGGCAGCGTTCATCCGCTTAAAGGCGTTGTAGTGCGAGACAAAGGGCGGCACGATGATGAAGGCGCCGAAGGTGATCGCGACAACTGAGGTGCCTGGGCTGTCGCCGCACTCGTCGGTGCCGCGCGACTCGCCGAGATCTTTCATCTCACGGTTCACGAAGTAGTACCAGAAGATGTAGTAGACCCCGAGCGTGATGAAGGTCAGGCCAATGACGCCAAGCGGGTTACGGATCTTCGCCGTGGCGGGCGTTCCGTTTATTGCGACCAGTTCAGCCATTTGATTCTCCAGTTCCGATGAATGGTCGCTTCATCGTACCCGCCGCAACCACTGGGAGTCTGCGGTTTATCCCCCACTGGCGGCTGGCGCATCGTACGTGCCTTCGGCTGCAATTGTCTCAGCTTTGCCGCTAGGCACGAAGATCAGCGCGAAGATGAAGAGAACCACCAGCACGCCGGTCATGATGTAGAAGATCGTCTGCGTCGACTGTGCGTACGACGTCTGGATGCCCTTGAAGATCTCTGCCGCCTGCGCGCCGCCGCTGCCGGTCGATGGTGCCCCGCTTGAAAGCTGCGAGGCGATCTGATCTGACTGAGCCTTCGAGAGGCCGAGTGTTGCGAGGTTGTCCTCGACGTTGACTCGGTTCTGCGTGATCAGAATTGTGCCGAGAATTGCCAATCCCAAGCTTGAGCCGTAGTTCCTGACCGTCTGCGTGATACCGGTTACCTCGCCGTAGGTGCTCGCCGGCGCGCGGTTGATCGCGTCGGTGTTCGCGGGGGCCAGAATCAATCCAAGTCCAAAGCCGGCAAGGATGATGTACGGAATCTGCGCATTGACGCTGAGGTCGGTCATCTTGGAGGCCCAGAGATAGAAGCCGATCGAGCCGATCAGTCCGCCGACAATGATCGCCGGACGCGCACCGACCTTGTCGAGGATTCGCCCGCCGATCTGCGACGAGATTGCAAAGCCGATGAAGAAGTAGAGGATGTAGAGGCCGGCCTCCGATGCCGTCTGACCTAGCGCCAACTGCGCGTAGGTACTGGCAAAGAAGAAGAGCGGGATGAAGACGATCATCAGCATGAAGAGGACGACGTTGTCAGCAGCAAAAGCTCGGTTGCTGAAGATTCGAACGCGGATCAGCGGATCGGTTGCGCGCAGCTCGTGGACGACGAAGGCAACAATCAACAGCGTGCCGATAAGGATTGAGCCGATCGTCTTCGGGCTACCCCAGCCCCAGTCGCTGGCTTGCTGGAGCCCGAGCACGGAGAGCGCCATCCCGGCCGTGATCAGCACCGCGCCGCGGTAGTCAATAGGAGCGGGTGTTCGCTCGTCATCGGGCTTCGAGATGAAGATCAGAAGCAGTGCGATCAGTGCGATCGGGATGTTGATCCAGAAGATTGCGCGCCAGTCGATCTCGGTCAGGTAGCCGCCGGCGATTGGGCCAATCGAGGTCAGTGCGCCGGTGATTCCGAAGAAGATCGCCAGCGCCTGACCGCGCTTCTCGATCGGGTAGGAGGCGACGACAAGCGCCAGCGCGGCAGGGATCATCAACGCGGCGCCGATCCCCTGGATCACTCGGAAGGTGATGATCCACGGCTCGGCCAAACTGCCGGTTGGCGTCGCGCCGCAGAGTGCTGATGCGACGGCAAAGATGATCACGCCCGCGGTCACTACGCGGCGTTTGCCGAGCGTGTCGCCGATCCTGCCGCCAAGCGCGAAAGAGGCCGAAAGCGCGAGCAGGTAGCCGTTGACGATCCACTGAACACCGGTTTCGCTGAGGTGAAGGTCCTTCTGGATGTCCGGAATGGCGATCGAGACGATCGTCATGTCGATGAAGGTCATGCCAACGGCGAAGATCATCGCCGCTAGTACCCAAGGGCCAGCCTTCTTTGTGGTCATACGCCTCAGATTACATCGCGCGGGGGATCGCTACTAAGGACGCTTCTTGCAGGCGGCCGGCGACTTCGTCTTCTTCAGGAACTTTTCAAGCGCGACCGGGTAGGAGCTCATGATGCCGTCGGCGCAGCGCTCAACCATTTTCGCCCAGTCAACCGCCGAGTCGCTGTCGTCGCCTGAGAACCAGTTCTGCCAGGCGTATCCGGCTGCGTGCGCTTTGGCGATGAAATCAGCGCTTGAAACCTCAACCATTAGGCCTTGGTAGAGGTACTTAATTGGTGGTTGAAGTGCGACTACGCCGCCGCCCGGCGACTTGTTGAAGAGCAGGAAGTCGGCGATTCCTGCGATTCCGGGAGCTACCGGGATCTTCGGCGCCAGCTTGTGGAACTCGTCAACTGCGGGCTGCTTGAACGAGACGACGATGATGTCTTTGCGCTTCACGTTCTTCAGTGCAGCGGCGAGAATGCGTGCGTTCTGGATGTATTCTGCGTCGGTCTCGGCCGGGGTGCGGCCTTTGATCTCAAGGTTGATCGGCGTCTTCGGGAACGCTTTCAGCAGCTCACTCAGTGAAGAGATCCGAAAGTCGCTCGCTTTGTAGCCCTTCGGAGCTTTCTTCTTGCCGGTCGCGATGCCGCGGAACTTGTAGCCGCTGGCAGCCTTGTCGTGGTCGTAGCTGACGCCGCCGACGCCGTTCCAGAACCAGTATGCGTTGTCGAGCTTTTGGATCTGCTTGAGCGTGAACGAACCAACTTCGCCAACGCCATTTGTCCGCGAGTCGACGGTTGTGTTGTGCTGGATGATGGCTTTGTTGTCTTTCGTAAAGCCGAGGTCGACCTCGAGCATGTCTGCGCCCGCCTTGAGCGACTGCTTGAAGGCATACATCGTGTTGCCGGGGAACTCTGATTCGCCACCTTGGTGGGCGATGTTCCATGGCTGCGATTGGCGCCACGGGTTGACGGCGGCCGCCGAGGCGGCTGAGGCGACGCTGCTTAGCGCGACGATTGAGAGGGCAAGTGTGGGCAGCAGGCGTTTGAGCATTCCGCGACCTTACCCAACTGGCGCGCTGGGTGCGTCAGCTGCCGATGATGTTGCCAATGCCGCTGCCGCCGCCGTCACCGGTCGAGAGGTACGGCTGCAGCGATTCGGCCAGCGATGCCATCGAGAGGCTCTGCAGCCAGACTTTGCCGGGGCCGGTCAACTCAGCGAAGAAGAGCCCTTGGCCGAAGAACTTGTTCTTGATCCCCTTGATCGTGACGAGCTCGAAGTTGATGCTGTCCTCGAACATTCCAAGGTGGCCGGGGTGGACGCGCAGCTTGTAACCCTCAGCCAGTTCCATCTCCTTGATCTCGCCGGAGAGCTCGGCCCACCACTGGCCATTGCCTTCGATCTTCTGAAGGATTAGGCCGGCGCCGCCGAGCACGCCCGCACCGAGTTTCTTCTGGAATCCAGCCGAGACGCTGATCGTTGATTCGCCGGCGATGAAGCCGTAGGAGTGAACCATGTGAGCTTTGCCTTCAACCGACTGCATCGGCAGGATTTCGCCGGGAACTTTCGTGCCGAAGGCGATGTGGCCGGTGCCGCCTTCGGCGCCGTATTCGCTCATGAAGATGCTTGATCCGCCGACTGCACGCTTGGCTACGTGCATCGCGCCTTTGAAGCCGCCGCCTGCGCCGCCGATGCCGGTCGCTGCGGTCCGCATCGTGATCGGCGCATCAAGCCAGGCCGCTTGACCGGCTTCGGAGATCAGCGTTTCGCCGGGCTCGAGAAAGACTTCGAGGCGGGGGAGTGTCGTTCCAATGATTTCAGTGCGCATCGCGTCAAGTTACCACGCGCACGGCTCGCGTTCCAGCGCCAGTATTTTGACCTCGTTGCGCTGCGGGAGAGCCGTCTTGAGGGCAGGAGAGCCACCTGCGGGTTGTCCGTAGAGTTCCAAATGCGCTGCGTAAAACCCGTAGAGTGGACTTATGAGTTTCCGCATTCGAACTCTGGTTCTTACGGTCATCGTTTCAGTAGCTTTGGCCGCCTTCACCTCCTCGGCAGTTGCTGCTTCGTGCCCGGGCTCCGACCACCTTGCGGTCGTCGCCGGCGACTCCACCTCTAGAGCGGCTCTGCTCTGCCTCGTCAACAGCGAGCGTGCAGCGGTCGGTGCCCCCGCGCTGCGGATCGACCCGCAGCTCGAGAACGCTGCCTCCGCCTACGCCGCTCGTCTCGTGGCCGAGCGGTTCTTCTCGCACGTTGACCCGGCTGGTGGAGCGCTGGCCGGCCGGATCGCTGCCAGCGGCTACTCGCGTGGCCGCGATCTCTTCGGCGCAGGCGAGGACTTGGCATGGGGCGCGGGGATGCGAGGGAACCCCGCAGGAACGGTTGCCGCCTGGCTGGGGAGCGCAGGCCACCGTTCAGTGATGCTTGACCCGAGATACCGCGATGTTGGCATTGGCGTTTCGCCAGGAACGCCGGTAGATCTGTCGACCGGCGCTACCAGTTCGATGCTGGTCGGCTCACGTTCTTCCGCAGCACCTCCGAAGATCAAGAAGCAGCCTAAAGCGAAGAGTAAGCCGAAGGCGAAGAACAAGCCGAAGAAGAATTCCGCCAGCCGCAAGCCCCACCCGCGGCGCTAACTAAGCGCTGGGCGGGAGGGACGGCGGCGAGGCCTCAGCCGGTGAAGCGCGGTGTGGCTGGGCGGCAGCGGCTGAGCCTGATCGTCAGCGTCCTCGCTGCTGGCGTCGAGTTCTCAACGAACGTGACCCTTGCTGTCACAAGCGAGCGTCCGTAGCGGAGCTTGCTGACCGGCTGGTTGAGCTGGTAGTAGATGCCCTTGTTGCGCTTCGTCAGTGTCTTCACGAGCTTTCCGTAGAGGTAGTACTTGACCGACGCAATGTTCGTGCCTCTAATTCGCGCGTATGTGTACTTGCCTGAGGCGCATCCGCTGAAGCCGCTGACCCTCGCCGTCCCGGTGACTGCCGGCAGCACGCCGCCGCCTGGTGAGTTGAGGTAGGTGCAGGTCACGGCCTCGCCGCTCTGCAGGTTGATCGTCGCCGTTCCGGTCGGAACATCAACGGTCGATCCGCCGGAAGCGTCTCCGCTGTCGGTGCAGGTGAGAGCCTGCAGCGTGAACGCCGCCGACAGACCCTCAGTCACCGTATAGGTGCCGGGTGCCAGTGTGAACTGGCCCGACTGGCCTGTATCGAGCGTGAAGTTGGGCCCGATCGTTCCGGAGAAGGCGAACGTGCCTGCCGATCCATCGGTGACGTTCTTCGTGATCGTCACGGTGCCCGTCTTGCGCGTATTGGTCAGGTTGCAGGTGATCTCCTGGCCGGCTGCCAGAGCAACGCTGGAGTCGGTGATCGTCACTGCGCCCTGAGCGTCGCTGCAGTCCAGCGTCGCCGTGTAGTCGGCGAGGTTGGTGCCGGTTCCAGCAGTCTCACCGAGCGTGTAGCTGGCACCCGCTGGCAGCGTCTGGGCTCCGGTTGTGCCGCCGCCACCGACGTTGCTTGCCAGCGTGTTGCCGCCGATCTGCAGGTTGAATAGGCCCGGATCGTTGGCCGGCGCGAGCGTCTTGTTCAGCGTGATCGTGCCGGTCTTGCGGGTGTTGGTGAAGGTGCAGATGATGTTCTGCCCGTTCCCGAGACTGACGCTCGATTCGACTACAGGAATCGGCTCGCCGCCCTCGGTGCAGGCGAGCTTGCTCGTGTAGTTGTCAAGAGTTGTTCCCGTCCCAGCGGTTTCGGCGAGCGAGTAGGTGAGTCCTGAGGTCAGCGTCTGAGCATCGGTTGTGCCGTTGTGGCCGACGTTCTCGGCGTACACAGTCTCGCCGATTATCAAGTTGAACTTGCCGTCGTCGGTTGTTGGGTCCAAGCTCTTGTTCAGCGTGATCGTGCCCGTGTTGCGCGTGTTGGTGATCGTGCACACGACATCCTCGCCGGGGTTCAGCGTGACGGTACGGGTCTCGGAGTCGAAGCTCGCCTTGCCGCAGTCGTAGCTCGCCTTGTAGTTCTCCGGATCGGTCTGCGGATCAGTTCCCGCGGTCTCGCCGATCGCATATTCGCCTGGCGCGAAGCTCTGAACACCGGTGCTGTTGCTTTCCGAATTGGGAACGTTCTCAGCGTAGATCTTCTCGCCGATCGAGAGGTTGAATACGCCGGGGTCGGTCTCCGGCAGCACCGACTTCACGACCTTGATCGTCCCGTCCTGCGTGTTGGTGTAGGTGCAGGTGATGTCTTCGCCTGGCTGCGGGTTGATCGCAACGGATGCTCCGTCGATTTCAACGCTCTTCGTGTCGCTGCACTCAAGCTTCGTGAACTGCCAGCCGGTCGTCGAACTCTCGGTGACCTTG
>CAMCVN010000013.1 GCA_945881845.1 Bifidobacterium breve | reverse complement strand
AGAAGACTTTTCACTGGTCTTGGCACTGACAGCGGCTGTCGCCTTGTTGTCGTCCTTGGGATCGATCGTCACATCGGTGACGGTCAGGTCGGCCTCGTCGGTCGCTTTCATCCCCGCCGTAACTGCCGTCGCGCAACTTGCTCCCGAGTTTTGCGCTGAGATCTGCTTCGCAAGCTGCGCCGTGATCTGCGTGCTGCAGATCTTCGCGCCGTCATGGGCCGTGGCGTTGACTTGGAAGTCTTCGATCGTGTTCGCGATCAGTTTTTCGTCGCCGGAGTACTTCGACGCCGAGCTGGTCGTCTTCGTGCCACCTTGGGCGCAGCCCGAGAAAGCAACGAGAGCGAGGACGGCGGCGGCGGGATAGAGAAGACGCATCGTGTGGGAGCGTAGCGGGGCAGCGCGCCGCTAGGTCAGCTTCTTGCCCGGGTTCATCAGGTTCTTCGGGTCGAGCGCCTGCTTGATCGCCTCGTGCGCGCGGGAAGCTGGGCCACCCCACTGTTTGTGCAGCCACCCGTTCTTGGCGAGTCCGATGCCGTGCTCGCCGCTGATCGTCCCCCCCAGTTCGATCGCCATCGCCATCAAATCGTCACCGGCTGCCATCGCGCGGCGCACCGCCAGCTCGTCATTGGGGTCGAGCATGAAGGTTGAGTGCAGGTTGCCGTCGCCCGCGTGACCGAATGAGCAAGCAGCAACGCCGTGGCGCTCGCCGATCTCGATCGTTTGCTCGATCGCATCTGCCAAACGATCCAGTGGAACGGCGATGTCGTCGGAGATCTTTGAACCGTGCTCGTTGCTGACGCTCGTGCCAAGACCTTCACGCCAGCGCCACAGCATGCGCGGATCATCCGGGACTAGAGGCGCGCAAAGTGCGCCTTCGGCTAGCGCTCGGAGCAACTCATCGCGGTCAGCCTGGCCGCTGTCGCAGTCAATGATCAAGAGGAATTCGGCGCCGGCGGGAAGTTCGCCAGGGAAGCCGCCACCGGTGATCTCAAGTGTTGCGCGATCGAGGTACTCGATTGCCGCGGCGACAGGTCCAGCCGCCATAACGCGCTCAATTGCCTCACAGCCACTGGCGACGCTCGGGTAGAAAGCAGCAAGCGGAAGCGACGGGCCGGGCGTAGGAATCAGGCGCAACGAAACGGAAGTTATTACGCCCAATGTGCCCTCGCTGCCGGTCAGTAGCGCCGCGAGGTCGTAACCAGCGACGTCCTTGCGCGCCGCACCGCCGACGCGAATCAGCTCGCCGGGTGCAATCACGGCCTCAAGGCCGGTCACCCAGGCGCCGGTTACTCCGTATTTAAAGCAATGCGGCCCGCCAGCGTTGGTGGCAACGTTGCCACCAATCAGCGACTGCTCAGGAGCTCCGGGATCAGGTGGGAAGTAGAGCCCGTTTTCGAGCGCGAGGCGGTGAACAGTCGCGGTTGTAACGCCGGCCTCGACCTCGATCCGCCATTGCAGTGGTTCGAAGCTGCGGACCGCGCTCAGACGTTCCAGGCCGAGCACTATCCCCGAACCCAGCGGTACTGCGCCGCCGGCCCAGCCGCTGCCACCACCGCGCGGCGTGATCGGAACATCGTGCGAGTAGCACCAGGCAACAACCTCAGTCACTTCCTTGGCACTGCTTGGCAATACAACGAGATCGGCTCGGCCGTCAGCAGCGAAGATCGTCTCGTCCGCCGTGTAGATGGAGTCATCTCCGGGGAGAACGTTCGCTTCGCCAACGATCTTTGAGAGCGCCTGTTGCACGGCGCCAACGCTACCGGGCTGACGGCAGGCACGAGCCGCCGCGTGGCGAATTAGGAACCGTGGCTTGTCACGCAAAGATCACGACGCCCTCGCACAGAGCGCAATGCCGCAGCTAAGCCGCGGCCGCGCCGGCATCGAGGGCCGCCCGAAGCGCGTGGGCCACAAAGGCGCCGACGCGCTGGTCCACGGCAACACTGCCGCCAGCTTCGATGCCGCGCTCGCGGCCGGTGTCGACATGATCGAGTTCGATGTTCTGCCCGAGCGGCTCGATGGCAGCGGTGAGCTGCGACTGGCGCACGACTTCAAAGATGCCCGTGAGCGCACGCCAATGACGCTCGACGAGGGACTCGCGCATCTCGCACAACCCCAGTTTGCTCACGTTCAGATCGACGTTGACATGAAGCTGCAGGGCTACGAGCAGCGAACCGTTGACGCGCTACGCGCCCACGGCCTTGCCGAGCGTTCGCTGATCTCAACGATGGAGCGGCCGAGCCTGACTCTGCTGCGCAAGATCGCGCCGGGGATCACGATCGGCTGGTCGTTCCCCCGCGCCCACCGCGATCTAACCGACCACCGCTACTACCGCTGGCCTGCCTACGCGGCAATCATCTACTACCGGATCCGCTTGCCATCGATGGCATCGAAGGCGATCCGCGAAGGGCGCGTCGATGCGCTGATGTGCCACTGGGCCTTCGTCACTCCGCGCCTAGCGCGCGCGATCCGTGGCGCCGGCGGCGAGCTCTACGTTTGGACGGTCGACGACGCTGAGCAGATAGAGCAATTCGAGCGGCTTGGGATTGCTGGCGTGATCAGCAACGACCCGCACCTCTTTACCGCGCATAGGTAGCCTCTCTAGAGATGAGTGAGGAGACGTACACACTGCTCCAGGCCGTGCCCGTCTTCGCGACACTCGGCGATGAGGATCTGCGCCGCGTTGCTGAGGTAGTCGTGACGCGCCGCTTCCCTGGCGGGCAGGTGATCTTCCGTGAAGGAGACCCCAGCAACACCTGTTACGTCGTGCGCAGCGGCCATGCCCGCGCGATCCGTGAGCATCCCGACGGGCGGACGATCACGCTGACCCATTTCGGCCCCGGCGACATCTTCGGCGAGCTGGCAATGTTCGACGACGAGGTGCGTTCAGCCACAGTTGAGACGCTCGACGAGGTTGATCTGATCGCGATTCCGGGCCGCGACATGCGCAGACTGATGAACAACCACGGCGCGATCGCCAGCAAGCTCGTCGTCTCGCTCGGACGGCGGATGAGAATTGCCAACGAGCGCCTTACGCGCCAGTCATTTCAGACCGTGCAGAGCCGGGTCGCAATTGTGCTCGGCGACCTTGTAACTCAAGCCCGACTCGAAGGCGCCGGCGGTAGCGGAAACGGCGGCGGCCCGGTTGAACTGATCATCACTCAGGCCGACATCGCTCAGCTGGCTGGATGCTCGCGCGAATCGGCCAGCCGCTTCCTGACGACGCTCGCTAACTCCGGTGCGATCGAGCAAGGGCGCGGGCGAATCAAGGTTCTCGACACAGATGTGCTGACCGGCTTCATCTACTAGCTACACGGCTGCTCACATCGCGCGCCCTAGCGCGATAGTCTTCGGGCGCAATGCAGGTACTTAACTTCTACTCGACGATCTTCGCCGACCAGCTGCGCCGTGGACGCAAGACGGCGACGATTCGGCTTGGCGACAAGAGCCACAAGTACCGCAAGAACCAAGCGGTACTGGTGACGATTGGCTACCAGTTCTCACCGCGCGAGAAGATCTTCGAAGCGGTAATCGACCAGGTCGACGTGAAGCGCGTTCGCGACCTTTCTCCGCGCGACATTGAGCACGACAACCCCGAGCTGCGCCGCCACGAGGATCTGATCCACTTTCTTGAGCAGATCTACGGCCAGCCGGTGACGATGGAGGACATCGTGACGGTCGTGCGCTTCTCCCAGATCGTAGAAAATCCGCAGTCCTTCACCGATGCCCGTCTCGGCATCGGTGGCGCGCAGAACTAAGGCGCTATCATCTGCCGCAGCGACGTTGGCACTCGCACGTGTTGAGTGCCAATGGCGTCGGGCTAGAGCCCTAGAACGTTCGTAAATAGAGCAACTACCGGAGGCATTTGAAATGAATTTGAAGCCGCTTGGCGATCGAGTGATCGTCCGCGCCATCGACGAGGAGGAGACGACCGCTAGCGGCCTGCTGCTCCCCGACACGGCAAAAGAGAAGCCCCAGAAGGGCGAGATCGTCGCCGCTGGCGAGGGTCGTTGGGATGAGGACGGCGAAAAGCGCGTCCCGCTCGACGTAAACAAGGGAGACGTCGTGCTTTACAGCAAGTACGGCGGCACCGACATCAAAGTTGACGGCGAGGACCTCCTCGTTCTGCGCGAGAGCGACATTCTCGCCATCGTCGAGTCTTAGGCCCAAAGGAGAACTGAATAAATGGCTAAGGAATTGAAGTTTGACGCGGACGCACGCAAGGCCCTCGAGGCCGGCGTTGACGCCGTAGCTAACGCAGTCAAGGTGACGCTCGGTCCGAAGGGCCGTTACGTCGTGATCGACAAGCGCTTCGGCGCACCGACGATCACCAACGACGGCGTCACAATCGCTCGCGAAATTGACGTTGAGGACCCATTTGAGAACCAGGGTGCTCAGCTCGTCAAGGAAGTCGCAACAGCGACCAACGACGTTGCCGGAGACGGCACGACGACAGCGACCGTTCTGGCCCAGGCGATTGTTCGCCAAGGCCTGAAGAACGTCACCGCTGGTGCTCAGCCACTCGCACTTAAGCGCGGGATTGAGTACGCCGTCGAAGAGATCGTTGCCGGAATTGGCAAGCAGTCGAAGGAAGTCACCGGCAAGGATCAGATCGCTCGCGTAGCCACCATTTCGGCTGGCGACGAGGACATCGGCGACGTAATCGCTGACGCGATCGAGAAGGTCGGCAAGGACGGCGTTGTAAACGTCGAAGAAGGCCAGACGTTCGGCATGGACCTCGAATTCACTGAGGGCATGCAGTTCGACAAGGGCTACATCTCGCCCTACATGGTCACCGACCAAGACCGCATGGAGGCAGTGCTGGACGACGCCTACGTGCTGATCGCCAACCAGAAGATCGGTTCAGTACGTGACGTGCTGCCGGTCCTCGAGCAGGTAATGCAGTCCGGTAAGGCGCTGCTGATCATTGCCGAGGACGTCGAGGGCGAGGCTCTCGCAACTCTGGTTGTCAACAAGCTCCGTGGCACCTTCACCGGTGTTGCCGTCAAGGCCCCTGGCTTCGGCGACCGTCGTAAGCGGATGCTCGAAGACATCGCAATTCTCACCGGTGCTGAAGTAATCACCGAGGAGATGGGACTGAAGCTCGAGAACACACAGATCTCGCAGCTCGGTCACGCACGCCGGATCGTCGTTTCGAAGGACACGACGACGATCGTTGACGGTGCTGGCGACAGCGCCGCGATCAAGGGCCGCGTCAACCAGATCAAGGCCGAGGTCGAGAACACCGACTCCGATTTCGATCGCGAGAAGCTCCAAGAGCGCCTCGCGAAGCTCTCAGGTGGTGTAGCCGTCGTTAAGGTCGGCGCCGCAACCGAGACCGAAATGAAGGAGAAGAAGCACCGTGTAGAGGACGCCCTCCAGGCAACCCGCGCGGCGCTCGAAGAGGGCATCGTTCCCGGCGGCGGCGTAGCACTGCTGCAGGCCTCAAAGAACGTTGATCCTGCCAAGCGCGACGACGAAGACGAGCGCACCGGAGTGAAGATCGTACTCCGCGCCGTCGAGGAGCCGCTGCGTCAAATCGCCGAGAACTCGGGCCTTGAAGGCTCCGTTGTTGTCGCCGATGTGGCCAAGGCAAAGGCCGGGTTCGGCCTCAACGCTGCGACCGGCGAGATCGTTGATCTCGTTGCCGCTGGCGTAATCGATCCAGCGATGGTCACGCGCTCGGCGCTGCAGAATGCAGCCTCGATCGCGAAGAACATCCTGATCACCGAGGCGATCATCGCCGAGATGCCTGATGACAGTGCAGGCGGACATGGTCACGGCGGCGGTATGCCGGACATGGGCGGGATGATGTAACCCACGCTCCAAGCGTGAGTCGTACCAAGGGCCCGGCTTAACCGCCGGGCCCTTGTCGTTCCCGGGGCAGTTCTGCTGCGCGACGGTGCGGCTAAGTGACGCCGCGCTGGGCGCGGCGGAGCTGCAGCGCAGCCCACAGGCCCATCAAGGCGGCGAGGCCAAGCGCGAGCGCGAAGGCCAGCGCAACCTTCGTCTGCTCGCCGGAAATAAACCCGCGCGACGCATCAAGGATCGCCGTCACCGGATTGGCGCTGGCAGCAATCTTGAGCCAGCCGGTCAGCAGCGCCACTGGCACGTAGACCGGCGCGAGGAAGAGCAGAATGAAGACCGGCGTCTGCATGAACGAGCCGATGTCGACCGACTGGAAACGGAACGCCAGCCCCGTCACCCAAAGCGTGCTGGCAATGCAGAGCAGCGCCGCCAGCAGCCACATCGCAAGGATCTCGACCGGACTCCCGAGCACGGTCATTCCCGCCAGCAGGGCGATTGCCCAAAGAATCACTCCGGTCAACGCAAAGCGAGCCAGCCCCGAGAGGACGAAACCGAGCACGATGCCGCGACTGTGCGGAGCGGCGATAAGCAACCTCCGAACGAAACCGCTCTCGTAATCCTCTGCGATCCGGTAGCCGGTGAAGATCCCAGCGAAGGCGCCGGTCTGAAGGAAGACGAAGACAAACTGAAAAGCCGTGTAGCCGCCCTTGAATGAGAACCCGGGGACGCTCGCGACGGTCGAGAGCCCGCCGGCAAAGGCGATCAGGAAGACGAGCGGAAAGGCGAGCGACGGGATGATGATCGCCGGGTTCTTGAAGGTTTGGATCATTACGCGGCGCAGAACCGCCATCGCAACCGAAAGCGTTGAGCCGCTCATGTTCGCTGCACCCTCCCCCGCAGCGAGCGTGCCGCTCCCGCGAAGGTGACAAACATGATCACCGTCGCTACGGCCACGGCGGGCAACAGCGTCGAAGCGTCCCAGCCGCCGATCACGAGGCCGCGCATCCCGTCGATCAGATAGCTAAGCGGGTTCCATTCAGCGATCGTCTTGAACCAGTCCTTCTGGATGAAGTCGAGCGGCAGATTCATCGTCGAGAGAAATAGGAAGACGAAGAGCAGCGGGAACACGCCCTGCACTGCCTGCGGCGAGCCGGTCGCGACCGCCAGCCAGGCGCCGATCCCGGCGAAGGCAACAGCGGTGTAGATCGCCAGCGCGAGAAGGGCCAAGGCCCCGAGAACGCCGGTCTCGATCTGGACGCCGAAGATCAAACCGATCACGAGGTAGACAACCGAACCGACGACAGCGATCGATGCGCCGCCTGCGGTTGCGCCCGCCAACATCGCCCAGCGCCGCACCGGAGTGAGAGAGAGCCGATCTGTGAATCCGCTCTGAATGTCTGAGGCCAATTCGGTGCCAGCCGTGATCGCCGCAAAGAGGGCGCCCTGAACGAAGCAGACGACGATCGCAAAGTTGATGTAGCGGTCGGTCGGGAAGCCGGGCAGCTCGGTGATGCTTGCCAGCCCGGCAGCGTTGACGGCCAGCAGGACGAGCGGGAAGACGATCACCGGCACGACCAGCACCGGTTGGCGGAAGGTGCGGCTGACCGAGCGGCGGCCGATCAGCGCCAGCTGGCCGACTGAGCTCACGAAGCGGGCTCCGCTTCTTCCTCTTCGCCCTCCAGCGAACGGCCGGTTTGCTGCAGGAAGACGTCGTCCAGCGAAGGCTGGTGGAGCTGCAGGTCGCCGACCTGAATCCCCTCGGCGTCGAGCGCGCGCACAACCTCAGCGAGCTGCTCGGCGCCCGATACGAGCCGCACCGCAACCGACTTGGGCGAGGCGGCGGCGGGTTCGCCGAAGCGCGCCAGCACAGCGGCGAGCTTCTCACGGTCGTTCGGGTTAGCTGGCGTTGCCTCCAGCGACACCTGACCAATACCGGCTTTCAGCGCCGTCGGTGTGCCCTCAGCGACAAGCTTTCCGTGGTCGATAATCCCGACTCGGTCGGCCAGTACATCGGCCTCCTCGAGGTACTGCGTCGTCAGGAAGACAGTTACGCCGTCCTCGCGCGAGAGTCGCTCCACCTCGGCCCAGAGTGCGCTTCGGCTCTGCGGGTCGAGCCCGGTCGTCGGCTCGTCGAGGAACAGCACCGATGGGCGGTGCAGCAGCGCCAGCGCGAGATCGAGGCGGCGCTTCATGCCGCCCGAGTAGCCGCCGACCTTGCGCCCGGCCGCGTCGCTGAGGCCGACACGCTCCATCAGTTCGGCGCCGCGCGTGCGCCGCTCATTCTTGGACAGGCCATGAAGCCCGCCTTGGAGATCCATGTGCTCGTTGCCGGTAAGGAAGTCATCGAGCGCCGACTCCTGCAGCGCGGCACCAATCTGGCCACGGACCTCCGGGCCCTGTTTGGCGACGTCGAAGCCGGCGACAGTTGCGCGACCCGCGGTCGGCGGCAACAAGGTAACGAGCATCAAGACCATCGTCGACTTGCCAGCGCCGTTGGGCCCGAGAAAGCCATAGATCTCGCCAGGAGCGACGCTTAGGTCAACCCCGTCAACGGCGCGAATCTCGTCGCCGAAGACGCGGACCAGCCCCTCAACCTCGATCCCGTTATCGGTTGCCACAGGCGATCAGACTTCGTCGCGGCCGCGCGGGCCGGGGCCGACGTACTTCGCCGAGGGGCGAATCAGCTTCGCCTCACGCTTCTGCTCCATGATGTGCGCCGACCAGCCGGCCACGCGGGCGCAGGTGAACATGCTGGTGAACATCTCCGGTGGAATCTCGGCGTAGTCGAGCACGACGGCCGACCAGAACTCGACGTTCGTTGCCAGAACTCGGTCCGGCTTGCGCGCCTTCAGCTCTGCGAGCGCGGCGACCTCGAGCGCTTCAGCAACTTCAAACCGCTGCGAGCCAAGTTCCTTCGCGGTACGGCGCAATACGCGGGCGCGCGGATCCTCGGCGCGGTAGACGCGGTGGCCGAAGCCCATCAGTCGGTCGCCGCGGTCGAGCGCCATCTTGACCCAGGCGTCGGCGTCGCCGCTTGCTTCGACCTCGTCAAGCATCGTCAGCACGCGCGACGGCGCGCCGCCGTGGAGCGGGCCGCTGAGCGCGCCGACCGCACTCGACATCGCAGCGGCAACATCGGCGCCAGTTGAGGCGACGACGCGGGCCGTGAAGGTTGAGGCATTCATCCCGTGCTCTGCGGCCGAAACCCAATAGGCGTCGATCGCCTTGGCGTGGTTCGGATCTGCCTCGCCGCGCCAGCGAATCAGGAAACGCTCGGCAATTGTGTGCCCTTGATCGATCGTCGCCTGCGGCACCCAAGGCTGACCAACGCCGCGCGCCGACTGAGCAACAAACGAAAGCGCGACGACCGATGAACGGGCGAGATCGCTGCGAGCCTGCTCATCGCTGATGTCGAGTAGCTGGCCGAAACCCCACTCGGGAGCGAGCATCGCCAGCGCCGACTGAACGTCGACACGCGGGTCGCCGGAGCGGACCATCAGCGGGTGCGGCTCGGCCGGTGCGAGGCCAGGTTCGAAGCTTCCATCGACAAGCAGCCCCCAAACCTTCTCGTAGGGAACGAAGCCGACGAGATCCTCAATGTCGACGCCGCGGTAGCGCAGTGCGCCACCTTCACGGTCGGGCTCAGCGATCACAGTGGCAAAAGCAACTACGCCCTCAAGCCCCGAATTGACTTCAGTCATCGAACACACTCTCTCTATGCCAAGGGTTGACTCTCTGCTTGCGAGTTTCTCACGATCGAGCCGACGGCGCGATGCGCCTCGCGGCGCGCGCGGTTAGGCTGGCGCAGCACCCCCACGGCGAAAGGTCTAGATGTCCGATTCAGAGTTGATGTTCCGTCCAATCGATCAGCTCGCAGGGCTAGTCAAGAGCGGCGAGATAAGCGCGCTCGAGTTGGTCGATACGTCGCTCGCGCAGATTGACGAGCTGAACCCGACATACAACGCCTTCATCGATGTCTTCCACGACGACGCGCGCGCGAAGGCCAAAGAGGTTGCGAGCGGCGACACGCGGCCGCTGGCTGGAGTGCCCGTCGCGATTAAGAACAACCGCCCGGTCGAAGGCGCTCGCTTGACCTTCGCCGCCGACGTGATGGGCGACTTCCGTGCCGCCCACGACGCCTTCCTCGTCCGCCGCCTGCGCGACGCCGGCGCGATAATCGTCGGCACAACCAACCTGCCGGAGTTTGGAATCCTGCCGACAACCGAACCACGCCGGTTCGGCCCGTCACGCAACCCTTGGGACACGACCCGCACGACAGGCGGCTCCTCCGGCGGCTCGGCCGCTGCTGTCGCCTCGGGGATGGTTCCCTTCGCTCACGCCAATGACGGAGGCGGCTCAACGCGAATCCCAGCTGCCTGCTGCGGCCTCGTTGGGCTGAAGCCTCAGCGCGGTCGAATTTCGTCAGGCCCTGATGTCGGTGGCTCATTCCTCGGCATCGACGGAGTACTGACGCGCACGACCGCTGAGACCGCGCTAGCGCTCGACGTTCTCGCTGGCTATGAGGCCGGCGACGCCTACTGGGCTGCGGCACCGTCGAAGCCGTTCAGCGAGCTAGTGCGCGAAGAGCCGAAGGGTTTGAAGATCGCGATGACGCTCGAACCGCCGCTGGAGGGCGCGACACTTGACCCGAGCTCGGTGAAGGCCGTGAGCGACGCTGCCGAACTGCTGCGCGAGCTCGGCCACGAGGTTGTCGAAGTTAATCCGCCGTGGAACGTACCGGGGATGCTGGAGCTCTTCTCGGCGCTCTTTGGGCCGATGATCTCGCTGCAGATTGCCTTCGCGCAGATGGTCACCGGCAGCGAGTTCACGGAGGATCAGATGGAGCCGCTGAGCTGGTCGATCTGGCAGCAGTCGCAGCAGATCAGCGCCGTGATGGGCTTCGGCGCCGAAGTCCAGATGCAGGCGCTGGCGCGGATGGTCGTCAGCTGGGCTCAGGATTACGATGCGATCCTCTGCCCCGCGCTAGCTGAGCCGCCGGTGACGCTGGGAACGATCGACAGCTGCTCCGATGATCCGATGGGCGCCTTCGCTCGCTCCGGCCACTTCACGCCGTTCACGGCAATTTCAAATGCGACCGGCTCGCCAGCGATCTCGGTGCCGCTCTATCAGAACGATGATCTAGGGCTGCCGCTCGCGGTCCAGTTGATCGGTCGCCCGGAGTCCGAGGGGTTGCTGCTGGCGCTCAGCGCTCAGCTTGAGAACGCGCTCCCGTGGGCCGGCCGCCGCGCGCCGCTTGACGCAAGCTAGTCGAGCCCAAGCACATCGCTGAAACGGCGCGGTGAGATGCCGAGCGCCAGCGCATCGGCGCTGCCGCCCGCGGCGATCATCTCGGCGCCAAGCAGCGCCTGCTCGTCCCACGCCATCGGCAGCTCGACCGCGCCCGAGGCGGCGATTCTCAGCATTCTCTTCGCGAAGCCCGCCGTAGTCGGAACGGCCGGACGACGGCGACCGAGCGAGCTGCCGATCAGGCGGCTGATCGTGCGCAGATCAAGCACCTGCGGGCCTGCCAGCTCAACGCGCTGGTGGCCGGTAACTGGCGTCAGCGCGCCTTGAGCTATGAAGGCGTCGGCGATGTCCGAGACCCAGATTGGCTGGTAGCGACCGGAGCCGGGGACGGGGATGATTCCCGCCCGCGAGCAGGCGTCGATCGCCGTGAAGAGCGGGTCCGGCGCGGCGTGTACCAGCGAGAGTGCGAAGGTCGTCGTCGCGATCCTCGCCGAGGCAACGGCGTCCTCGGCGATCGCCTTGTCGCGCAGCAGCCGCGTCGGCGCGCCACGGACCGCGCCAAGCGCAGAGAAGAAAGTGAAGCGCTCGACCCCGGCCGCCTCGGCCGCTTCGATCAGTCGCCAAGTCGCGATCGAGCCAAGCTCCTCGATCGTTCCCGCGTCCTGATCATGGCCCGCCGCGGCAAGGTGAATAACGTGACTTACGCCGCGCGTGGCGTTGGCCAGCGAGCGGTGATCGGCCAAGTCGCCAAGCACAATCTGCACGCGAACACGCTCGGCGCCGAGCCGGCGCGGATCGCGCACGAGGCAGCGAACCGGCTCGCTTCCCGCCGTCAGCCGTGGCAGCAACTCAGATCCGATTAGCCCGGTCGCGCCGGTAACGAGCAACATGGCCTCCAGCGTATCGCGCCGATTCCTAAGCGGTCGCTACAGTTCGCGCTCTCAGATACCTCAACCAGCAAAGGATCGGATCACCGAAGATGGCTTACGTAATTGCGGAACCATGCATCGACACGAAGGACAACTCCTGCGTTGAGGTCTGCCCAGTCGACTGCATCCACCCAACGCCAGATGAGCCCGACTACGACAAGGTCAAGATGCTCTTCATCGATCCGGAAGAGTGCATTGACTGCGACGCCTGCGTTGAGGCCTGCCCGGTCGACGCCTGCTTCGCCGAGGATCAGCTACCGGAAGAGTGGCTGAACTACGCGACTATCAACGCTGAGTACTACGCCAAGGGCGCTTAAGCCATCGGCAGCGTCATACCGACCGGCTCGGGGCCATCGGCGCTCGCTGAGTCGGCTGTCAGATCAGCCTGAAGCATCGGCAGCTCAGTAGGGAAGATCGCGATAAGTCCGCGCGCTGCTTGGCGGATTGCCTGAGCGGCGGGGTCGTCGGGATCGCTGACTACGAGCGGGACGCCGGCGTCGGCACCCTCGCGCAGCGGCATCGTCAGCGGCACCTTGGCGATCAGCGGCACCTGAATCTCATCGGCCAACTCTTGGCCGCCACCCTCACCGAAGATTTGGTAGCGCTCGCCGTCCGGAGTAACGAAGCCGGCCATGTTCTCAATCACGCCTGCCACTTCGAGGTTGACCTTGTTTGCCATGTCGGCTGAGCGGCGCGCGACCTTCTGCGCGGTCTGCTGCGGCGTCGTGACAATCACGAACTGAGCCTGCGGCAGCAGCTGCGCGAGCGTCATCGAAACGTCACCGGTGCCGGGCGGCAGGTCGACGAGCAGGAAGTCGAGCTCGCCCCATTCGACGTCCTCAAGGAACTGCGTGAGGGCCTTGTGCAGCATCGGCCCGCGCCAGACGACGGCAGCGTCCTCTTCGACGAAGAAGCCGATCGACATGATCTTCACGCCGCCAGCCTCAAGCGGCACGATCTTGCGCTCCGGCGAAACGGGCGGGCGACCGGTCACACCGAACATGCGTGGGATTGAGTAGCCCCAAACGTCGGCGTCAAGGACTCCGACGCGCTTGCCTTCTGCCGCGAGTGCGGCGGCGATGTTGGCGGTGATCGTCGACTTGCCAACGCCGCCCTTGCCCGAGCCGATGCAGACAACGTTGCTGACCTGGGCTAGCGCGCCCTCGGGCAGCGAGCCGCGGCCGAGCTTGCGCTGCAGCTCGCCCTTCTCTGTGTCACTGAGCACGTCGAAGCTGACGCTGACGCCGGTAACGCCGTCGAGCACACCGACGGCCTCTGCGACCGCTGTTTCGAAGTGATTACGAATCGGGCAACCAGCGGTCGTCAGCGAGACGATTACGGCTACTTTGCCGTCGTCGGCCAGCTCGATCGAGCGGACCATCCCGAGTTCAACGATTGACTTGCGCAGCTCGGGGTCGATTACGACCTCGAGCGCCTTGAGGATCTGCTCGTCTGTGGGCATTGCCCCATTGTTACAAAGAGTGGCAGGCCGATCAGAACGAGCCGTGAAACAGCGACGGCCCGCACAGAGGCGGGCCGTCGGTACTGCTCTGAATCTTGGAGCCTCAGGCTCTAAGCGGTGACCTTTGAAACCTGGTCAACGATCGGACGGGCTGCGTCCTGAACGCGGCTGCTGACGACGTCGGCCTGACGGCTCACATCGCCGCGCACGCTGCGCAGCTGCTTGTCAGCGTCCTTGCGCAGGTTACGAACCTCACGCTCGATGCGCGTGCGGTTGCGCTTGATCTCACGCTCGATGCGGGCGCTGGCCTGACGGACCTCGCGCTCAGCCTTGGTGCGCGCAACGCTACCGCGATGCTCGACCTTCTTGAGCTGCTTTTCAGCGCTCTGACGGCTGCCGACCTTGGTGCGCAGCTCTTCGAGAGCGTCAACGACCGTGTCACGGGCGACGAGGACGGCACCGACCTGAAGGTCAGCGGCACGCTCTACGCGTGAGTGGGATGCCTTGGCAGTTGCCTTTGGCTTTGCGCCTGCGCCGCCACGAGTCTTCGCTGCGGCCGGCTTGGCCTTTGCGCGGGGCTTCGGTGTTGCCTTCTTAGTAGTTGCAGTTGCCATTTGATTACTTCCTTTCGGTTACTTAGAACTAATGAGCTTACGGATAGAGTAGCAGCTCTACGAACAGGTGTTCGTTAGTCGCTACAAATACGCCGCTCAGAGGCCGCCGTTACAGCGCAGGAAAGGAGAGTGCATCTGCCAAGGCAGCGGCCGTCGGAGCAGCAACCACGGCGGAGACGCCATCGGAACCGGCCAAAGGCAGCGCCAGCGGCGACTCCGCGGCCGGGAACGCAACCTCGCCCCCGACCTCGCGCACAACGAGCTGACTGGCGGCGATGTCAACCGGGCGGCAGCTCCAGAGCGAGACCATTGCATCTGCTCTCCCGGCCGCGACCTGGCAGCAGGAGATCGCCATCGAGCCGAAAGCGCGGACGCGGTGCGCGCCAGCGATCAGCGCCGGCGTCGAGGCCGCGAGGTTGAACGGCGAAGCGCCCTCGACCAGCACAACCTCGAGCCTGCCGTCGGCGCTGCGGCGCTCCGGCGCGACCGGCGCCAACGGTCGACCGTTCAGCCAAGAGCCAGCGCCGCGGATCGCGTGCCACTGCTCATCGCTTCCGAAGTCATGAACGAAGCCGAAGCCGACGTCGGCCATCGTCGGCCCGTCGGCTACGGCGATCGAGATCGAATAAGCCGGCAGTCCCCGTTTGGCGTTCAGCGAGCCGTCGATCGGGTCGATCACAACGAAGGCCTCGTCGCTGCCGAAATCAACCGTGCCGCGTTCCTCTGACAAGGCCGTGAAGCGCGCGCCCGCGTCAAAGAGTTTCTGCAGCTCGCTGAAGACGATCTCCTCGGCCTGCTGGTCGATCACAAGCGTGTGGTCGCCGCCAGCGCCAATCGTGCCGGTCTCGATCACGCGATCGTCACGCCGCGACGTCGCCGCCAGCAGTTCGCCAAGAGAGGCCGCGCAGCGAGCGGAAAGTTCGAGCCAGTCAAAGCTGAGAATCGCTGACGAAGGAGTCATCTTGCACTTATCCTAAGGGCGTGCCCGAAAGCCCCCTTCAGCTGACCGACGAGCAGCAGCGGATCGCTCAGTTCGCAGGCAAGGCTCTGGTTGTGGCGGGCGGCGCTGGCAGCGGCAAGACGACGGCGCTTGCGGCGCGCTTCGGTTTCCTCGTCGCCGAGCGCGGGCTTGAACCGGAGGCGATCGTTGCGATCAGCGCCTCGGCGGCGGCGGCCGACCGCCTACGCGGCCTCGTCGAGCAGCGGCTCGAGCGTGGCTTCTCGGAGCTTCCGATCTCCAACGTCAGCGACTTCGCGGCGCGGCTCTTGAGCGACGAGATGCCACAGAGTGGCCTTGATCCCTTCGTCGCAACGCTCAGCGGCGCCGACCGCCTAGCGATGCTGATTGAAAGGGTCGACGAACTTGAGCTGCGCGAACACGACTTCGCTGGCCGGCCGGTCAAGCTGCTGGCCTCGTTGATCGTCCAGATTGATGCGCAGAAGGCGATGCTGATCAGCGCCGAGGAGTGCGCGCAGCGGGCGGAAAAAGCCGAAGACTCCGGCGCCGCTCTGGGGCGAGAGTTCGCTGCCCTCTACGCCAGCCATGAGGCGATGCTCGCTGGCGAGGGGGCATTAGACGAAGGCGACCTGATCTTCGGCGCCCTCAGCCTGCTGAAGCGCCCGGACGTCCAGGAACGCTTCCGCGCCCGCTACAGCCAACTTCTGATCGACGATGCCGAGAGCCTCTCGCTCGCGGGATTGACGCTGATTCTGGCGGCCGCCGCCCAGCTCGATGGCGTGACGGCAGTGACCGACCCCGACTGTGCGCTGGCCAGCGAGATCACCGGCGGCGAAGCGAACCTCGCCGCGATCTCAGCTCAGAGCGAGGGCGAGCGGATCGAACTAACGCGATCGCTGCGCTGCCGCGAACAGATCGTCCTAGCTGGCCAAGCGGTGCTCGAGCAGCGACTGAGCCCGCCGCTGACCGGCGCCCCGGGCGGCAACGTGCGCGGCTGGCGCTGCGCCAGCGAGCGAGCGCAGGCTCAGGGAATCGCCAACGAGATCGAGCACCTGATCCAAGCCGGTAGTAAGGCCGAATCGATCGCCGTGCTGGTTGACTCGATGCGCAGCGATGGCCGCGCGATCGGCGCCGCCCTCGACGAACGTGCCGTCCCCTGCCAGCTCGGTGCCAGCGACCAGCTCTTCAGCCGCGGCGAAGTCAAGGACGTGCTCGCGTGGCTGCGGCTCCTAACAAGCCCAAGCGACGCCAGCGCAACGGTTCGCGCGCTGGCGCGAGCACCGATCGAACTGCGCGCCGTCGACCTCGCCCGCTGCGTGCAGATCGCGCGCAGACGCAAACTCGACATGGTTAGCGCGCTTAACGCGGCGACCGAATCGCCTCAGATTCCGCCCGAGGCGCGCGAGCGAATCGTCGCCTTCCTCAAGCTTCAGCGCCAAGCCGCTGCCGCACTCGACGAACTGCGGCCCGACCGTTTCGTCCACCGCCTGATCGACCGCCTTGGCCTGCGCCGCCAACAGCTCTTCGCCGCCCAAGCCGACGTTGTTGACGGGCTGCGCTGCCTCGCGCGCTTTGAAGCCCTAGCCGGCCGCTTCGCTGAGCGCTCGCCTCAATCGAGCGGCCGCGAGTTCGCCGAGTACGTCGTCGCCGTTGCCGACGCCGGGCTGCGCGAGAGCGATCAGAGCGTGGGATCCGAACAGCTTCCGGCCGGGAAGGTTGCGGTTGTTGAGATTGGCTCGACGCGCGGGCTTAGCTTCGACCACGTCTTCGTCGCCGGAATGGAGCGGCGACGCAGCATCGATGAAGAGCAGCGGAAGCTCAGCTACGTCGCGATCACGCGGGCCGCTGAGTCGGTAACGCTGAGCTACAGCGAGCATGGCGATCGTGGCGAGCTGCAGCCGCCGTCACAGCTGGCCGAAGCGGCATTGGCGGCGGCCGGGGCGCAGTGGCAAGAGCGCAGCGAAGAGCTGTTCGGCCCCGACGAAGCGCTACACGGCGCCTTCAACGAGCTCCGCGACGAGCTACTCGGCGACCTCCCGCGCGTAGCCGGAACCTTTGCCGAGCTGCGGCTCGACAACGACCTCGACCTGACGCTCGGCGTAGTCCGCTACCTCGAGCTGGCAAAGCTGGCGGCCGTGATCGGCCGACCGGCCGACCAGGATGTCGAAAGCGCTCTTGCGCAGGCCAACGCCGTGCTACTGCAGTCGGCGACGGCGACGCAGCGCGAAGCGCTCGAAAGTAGCCCGCTCGACGAGTTGATCCTCAGCGCCGAGCAGGACGCCCGCGCACGCAGCGCAGCGACGGCAAGGCGCGGGGAACCTTCGCTCGAAGCTTTCCTGCCGCGGCGCGGCGAAGGGCTTGTGCTGAGCGCCTCCGACATTGAGACCTACCGCGCCTGCCCGCTGCGCTACAAGTTCGCGCGCGTTTTCAGAATTCCTCAAGAACCGACGATGAACCAGCGTTTCGGGATTCTTTTCCACCAAGTGCTGGAGCGCTACCACCAGTCCGACGGCCGAACAGTTGATGAGCTACTGGCGCTGCTTGAGGAGGGCTGGCGTCGCGGCGGCTTCGGCGACAGCGATCAGGAGCGCCAGCTCCACGCCAAGGCCGAGCACGCACTGCGGCTCTATCAGCAGCGCACAGCGAAAGAAGAGAGCCGCCCGGTCTGGTTTGAAAAGTCATTCCAGTTCAAGCTCGGCGAACACACTCTGCGCGGCCGCGTCGACCGCGTCGACCTGCTGCCAGGCGGTGGCTATGAGCTGATCGATTACAAGACCGGCAAGCCGCGCACAGCGGCCGAACTTCAAGAAGACATTCAGCTCTCGCTCTACGCCGTTGCTGCGCGCGAGGCGTGGCAGGTGGAATCGGAGCTGCAGAGCTACCACTACGTGCTTGACGACGAAAAGATTCCCGTCCCCGCCGCCGAGATCGACCGCGACTGGATCGCCGAAACCGTCAACGAGGTTGCCGCCGCGATCGGCGGCCAAGGCTTTGAGCCGACACCGAGCGTGACGGCCTGCGGCTACTGCGACTTCAGGATTGCCTGCCCGGCGGCAGAGATCTAAGCGTCGTCGCCGCGCTGGTTGAGGAAGCGCTGAAACTCACGCGCGAGAACGTCACCTGACGGCACTTCCTCACCCTCAACCTCAGGCGCCTCGGCGTCGCTTGCCTGCTCGAGCCGCTCAACGAACTGGCGCACATCGTCATCGCCGGCGACGGCGCTGCTGACGCGGCGCTCATAGTCGGAGGCTGCGCGCTCAAGCTCGGTCGCGTCGAAGCTGATTCCAACCAGCGACTCAAGCTTTCGTACTAGCGCCAGCGAAGCCTTCGGGTTAGGAGCAGCGGCGACGTAGTGGGGAACGCTGGCCCAGAGGCTGGCCGAAGGAATCCCCGACTCCTGGAACGCGCTGTGCAGCACGCCGGTGATGCCGGTCGGCCCTTCATAAGTCGTTGGCGAGAGTCCAACGCGCTCAGCCAGCTCCTCGTCGCTCGTCACTCCGACCATCGGCACCGGCCGCGTGTGCGGGACGTCGGCCAGCAGCGCGCCGAGCGAAACCGCCATCTGCACGTTCATCGCCTCTGCCAAGTCAACGACGCTCTCGCAGAGCGTGTTCCAACGCATCGACGGCTCAGGGCCGGTTAGCAGGATCAGGTCGCGCGGTGCGCGCGGAACCTTCGCGGCCCAGATTTCGACCATCGGCCAGCTGATCTCGCGCGCTTCACCATCGACGAGACTGATCTGCGGGCGCGTAGCTTGGAAGTCGTAGAACTCTTCAGGGTCAATGTGAGCGAAGCGGTATGCGTCGAGCGAGGATGCGAGAAAGCTGACGGCAGCTGTTGCCGCTTCGGCGGCGTCGTTCCAACCGCCGAAGGCACAGATCATTGCCGGGGCGCGAAGCCCATCCGGCCGCTCTTCCCAGATCATTGGTGGCACAACTCAACGGTAGCCGATTGCGCACCAGCGAATACCCGTATCGAGTACCTATTGCCCGTCCGAGGGAGCGCGATCAGGCTCGGCGCGAAGCTGCTGGATTGCCGATGTCGCCATCCGCCAAGCGACGTAGAGCATCAGCGCTGCGAAGGCGTAACGCACGAGCTCAACTGGCAGCACGTTAACCAGCGCCACGCCAGCGACGGCCGCAACGGCCGCGAAGGCGCCGATCGTCAGTCCCGCGCGGACATCGAGGTTGCCGTAGCTCTTCTGGCGCCAGGCGCCAACGGCGGCGACCGGAATGATTGCCAGCAGCGAGGTCGCCTCAGCATCTACTTGATCGAGGCCAACGACGAGCGCGAGCGCTGGAACCAACAGAATCCCGCCGCCAACTCCGAACAGCCCTGAGAGGACGCCTGCGGCAACGCCGATGATGATCGCCAGCGCGATCATTTGAGCACCACCATCGCGGCGACGATTACGAGCAGACCCGAGAACAGCAGCTGCACTGTCGCAACCGGGATTCGTTGCTGAAGCCAAGTGCCGATCAGCACGCCGCCAACGGCGGGAATTCCGACTGTTATTGCTGCGACCAAGTGGACGTTGCCGTAGGCGATCTGAGTTGCGGCGCCGGCACTGGCAGCAATTACGATCGCCAGCAGCGACGTCGCGGCCGCTCGGCGTTCGTCGAGCCCAACCCAGAGGATCAGCAGTGGCACCAGCACAATGCCGCCGCCGACGCCGAAGAGGCCACTGAAGATCCCCATTGTGAGGCCAAGAATTGCTAGCTGAGAGATGCGCGGGGCGGGCACCCGTTCATAATAGGTTCGATGGTGCCTTCCTCATCACTTGCCAGCGCGCTTGCTCCGCTGAGCGCTGAACCAGCACGCACGGCACTGCTGTTCGATGTAGACGGCACTTTGGCGCCGATTGTGCGCGACCCACAGGCCTCCAGCGTTCCCGAACTGACGCGCCGACTGCTGATCGATTGTCAGGTGATCTACGGCCTCGTCGGCTGCGTCAGCGGTCGCCAAGCGAAGGAGGCGCGGCGAATTGTTGGAATCGGCCCAATTCCTTACGCCGGCAACCACGGCCTCGAACTGCTGCCTCGCGGCGCGCAGGAAGCGACCGTCAACGCTCAGGCCGAGGCGTGGACCGACCGCGTCCACGCCGCAGCGCACGAGACTGTTCCCGAGCTGCGTGAGGCGAGCGGCCTACGGATCGAGGACAAGGGGCCGATCGTCGCGCTGCATTGGCGCGGGCTGGAAGACGAGGTCGCAGCCGAGGCCGTCGCTGAACAGATAGCCGAGCACGCCAAGGCAGAAGGACTGCTGATCCACCGCGGTCGCAGCGTGATCGAGCTGCGCGCGCCGGTTACGAGCAACAAAGGCGATGCGGTTCACGCGCTGCTTGACGCAGTCGAGGTCGATAACGCGCTCTACGTCGGCGACGACCGCACCGACCTCGACGCCTTCCGCGCGCTGCGCGCGCTCCAGCACGAGGGTCGGCTGAGCGAGATTCTTTGCGTTGGCGTCCGCTCCGACCAGACTCCAAGCGAGCTGCTGGCCGAGGCGGACCTGCTCGTCGATGGAACCGAAGGCGTGGCCTCGCTGCTCTCGGCGCTAACCGACTAACGATGCGCTACGTCGATCTGCTCAAGACGACGGTTCTGCTCAGCGCAGCTTCAGCGACAGCGCTGGCCGTGATTACGGTCGTCCAGTCAAACGCGCTCGATGACAGCCTGCTGGTGCTGATCGCGGCCGGATGGTGGATCGTCGCGGCGTTAATCGGTGCCTGGATGGGGCGGCGGCTGGAAGCCAGCCCGTCGGTCGCCCGCGCGCTGCGCGACGCGCAGAGCACGACGATGCTGCCGGAGCAGAACGTTGGCCGGATGCTGCTGAGCCGGCTCTGGCCACTACTGCTGGCGGCGCTTGTCTCGGCAATCTTCTCCTTCTTTCTGCCGCAGGTCGCGGCGATCGCGACCGGCTTCATGGTGATCTGGTCACTCTCCTGGCGCCATCAGGACCGTGCGGTGACGGCGATCGAGGAACGTGACGGCGTGACCTTCTTTGTCACCAGCGGCTCGCCGATCAAGCCGATCAAGCTGGTCCGCACGCCGGGACTGCGGCGCGATAGCGGCCCCGAACCATGGCAGGCGCGATGAGCGCGCCCGACGTACTGCTCGTCTCGCTCGGCTCAACGACTGGGCTGCGCGCCTCCGACGAGGCTTTCGCAGAGCTGCTGCGCAACGGCGGGGCGACGGTCGAGATTGCGCGCGCCGAGCCGCAGCGGCAGGTTCGCACGCTCGCCCTGACCGACCTGCTCTGGGCCCGCGCCAGCGCCGCCGCCGCTCGCAGCGCGCTCGCCGCGAAGCAGCCGCGCGCAATCGTCTACTCGTCAGTAACCGCGGCGCTGCTCTGGCCGCGACCGGGGGCGATCCGCTTCGATGCCAGCTCGGCCGAGAACCGCCCCGGCCACGACGGCATCTGGCAACGGCCACTGGAACGGCGCAGGCTGGCCGAAGCACCGCTACTGATCCCAACCTCGGCGGCCGCACTCGCTGCCTCACCGGCCGCCGGCGCCGATGCCGTCGTCGTGCCAATCCCGGTCGCAGCGAGCGCAGCGGCGCGGCCACCAGCCGAGCGTGAAATCGCGGCGATCACCTACGCATCGGATCCCGAGAAGAAGGGCCTCGGGCGAGTGCTCGCTGCTTGGGCGCAGGCGCGGCGCGGCGATGAGCGGCTTGTCGTAGCCGGGCTCGACGCCAGCCGCGTTACAAACCCCGGCGACGGGGTTGAACTGGTTGGCAAGCTCGGCCCCGAGCAATACCGCGATCTACTGCGGCGCTCGAAGCTCTTCCTCTGCGCCCCACGCCGCGAGGACTACGGGATCGCCCAGCTTGAGGCGCTCGCCGACGGCTGCCAGCTGGTCACGACCGAGGCGCCGGGCGGTTATGAGGCGCTGACGCTGGCGCGCGAGCTTGACGCGCGCCTAGTTGGCGACGACCTAGCTAGCGCGATCCGCACCGCGCTCGACGATCCTCAGTCCGACTACGACGCCCGCGCGACGACTCTGCTCAAGCCTTACAGCCCGGCCGCGGTCCAACAAATTGTTAACGAGCAGCTGCTCACGCGACTGCTGAGCTGAGCGCTTGATCTACCCTCGCTCTTGCCGATGACCGAATTGCCTTGGCTAATTCTGCCTACCTTCAACGAAGCGGAGAACATCGAAGCGATCGTCCGCGCTTCGGCTGAGACGCTCGCGGCCGCGTCGCCGGAGGGCTTTCGGATCCTGATCGTTGACGACGACTCGCCCGACGGCACCGGCCGGATCGGCGACCGACTCGCCAGTGAGCACAGCGAAGTTGAGGTGCTCCACCGCACCAGTCGCGAAGGGCTTGGGCCCGCATATCTAGCCGGTTTTGAACACGCCCTCGGTAGCGGCGCCGGCTTTGTGATGGAGATGGACAGCGACTTCTCGCACGACCCAGCCGACCTCGCGCGGCTGCTTGGCGCCGTGCGCGATGGCGGCGCCGATCTGGCGCTTGGGTCGCGTTATGTGCCAGGCGGTGGAATCGAGAACTGGAGTGCAAGCCGCCGCGTGATCAGCCGTGGTGGCTCGCTCTACGCGCGACTGATCCTCAGCCTGCCAGTCAACGATCTGACCGGCGGCTTCAAGTGCTTCCGGGCCGAAGTGCTGCGCGCGATCGACCTTCCCTCGGTGACGGCGCGCGGCTACGCCTTCCAGATCGAACTGACCTATCGCGCGATCGGTCGCGGCTTCAAGGTCGTCGAAGTTCCAATCGTCTTCCGCGACCGCGTCGCGGGCACATCGAAGATGTCGTGGCAGATTACGGTCGAGGCCGCTTGGCTGGTGCCGGCGATGCGGCTGCGCAGCTAAGCGACGTCGGCGATCTGCGAGCCAGGAACGAGGTCGTCACGGCCGTCAGGCCAGCGGACCCAGGCTTTGTGGCCGCCGTCGTAGTCGTCGCCGAGCAGAATCAACGTCGCCGGTTCACCCATCGCGAGGCACTGCTCGCTGCCCTCTTCGTCAAGGCCGCGCCAGATGCGGATGAAACCGTTCTCCTCCCACTCCTCACCGATCGTCGTTGCCGCCGAATGTCCGGGGTTGACGATCGTCTCCGGCGGCAGCGTCATCAGCGTCTCCATGATCGAGCTGTGGAGGTCGGCGTAGCTGGTTGAACCGGGGGCACGAACTCCGCCTACCGAGCCTTTGAAGAGCGTGTCGCCGGTGAAGAGATGGTCCTCTACGAGCAACGAGCACATCCCTGCCGTATGGCCCGGCGTGTGTAGCACGGTGATCTCGATCGGCCCGACGCTGAGTGGGTCGCCCGGGATTAGGTCGCCGGTCGCGGCAGGCACCTCGGCGCGCTCAGCCGGGTGGATCAGAACCGCGATCCCCGGGTATGCCTGGAGCAGCGCTTCAAGATCACAGACGTGGTCGTAGTGGTGGTGCGTGAGCAACACGTGCGTCGGCGTCATGCCGTGGCGCTCGGCGGCCTCGATCAGCGGCGCGACCGGGCCACCGGCATCGACGAAGAAGGCCTCTCCGCCGGGCTCGCCGACGAGGTATGTGTTGGTCAGGAAGTCGGGCAGCTCTGAGGATTCAATGATCATGCGCTCAGGCTACGCTACGACGATGGCGGCGTGGATACACACCTGTTACCGAATCGGCGAGATCGACAGGTCGGTCGCCTTCTACAAAGCGCTTGGCTTCGAAGAGATTGGGCGGATGCCGATACGCGACGAGGCGATCAACGTCTTCATGAACATCCCCGGTGACGGCGACATTCCACGGCTCGAGTTGACCTACAACTTTGGCGTCGACTCTTATGAGCTGGGGACCGGTTACAACCACATCGCGATGACTGCCGGAAATCTCGACGAAACCTTGGCGCGGCTGGCCGAACAGGGAATCGAAGCGGAGCGGCCGCCTTACTCGGTCCGCGAAGGCGGCTCACGGCTCTGTTTCGTACGCGACCCGGATGGTTACCGGATTGAGCTGATTGAGCGTGACGACTGAGGGCCACTCACGGCTGGCCGTGATCGACCTCGGGTCGAACTCCTTCCGACTCGTCGTCTTTGAAGCCCACTCCCGCGCCGCCTCACGCGACCGACGGCTCAGCTCATTTTGGCGCGCCGATGACCCCGAGCCGCCGCTTGGTGCTTGGTGGAAACGGACCGATGAGATCTACGAGCCGGTTCGAATTCTCGCCGGCGGCGGCAAGGGCGGCGAGCTGACCGAACAGGGGCTGGAGCGCGCACTGGCGACGATCGACGTCTTCGCCCAGTTCTGCTCGGCATCAGGGCTGCCCCCGGAGGAGATCGAGGCTGTTGCGACGAGCGCGATCCGCGACGCGCCGAACGCCGAAGCGGTGCTCGCAAGCGCGCGCGATGAGCTGGGGCTAACGATCCGCGTTCTCTCTCCCGAAGAGGAAGCCCGCTACGGCTACCTCGCGGCGATCAACTCGACCGACCTCGAGAGCGGCGCCGTGCTCGACCTTGGCGGCGGCTCGCTGCAACTGATCGAAGTTGAGGCGCGCGCCGCCGCGACGCTCGCATCGTGGCCGCTCGGTGCCGTGCGGATGACCGAACGCTTCCTGCCTAGCGACGAGCCGGCCGGGGCGAAAGCAACGACCAAGCTGCGTTCCCACATCGCCCGCGAACTTGAATCGGCGCCTTGGCTCGGCAGCGGCGGTCCGCGAATCGTCGGCATCGGCGGCACACTGCGCAACCTTGCGGCGGCGATTCAGCGAGCCGAAGGGATCGCAGAGTTCGGCGTCCAAGGGTTCAGGATCAAACGCTCCCAGCTCGACGATCTGATCGAGCGACTGGCCGAGATGAACCCCGACGACCGCGGCCAAGTAGCCGGGATCAAGCCGGCACGCGGCGACATCATTCTCGCCGGCGCGATCGTGGTTGCCGAAGTGCTCGAGGCGGGCGGCTTCAAGGCGATCGAGGTGACCGAGGCAGGCCTTCGTGAAGGGATCTTCTTTGAGCGGCTGCTGGCCGAGCGGGCTGAGCCACTGTTCGACGACGTTCGCCGCGCCAGCGTGCTCAACCTTGCGGCCCAATACGACCCGCACGCTGCGCACACGCGCCACGTAGCGGCGCTGGCGCTCGGGCTGTTCGACCAGCTTGCCGCTGAGGGGCTGCATGGCGGCGACCCAGAGGAGCGCGAACTGCTCGCCGCAGCATGCCTCTTGCATGATGTCGGCGTTGCCGTCGACTACGACGATCACCACAAGCACTCGCGCTACCTCGTGCTCAACGCTGGCCTGCCGGGATTCGCGCCGCGCGAAGTTGCGTTGATCGGCCAGATCATCCGCTACCACCGCAAGGGAATGCCGAGCCTCGGCCCGTTCGCTGGACTGATGAAGGAGGGCGACGCCGAACTGCTCGATCGCTGCGCCGTGCTGCTGCGAATGGCCGAGGGGCTCGAGCGCAGCCGCGACCAGGTGGTACGAGAAGCCCGCGCCTCCGTCAACGGCAAGAGCGTAAGACTCGAACTTGTCGCCGACGGCCCGGCAGAGGTTCCGCGCTGGGCGATTTCAAGGGAGGGCGAGCTCTTTGAGCGCGCCTTCAAGCGCCAACTGGAAGTCGCGCCGATCGCCTAGAGCGCTTAGCCTGCCCCAGACCGGCAACCGCAGTGCAAGACGAGGAGAACGGCATGTGCACGAACTTCAAAAACAAGAAGGCGAAGGACGGCTCCGTTGTAGTTGGGCGAACGATGGAATTCCCACCGCTGATGCCGTGGATCCTCGCCGCGCTGCCTGCCGACTACGAGGGAAGCGCAACGCTGGCAAAAGGCGACACGTCAGCGCCGATGACTTGGAAGGCCACGCACGGAATCGTTGGAATGGCCTGCTTCGGTAAAGCCAACTGGCTGGCCGACGCCATCAACACGGCCGGCGTCTCGGCACACATGCTCTACATGCCAGGCGGGTACTGCGCCTACCAGGACTTCAAAGGCGACGGCAGCGATCTTTCCGAGCTCGACGTGATCGCGTTCCTGCTGGGAACCTGCTCCTCGCTGACCGAAGTCCGCACCGCGTTTGCCAAGGTCAACGTCTTTGGCGTCGACCCAGGTATGGGCTTCGCGCCACCGGTCCACATTCTGATGCACGACAAAGATGATTCGCTCGCAATCGAGTTCCACGCCGAGGGCGCGCGCGTTGTCGACAACCCGCTCGGCGTTGGCACCAACTCGCCATACATGGAGTGGCATCACACGAATCTGAACAACTACGTCGGCCTGTCGGCCGCCAACCCGGCATCGATGAAGATTGAGAACGTCGAGATCAGCGCCTTGGGGCAGGGGCAGGGGCTGATGGGGCTGCCTGGCGATCTCACGCCGCCGGCTCGGTATGTGCGGGCGTTGACGCAGGTGACGGCCTCCGACCAACCGGCCGACGGCCACGAATCTGAACAGCTCGCGCTTCACATCCTCAACAACTTCGACATCACACCAGGGCTGATCCGTGAGGCCGGCCCGGGCGGCGCGCTGGTCAACGAGGTAACAAGCTGGTCAACGATCGCCAACCTGACAGGGCTGCGCTACTGCTACCGCACGATTGACGACCCGACGATCTACGCAATCGACCTCGAGAAGGTCGACTTCTCAAGCGCTGCTCGGTTTGCCGATCTGCCTACCAAGGGCAGCTTCACGGCCGCGACCATCTGAAGCCGGGCCTCCCGGCAATAGTCAGGGGCGCGGCCCCGATGGCGCCGATGGCGCCGATGGCTCGACTAGCCTCACCTCTTCAAGCCAAATAGGAGGTATGCCAGATGGGTTTCGGCGAAGCCGTATCAACCTGTTTTAAGAAGTCTGTCGTCTGGGAAGGGCGTGCGTCGCGAGCTGAATTCTGGTGGTTCGAGCTGGCGCAAGCGCTGATAATCATTGCTGCGTTGATCATTGACCAGATCATCGGGACGATGTTCATCTACATCATCGCGGCCATCGCGCTGATCCTGCCCTCGATCGCTGTTCTGGTCCGACGTCTGCACGACACCGACCGAACCGGCTGGTGGTACTGGATTCAGCTGCTGCCACTGATCGGACTGATCGTGCTCCTCGTCTTCACGCTCACCGGCGGCGATGAAGGTGACAACAAGTACGGCCCGAACCCATACGGTTCGGTAGCGCCACCGCCGCCTGCCGTCTAGCGGCGCGACGACTGCGAGCGATCTGTCGCGGGCTCTAAGCCTGCGGCAGGTCGCGCTCGTCGAACTGCGGCATGTCGTCCTCGCCAGGCCCGACCGGCACGACGACGGGAACCTCAACCGGCTGCTCGCGTGCGACTGCGTCGGCAACCTCCTCTTCGATTCCAAAGGCTGAGCCGTCGCATTGGATCCGCACTCGCTTGGTTGGGACGCGGTCATCGGAGATCACCGGCAGGCCCCACAGCTCGTCCCAACCGATCAGCTGGTGATCAACGGGATTGAGCAGGATCGCGTTGCCCGGAACCGGGCAACTGGCGTTGTGCTGATCGATCGCCTCGCGGATCGCGGCGAGGTTCTTGCCTTCAAACTTGCTCACGGAAGTGAGGGTACCGAGGCAGCCTCGGCCGGCGCGTCGGTTCTTCGCGCACCGGTAGTTCCCGGCTCGCCCTGACGCGGGATCAGCAACGCGATGAACGCTCCAACCAGCAGCACGGCAGCTCCTACCGGCAGCGCGGCTCGCACTCCATCAACGAAGTCTTGCGGTGATGCGTAGCCGCCAGCGGCAGCGAATACGGAGGCCAGCACGGCCACCCCGGCTACACCGCCAAGCTCGCGAATCGCATTCGTCGCACCGGAAGCCTTCCCAGCCTCGACGGGGCGCACGGCCGAGAGAACGGCATTGGCCGACGGCGCGAAGACGAGTGCCATCCCGGCGCCGCCGGCAATGAAGGCCGGGACAAACTCACTGTAGGCCGTATCAACCTGCGAAACCTTGGCTATCCAAGCGATCGCGAAGGCCTGCAGCGCGAGGCCAACGACCATGAACGGCCGTGCGCCAAAGCGATCGGAGAAGAGTCCGGCCAGCGGCGCGATGAAGATCGGCATCGCCGTCCAGGGCAGGATTCTGAGTCCGGCCTGCAGCGGTGTCATCCCCTGAACGGTGATGAAGTACTGCGAGAGGAAGAAGATCGAGCCAAAGATGCCGAAGAACATCACGAACGAGGCGGCGTTGGTGGCCGAAAATGCCCGGCTGCGGAAGAAGCGCAGCGGCAGCATCGGTTCGGGGGTGCGGCTCTCGTGCAGCAGGAAGAGAGCCATCATCATCAGACCGAACGCGATCGAGATCAGAACCGTTGGACTACTCCACCCGAGTGCACTGGAGCGGACGATGCCGAAGGTCAGCGGGAAGAGCCCGACTACGGCGAGCACCAGTCCGCGCGGGTCAAGGCCACGGTCGGGGCCATAGCTCTCAATTAGCTTCCAAGCCGCCAGCGGCGCGATCACAAGCCCGATCGGCACGTTGACCCAGAAGATCCACTGCCAGGAGATCCCTTCCGTGATTGCGCCCCCGACTACCGGGCCCATCGCGACTCCAAGGCCGGAGACGCCGGACCAGGCGCCGATCGCAAGCCCGCGCTTCTCTTCAGGGACCGCTTCGGAAAGCAGAGTCAGCGATAGCGGCGTTACGAGCGCCGCGCCTAGTCCTTGAATCGCACGAGCGATTACGAGCGCATCGGCGGTCGGTGCCAACGCGGCGGCAGCAGAGGCGAGCGAGAAGACGATCACGCCAAGCGCAAACATCTTGCGTCGACCAAAGCGGTCGCCAAGCGCTGCGCCGGTGAGAAGGAAGACGGCGAAGCTGAGCGTGTAGGCGTTAACCATCCACTCCAACGATTCGAGCGGCGCATTGAGGTCAACGCGGATCACCGGCAGCGCGGTTGAGACGACGAGATTGTCGAGCGTGACCATGAAGAGTCCGATCGAAACGATCAGGAAGGTGATCACTGGGCGGGTGCTGGATTTGAGTGTTGAGTCGCTCATCTGCGTAGTTGATCCCTCGCGCTAGCCGAGCAACACGCCGGGGTTGAGGATTCCGGCTGGGTCGATCTCGCGCTTCGCTGCGCCGAGCGCCGCCGCAAATAGCTCCGGTCGCTGCTCGTCATACCAAGGACGATGGTCGCGGCCTACGGCGTGGTGGTGGGTGATTGTTCCTCCCGCGGCGATGATCGCGTCGCCTGCGGCCTGCTTCATTTGATGCCACTGCGCGATCTCATCGCCGCGGCGGGCCGGTGCCAGAACCGTGTAGTAGGGCGCAGGGCCGTCGGGGTAGAGGTGCGTGAAGCGGCAACTGACGCGGCACGGCTCGCCGAGCGCTTCGCGTGTAGCGCCGACGACCGCTTCGTGGAATGCGGGGAAGCGATCCCAAGTGATCGCCGTCTCAAATGTGTCAGCGAGGATTCCAAGCTGGACGAGCATGTCGCGGATGTAAGGCATCTTGATGAAGGCCTCGCGCCAGTTGCCCTCCGCGGCAGGGCGCGCGCCGCTTGGCGCGTCCCACTCGCCGCCGTGGCTGGCGGCAATCTCCAGCGCTCGCTCGAGATCATGGTCGACGGCGGCGTCGGTCGACTCAAAGCCGATCACCAGAACTGAGTGCGTGCCGTCCCCGGCGCCGGTCTGCTGCGCTTCGAGCTGATCGAGCAGGCGGCAGTTTGCGGGGTCAAGGCCGCTCTGAACGATCTCCCGCGCGGCCTCGGCGCCGGTCAAGAAATCGCCGAAGCGAACGGCACGTGAGGCGCGATGCTGAGGCCGCGGCTGAACGCGAACCCAGGCCTCGGTGATCACACCCAGCGTTCCCTCGGAGCCGAGCAACATCCGATCGGGGCTAGGGCCGGCGCCGGAGCCAGGCAGCCGCCGCGACTGCCAGAGCCCGCTCGGCGTGATCGCGCGGACCGATTCGACGAGGTCGTCGATGTGGGTGAGGCGGGTTGCGAAGTGCCCGCCGGCACGGGTTGCGACCCAGCCGCCTAGCGTCGAGCATTCGAACGACTGCGGGTAGAAGCGCATCGTCAGTCCGTGCTCGCCGAGCTGCTCTTCCAGCCTCGGCCCGCTGGCCCCCGCGCCAATCAAAGCCGAGCGCGAAACCGGATCAACTTCGAGCACCTGGTCAAGCAGCCCGAGATCGAGCGAGCAGGTCCCGTTGAAACTTGCTGGAACGTTCGGCTCGACGCCGCCAACGACGCTGGTGCCGCCGCCGTAGGGGATCACGGCGACGTTCGATGCGGCGGCCCATTCGAGCAGCTGCTCGACCTGCTGCTCGTTCTGCGGCCGCGCAACAAGGTCGGGAACATGCTCGTAGAGGCCGCGGAAGGCGCGAATCGTGTCGAGATAGGAGCAGCCGTAGCTGTGTTCGGCGCGCTCCTCTTTGCTCTGCGAGCAGAGCGCCGAAAGCGCACCCCGCGGCGGCTCGATCGCTGGTGCGGGAAGCTCAACGCTCTCAAACGGCACCGCACTTTCGGGCGCCTGCGGCGCGAAACCAAAGAGCGGCTCAATCCCCGCAGCGGCGCCGCTCGCCTCATCCGCGCCGATCGCGGCGTCCTCAAAACCCCACCCCCAACGGCTGCGCTTACGCTTGCTCACGCCTGACAACGTACTCTGAGGAGAGTGTCAATGGCTCCCGGAATACTCGCGCGCGGGCCCTGGTCACCGGACCAGGTGACTGCGCGCTGGGCGGAAGAGATCTTTGAACCTTCGCCCGAGCTGACCGCCGACGCCGACGCAGCGGTCGCCGCGCTGGCTGAGCGTGGCTCGCCGAGCCATGATGGGCTCGGTGCCCGCTTCATCAGCCACGAGTTGGCCGACGACGGCCAACTGACGATCAATCTTCAGCCGTCGCGCTGGTCGCTGCGACTCAACGAGAGCGATGCCTCCAACTCGGTCGCCGCACTCTGCGCTGTTCGCGACGCCGAGGGCCGCTGGCTCGCCGGCCGACGGGCAGAGTGGCTCGCATCGTGGCCTGGCCGCTGGGCGCTCGGCGCCGGCGGGGCGGTTGACTTCGGTGAAAGTCCGGCGGAGACGCTGGCGCGCGAACTAAAGGAGGAATGGTCGGTCGACGCCGAGCAGATCCGCTCCGAAGCGCTTGTGATGCTGCCCAACGCGATGGTGATGTTTGTCGGCCAAGCATGGCTGCCAGAAGGAGCCACCGTAACTCCCGACGCTGAGCACGATCAGCACGCTTGGTGGCCAGCCGAGGTCGAGGAATGGCCCGACGAGGCCGATGAGCCGCTGCGACGGATGGCGACGTTGCTCAGCCAGGTGCCGCGGTGAGCAGCGCAGAACCGTCGCCGCAACAGCGCGGCCCGAGCCTCTCTCGCGGCACGCTGAAGAAACTCTCGTTCGCTCATTCGACCGTCTACATCTGCCTGCTGGTCGTCTGGCTCGTACCGGGACTCGCGGTCGCCACATCGATCTTCGGTTTCGTCCACGGGATCGGCTGGATTCTGATGGTGCTGCTGATTCTGCTCGCGCTGCGGGCCCGCGTTGTGCCACTGCGAACGGCGACTGCGGTAGCCGTGCTCGGAGCGATCGCGCCCTTCTTCGGTAGCTACGAGTTCGTCCGTGAAGGACGCAAGCACGAAGGCAGCGTGGACGCCAGCAGAGAGCTTCAGCCTGAAGCTGGCGTTGCGGCCAGTGGCACCAGCCCCGGCGGCCGCTAGCATCAGCTGAAGATCGATAGATGGCGGTTTCTACAACAGTTCAGGTGACACTCCCGGCAATGGGCGAGTCGGTGAACGAAGGTACCGTTCTTGAGTGGCTGAAGGCAGAGGGTGACGCTGTCGAAGTTGGCGAAACGCTAGTCGAGATCTCAACCGACAAGGTTGACGCTGAGATTCCCTCCCCGGCCGCCGGAACACTGCTGAAGATTCACGCTGCGGCGGGCGAGACGGTCGAAATCGGCGCGCTTCTAGCCGAGATTCAGGCTGGCGAAGTGGCCGCCTCGAACGGCGCGCCGCCAGCACCAGAGGCCGCTGAAGCAGACGGCCCGGCCGAAATCATCGACATCGTCGCTCCATCGGCCGGTGAATCGGTCAGCGAGGGAACCCTTCTCGAGTGGCTCGTGAAGCCCGGCGACAGCGTCGACGACGGTCAGACGATCGTCGAGTTCTCAACCGACAAGGTCGATGTAGAGCTCCCGGCGCCGGCCAGCGGCAAGATCACCGAGCTGCTCGCTGAGTCCGGCGAGACGATCGCTGTCGGTCAGTTGATCGCTCGGATGGAGCTGGGCGCCGGAGCGGCGGCGAAGCCTGCGGCTGACGACAAGGCTGCCCCCAGCAACGGCAGTGCAAGCGCCGCGGCGGTTCCCGAGGGCGTCCGCGCCTCACCGGTCGCGGCCCGCGTGGCGGCGGCCGAAGGCGTCGCGCTTGATTCCGTCAGCGGCAGCGGCGCCGGCGGCCGAGTGACGAAGGCCGACGTACTTGCCGCCAGCTCCGGCGGCAATGCCACCGCTGCAACCGCTCCCACTGCTGGCGTTACCGAGCTTCGTGGCGGCGCGGCAATGCTGGCCCGCTACATGGACGAGAGCCTCTCGATCCCAACCGCTACTTCGATCCGCACAATCCCCGTCACGCAGATGGACGGGCGCCGCAAGGAGCTAAAGGAAGCCGGCCACAAGGTCTCGTTCACGCACCTGATCGCTTGGGCGATCGCACGCACAGCGGCCGACCAGATGCCGGTGATGGCCCACCACTTCCTCGAGCAGGATGGCAAGCCGATGCGCGCCGACGACGGCGCCGTCAATCTCGGCATCGCCGTGGACGTTGAGAAGAAGGACGGCTCACGGACACTGATGGTGCCGGTGATCACAAACGCTGGGGCGATGAGCTTCGTTTGCTTCAAGGCAGCCTTCGATCAGCTAATTGACAAGGCGCGAACCAACACGCTCTCGGCCGATGACCTCGTCGGCGCCAACATGACGCTGACCAACCCCGGCGGGATTGGCACCGGCGCTTCGGTTCCGCGGCTTATGCCCGGCCAGGGGACGATTGTCGCGACAGGCGCAATTGGCTACCCGGTCGGACTTGAGAACGCCGGCGCTGCGATCGGCGCCGAGAAGGTGATGACGATCACCTCGACCTACGACCACCGCGTGATTCAGGGCGCAGAATCGGGCCGCTTCCTCCAAGCCGTTGAGGCCCAACTCAGCGGCGAGCACGAGTTCTACGACGAGCTCTTCGCATCGCTTGGCGTTCCGCTCGGCGTAGCGCCGCAATCGCCGCGGGCCGCTGCTCCTGTCGCGGCCGCGGAGGGCGAGCGCTCCGGCGAGTGGCTGCTCGAGATCATGCAAGCAGTGCAGAAGGCGACGGCGCTGGTCAAGGCCTTCCGAACCCACGGCCACCTTGCTGCGACGCTCGACCCGCTCGGCACCGAACCGGTTGGTGACCCGGCGCTCGATCCTGAGGGACTTGGCCTGACCGACGCAATGATGCGCCGGATTCCATCGAAGATGCTGAAGATCTACGTTCCCGGCGAGAATCTCGCCGAGTCGCTGCCTTACTTGCGCGCGGTTTACACCGGCACGATGGCCTACGAGAGCGAGCACATCGCAAGCCACCGCCAGCGCCATTGGCTGCGCGAACGAATTGAGGGAAGCGTCTACCGCAAGCCGCTCGAGCGGGATGCTCAACGCGCGCTGCTGAGGCGCCTACTCGCAGTTGACGCGCTCGAGCGCTTTATGCACAAGGCCTACCTTGGCCAGCAGCAATTCTCGATCGAAGGCCTCGACATGACGGTGCCGATGATCGACGAGGCCGTCGAGCTGGCCGCTGGAGCGGGCGCGCGCGAGGTCGTTATCGGCATGGCTCACCGCGGCCGCCTCAACGTCCTCGCTCACAACCTCGGTCGCCCCTACGAGACGATCTTCGGTGAGTTCGAAGGAGCCTCAACGGTTCAGGTAGTCAAGGCCGTGACCGAGATTCCGCAAGGTGGAACCGGCGACGTCAAGTACCACCATGGATTTGAGCGCGACTTCACACTGCGCGAGGGCTCGAGCGTGATGATCAAGCTGGAATCAAACCCGAGCCACCTTGAATCGGTTGACCCTGTCGTGATCGGCGCAACGCGCGCCGCTCAAACTAACCGCAGCGGCCCGGTTGCCGAGCGCAACCCAACTTTGGCGATGTCCCTGATCCTTCACGGCGACGCCGCAATGCCGGGCCAGGGTGTCGTCGCTGAAACGTTCAACCTTCAAGGCCTCGACGGCTACAAGGTCGGCGGCACACTGCACCTGATCCAGAACAATCAGGTTGGTTTCACGACCGACATCGAAGACGCCCGCTCAACACACTGGGCCTCTGACCTCGCGAAGGGCTTCGATGTTCCAATCATCCATGTCAACGCCGACGACGTTGAGGCCTGCATCTCAGCGGTTGACCTAGCGATGGCCTTCCGCGCCGAGTTTGGCCACGACGTGCTGATCGACCTGATCGGCTACCGGCGCTTCGGCCACAACGAGGCCGACGAGCCGGCCTACACGCAGCCCGAGATGTACGCCGCGATCAAGCGTCACGACCGAGCCTGCACGCTCTACGCCGAGAAGCTGGTCAGCGCCGGCGTCGTCACGCGCGACGAGGTCGATAGCTGGCAGCAACAGGTTTGGGACAAGCTCAGCGGCGAGCATCAGGAGCTGAAGGAGCGGATCAAAGAGGCCGCGGCGCTCGAAGGCTTGGAGCAGGTCACCGGCGAGTACCTGCTGGACCGCACTAAGAGCCCGAAGATCGACACCAAGGTTTCAGACGATTCTCTGCGCCTGCTCAACGAGCAGCTGCTGACCGTGCCGGAGGGCTTCGACACTCACAGCAAGCTCCAGCGGCAGCTCGAACGCCGCCGCGTTGCCGTTGGCGAAGAGGGCGGGATCGACTGGGCGCACGCCGAGTCGCTGGCACTCGCTTCACTGCTAACCGACGGCGTGCCGATCCGCCTGACCGGTCAGGACAGCGAACGCGGCACCTTCAGCCAGCGCCACCTCGTCTTCCACGACGCAACAACCGGGCTGACCTACTCGCCAATCCAGCACCTGCCGGAAGCGAAGGCGCCAATCGAGATCCATAACAGCCCGCTCTCCGAGGCCGCCTGCCTTGGCTTCGAGTACGGCTACGCCGAGGAGGCTCCAGATTCGCTCGTGCTGTGGGAGGCGCAGTACGGCGACTTTGCCAATGGCGCCCAGGTGATCATCGACCAGTTCATCTCCAGCGGCCTAGCGAAGTGGGGCGAGAGTTCGCGGCTGACGCTGCTGCTGCCTCACGGCCATGAGGGCGCCGGCCCTGAGCATTCGTCCGCGCGGCTCGAACGCTTCCTGCAGCTCTGCGCCGAAGGCAACATGCGCGTCGCGAACCTAACTACGCCAGCCCAGTACTTCCACCTGCTGCGCCGCCAAGCGACGATCGCCAAGCGCCGGCCGCTGGTGATCATGACGCCGAAGTCGCTTCTGCGCCTGCCGCAGGCGACGAACCGCCTCAGCCACTTGACCGAGAAGCGCTTCTACCCAGTGCTCGCTGAGCCGCGCGTGCCGGCCGAGAAGATCACGCGGCTGCTGCTCTGCACCGGCAAGATCTACTACGACCTCGTCGGTCACGAGCGGCGCGAGGGCAACGAGCACTTGGCGGTTGGCCGCGTTGAGCAGCTCTACCCGTTCCCGGAAAGCGATCTGCGCGAGCTCTTCGCTCGTTACCCGAACCTCGAGGAGATCGTCTGGGTTCAGGAAGAGCCGCGCAACATGGGCGCGCGTGAATACATGTTCCCGCGCCTGATGCAGATCCTTCCCGATGGCTTCGAGCTTGGCTACATTGGCCGCCCGGAACGGGCCGCGCCCGGGGAGGGCTACCCCGCCGCCCACAACGCCGAGCAGCAGCGAATCCTCGCCGACGCGCTAGACCCTCAGATCGAGGTCAGCCCGTTCCCGGATAAGACCCCGGGCGAACGCTGATCAGGCAGCAATAAACTCGAGGTCGATCGTCATCTTGACGTCGTTGGAGAGCGCGAAGCCGCCCTTCGGCAGCGGCGCGTTCCAGTCGAGGCCAAAGGATGTGCGGTCGATCTTTGTTTCAAGGCCGACGCCGCGCTTCGTGTTGCCCATCGCGTCCTCGATCGCATCGGTGATGTGACCGCTGGCGGTGACCGAGTGGGTAATCCCCTTGATCGTCAGGTCGCCGACGACCTCGGCCTTCTCGCCGTCGCGCGTGACCGAGGTGGAGACGAAGCTGATCTCTGGCGTGTTCTCAGTGTCGAAGAACTCAGGGCTCTGCAGGTGGCCATAAAGGTTCTGATCCTTTATGACGATTGCGTCTGTGCGAACCTTGCCACTGAGCGAGATCTGCCCGTCAACTTCGGTCAGCGTCGCCTCGATGTTGTCGAAGTTTGCGCGGAAGTTGGCGACCAGCATGTGGCGGATTGAGAACGCGGCGGTTGAGTGTGACTGCACGAGGTTCCAAGTATGAGATGCGATTGGGTCGGTCACGAATTACCTTTCGAGTGTGGATAGTTGCAGACGCAACCATAGCAGGCCACGGCTACCTGCCCCCGGGAGTGCGACGATGGAGAGATGTGGAGCCAGACGCAGATCACGCTTCAGCCACGACCGCGCGGTGTTCACCTTGTAACCGGAGAGGTTCTCGACGCGCTCGACCAACTCGAGATCTTCTCCGTCGGCCTCTGCCAGCTCTTCATCCGCCACACGTCGGCTTCGTTAACGCTGGGCGAGAACGCATCGCCCGATGTCCGCGACGACACGCGCAGCTGGCTCGACGCCGCCGTGCCGGAGAGCTTCCCCTGGACTCACACGCTCGAAGGCGACGACGACATGCCAGCCCACATCAAGAGCATGATTACCGGCCCGTCGCTGCTGCTACCGATTGCCAACGGCTCGCTGGCGCTAGGCACCTGGCAAGGGATCTATCTCTGCGAACATCGCGACCACGGTGGGCCCCGATCGCTTATCGCCACGCTAAGTGGCGAAAGCACCTCCGGCGCTTAGCTCAGCGGCCCTTCCAGACCGGCTCGCGCTTCTCGGTGAAGGCAACTGCGCCCTCTTGCGCATCTTCTGAACCGAAGACAGGGCCAGCAATCTCCATCTGCTTGTCCCAGAACTCTTCGTCGGTCCAATCACGGCGGGCTTCGAGGATCTGCTTCGTGGCAGCCAACGCCAACGGTCCGTTGCAGGCGATCTGTCCCGCCAGCTCAATTGCCGTGTCGAGCGCGCTGCCCGGCTCGGCGAGACGGTTGACGAGACCCAGCTCATAGCCTCGTTCAGCCGAGATCGGGTCACCTGTCAGGGTCATCTCGGTCACAACGTTGAGCGGCAGTTTGCGAGGCAGCCGTAATAGCGCGCCACCGACGGCGACGAGCGATCGCTTGACCTCCGGCACGCCGAGCTTGGCTCCCTTGGCGGCTACCAGCATGTCGCAGGCCAGGGCGATCTCGAGCCCGCCAGCAACGGCGAAACCTTCGACTGCGGCGATCAACGGCTTCAGCGGTGGCTGTTGAACGATGCCGCCAAACCCCCGTGTCGGATGCCAAGGTGTCTCACCCTCGGCGAAGCCCTTGAGGTCCATACCGGCGCAGAAACCGCCACCGGCCCCGGTAAGGATTCCTAGTGTCAGCGTGTCATCGGTATCGAGCAGCTCAGCGGCGTCTCCGATCCCCTCGGCCACCGCCTTGTTGACAGCGTTGCGCTTGTCCGGGCGATTGATCGTGATGATCAGAATGTTGTCGCGGCGCTCAGTGAGGACCGCGCTCTCTGTGGATTCAGGCATGGTCGACACTCTATGACGCATCGCCATCTTCGCGCTCGCCGCTATACGCTTAGTCGATGAAGATGGTCGCCCGCGACGTGTACCAGCTCCCGCTGACCCCGCGCAGCGGAGTTAATGCCTACCTCGTCGGCGACGTGCTGGTCGACTCCGGCTTCCCGCTTCACTTCAAGAAGCTGCTGCGCCAGACGGCAAGCCGCACAATTCACGCGCACGCACTGACGCACGCCCACACCGATCATGCCGGCAGCTCGAAAAAGCTCAAGCAGGCGCTCGGGATTCCGGTCTGGGTCGGCGCCAACGATGCCGAGGGTCTACGCAGCGGCCGAGCCGAACCTGGCGACGTGCCGTTCGGCCGCGCCGCGCTGAAGAGCTACATGAAGTTCCCCGGCGTCGAGCCTGACCGCGAGCTGCGCGAAGGAGACGAGATTGGTGCCGGCTTCGTTGCGCTCGAGACTCCCGGCCACAGCCCAGGCCACCTCGCCTATTGGCGCGAGGATGATGGCACGCTGATCTGCGGCGATGTCTTCTTCAATATGAGCCTCGCAACGACCGCCACGGGGCTCCACACACCACCAGGCTTCTTCACGCCCGATCCGGCGCAGAACCGTGCCAGCGCGCGCCGTCTCGCGGCGCTGCAGCCGAAGCTGGTGCTGTTCGGCCACGGGCCGCCTCTGCGTGATCCGGTGGCGCTCAGCGCATTCGCCGCAGCGCTAATCGACTGAAGGCGCCGATCAGGGTTCAAACAGCGTCAGCTCAGGCTCACGTTCACCGCGCACAACCGCGAGGTCAACCTCGACGCAGGCGATCCCGCGATCCTCTGCCAGCGTCCGCGCCTGCGGTTTGATTTCCTGAGCGGCCAACACTCCACGGCAATCGGTCATCGCCGGGTCGCGGCGGATGAACTCGAGGTAGCGCGTTAACTGCTCGACAGCGTCGATCGTTGCGACGCGCTTGATTTCAACGGCAACCCAACCGTCACCCTCGTCGCGGCACATCAGATCGACCGGTCCAATGTCGGTCGGCCACTCGCGCCGAACCAGTCGAAACCCCTCGCCGCAGAACTGCGGCGCGTCGGCCAAGGCCTCTTGGAGGTGCGCCTCAACGCCGTCCTTCTCAAGCTCTGCCGCCTCTCCCATGTCGTGCTCAACGTCGGAAATTAGTTCCGAGATGTGAATCTCCAAGCGATCCTCGGTCTTACCCGCGCGCTTGCGGACGGTGATCCGCTCCAGCGGCTCACCGTGATGTTCAATGACGGTCGGCGGTGTCATCCAGTTCTGCGGCTTGTAGCCGCCGCTGTCGGCGTGGATCATCACCGAGCCGTCGTCCTTGAGCATCACCAGTCGCAGCGCCTCGGGAAGAACTGTGTCGAGGCGGCCGGTGTAGATGACTTCGCAGCGGGCAACGAGCAGGCGCATTAGCGCCGAGGCTAACGAATCCGAACCGACTTGACCGCCAGGGCCTTCGAGAATGGGTACTTAGCGGCGTAGGTTGCCGTCGCGCGCCATAGTCCCTTGCCACTCAGCTTCTGCTTAAAGACGAACGGAGCCGACGGGCTCTTCCAACGGGCGTACTTCGTCACCCAGTACCACTCAGCCCGCTTCGTCACCCAACGCTTGCGCGTGAAGCGCTGCCAGCGGACGAGGATCGTTCCGGTCGGCATCAGCTGCGTTCCCGGCACCGTCAGCCGCCCACTGAGCGTCTTCGTCGCCTTCTTGCCCGTGAGCTTGAACGAGAGCGCCGTCTTCTGCGGCGGGAGCGTGCTCATCTTCATGCGATTGACGACGACCTCGCTGTAGGTCGTCGCGCCGGCGTTGTCGATCGCGCGGACCTTCACGCGAGTTGGGCCGAGCGGAAGCGACGAGGTCGTCAGCGTGCGCTCGAGGACCTCATCGTTCTTGACGTTCGCACCGGAGACCGCTTTGTCGTTTAGATAGAACTGCAAGCTTCTGAGGCCACTGTCAACGTCATGGCCCGAGGCAGCGATGTAGATCTGATCCTGAAACTGCGTTGTCGGTACCGGCGAGAGAATCTTGATCGTCGGCGGCTCAAGGTCGCCGCAGGCTGTCGTGAGCTGATCCCCTTTCGTCGAGACTTGCTCCATCGCCGCCCACGAACCGCGCCGCGTCCCGTTCCAGCGCAACAAGCCGTAGCGATTGAGCTCCGTGTCGGCGGCGCCGCCGTCACGAGTGCTGAACCAGATGCCGGTCGTCATGTAGGGGTAGCCAGCAAGGCAGTGGTAGGCCTGAGTTAGGAATGCGGCCTGAGTCGCTTCGCTCACGCCGGCATCCTTCTGCCCTGCCCACTTTCCACGGTCGCAACGGGTCGTTGTTGTTGACCAGCCCATCTCCGACATCGTGATCGGCTTGCCGCCGTCACCGTGGGCGGCCATCACGGCATGGACCTCGCGAAACCCGAGGAAGCTGAAGCGGCCAACGCGCCCGTCCTCGTAATAGAAGACCGACGGCGGATTGATCCCGCATGCCGTGTCGGTGTGAACGCCTACGGCGTCGAACGAGCCGCCCGCGCCCTGCCCGTAGAGCCCTTCGACGAAGTCATAGTTGTTGCCTGTGAGCGGGCCCGCGACGACCTGCGCTGCCGGATCGGCGGCCTTGATCGCCGCATAAGAGGCCTTCAACAGAGGCGCGTAAGCGGCCGGGCTCGGCGTGGTCCCGTGCCAGAACTCGGGCTCATCGGGCTCGTTCCAGACCTCCCACGACTGAACACGACCTCGATAGCGGGCGGCGAGCCTGCCGATAAACGTGGCGTACTGGGCCGGGTCGCGCGGGGCGACACGCGCATCACTCGACCCGTTCGCCCAAGTCGGCGCACCAAGAACCGTCAGCGTGACCTTCTTCTTCGCTGCGTGCGCGCGGCTAACGAGATCATCGAGTTCGCTGATTGCGCTGCTGGAGTACACGCCAGGGGCGGACGGCTCGAGCGCGTTCCAATCGGCGAAGCGGCGTACCCAGTCAACGCCGAGCGCGTTCGCGTCGGCGACCGCCGTAGATGAGTTCCCCTGAACGCTGATCCCCGTTTCGGCGGCCAGCGCCGATGACGACCACCCCACCGCCACGAGCGCTGCGGCGAAAAACATCGCCACAGTAAGCCGCAGGCTTAGAAAGACTGCGGCAGATGCAAGAGAGGGACGAGCAGATCCCGGTCCGGACTTGGCGGGCATACACCTATAACACCGGAAACCGGGCTTTGTTGCTCTCGTATGCGATCGGCCCGTCACGCCGCCGGAAGCACCCGTGGCTGCCGATCGAGCAGCTGGTCCAGCAGCTCGGTTAACTCAATATCGCCCGGCTCCAGCACCAACGCCCGTTCGGCCGCCGCGACAGCGTCGCTAAGCCGGTCGCTGCGTGCCAAGGCGTGAGCCAAGCGCGACCAAGCAACAGCCGATTCGGGCTCCAGAACGGTCGCTTGCTCGCAGGCCGTCAGCTCGCCGCCAAGCTCGCCAAGCAGCTGTTTGGCGAGCGCCAGATCGAGCAGCCCTTCGACCGTCGGCGCCAGCCCACGCGCACGCTCGAGCACCTCGGCAGCCCGCGCGGGGTGGCCGGTGCGCAGTGCCAAGCGACCGACCCGCTCCCAAGCGTCAGCATCCTGCGGAGCCAGCTCGGCGGCGCGCTCGGCGGCCTCACCAGCCAGATCGAATGCCCGCATCTGCTCGTAGATCCGTGAAGCGAAGCGTTGCGGCGCCGGGCGCTCGGGCTCAACCCGCGCCCAGGCACGGACAGCGCGAGCGGCGGCGTCAATCTCACCGTCCTGCCAGAAGGCGAAGGTCATCAATCGCAGCACAGCCGGGTTCACAGGATCGGCGTCGCGGGCGTAGATCAGCCGCTGCGCGGCGAGCCGATAATCGCCCTCGGCGAGCGCGTGGCGGGCCGCCGTCATGAAGCGCTCAACGCGGTCGGCGCCAGGGTCGGGCTTCGAGAAATCAACGAACTGGAGGCTGTCGGCCGGCACGGTGCGCACGCCCGGCTGGAAGCTGACGCGCGCCCACTGCTGAATGTCGTCGCCACCACCGGTGAAGTAGATCCCGCTGACCGTTCCCACGCCCCACTCGGGGTACGAGAGGCAGCGGGCGTAGCGGTGGACAACCGAGTGATCGGGCACCTGGGAGGAGAACGGATCGTTGACCTTGCGGTCCTTGTCCGATTCTTGTCGGCGCTGCTCCGCTTCCCAGGCGCGCTGACCTTCCTCGGCGCGGGCCTTGCGCGCGGCGGCCGCGCTGACCTTGACCGCGTTGGCACTGACGCGGCCTCCGCGCAGAGTCTCGGCCAGCTGCTCGAGCTGGTCTGCAGCGCGGTTAATAGCCTGCAGGTGGCGCTCGTGCGCGGCCTGCTTGCCCGCTGGCGCGAGGTCCGGGTGCCAGACCTTCGCCTGCCGCCTGCGCGCCAGCTGAACGTCGCGCTTGTCGAATGGCGGCGTCAGCTCCAGAAGGAGCGTCGACTGCTCGATGTCAAGCACATTGGACATTCGTCCTAAACGCTAGTCGATCAGCTTTCGCTCCATGGCCGCAATCGCGACGCGCCACATCAGCAGGCCGAAGATGATCAGGAAGGCGAAGTTCCAAACGTCGGCCCAGCCCTCCCAGCCGAAGGCCGCGTGGCGAACCAGCTGCACGCAGTGGAAGAGCGGGTTTAGCTGCGCCAGTGCCTGCACCCATTCGGGCAGCCCGGTCAGAGGGAAGAAGGTGCCGGCGACGAGGAAGAGAGGCGTGATCACGGCGCTGGTGACGTAGTTGAAGTTCTCAATCCCTTTCAGCCAGCCTGCAATCGCCACGCCGGTGCAAGCCCAGCCATAACCGGCAACGAAGTTGATCGCCGGAACCGCGAGCATCCCCCAACTCGGGTCGAGGCCGAAGACGAGCCCCACCAGCAAGGGCGCGCAGCCGTAGACCGAGGCCCGCATCGCCAGCCAGAGCGCCTCGCCGGTGACGAGCTCCTCAGTGTCGACCGGCGCCGCGAGAATCGCGTCGTAGGTGTGCTGGAACTTGTACTTGATGAAGGTGCCGAACATCGCCGGAAAGATGCTCGAGAAGAGGACCGCGGTGGCGACCGTGCCGGTAGCGACAAAGTCGATGTAGTCGTAGCCGCCGACGACCGAGACAAGAGAACCGAAACCAAAGCCGAAAGCCAGCAGGTAGATCGTCGGCTCGACCGTTGACGAGAAGGTCGTTGAGCGCCAGTAGGAGGAGAAGTTGATGATCTCGCGCACCAGTACGCCGCCGATCGCCGATCGCTCAAGACGGCCGGGTTCGCGCTGATCGGCGGGCAGGGTCGTCACGCGATCTCCTCGCCGGTCAGCAATACGAACACGTCCTCAAGGTTGGCTGGCCTGCGCTCGCCGGCTGGGGCGCGACCAGCGGCGTCATCGAGCCCGAGCACGGCGATCGATGTTCCGGTCCGCCGGGTTGGGAAACCCTCCTTCGCCATCTCAGCCTCGATCTCGATCAGCCGCTCGGGCGAGCCGTAGATCTCAACTGCGTCACGGCCGGCGTGTTCGGCGACCAGATCGGTCGGCGCGCCGACGGCGACCGCTGATCCGTGCGAGACGATCGTGACCGAATCACAGAGCCGCTCGGCCTCCTCGATGTAGTGAGTCGACATCAGGATCGAGACGCCCTCGCTGCGCAGCAGGTCGATCAGCGCCCAGAGCTCCTGGCGGACCTGCGGATCAAGGCCAACGGTCGGCTCATCGAGCAACACAAGCTGCGGCTGATGGATCAGCGCGCGGCCAATCAGCAGCCGCCTCCGCATTCCGCCGGAGAGCTCATCTACCTTCGAATCACGGCGTTCGCCAAGATTGGCGATCCCCAGGACGCGCTCGATCGCGTCCTTGCGCTTCGCTTTCGGCACGCGGTAGAGGTGAGAGAAGACGACGAGGTTCTGTTCAACTGTCAGCGTTGTGTCGAGGTTGTCGAGCTGCGGCACGACACCCATCCGCGCCCGCGCCGCCTTCGAATCACCAGGCAGTTCGTGGCCCAGCACCGTGATCTGGCCTTCATCGGCGATTGTCTGCGCCGTAAGCATTCGCATCGTCGTTGATTTTCCGGCGCCGTTGGGGCCGAGCAGGCCAACACAGCCGCCTTCGGGAACGACCAAATCAAGGCCGTTTACGGCCGTAATGTCGCCGTAGCGCTTGACGACGTGGCTCAGCTCGAGTGCGTGGACCGTTGATGGCACGTCGAAAGGATCGCAGCCCGCTCTATCGTTCATCGGAATGGCTCACCAATACATCTTTACGATGCACAAGCTGACGAAGACTTATCCGCCGGATAAGACCGTTCTCAGCGACGTTTCACTCTCGTTCTACCCGGGCGCCAAGATTGGCGTGCTCGGCTACAACGGCGCCGGTAAGTCGAGCGTGCTGAAGATCATGGCCGGGCAGGATCAGGATTACCGCGGCGACGCTGAGCTTGCCCCCGGCGCCAGCGTCGGGCTGCTCGAGCAGGAGCCGCAGCTCGACCCTGAGAAGGACGTCAAGGGAAATGTCGAGGAGGCGGTCGCTGAAACGCGCGCGCTGCTCGACCGCTTCAACGAGCTTGCCGCCAACTACTCGGACGAGACGGCTGAGGAGTTCGGCGCTCTGCAGGCGAAGATCGACGCCGCCGACGCTTGGAGCCTCGACACGCAGCTTGAGTACGCGATGGACGCACTGCGGCTACCGCCTAGCGACGCCGATGTGACGACGCTCTCAGGCGGCGAACGCAGGCGCGTTGCGCTCTGCCGGCTGCTGTTGACGGCCCCCGACCTGCTGCTGCTCGACGAACCGACCAACCATCTCGACGCCGAGTCGGTCGGCTGGCTTGAGCGCCACCTCGCCGAGTACAAGGGCGCCGTCGTAGCCGTCACCCACGATCGATACTTCCTTGACAACGTCGCAGGTTGGATCCTCGAACTCGACCGCGGACGCGGCCTCCCGTACGAGGGCAACTACTCGAGCTGGCTGGAGCAGAAGCAGGCCCGCCTTCAGCAGGAAGGCAAGCAGGAGAAGGCGCGCCAGAAGACGATCAACTCTGAGCTCGAGTGGGTTCGCGAGAACCCCAAAGGCCGCCGCAAGAAGGCGAAGGCAAGAATCAACAACTACGAAGAGCTGCTGGCGCAGGAGGCATCAGTCAACCTCGACCAGGTTCAGATTCACATCCCGGCCGGCCCTCGCCTCGGCGGCGTCGTCGTCGAAGCGAAGGACCTGAAGAAGGGCTTTGGCGACAAGCTGCTGATCGAGGACCTCAGCTTCTCGCTGCCCCCTGGCGGAATCGTCGGCGTAATCGGCCCGAACGGCGCCGGTAAGACGACGCTTTTCAAGATGATCACCGGCGACGAGCAGCCTGACGCTGGCGAGCTGAAGATCGGCGAGACGGTGCAGGTTGCCGCCGTTGACCAAAGCCGTGATGCGCTCGATGACAACAAGACTGTCTGGGAAGAGATCAGCGGAGGCGACGAGCAGATCATGGTCGGCGAGCGCGAAATGAACTCTCGCGCATACACCTCGTCGTTCAACTTCAAGGGCTCAGACCAGCAGAAGAAGGTCGGCACACTCTCGGGCGGAGAGCGCAACCGCCTCCACCTCGCGAAGGTGCTCAAAAGCGGCGGCAACCTGCTGCTGCTCGATGAGCCGACCAACGACCTCGACGTCGATACGCTGCGCGCGCTCGAAGAGGCACTGCTGAGCTTCGCCGGCTGCGCAGTCGTGATCTCGCACGATCGCTGGTTCCTCGATCGCGTCGCTACGCACGTTCTCGCCTTCGAGGGCGATTCGCAGGTGACTTGGTTCGAAGGCAACTTCGAGGCCTACGAGGAGCACCGCCACGAGCTGCTCGGCGACGAAGCCGACCGGCCTCACCGAATCAGCTACAAGCGCCTAACAAGGGACTGACCCCAGTCGCGATGCTAGAGATCTCACTCTTCACCGACCCAGGTTGCCCGTGGGCCTTCTCGGCCGAGCCGTTCCGTCGCAAGATCGAATGGCTCTACGGCGACCACGCTGCCTGGGAGCTCGTGATGGTCGGCCTCGCAGAAGACCCGGCCGAGTTTGAGGCCAGGGGAATTACGACGGCGATGATGGCGGCCGGCGGCGCGAAGATCGCGAAGGCGCACGGGATGCCAATCGATAGCAGCGAGCGGGAGCGTCTGACAGCCACGATGCCGGCCTGCCGTGCAGTCGTCGCCGCGCGACTCAACGCGCCCGGGCACCAGCAGACACTGCTGCGCGCCATTCAGGTTCGTGGCTTTGCCGGCGAGCTGATCGACGAGCAAGCGACGATCGCTGCTGCGGCCGGCGATGCCGATATCGACGCCCACGACCTTGAGCTGTGGTCGCAGGAGCAAGCCACGCTCGACGCGCTGGCCTCGGACATGGATCGCGCCCGCCACCCACTCCCCGCAGCGCTTGTGCTCGGCGCGCGACTCGCCGACTGGGAAGGCGGCCGCCGCTACACCTGCCCCTCGTACGAGATCAGCGTCGACGGCGGCGAGCCGATCGCCATCCCCGGCTTCCAACCGTGGCCGGCTTATGACGTTGCGCTCGCCAACCTTGCTCCGAATGCTCCGCGCCGCGAAGAGCCGGAGAACGTCAGCGAAGTGCTCGAGTGGGCCGCCGAGCCGCTGGCAACGCGCGAGGTAGCCGTTGTGATGGGGATCGAGCACGACGAGGCCGCTACCGCTCTGGCCGAAGTTGCGCAGCGCCGCGACGTCGGCGCCGACTCCTACTGGTCGCTCTAGCTCAGCGACGCCAGCGCGGCGTCAAGCTCGCGTAGATCTTCGAGCACGACGTCGGCCTCTGCCAACTGATCGGCCGCGAACGGGCCGGTCGCGACCGCCACCACGAGCGCACCGTCGGCGCGGGCGCAGGCGATATCGCGCGGGGTGTCGCCGATCACGACCGTTCTCTCGGCAGGCCAGGCATCGCCGCCGTTCCAAAGCTGGCCGGCGCGCATCCGCGCGATCGGCGGCAGATCGTTGCGGTCGTCGGAATCGGATCCGAACCCGCCTTGCCCCTCGGCAAACGGGTAGAGAATTCCGGCGGCGCCGAGTTTCAATCGTGCAACCTGCTGGATGTTGCCGGTCACGAGCGAGCAGTGGTAGCTGGGATGCCCGGTGACCCCTGCGAGCACGTCGGTTGCGTGCGGCGCCAAGCGATCGCTGAGATCATCCGGCACAAGTCGCTCGTAGTGGCTGGCCGTGGCGACGATGAACTCGTCACGGCGCCGGTCGAACTCCTCAGCGGGAACGCCGGCAAGCTCGAGGATGTCGCGCGCGATCGCCTGATCGGTGCGGCCAGCGGCTTCTATCCCGTGTGCGCGCGGTGGCGGTTCGACCTCCCAGACTTCGCAGAGCGCAGCTACGACGGCTGCGGCGTGCGCGTCGGCGCCCTTGACGAGCAGCGTTCCGTCGATGTCAAAGAGCAGCAGCAACGGTGCGCTTAGCGCTTAAACGACACGTCGGCAGGGAGCCGCAGCGCGAAGGCTGCGAGCAGCTTGGCCGTGTTCTCCACGTCATCGAGCTGAACGACCTCAACGGGAGAGTGCATGTAGCGCAGCGGAACTGAGACGAGCCCGGTCGGCACTCCGCCGCGCGAACGGTAGATCGCGTCGGCATCGGTGCCGGTGTGGCGACCGGAGGCCGCGAGCGTGTAGGGAATCTTCTCGGCCTCGGCTGCTTCGATCAGCAGCTCGGAGATCAGCGGGTGCAGACTGGTGCCACGCTCAATCACGGGGCCGCTGCCAAAATGATGCTTGCCGAGCTGGTTCTCATCGATCCCTGGGGCATCGGTCGCGTGGGTTACGTCAACGGCAATCGCGAGGCCCGGCTCGAGCGAGTGGGCGATCGTCGTCGAGCCACCGAAGCCTGTCTCTTCCTGAACTGCCGCGACAGCGATCACTTCGCCAGCCGCTCCACCGGCCTCGGCGACGAGCCTCGCCGCTTCGTAGGCGACGTAACAGCCAAGACGGTTATCCATTGAGCGCGATGCGACGCGGCCGCTCTGCAGCTCGACCGGATCTCCAGCAATCACGGCAACGTCACCGACGCGCACCAGCTTGTTGGCCGCCTCGCCGTCGACGGCACCAATGTCGATGTGCATCGCTTTCATCTCCGGCACCTTCTTACGGTCGTCGGCGTCGAGCAGGTGAATCGGCTTCTTGCCGACTACTCCCGGCAAAACACCGTCACGGGTCGCGACAGCTACGCGCTGGCCAACCAAGACCTGTGCGTCCCAGCCGCCGACACCGGTGAAGCGGAGGAAGCCTGACTCTTCGATGTGCGTGACGATCAAGCCGATCTCATCGATGTGGCCGACGATCGCCAGCGACGGGCCTGCGCCAGTCGCGGCAACGCGGGCGGTCGAGCTGCCCATCACGTCGGCTTCGACGGAGGCCGAGAAAACGGCGGCGGCATCGCGCCAGACGGCGGCGGGGGTCGTCTCATAGCCGGACGGGCCGTGAGCAGTCAGAAGGTTGTTCAGAACAGGAGGGATAGTCATCGCTAGCGAGCCTAGCGACCGACCGACCGCAGAGTCCCGAATAAGGCACAATGGAGCCAACAGGGCGCCCTCAGAGCAATAAGGTGCTAATCCAGTCGGATTTACGCTATTTTATCTCCCCGTCCGCAATAAGGAGCTAATACCGAAATGTCAGAGCCATCCCAGCGCCCAGAAACAATCGCCCTCCACGGAGGCCAGGAGCCGGACCCGACGACCAACGCACGCGCCGTCCCGATCTACCAGACAACCTCCTACGTCTTCGATGACACCCAGCACGCAGCCGACCTCTTCGCGCTAGCGGTTCCGGGCAACATCTACACGCGGATCATGAACCCGACTTCGGGCGTGCTCGAGCAGCGCCTAACCGACCTCGAAGGCGGCATCGGCGCGGTGGCCGTCGCCTCCGGCCAGGCTGCAGTCACCTACTCGGTCCTCAACATCGCTCAGGCCGGCGACAACATCATCTCCGTCAGCCAGATCTACGGCGGCACCTACAACCTCTTCGCCCACACGCTGCCCCAGTACGGGATTGAGGTTCGCTGGGTCGACGCCGGTGACCCGGCCGCGGTAGCCGCAGCAGCCGACGAGCGGACGAAGGCCGTCTTCGGCGAGACGATCGGCAACCCGCGCCTAAACGTGCTCGACATCCCCGCCTGGGCAGAGGCAGCTCACAGCGTTGGCGTGCCACTGATCATCGACAACACGGTCGCAACGCCGGTCGGCGCGCGGCTCTTTGATCAGGGCGTCGACATCATCGTTCACTCGCTGACGAAGTTCATCGGCGGCCACGGCACCTCGATCGGCGGCATCGTGATCGATTCCGGCAACTTCGACTGGAGCTCGCAGCCAGAGAAGTTCAAGATTCTCGTTGGGCCTGACCCCAGCTACCACGGTGTTGTCTGGGCCGACGCGCTCGGGCCAGCGGCCTACATCGGCCGCGTGCGCACGGTGCTGCTGCGTAACACCGGCGCCGCGCTCTCGCCGTTTAACTCGTTCCTCATCCTCCAAGGCGTCGAAACGCTGCCGCTGCGGATGGAGCGCCACAATTCGAATGCCAAGGCTGTCGCCGAGCATCTGGACGCGCACGAGGACGTCGCATGGGTCTACTACCCAGGCCTCGAATCGAGCCCGTACAAGGAAGTTGCAGACAAAGTCCTGACCGGCGGTTACGGTGCGCTCGTGACATTCGGACTAAAGGGCGGCCTCGACGCCGGCAAGAGTTTCATTGAGGGCCTTGAGCTCTTCAGCCACCTTGCCAACATTGGAGACGCAAAGTCGCTGGCGATCCACCCCGCTTCAACGACACACTCGCAGCTCAATGCCGACGAGCAGGCCGCTGCCGGTGTGACGCAAGAGACGGTCCGTCTTTCGGTCGGGATCGAGAACATCGACGACATCCTCGGCGACATCGACCAGGCGCTCGCGAAGTCGCGCGCAGCCGCTACCGCTTAAGGAGCCATACACCGTGGAAGCAGGCGGCCTCGGCGAGGTCAAGACCGAATCGGTCGTCTGCTTCACGGAAGAAGAACCGCTCGTTCTTGAATCCGGCGCCGCGCTCGGGCCGGTCGAGGTTGCCTACGAGACTTACGGTGAGCTGAGTGAAGACCGCGACAATGCGGTCTTCGTTTGCCACGCGCTGACCGGCGACGCGCACGCTGCCGGCCACCACGGCGATTCGGAGCGGCGCGGCTGGTGGGACCGGCTGATCGGCCCCGGTAAGCCGATCGACACCGACCAGTTCTTCGTCATCTCGCCGAACCTGCTTGGCGGCTGCCAGGGAACGACAGGCCCGTCGTCGATCAACCCTGCCACCGGCCAGCGCTACGGCCTTGAGTTCCCGATGTTCAGCGTCCGCGACCTAAACACGGTTCACCGGCGCCTCTTGGAGAAGCTCGAAATCGAACAGCTACACGCTGCGCTCGGCGGCTCACTCGGCGGCATGCAAGCGCTGCAATGGGCGATCGACTTCCCGCTGGCGATGGAGCGCTGCGCAGTGATCTGCGCCAGCGCCGAGCTAAGCGCGATGAACATCGCCTTCTCGACCGTGGCCCGCGAAGCGATCATGCGCGACCCAGATTTCCAAGGTGGCCGCTACCACGAGAGCGGCCGCGGGCCGAACATCGGCCTCGCCGTAGCGCGGATGATGGCCCACATCACCTATCTGTCGGAGGAGTCCTTCGCGCACAAGTTTGGCCGTGCACGCCGAATCGAGGGAACCGAGCCCGGACTGGGGCCGGACTTTGAGGTCGAGCACTACCTCCACCACCAGGGCGCCAGCTTCCTCAGCCGCTTCGACGCGTTGACCTATCTCTACCTGACGCGCACAATGGATTACTTCACTCCGTTCGACGAAGACGAGATCGATAAGAAGCTGCGCGGTAACCCGACAGAGTTCCTCGCGATCTCATTCAGTAGCGACTGGCGCTTCGCCTCGCCTCACTCAGAGCGAATTGTCAGCGAGCTGAAGGCGCGGCAGCTAAATGCCAGTCACACCGATGTCGAATCCCCGTGGGGTCACGACTCATTCCTGCTCGACGTACCGGAGTACCACGAAGCGCTCGCGCAGTTCCTTCAGCGCGAAGCGAGCTGACGCAGCACGTACGGCAGGATTCCGCCGTGGCGGAAGTAATCGGCCTCTTTCGGCGTGTCGATCCTGACAACCGCTTCGAACTGGATCTCACCGGCCGTGACGATCGCCACGGTTGGCATCTGCCCTGAGTTGAGTGCCTCGGCGACGCCGCTGATCTCAAACAGCTCGTCGCCCTTCAAGCCAAGTGAGGTGGCACTCTCGCCGGCTGGGAACTGCAACGCCAGCACCCCCATCCCGATCAGGTTGGAGCGGTGAATCCGCTCAAAGCTCTCAGCGATAACGGCGCGCACGCCCAGTAGCGAGGTGCCCTTCGCGGCCCAGTCGCGAGATGATCCGGAGCCGTACTCGCGGCCACCGAGCACCACCAGCGGCGTTCCTTCCTCGGCGTACCGCATCGCCGCGTCGTAGATCGACATCTCAGCGCCGTCCGGCTGGTAGCGCGTCACGCCACCCTCGGTGCCAGGCGCCAGCAGGTTGCGCAGACGAATGTTGGCGAAGGTCCCGCGCACCATCACCTCGTGGTTGCCGCGGCGCGCGCCGTAGGAGTTGAAGTCGACCGGTTTCACGCCGAGCGACTGCAGGTAGAGACCGGCAGGGCTGTCGGGCTTGATCGCACCGGCCGGCGAGATGTGGTCGGTCGTAACGCTGTCGCCAAGGATCGCCAAGGTCCGTGCACCGGCGATGTCGCCTAGCGGGAGCGGCTCTGCTGGCATCCCGTCGAAGTACGGCGGGCGACGGACATAAGTCGATTCGTCGCTCCAGGCGAAGCGGTCGCCAGCGGGCGCTTCGAGCGAAGCCCAGTTGACATCGCCGTCGTAAACCTGCGCGTAGCTCTTGCGGAACATGTCGGACTGAACCGCATGCTCGACCGTCTCAGCGATCTCGGCGCCACTTGGCCAAAGATCGCGTAGAAAGACGTCGTTGCCTTCGCTGTCCTGACCAAGCGCGTCGCTCGTGAGGTCAAGGTCCATCGTGCCTGCGAGGGCGTAAGCAACGACGAGCGGCGGTGAAGCGAGGTAGTTCATCTTCACATCAGGGTTGATGCGGCCTTCAAAGTTGCGATTTCCCGATAGCACCGAGCAGACCGTCAGCCCATTAGCGCGGACTGTCGCGGCGACCTCATCGGGCAGCGGCCCGGAGTTACCGATGCAGGTTGTACAGCCGTAGCCAACAAGGTTGAAGCCAAGCGCGTCCAGCTCGTCTTGCAGCTCGGCGCGGACGAGGTAATCGGTGACGACTTTCGAACCGGGTGCCAGCGAGGTCTTGACCCACGGTTTGACCGTCAAGCCTCGCGCGCGCGCCTTCTTCGCGAGCAAGCCCGCCGCGATCATCACCGACGGGTTTGAGGTGTTGGTGCAGCTCGTGATCGCCGCGATCACGACGTCGCCGTTCTTCAGCTCGGCGTCGTCGGCGGCGACGATATCGCTCTCAAAGCTTGGAAGCTCGGCGCGGTAATCAGCCTGCGCGTCGGTTAGAGAAACGCGGTCCTGCGGTCGGCGCGGGCCGGCGATCGAGGGAACAACGTCGCCCAGATCAATCGCAACTGTGTCGGAGAAGACCGGCTCGATCGCGTCGGCGTCGTGCCAGAAGCCTTGAGCGCGCGCGTAGGCCTCGACGATTTCAACCTGCTCTTCGGGGCGACCTGTGAAGCGCAGGTAGCGGATCGTCTCGGCGTCGATCGGGAAGATCGCGCAGGTCGAGCCGAACTCAGGGCTCATGTTGCCGAGCGTGGCACGGTCGGCGAGCGGCAACTGCGAGATGCCGGGGCCGTAGAACTCAACGAACGAGCCGACGACGCCGCGCTCACGCAGCAGCTCGGTGACGGTCAGCACTAGGTCGGTGGCGGTCGCCCCCTCCGGCAGCGCGCCGTCGAGCCGCACCCCTAGCACGCGCGGAATTAACATCGAGACCGGTTGATCGAGCATCGCCGCCTCGGCCTCGATCCCCCCCACTCCCCAGCCGAGTACGCCGAGGCCGTTGACCATCGTTGTGTGGCTGTCGGTTCCGACGAGCGTGTCGGGGAAGGCTTGTCCGTGCTCAACGCAGACGACACGCGCTAGGTACTCAAGGTTGACCTGATGGACGATGCCGGTGTCGGGCGGCACGACGCGGAAGCGCTCAAAGGCTTGCTGCCCCCAGCGCAGGAACTTGTAGCGCTCGCCGTTGCGCTCAAACTCGCGCTGCGCGTTGATTGCGAATGAGTCGGCCGCGCCAAATGAATCAACTTGGACCGAGTGGTCGATCACGAGCTCGGCCGGAACCAGCGGCTCGATTGCGGCGGGATCGCCGCCAAGTTCAACAACGGCGTCACGCATAGCAGCAAGGTCTACGACCGAAGGGACGCCGGTGAAGTCCTGCATCAGAACCCGCGCTGGGCTGAACGCGATCTCAACACTCGGATCGGCGGCGGCGTCCCAGCCAGCGAGCGCCTCAACGTCGGCCGCGGTGACGTCGCCCTTGCCTTCGTTGCGGAGCAGATTTTCGAGCAGAATCTTCAGCGAAAACGGCAGGCGCGCGACGTCGAACCGCTCGCCGAGCGCATCAACTCGGAAGATCTCCAGCTCGTGCCCACCAACCTCGAGCGTGGAGCGGGCGCCGAAGCTGTCAGCCGACATCTGCTGGCTCCGTCGGTTTGCCGCCACTGGCAAGCAGCCGCCAGAGCGTGACTATTGCCAGCAGGGTCAAGACCACAGCACTGGCGACGCACCACTGGCAGATCGCCTTGATCGTGAAGAGCTCTTGATAAGTGAGATACGCGCTGTAGAGAAAACCGATGAGGCAGAGCGCGGCGCTGACAAAGAGCTGCGCGTCGCCGCGCAAAGCCAGCAGCGAAGCGAGGATCGACAGGTAGCCGAAAAGCCCAAGCAGCGCGACCGGCAGCCCGTAGACGTCGGCCCACTCGCTCGTCTGAACCACCTCGCAGCCACCTGTACTGCAGGCCGGCTCAATCCCGGCGTAGTGAACGTAGGTCAGGTAGGCCGCGATCGCGATACCAACGACCGCCAGAACCAGCGCGGTTCGATAGAGACGGCGGTCGAGCACTCGCTACTTACTTCAGCAGCGCGTCGAACGCTGCCTTGAAGGCGTCGGCGTTGCTGATCTCAACCTCAAGCTTCGTGTAGGGGCCTCCGGTCGGCCCAACGACGAACGATGGGGTTGAAGCAACACCATATTTCTGTGCATTGGCGCTGGCCTCGGCGATCGGCACAGCGGCGGCGGGCGTCTTGCGATAAGCGTTCGCTTTAGCCGCGTCGACGCCGGCACCGGCGTAGAGCTTGTCGATGAAAGCGTCGGTCACATAGCCGCTGCGCTCCTCGCCCTGATTGAAGAAAAACAGATGGGTGAAGTTCCACTCGAGATTCTGCTGGCCGGCAGCCACGCCAGCGCGCGCCGCGGTCTCAGAGTCAGGGCCGATGAAGGTCAGCGGCTCGAACTCCATCCGCAGCTTGCCGGTGCGCACGTAATCGTTAATCAAGACCGGCATCGTGTTAAGCGCGTAGTCGCGGCAGAACGGGCACTGGTAATCGGCGTACTCGATCATTGTTATCGGCGCGTTCTTCTCGCCCAGAGCGTTGCCGTCTTGGGGGATCCCCTTGAGCATCGCATTCGTCTCTTGCAGCCCCCTGAGCGGCGCATTGGCAGCCGGGGCAGCGTTTTCACTAGTGCTGTCACCAGAGCTGACGAGGATCAGCACCGCGGCAACAACAACGACGACCGCTACGAGGGCAGCGATCATCACGTTGCGACGCTTACTTGGGTTCGGTGGGGTATAGGCAGTGCTCATTGCTTCATTCTCGCAGGTTCTAAATCAAGCTGGCACTGATCGGGCAAGAAGCCCGCTTCGTAGTCTCCGTAGAGCTATGAGCGAGAATGTTTGGGACTATCCGCGGCCGCCGCGTCTGGAACCGTGTAAGCGGCGAGCAAGGGTCGAATTTGGCGGCCAACTAATCGCCGACAGCAGCCGCGCACTGCGCGTGCTCGAAACCAGCCACCCGCCTGTTATCTACATCCCGGCCGAAGATTTCATCGCCGGAGCACTGATCCGATCCGACGCCAGCTCAACCTTCTGCGAGTTCAAAGGGGTCGCCGACTACCTTGACGTAAGCGCTGGCGGCAA
>CAMCVN010000012.1 GCA_945881845.1 Bifidobacterium breve | reverse complement strand
AGTCCGCTGAGCATCGCTCCTCCGTTCAATCGATCAATGGAGCTGAGGGGGCTCGAACCCCTGACCTCCGCCATGCCATGGCGGCGCTCTCCCAGCTGAGCTACAGCCCCAAGTGAGGCGTCAGTGTAGCGACGAGCGGCTAGCGGCTGCTGCCTGCGGCGGCGAGTAATCTAGCCCCGAAGCTATGAGCGACCATAAATACGACCCGCAGGAGATAGAACCGCGCTGGCAGCAGCTGTGGGAGGACGAAGGCACCTGGCAGGTAGCGAACCCGATTCCCGGAGAGGCAAGCGACGCACAGAATGAGTACGTGCTCGAGATGCTGCCCTACCCGAGCGGCGAGCCGCACATCGGTCACCTGAAGGTCTACTCCGTCGGCGACGCCGTCGCACACTTCAAGCGGCGCAACGGCAAGCGAGTACTCCACCCGATGGGTTACGACGCTTTCGGCCTGCCGGCAGAAAACCACGCGATCAAGACCGGCCAGGCGCCCCGCGTATCAACCGAAGCTGCGATCGCCGAGTTTCAAAGCCAATTCCGGCGCTGGGGGATCTCGATCGACTGGTCGCGCGAACTGGCCACCTGCGAGCCGGACTACTACCGCTGGACGCAGTGGATCTTTAACCAACTTTTCAAGGCCGGGCTCGCCTACCGCCAGCAGGCGCACGTCAACTGGTGCCCGAGCGACCAAACGGTCTTGGCCAACGAGCAGGTAGTTGACGGCTGCTGCGAGCGCTGCGGCTCAGAGGTCGAGGTTCGTGAGCTTGAGCAGTGGTTCCTGAAGATCACCGACTACGCCGACCGCCTGCTTGAAGATTTGGACAAGGTTGACTGGCCCGAGAACGTGAAGACGATGCAGCGCAATTGGATCGGCCGTTCGGAAGGAGCTGAAGTCGTCTTTAGCTGCGATGAGCTGGAAACGGAGTACCCGGTCTTCACGACCCGGCCCGACACGCTCTTCGGCGCGACCTTCTTCGTGCTCGCCCCCGAGCACCCCGACGTCTTGCGGCTGGCCGAAGGCACCGGCAACGAACAGGCCGTCGCCGAGTATGTCCAAGCGGCGTTGGCGCGCGGCTCAGACCTGCGCGGCGCGGCGGAGCGCGAGAAGACCGGCGTCGCGCTCGGCCGCACCGTCACAAACCCGGTCAGCGGCGAGCAGATCCCTGTCTTTGTCGCCGACTACGTGCTGATGGAGTACGGAACCGGCGCGATTATGGCCGTTCCGGCGCACGATGAGCGCGATTACGCCTTCGCGAAGGCCTTTGATCTCCCGATACGTCGCGTGATCGAAGGCGACAACCCAGACGGCGACGGCGACGGGCTGCCATACGGAGGCGATGGCGTGCTCGTGAACAGTGCGCCGCAGTTCGACGGGCAGCCGAACCGCGAGGCTCTGAACGAGATCGTTATCTGGCTCGAGAACGAAGGCAAAGGAGAGCTGGCCGTCAACTACCGCCTGCGCGATTGGCTGATCAGCCGCCAGCGCTACTGGGGCTGCCCGATCCCGATCGTGCGCTGCCCCGATTGCGGCATCGTCCCTGTTCCGGACGAGCAGCTTCCGGTGATGCTGCCGGTGATCGAGGATTACGCGCCGCAGGGCCAGTCGCCACTCGCCGCTGCAACCGATTGGGTAAACACCGAATGTCCTAAATGCGGCGGGCCGGCTGAGCGTGAAACCGACACGATGGACACCTTCGTCGACTCATCTTGGTACTTCCTGCGCTACTGCGATGCCTCGAACTCCGAGGCGGCCTGGGACCCGGCGATTCTGCGCGAGTGGATGCCGGTTGACCAGTACATCGGCGGCGTCGAGCACGCGATTCTGCATCTGCTCTACGCGCGCTTCTTCTGCAAAGCGCTGGCCGATCTTGGTCATCTTGATGTTGACGAACCGTTCGCACGGCTTTTCACGCAGGGAATGATCACGCGCGACGGAGCGAAGATGTCGAAGTCGCGTGGCAACGTCGTCTCACCGAAGGCGATCGTCGATCGCTACGGCGCCGACAGTGCTCGCGCCTACATCCTTTTCATCGGCGCGCCCGATCAGGACGCCGACTGGTCTGACGAGGGGGTGGAGGGCGTTCACCGCTTCCTCTCGCGCCTCTGGCGGCTCAGCGCCGAGGTTTCCGACCAGGACGTCGCCGCTGCTGCGCAAGGTGACGAGGCTGCGAATTTGGAGCTGACGCGCAAAGCGAACTGGGCGATTGAGAAGGTGACCGGCGACATGGACCGGCGTTTCGCTTTCAATACCGCGATCGCGGCCGTGATGGAGCTGATCAATGAGGTCTCGCGGCTACGTGAGAGCGCCGGTCTTGAAGCGCAGCGCTTCGCACTTGAGACGGCCTCCTCGCTCTGCTTCCCGTTCGCTCCGCACGTAACGACCGACGCTTACTTCCTGCTGACCGGCCAGCGACTCTGGGAGCAGCCGTGGCCGACCGCCGACGCGGCGATGCTCGAGCGCGACACTTATGAGCTCGTCTGCCAGGTCAACGGAAAGCTGCGTGACCGCGTTGAAGTGGCCACCGACGCCAGCAAGGAAGAGCTAGAGGCGGCAGCAATGGCGGCGCCGAACGTTCAGGTTCATCTTGAGGGGCGCGAGCCTAAGAAGGTGATCGTCGTCCCGGGCAAGCTCGTCAACATCGTCGTTGGCTGATCTCTTCCGCGGTAGGGTCGGCGCGCTTCAGTAACGCCCTAGTGCTGGCCGTGTGACTCGGGCGCTCGTAGCGTGCCGTCGATGCCCACGATTCCGAGACCAGCGCTAATCGTCTGTGCGGCGGCGGCCGTGATCGCTCTCGCCTTTGGTGGTAAGTCGCTGGCGAAGCAGCGGCCTCAGAGCTCGTCCGCGTCTGCCGCTGCGCCCTACCAACAGGCCACCAGCGCAGCCGCTCCGCCCGCGAGCGGGCTGGTCGAGCGCGGCGACCAGCGAACGGTAGTGCACGTCGCCGGAGCTGTACGGCGCCCCGGCGTCTACACACTGAAGAATGGCGCGCGTGTGCGCGACGCCGTCCGACGCGCCGGTGGCGCCTCGAGCCGCGGCGATGCGAATGCGATCAATCTGGCGGCCAAAGTTGCTGATGGGGCACAGGTGATCGTGCCGCTGAAGGCCGGCGAAGCGATCGCTGCCGCCGGTCCTAGCGGCTCCTCGGCCGCTGCCCCAAGCGGGCCGATCAGCCTCGGCAACGCCACCGCCGAGCAGCTCGACACACTCGACGGCGTTGGCCCGGCGACGGCCGAGAAGATAATTCAGTGGCGCACAGAGCATGGCGGCTTCACGAGCGTTGATGATCTTGGCGAGGTTCCGGGAATCGGCCCAAAGAAGCTCGAGGCGCTGCGCTCGCAAGTAACGCCTTGAGTGCGGCGGCTGAGGCTCTACGCAGCCACCCGCGCCATCTTCTTGCCGCCGGCATGGCAACAGGGCTGGCGCTCGCTTGGCGCTCGCCGCTGCTCTTGGCCGCGCTGCTGCTTACGGCCTGCGTGGTTGCTCTATCGGCGCGGCTGCCGAGCTGGCTCTTGCTCGCTCTCGTGGCGACTGTGATTACTGGCGGTCTGTTCGCTGATGCTCGCCTGGCGGCGCTTGATCGCTCACAATTGCGCGGGCTGATCGGCCATGCAGTTCAGAGCGACGTGACCCTCGCGCAGGCGCCGCGCCTGAGCAGCTTCGGCTGGTCGGCGGTGGGGAAGATGCGCGGCGAGCCGGTGCTGATCCGTGCCAATGGCAGGCCGCTGCAACTTGCGATCGGCCAGATTGTCAACGTCGCGGGTTCGCTACGGCCGCTGGAGCAAGGCGACCGCTGGCTTGCCGTCCAGCACGTGCGCGCGATCCTAAAACTGCGCTCGATTGAGATCGTCCGGCGCCAACGCGGCGGTCTTCCCGGCTTCGTTGATTCGATCCGTGCGCGAGCCACGGTGGCTCTGAGCAAGCAGCTGCCGCCCGCCGAGGCCGGGCTGCTGCGTGGAATGACGCTTGGCGATGACAGCGCAATGCCAACCGAGCTGCGCGACGCGATGCGCCGATCCGGGCTGGGGCACCTCGTCGCCGCTTCAGGCGCCAACGTCGCCTTGCTGGTGCTACTCGTCTTTGCTTGCGGCGCTGCGCTGGCGGCGCCGCGCTCAGCTCGGCTCGCGTTCGCACTGCTCGCGGTCGCGCTCTACGTGCCTTTGGCTGGAAGCGGAGCTTCGATCCAGCGCGCCGGCGTGATGGGGGCCGCGGGGTTGGTGGCGGCTCTAGCTTCGCGGCCGAGCTCACGCTGGTACGCGCTGCTGCTGGCGGCCGTCGTGACGCTCGCGATCGACCCGCTCGCCTCTGAGCAGGTGGGCTGGCAGCTCAGCTTCGCCGCGGTCGCCGCGATCGGATTGCTCGCTTCCCCTCTCCGCTCGCTGTTCGAATCACGCGGAGCGCCGCCGCTGATAAGCGAACCGCTGGCCCTGACCGCCGCAGCGACGCTCGGCAGCGCGCCGGTCGCTGCGGCCGCCTTCGGCACACTCTCGCTTGTCTCGCTGCCTGCGAATCTCGCTGCGGCGTTGTTGGTCGCTCCAGTCACCTGGCTCGGAATGGTCGCGGCGCTCGTAGGACAGCTTTCATCATCGCTCGCGGCGCCGCTGACTTGGCTGGCTTACTGGCCCCTCAGTGCACTGGTAGCGATTGCCCGATTCAGCGCCGCCTTGCCGGCGGCGCAGGTTAACGCCAGCGGCCCGGCAGTCGCCGCTGGCTGCCTCGGCTTGGCCGTGCTCGTCCGTTTCGGCAGGGGTCGTCGCTACGCGCTGGCGGCCGGCGCGCTGTTCGCGCTTCTGCTCGGCGCCGCCGTGATCGTCAGCGGTCGCCAGACGGCGCTGGCGGCGCCGTCAGTGGGGACGGTGCGCGTCAGCTTCCTCGACGTCGGTCAAGGCGACGCGACACTGCTGCAGAGCGACGGGCACGCCGCACTCGTCGATAGCGGCCCGCCGGGCTCCGGGATCGTCGAGCGGCTCCGGCAGTCAGGCGTCGAGCGGCTCGACCTGCTCGTCGCTACACACGCACAGGCCGACCATCTCGGCGGCGCTGACGAGGTACTCGAGGCGATGCCGGTTGCGGCGCTGCTTGACGGACGCGATCGCGTCGTCGAGTCGGAGGGGAAGGCAATGGAGGCCAGCGCCCGCCGCCACAACGTCCCACTGATTGCTGCCGCCGCGGGCGATGTCGTCAAGCTCGGGTCATTAAGGCTTGAGATCGTCTCGCCTGCGGCAGGCTCGCGCGCCGCGCCGGGAGCCGACCCGAACCAGCGCGCGCTTGTGATCCTCGTCCGTTCGCCTGGTCTGCGCTTGCTGCTGACGGCGGATGCTGAGTCCGATGTTCTAGCGCCGCTCGGACTCTCGGAGATCGACGTGCTCAAGGTCAGCCACCACGGCAGCGCCGATCAGGGTCTGCCTCGTTTGCTGGGGCGGCTGCAGCCGCGGATCGCCGTGATCGAGGTCGGCGCAGGAAACAGCTACGGCCACCCGACCGCTGAAGCGCTCGATGCGCTGCGCGACGCCGGCGTTCAAACATGGCGCACAGATAAAGACGGCACAGTGCGGATTGAGCTTGACCGGGCTGGGCTTCACGTCCAGCCTTCAACCTAGAATCGCCCGCTGTGGCCTCGTTCGAACCCGCCTACCTGATTCACGGCGACGACCACGGCCGTGTGGCCGAGCGCCGAGGGAAGCTCGCCGCGCTCGCCGAGGTCGAAGGGGGAGCAGGTGGAATCGAACAGTTTGACGCCGCTAGCTCTGATCCGGCAACGATCGCTGCTGCGCTCAGCGCAATGACTTTCTCGGTCGGTTGGCGCTTCTTGATCGTCAGTGGCTGCGAGCGCTGGCGCGACGCCGACGTTAAGGCCGACCTCGCGCCCGCGATCAAAGCGATGCCCGATGAGACAACAATCGCCTTCTTCGCTTCCGAGGATGGACGCCAGCAGGCCCCAGCGGCCTTGCACAGCGCCGTCAAAGGAATCAAAGGCAAGATCGCTAGCGAAACGTTGCTGAAAGCGCGAGAGCTGCCTACTTGGGCAATCGCGCAAGCGTCGGCGCTCTCGATCACGCTTGACGGAGCCGGTGCCCAGGCGCTGATCGCTCAAGTTGGTGAGCGCCAGCAGCGACTATTGCGCGAACTTGAGAAGCTGGCGCTCGAATACGGGCCCGGCGCCAAGATCGGCGTTGAGGAGGTCGGCGAATCGGCGGCCAACTCTTCGGAGCTGCTCGTTTGGGGGTTGGTTGACGCGATCGTCGCGCGAGACCAGCGAACCGCGCTTCTCACATACCTGCGCCTGCGCGACCAGAACGAGGACGCAGGGCGCCTTGCCGTCGCAATCGTTCGGCGCCTGCGCGACGTCACTGCGATCGCCGAACGGCTTAATGCCGGCGTCAGCGAGTCTCAGGCGGCGGCGGGAATCCCCGGCGGTAGCTACGCCGCGAAGCGGCGGATGGCCGAAGCGCGCGGCGCCGACCCGGAGCTTCTGCGCGAAGCGACAGAAGCGCTCGCCGCGTTGGAGTTGGCAAGTCGCGGCGGTAGTGCGCTCGACGCGGACACCGAGACGCTGCGCGTCATCGAGCGGATCGCCGCCTAGGGAAGCGTTAAGAGTTAGGCGCTGACGCCGGCGCGAATCCGCGTGGCGCGGGACTTCTTGCGCGAGCCGGTGTTCTTGTGCAGCGCGCCGTGAGCGACAGCCTTGTCGATCATCGAGGCAAGCTTCAGGTGCTCAGCGTCGGCGACCGCATCGTCGCCAGCTTTGACCGCGTCCTCGAGGCGACGCTGGTAGGTCTTGATCGCCGACGTGTAACGACGGTTTTCAAGACGCTCGCGTTCGTTGCGGGCGTTGCGCTTCTTCTGTGAATTAAGATTGGCCATAGCCGAGGGCGGATTCTAGCGTCATGCGGATTCGCCGGGGCCGACCCTTAGGATTGGGCGCTAGTGACCTCGAGGCCAGGTAGCCCAAAGGACCCGGAGCCGGAGGACGACCCTGGCGCCGAAGAGGCCGTGCTCGATGCCGCAATTATTGGCGGAGTGCTGCCCGCGAGCGACGCGGCCGCCGGCGCCGCTGCCGCTCGCGCCGCAGTTCAGAAGATCGACGATGAAGGCCCCGAGGCCCCCGGGGCCAAGGCGGGCGTTGCCCGAAACACTGTTCTCTTCTCCGTCGCTACTGGGCTTTCGCGCGTTGCCGGTCTAGCTCGAGAGATCCTCGCCGCCAGCTACTTCGGCACCAGCGGCGCGGCATCCGCCTTCACTATCGCCTTTCAGTTGCCGAACCTCGTCCGCGGGCTCTTCGCCGACGCGGCTCTGAGCGCCGCGTTCGTACCTGTCTTCGCAGAGTTCCTCGAACAGAAGCGAAGGCGCGAGGCAATCCTGCTGGCCTCAACGTTGTTCTGGATCATCTTGCTCGTGCTCGGTGCGCTCAGCGCGCTCTTCATCTTTGCCGCGGGTGTCCTGATCCCGCTCTTCATTCCCGGCGACAACTTCACACCGCAACTGGTTGACCTCGCCGTCGGCCTCTCTCAGGTGTTGTTCCCGATCGTCGTCCTACTAGGCATCAACGGGCTGCTGGTCGGAATCGTCAACTCCTACCACCACTTCACGATTCCGGCGCTGGCGCCTTTGGTCTGGAACGTCGTAATCATCGGCGCGCTTGTCGGCCTACGCCCGATGTTCAGCGCCGACGATCAAATCTACGCCTACGCGATTGGTGTCTTGCTCGGCACAGTCGTTCAGTTACTGATGGTGATCCCGGTGCTCGCGAAGATCGACTTCCGGCTCAAGTTCCACTTCAACTGGCGTGACCCGGGCGTGACGCGCGTGCTGAAGCTGCTGGTTCCGGTCACGATCGGACTCGGCGTGATCAACATCGACCTCGTGATCAACTCTGTCGTCGGTGCCTTGATTTCGGATAGTGCGCCGAGGGCGATCGACGCCGCGTTCCGCATCTACATGCTGCCGCAAGGAATCTTCAGCGTCGCACTGGCGACCGTTCTGTTCCCCTCTCTCAGCCGCCTCGTCGCTCGCGGCGACATGGGCGGTCTGCGCGGGCTAGTCGGGACAGGGACGCGGCAGAATCTGCTGCTGCTGGTTCCTGCAGCGGCAGCGACAATGGCGTTGGCGACTCCAATCGTCGAGCTGATCTACCAGTACGGCGCCTTCAACGCGGCCTCAACTGAAGAAGTTTCGACGGCGCTCTTCTGGTTCGCTTTCTCGATGCCGTTCGCGGGGCTCAACCTGCTGCTCACGCGCACCTTCTTCTCGCTCCAACGGCCCTGGATTCCAAGCGCGCTCGCGGCCGGCAACCTCGCTGTCAACGCGGTTGTCTCGCTCCTTCTCTACAAGCCGCTCGGCATCGCTGGGCCGGTAATCGGCACGGTTGTCGCCAGTGCCGGAATGACGGCCGCTCAGATGATCTACCTGCGTCGCCAGCTCGGCGGATCGATCGAGGGTCGCGAAACGCTGATCATGACCGTGAAGGTCGTCTTCTCGGCGATTCTCTTGATCATCGTCAGCCGCGGGATCTGGCTTGTTGTCGACGGCGCCGTTGGTAGCGACGGCCCGATCACGAGGATGATCGGCGTGATCCCAGCGCTCGCCGCGGGGCTGTTGATCTACCTAGCTGCGGTCAGGCTGCTGCGGATTCGCGAGGCCGATCAGATCCTCCACTTCTTCACTAGCCGCCTGCGAAGGCTACGTGCCTAACCGAGCGCCTGTGATCGCGCCCTAGGCTGTATCCCGAGCACACGCCGCCATGGAACAGTCACTAATACGCAACTTCTCGATCATCGCCCACATCGACCACGGCAAGTCGACGCTCGCTGATCGGATTCTCGAGATGACCTCAACGGTCGATCCGCGCGCAATGAGGGCGCAGGTTCTCGACTCGATGGACCTTGAGCGCGAACGCGGGATCACGATCAAGGCGCAGGCAGTTCGCGTGCTCTACACGGCCCGCGACGGCGTCACTTACCAGCTGCAACTGATCGATACCCCCGGCCACGTTGACTTCACCTACGAGGTCTCTCGCTCGCTCGCGGCCTGTGAGGGGGCGGTGCTCGTAGTTGACGCTTCCCAGGGCGTCGAGGCGCAGACCCTCGCCAATACTTACTTGGCGGTTGAGAATGGCCTTGAGCTAATCCCGTGCCTAAACAAGATCGACCTTCCCGGTGCTGAGCCGGAGCGTGTTGCGGCCGAGGTCTCGGAGCTGCTCGGCGAACCGGCCGACGACATTTTGAAGATCTCTGGCAAGACAGGGGAGGGCGTCGAGGAGGTGCTCGAAGCGATCGTGCGCGACGTGCCGCCGCCGAGTGGCGACCCAGACGGGGCGCCGCGCGCTTTGATCGTTGACTCCGAGTTCGATCAGTACCGCGGCGTCGTCGCCTACATCCGCGTCGTCGATGGAAAGTTCACGAAGGGCGAAGCGATCAAAGCGATGGTCGCTGGCACGGAAGCTGAGATTGACGACATCGGATTCTTTACGCCAGAGATGGTCAGCGTCCCTGAGCTGCTCGCTGGCGAGGTCGGCTACGTGATCACCGGAATCAAGGACGTCACGCTGCTGCGCGTCGGCGACACACTGACGACGAAGGCCAATCCAGCTAGCGAGGCGTTGCCCGGCTACCGCGAGGTAAAGCCGATGGTCTTCTGTGGCCTCTTCCCGATCGAATCCGATCAGTACCCCGACCTGCGTGACGCGCTCGAGAAGCTGACGCTCAACGACGCCGCCCTGACCTGGGAGCCGGAAACCTCCGACGCGCTCGGCTTCGGTTTTCGCTGCGGTTTCCTTGGCCTGCTGCACATGGACATCGTCCGTGAGCGGCTGGAGCGCGAATACGACCTCAACCTGATGGCAACGATGCCCTCGGTCAGCTTCGAGGTGACGATGACCAGCGGCGAGACGGTCGAGGTTCACAACCCTTCCGCAATGCCCGACCCAAGCCGGATTGAAGAGATCCGCGAACCGATGATCCGGGCCTCGATCCTGACGCCGAACGAGTACGTCGGCCAAGTGATGGAGCTCTGCCAGGAGAAGCGCGGTGAGAGCGCGGGCCTCCATTACCTTTCGTCCGAGCGGGTCCAGATGAGCTACGACCTGCCGCTCGCCGAGATCGTGCTCGACTTCTTCGACCAGCTCAAGTCGCGCACGCGCGGTTACGCGTCGCTCGACTACGAGATCAGCGGATTGAAGGCCTCGGACATGGTCAAGCTCGACGTGCTGCTGGCCGGTGAGCCGGTCGACGCGCTCTCAATGCTCGTCCACCGCGATAAGGCGCACACGGTCGGCCGTACGTTGACCGAGAAGCTGCGCGAGAAAATTCCCCGCCAGCAGTACGACGTGCCAATTCAGGCCGCGATCGGTGCCCGAATCGTTGCCCGCGAAACGGTCAAAGCTTTCCGCAAGGACGTGATTGCCAAGTGCTACGGCGGCGACATCTCGCGCAAGCGCAAGCTGCTTGAAAAGCAGAAAGAGGGAAAGAAGCGGATGAAGCAGGTCGGTAGCGTCGAAATCCCGCAGGAGGCTTTCCTCGCCGTGCTTGAGCTCGGCGACACAAGCTGAGCTTCGCGATCGTCGGCGCGACTAGCTGCGCCGGTACCATCGTTGCTCGTGCTTACTGAGCGCCAAGAGCTAATTCTACGCCGGGTCGTTGAGACCCATCAGGCGACCGCGCAGCCGGTCGGGTCGAAGACGCTCGCCGCCGACCCGGGAATCGACTTTGGGCCGTCAACGATTCGCAATGAGCTGGCGGTACTTGAGGAGCAGGGGCTGCTCGCCCACCCACATACCTCGGCCGGGCGAATTCCGACCGACGCTGGACGCCGCTTCTACGTTGACCGTCTGCTGCCTCATGGCCAGCGGGCCGAACTTGAGCTGCCAATCGTAAAGAGCGAGGTAGACCAGGCGATGCGAGTCACCAGCGCGACTCTCGCTCAGGTAACGAACCTGCTGGCGATCGTCTCGGCGCCGCCACTTGAGGCCGCAACGCTTCGCCACGTTGAGGTGCTGACCTTGCAGCCGCACGTCGCAATGGTCGTCGTGATCACGTCGACCGGCAGTGTCGCCAAGCGGCTGATTAGCTTCGACCAGCCGATTGATAGCGGCCTGATCGCCTGGGCCGCGGAGTACCTCAACGAGCGGCTCAGCGGCCACGAGCTTGGCGCGCGCACCGTTGCAGCGCGGCTTGGCGACAGTTCGCTCGGCGCCAGTGAACGCGGCTTCCTTGAGGCGCTGCTGCCGGTCTTCGATGATCTTCGGTCGGACTCCGAAGTGATGCTCTACGTCGAAGGAGCCGGGCGCCTGCTTGGTGGCGACAGGCTCGACAACCTCTCTGAGATCAACGAACTGTTGAACGCGCTTGAGCGGCGTGTCGCGCTGCTCGGCGTGCTGCGCGTGGCGCTCGGCGAGCGCGACGTCGTCGTGCGGATCGGTAGCGAGAACGAGCTGCCAGCGCTGCAGTCACTGGCGCTCGTCGGCGCTGGCTATGGGCCAGGGGCGCAGAAGCTCGGCACCGTCTCCGTGATCGGCCCGCTGCAGATGGATTACGGCGCCGTGATCGCAACCGTCCGCGAGGCTGCTTGGCAGCTTTCGCGCTACATCGAAGACGTCGACGCGGCCTAAACGATGGCGAGCACTGTGCCTGGTGATCCGTATGACGTTCTCGGCGTGCCGCGCGGGGCCGATGATCAGACGATCAAGAAGTCGTTCCGCGCGCTCGCCCGCGAGCTGCACCCCGATGTAAATCGCCACGACCCTGACGCCGAGACGAAGTTCAAGGCCGCCGCCGAGGCCTACGAGATTCTCTCCGACCCGCGCCGCCGCGAGATTTACGACCAGTACGGTCACGAGGGTCTGCGCAGCGGCGGAATGCGCCCCAACTTCGACGGCTTCGGCTCACTGGGCGACCTCTTCGGCGCCTTCTTCGGAGGCGGCTTTGGCGCCGGTCAGAGCGGGCCGGCGCAAGGTGACGACGCGGTCATCGCCGTCGCAATCACCTTGCCCGAAGCGGCAGCCGGCAAGACGACGACGATCTCGTTCGAAGCGATCGATCGCTGCGACGACTGCGACGGCAGCGGCGCTGAGCCCGGCAGCAATCTGACCAGCTGTGATCGCTGTCAAGGCTCGGGCGTGGTTGAGGGGGTCGCGAATTCTCCTTTCGGCAAGGTGCTGCAGCGGCGCGCTTGCGACGCCTGCGATGGCCAGGGTCGAATCGCTGATTCTCCCTGCGAATCCTGCGACGGTCGCGGCCGCCTCGTCCGCCGCCGCGAGCTGGAGATCGAGATTCCGCCAGGAATTGACGACGGGCAACGGATCCGCCTTTCCGGCCGTGGCCACGCAGGGGAGCGCGGTGGCCCTGGCGGCGATCTCTACGTCCAAGTTCAGGTTGAGGCCAGCGAGCAGCTACTGCGCGACGGCGATGACCTGATCTGCGTGCTCGACGTGCCGGCGCCGAACGCTGCGCTGGGAGTGACGCTTGACGTTGAGGGGCTCGACGGGCCGGTAGCGGTGAAGGTGCCGACAGCGACGCAGCCCGGTGAGATCATCGAACTTGACGGGCTTGGGATGCCACAGCTGCGGCGACCGGAGCGGCGCGGCGCCTTGCGCGTCGTGATCAACGTCGTGATCCCGCGGCGCCTGACCGATGAGCAGCGCAGCCTTAATGAGCAGCTCGCCGAGTCGCTCACGGACGAGAACTTGGCAGCTCCCGAAGGGCTCGGCGCGAAGCTGCGGCGGCTGCTGAGCACCAGTCGGTGATCCGGCTCGCGATCCGTGTAGCAGCGGCCGACGCTGAGCTGGTCCTAGCCGAGCTACTCGAGCTCGCCCCATCAGGGGTTGAGGAGAATGAGCTGCCGGACGGCCGAGTCGAATACGCCGTCTATGGCGCGTCAGGTGAACTTCCCGCGCTGCCCGATCTCGAGGCCGCAGCGAGCGGCGCGCTGGTTGAGATCGTCACGAGCGAAGTTGACGACGATTGGGATCAGCAGTGGAAGGCGTTTCACAAGCCGGTCTCGATCGAGAATGGGGGGCGCGTTCTGCGCGTGCGACCACCATGGGAGAAGGCGGACAGCGGAGCCGATCAGATCGACCTTGTCGTCGACCCCGGCCAGGCCTTCGGCACCGGAGCACACGCCACAACGCGCCTCTGTCTCGAGCTGCTCCTGGCGCTCGAGCCGGTCGGTGGCTGCGTCGATCTCGGCTGCGGTTCGGGTGTACTTTCAATCGCGGCAGCGAAGCTCGGTTGGATGCCTGTGCTCGCCGTTGACCATGAGGCCGAAAGCGTTGAGGCAACGATCGCCAATGCTGCCGCCAACGGCGTCGCCGTCACTGCCGCGCGCTTTGACCTGCGCCGTGATGGACCGGTTCCAACTGCTCCACTCGTATTGGCGAACCTGCTGCTGCCGTTGCTGCTCGAGGTCGCCAGCGCCGGCTTCGATCAAGAGCCGCCTCGTCTGATGATTGCCAGTGGGCTCTTGGTCGAGCAAGCGGACGAGGTTGCCGAGGCATTTGCGGATGCTCACGGCCTGCTTGAACGAGATCGCCGCATCAGCGGTGAATGGGCAGCGCTGCTGCTGGCGCGCCATTCAATTTGATTCTTCACGACGATGGCGTCGATCTCGCGTAGACTGGGTTGATGAAAAGCTTTCACGCCCCAACTGCTCTTGCCTTGGTTGTTGTTGCGGTCGGCCTTGCCGCCTGCGGTTCGAGCTCTTCCGAGGAGTCGTCGACAACCGCTGCCGCTCCCTCCACTACCGGCACTTCAACGACCACGGTCGCCTCGGCTGAGGGCGAAAAAGTGTTCGCCTCCAACTGTGCGCAGTGCCACACGCTCGCGGCCGCCGGTTCAAACGGTCAGGTCGGGCCTAATCTCGACGACCTTGCGCCGGATGCGGCAACGGTCAACGCGAAGGTGACCAACGGCGGTGGCGGAATGCCAGCATTTGGCGACGTACTAACTGGAGCTGAGATCGATGCAGTCTCGGCCTACGTCGCCGACAGCGCGGGGCAGTAACGTACTTTTCAGCCTATGAACGCCGCGCCGATCAGCGAGACCCTCAAGAGCGAAATCACGACGGCGATGAAAGCTGGCGACAAGGAGCGAGTCTCAGCTCTACGGCTTATCCTTTCGGAGCTTCAGAAAGACGCCAAGGAGGGCGCCGGGGATGAGCTCGCCGTGCTTCGCCGCGAACGCAAACGCCGCTTCGAGGCAGCAGAGGCTTTCCGTGAAGCGGGGCGCCCGGAACTCGCTGAAGCCGAAGAGGCCGAGGCCGCGATGATTGAGCAATACCTGCCTGCCGAGCTGAGCGACGAGCGGTTGCGCGAGATCGTTGCCGCGGCGATCGCTGAAAGCGGCGCCGAGAGCGCCAAGGACACCGGGCAAGTAATGAAGCTGGCGATGGCGGAGGTCGCCGGCCAGGCCGACGGTAAGCGGGTCTCGGCGATCGCCCAGGAGTCACTAAACGGCTAATGCGGCAGACGATTGAGCTCTCGAACGAAGCGGCGAGCGCACTTTGCGGCACTGGGGACGTAGTACTGCGGCGACTGGAGAGCGAACTCGATTGCGGGATCGTGGTTCGCGGCAACGTTGTGACGCTCGACGGCGAAGCCGTCGCGGTTGCTGCGGCGGCGGAGATAGTTGACGAGATGGCAGAGCTCGCCGACAACGGGCATCAGCTCGAGGAGGGAACAATTCATTCCGTGACCGGTGCGCTTAGCGAGGAGATCAAGCCAGCGAGTGTGCTCGGCGACGTTGTCTGGAGCCATCGCGGGCGCAAGGTTGGGCCGAAGACGCCGAACCAGAAGCGTTACGTCGATTCGGTGCGTGAGAACACCGTCACCTTTGGCATCGGCCCGGCTGGAACGGGCAAGACCTTCCTTGCCGTTGCGATGGCTGCCGCAGCGCTCTCGCGCGGGGAGGTCAACCGCATTATCTTGACCCGCCCTGCTGTTGAAGCCGGCGAGCGGCTCGGATTCCTGCCGGGCGATCTGATGGCCAAGATCGACCCCTACCTTCGGCCGCTCTTCGACGCCCTCAACGACATGCTTGACCCCGAGAAGGTAAGTGAATACCTCGAGCACGGCGTGATTGAAGTCGCGCCGCTGGCGTTCATGCGCGGGCGCACGCTCAACGATTCGTTCATCATTCTTGACGAGGCCCAGAACACGACGGCCGAGCAGATGAAGATGTTCCTGACGCGACTCGGCTTCGGCTCTCGGATGGTGATAACCGGCGATATCACGCAGATCGACCTGCCGAAAGAGCAGCAGTCCGGGCTTGTCGTAGTAGCCGATGTCCTAAGCGAGATTGAGGGAATCGATTTCGTCCGCTTCGGCGCCGATGACGTAGTCCGTCACCGCCTCGTGCAGCGCATCGTTGAGGCTTACGGTGCTTTCGCCGAGCGTTCGGCCCCTGAGCTGCGCGCTGAGCGCGAACGCCGTCAGGCCTGAGTACGGCTGGCAATGATCGAGCTTGACTACATCGCTGTTGACCTTGGAGCCGGCCACCCACCTGAGCCGGAGGTTGAACGGCTACTCGCCCTCGCGTTCGCGTCGGCAGGGGTTGAAGACGGTCACGTCGCGGTTGAATTCGTCGACGAACAGCGGATCGCTGAGCTGAACCTCGCCCATCGCGGCATTGAAGGAGCGACCGACGTGCTCTCATTTCCTGTAGACGGCGACGACGATGGAAGTGGGCCGCGCGAGCTTGGTGACATCATCATCTGTCCGCCGATGACCGATGATCTGCGTGAGGCGATTGTTCATGGCGCGCTCCATCTCGTTGGCATGGATCACGAAACTGACGACGGCGAGATGCTGGCCTTACAGGGCGAGATCTGCTCGTGGTGACGAAGGCCGGCTTCGTCGGACTGGCCGGGAGGCCAAACGTCGGCAAATCAACGCTTGTAAACCAGATCATCGGCGAGAAGGTCGTGATCGTCTCCGACCGGCCGCAGACTACGCGGCGGGCGATCCGCGGCATCGCGATGCGCGGCGAAACGCAGATCGTATTGGTCGATCTGCCTGGTTTTCAGCGCCCGCGCGACCTTCTGACCGAGCGGATGCAGAGGCGTGTGGAGCGCGAGCTGAGCGATAGCGACGCTGTTCTCTTTGTGCTCAACGGCGAGGAAGGGGTCGGCGCTGGCGACCGCTTCATCACTGAGCTGCTGAAGGCCAGCTCAAAGCCCGTACTGATCGCCGTCAATAAGGGCGACCGGCTCAATCGCTCGCGCACGTTGGAGTCTTTGCTCTCGGCCGAAGGGCTCGGCTTGGACGCCGAGATCTTCCCGATTTCGGCGAAGACAGGAGAAGGGGTTGATGTGCTCGTCGAGCGTCTCGCCGAGCTGATGCCCGAAGGCCCGTTGCTCTTTGGTGTCGATGATCTCTCCGACCAACCGCTGGGAATCGAGTTGGCCGAACTGATCCGTGAGCAGATTCTCCGTCGCACCTTCCAAGAGCTGCCGCACGCCGTTGAGGTAGTTGTCGAGGAGATTGAGGAGCAGCGCGAGGGGTTACTGCGGATTCGCGCTTTGGCATGGGTCGAGAGCGAGTCGCAGAAGGGGATTCTGGTTGGTCGTGGCGGCAAGATGATCCGCTCGATCGGGACGGCGGCGCGCGGTGAGATTGAGAAGCGCGTCGGTTCGCAAGTGCATCTCGACCTGTCGGTCCGCGTACGTCGGAGCTGGCGTACCGATGAAGGTCTGCTCGACCGGCTCGGAATCGACTGAGGCGCTAGGCCAAAAGCGTCAGTTCTGCATCCAAGAGCGCCGCGAGCTGCTCGAGCTCGTCGGGTCCAACGGCGTGGCTGGTGATCGCAGGCAAGGTGATCAGCGGGCACTGTGCGCCTGCCCGCAGCCGTTCGAGCTGCTGCTGTTGGATCGTCGCACGCCCGTGGCGCAGCTTGATAGCGGCTACTGCGACGGCGTCGATCGCGGCACCAGCTAGCTCTGCCAACTCCTGCTCGCTGAGGTTGTCGGTGATCAGGCCGTTGGCAATAATCAGATCGGCGCCGCGCCCGAGCTGCTTCGCTAACGCCGCGTCAAGCTCGAGCGTTTCGTTGACGGGAGTCTCCTCCAGCGTTGAAACAAGGACGATTCGGCACCGCTGGCTGTCAGCGAGCAACGATTCAACCTCGCGCGCTTGGTTAGCGATCGGGCCGACACGGGCGATCTGAGAAAAGGTCGTTGGCGTCTTGAGCATCGCCAACCCGTGGCCCGAAGCCGGTGCGTCGAGGATCACCAGCTCGTAGCCATCGGCGTCCCCATTCCATCGTTGATCGCGGCTGAGCTCAGCTGCCTTCGTGATCGTGAGCAGCTCGCGGCCGCCCGGGGCGGCGTTGATGAAGCCGGAGAAACTGTTCGAACGGACGGCTAGGTCGAGCAGCGCGCGCGGGCGGATCAGCTTGCTAGCCCATTCGACGAGCGCCAGCTCGGGGTCGATCGTCGTCGTCCAGAGGTCGGGCGCAACGCATTCCTCCGTGCCGGGTCCTCCAGCCGTCGGGTGGCCAATTAGTGTCGGCACGCGGCTCTGGCCGGCAACTTCGCAAACGATCGTCTGCTTAGCGGCTGCCGAGGCAAGCAAACCTAGGGCCGCTGCGATCGTCGTCTTGCCGACGCCACCCTTGCCGCTGATGACGATTAGCTCGCAATTAAAGATGTCGTGTTGCCGCTTTTTCACTTGGCCAACTACGGTAGGGGCGTGGGTTTTAGTCCAAACAAGGTTGTCAATGATTCTTACCGCAGATGCCGCCGCATGCAGCTGCGCCATGACCCAACCTATTTTGCTGCGACGGTCTGCCTTCCGGCTGAGCGTCGCCCGGCTCTTTACGCGCTCTACGGCTACGTTCGCGGCGCCGATGAGATAGCAGATAACACCGCCCTTAACGGCCAACGGCGCGAGGCACTTGACGCCTGGCAAGATGAACTCGAGCAGGGCATAGATCGTGGCTACTCGCTCCACCCGGTGATCGCTGCGCTGGTAGAGGCTGGGCCGCGTTATGGAATGCCGCTTGAGCTACTCCCCAACTACATGGAATCTATGCGTGCCGATTGTGATGAGCGGGTGCGGATGCGGACTCAGGCACAACTCGATCACTACATGGAGGGAACGGCGACCGTCGGCCCCGTTGCTGCGCCGCTGCTCGACGCTCCAGACAGCGCAGTTGCCTTGCTGCGGCTGCTCGGCGTCGCTTTCCAGCTGACGAATTTCATTCGCGACGTGCCGATCGATTGGCAGATGGGCCGGATCTACCTGCCCGGGCTCGATGAGAGCGACCTGCGCCAGCGCACCGCCAGTGCTTCGTTGCGTGACCACGTCGCCCAGCAAGTCGCGCGGGCACGCGACCTATTTGCCGCCAGCGAAGCGCTTGCTCAGCTCTTGCCAGCACCCGTACGCCCAGGGATCAAGGTCGCCCGCGCTGTCTACATGCGGGTTCTCGACCGCGTCGAGGAGAACGGATACGACGTAGTTACCCGTTCGAACCGCCTGCGTCCGTGGGAGGCCGTTGGCGCGTCCTCCTGGGCGCTAGTTTCGTGACCGTCCGCGCGACCTCACGTGGCGCGCAGCGAACCTCTCTTGAGGGAACGCGCGCCGAGGTCCTGATCTGTGGAGCAAGCTTTGCCGGACTCGCGGTAGCCCGCGAGCTGGCCTCCAGCGGTGCCAGCGTGCTGGTCCTTGACCGCTACGAGATCGGCGAGCGCCAAACGTCGGCCTGCGCCTGCCCGACGCCGTGGCTCGAAGCGCTCGGTCTTGGCGCCTCAATCAAACAGGAGCTCCCGTACATGAGCTTTACGACGCCGCGCGGCAGCGTCCGCTACCGCCTGCCGTGGAGCTGGTCGTCGTTCGACTACCGCCAGCTCTGCGAGCTGCTCTGGGCGCAGTGCGGCGAGGCGCGCTTTGAGACAGCGAAGGTTGAGTCGCTCGGTCAACGCCGCGCCGACGGAACAGTCGACGTTATTACCGACCGAGGCACAATTTCGGCGCCGCTTGTCGTCGATGCGCTCGGCTGGAGGCGCGTCCTGTGCAGCCCGCACTATCAGCCGCCGGAGGCGCCGCTCTCGCGCGGGCTTGAGGTTCATCCCGAGCATGATGGCTCAGGCGATGCGCTCGAGATTTGGATTGAACGCTCGATCGTCCGCCGCGGCTACGGTTGGCGTGTTCCGGCCGCCGATGAGGCGCGGATCGGCGTCGGTTCATACGATCCCAATCAGCACGTCAAAGAGCCGACAGTGGCGCTCTCCGAACGGCTCGGACGCGACCCGATCAACTACCAAGGCAACTGGTTCCCGCACCGGCTGCGCGCCGCCACCGAAGGCGACATCTTTTTCGCTGGCGACAGCGCCGGCCACTGCTTCCCGCTCTCAGGAGAGGGGATCCGTACGGCGTTCTACTTTGGCATCGCCTGCGGCCGCGAGCTGCGGGCCGTGATTGAAGGGCGCAGCGACCGAGCAGCCGCGCTGGCCGCTTACGAAAGCTTCAACAGCGGCCATAAGCGGCCATTCGCGATTGCACTTGCGCTGCAGCGGCTGATTCCTGCTCTGCCGCCTCGTGTGCTGACGGCGCTGCTCGCGATCATTGGCAATCAGCGGATCGTCGACAGGGCATTCGGCTGGTACCTCGACCAAGCTGCGCCAGAGTTCGCCGAGCTCGGTTCACCGCCCGAGGCGAGCAAGCTAAGCGACACCCGCGTGCTTGCTGGGGTGCCGCGATGAGCCCCGCAGCGAATCAAGTCTCGGTTAATCCGCCGCTCGAGGAGGCGCAGCAGCTAGCGGCCGACTACACGCTAATCCCGCTGCGACACGAGTTCATTGACGACTGTGAGACGCCTGTTTCAGCCTTCTTGAAACTTCGCGCCGCATCCCCGTCGGAGCCCGCCTTCCTGCTCGAGTCTGCTGAACAGGGGCAGAGGATGGGCCGCTACAGCTTCATCGGCATCCGACCGCGGGAGCTTCTGCGCTGGGATCTGACTGATGGGGGAGACCCCTACGCGCTTGCCGCCGCGATGCTCGATCGCCTCAGCCAGGCGCCGATGGAGGATCTACCGCCGTTTGCCGGCGGACTCGTCGGATACTTCGGCTACGACCTCGTTCGCACTGTTGAGCCGCTTGGTGAGCCAAATCCCGATCAGCTCGGGCTACCCGACATGGCGCTGATGCGCAGCGACGTGCTCGTCGTTTTCGATCACCTGCGCCACACGCTGACGATCCTCGTCAACGCCGTCGCTGACGGCGGCCAACTGAGCGAGGCCAGCTACGCAGAGGCGGCGGCGACGATCGCTGAGGTTCGCGCGATGCTCGCCGGGCCGCTGCCGGCACCGAAGCCGGATGGCCCGGCGCGCGTGGCGCCGAAGTTCGAATCGAACTTCACGCGCGATCAGTTTGAGGCCGTGGTCGCGAAGATCGTTGACTACATCCATGCCGGTGATGCGTTCCAGGTCGTCCCGTCGCAGCGCTGGACGGCCGAGCTGGAGGTCGATCCGTTCTCGATCTACCGCGGGCTGCGCGTCGTTAACCCAAGCCCCTACATGTACTTCCTTGAATTTGGAGATTTTCAGGTTGTCGGCGCCTCTCCCGAGCCGCTACTGACGGTGAATGGCCGTTCGGCTTCGACGCGCCCGATCGCGGGCACTCGAGCGCGCGGCGCGAGCGCGGCCGAGGATCTCGGATTGGCGAATGGCCTGCTCGCCGATCAGAAGGAACGCGCCGAACACGTGATGCTGGTCGACCTCGGCCGCAACGACCTCGGCCGCGTATGCGAGTACGGCTCGGTCGTCGTTGACAGCCTGATGCAGGTTGAGACCTACTCGCACGTGATGCACATCGTCTCGTCGGTCTCGGGAACGCTGCGGCCTGAGGTTGGCGCGCTTGATGCGTTGCGCGCAATCCTCCCCGCCGGGACGCTCTCCGGCGCGCCAAAGGTCCGAGCAATGCAGATCATCGATGAGGTTGAGCCGGTTAAGCGCGGGGGATATGGAGGCGCAATCGGTTATCTCAGCTACGCCGGTGATCTCGACACCTGTATCCACATCCGTACCGTCGTCTGCCGCGGCGGTCAGGTGCACGTCCAGGCTGGCGGCGGCACGGTCGCCGACGCAAGCCCGAAGTACGAGTACGAGGAGTCGGTCAACAAGGCCAAGGCCGTGATCGGCGCGATCGAGTTGGCGACCAATCAGCCGGGCTGGTGGTAGCGATGCGCACGCTCGTAATCGATAACTACGACTCCTTCACCTACAACCTGGTTCAGTATCTCGGAGAGCTTGGAGCCGAGATCTCGGTCGTCCGCAACGACCGCGCGAGCGTTGACGAGCTGCTAGCCACGCAGCCGGAGCGTGTCGTCGTCTCTCCCGGGCCGTGCACTCCAGACGACGCTGGAATCACGCTTGAGGCGGTGCGCCGCTTCCCTGAGGCTGGGATTGCGACGCTCGGCGTCTGTCTTGGCCATCAGGCCTTGGTGCAGGCATTCGGCGGCAGCGTTGTGCGCCATGAGCCGGTCCACGGCAAGACGACGACAATCGAACACGATCGCAAAACGCTCTTCAGCGGCCTGCCTTCTCCGCTCACCGTCGGCCGCTACCACTCCTTGATCGCCGCTGAGGCCGACCTCCCCGAGTGCTTTGAGGTTTCGGCGCGGGGGGACGGGCTTGTAATGGCCGTCCGTCATCGCGAACTGCCCGCCGAAGGGGTTCAGTTTCACCCCGAGTCGGTACTGACCGAGGACGGCTTGAAGATCGTCGAGAACTTTCTGACTGGAGCCGGGCGCTGATGGCACAGTCGGCGTTGGAGTTGGCGAACGAGGCGGTAGCCGCTCGGCAGGACCTAACTCAAAATCAGGCCGCGGCAGCTCTCGCTGTGATCATGGCCGGTGAGGCCAGCGAGGAGCAGATCTCAGCGCTGCTGCTTGGACTGCGCGAGAAGGGCGAAACGGTTGATGAGCTCGCCGGGTTGGCAGAGACGATGCGCTCGCTGGCAACGCCGGTCAAACCTCAGCGCACAGACCTGCTCGATACCTGCGGCACCGGTGGCGGGCGACGGACATTCAACATCTCGACCACTGCCGCGCTGATTGCGGCCGCGGCCGGCTGCGCGGTTGCCAAACACGGCAACCGAACGGCGACCGGCCTCAGCGGCTCGGCCGACGTGCTCGAAGCACTCGGTGCGAAGCTCGAGCTAACGCCGCAAGACGAGGCGCGTTTGATCGACGAGGTCGGCTTCGGCTTCATGTTCGCTCCCGCTCACCATGCGGCGACGCGCTACGTCGTGCCGGTCCGCAAGGCACTCGGGGTACCCACAATTTTCAATCTCCTCGGACCACTGACAAACCCGGCCGGCGCTCGCCGCCAGCTGATTGGAGTGCCGCAGCCGGCCTCTATTGATCTTGTCGCGGGGGCGCTTTCGCGCCTTGGGACCGATCACGCCTTGGTCGTCTCGAGCGAGGATGGGCTTGACGAGATAAGTACCTCTGGCCCGACCCAGGTGGCCGAACTAACTGCAGAGGGCACTCGCCGCTACACGCTCACCGCCGAGCAGTTTGGCATCGAGCCAGCCAGCGAGGACGAACTCAGCGGCGGCGGGCCGGAGCAGAACGCCGAGATCATCCGCCAGATCTTCGCCGGTGAGAGTGGACCGCGGCGCGAGATTGCTGCGCTCAACGCCGGGGCTGCGATCTACGTTGCCGGCCGCGCAGGTTCGATCGCCGAGGGGCTTGAGCTGGCTCGGGAGACAATCGATTCCGGCGCAGCTCAAGGCACATTGGAAGATTTCCTCCAACGCAGCACCGAGCTGTCAGCGCGATGACAGTCCTCAGCCAGATTGTCGCGTCGACAGAGCGATCGGTAGCGCGCCGCCGCGAGCAGCTTCCTCTGGCCGAACTCGAATCTCAGCTACATCGCCGCGGCGCCGATCGGCCGTTCGCCGAAGCGCTCGCGCGGCCGGGACTCTCAGTGATTGCCGAATTCAAACGGCGGTCACCGAGCGCCGGCGAGATCGGCCGCGGGGCGACGCTCGACGAGATCGTTGTCGCCTACGAGCGTGGCGGCGCAGCCGCTCTATCGGTACTGACTGAAGAGGCAAACTTCGGCGGCTCACTCGACGACCTGATCGCCGCCCGCAGCGCAAGCGATCTTCCGATCCTGCGCAAGGACTTCATCGTCGACTACTACCAACTCGTCGAGTCGGCTGTGGCCGGGGCTGACGCAATTTTGCTGATCGCCGCGGCGCTTGAGACCAAGCATCTGCAGGCGCTCTACAACGAGGCGACGGCGCTCGACCTCGATGTCTTGGTCGAGGTCCATGACGAGGCGGAGCTAACCGAGGTCTTGGAGGCGGTTGATCCCGACCTGATTGGGATTAACAACCGCGACCTGCGCGACTTCAGCGTCGACGTCTCGCGAACCCACGAGCTGCTGGCCGACATTCCGGCAGGAAAGACTGTCGTCAGCGAGTCGGGGTTGCGAGAGCGCGCGCAACTTGCCGAGCTGGAGCGAGTCGGCGTTGACGCCGTCCTGATTGGCGAGACGTTGCTCGCTAGCGCCGATCCCGTTGCCGCGCTTGAACTGCTCACCGGCGGTCACGACGCCGACCTCGACTAGCGAACACCCCAGTCCCTTAACTAACTCTTTAACGAGCCTTCAGAGAGCGACGCTTTCCTTCAGTAAATGAAATCCTCACGTTCGACATCTTCACGTTCAACATTTCTAGTTGCTGGTGGCGCGGGAGTGCTCGGCGCGCTCATCGCGATCGTCGCTGCGTCGCTAATCGGTATTGGCGGTGGCTCAGGAACGACGACCGTCGTTCAGCAAGCCTCGGGCGGAACGCTCAAGACGGTCAGCTCCGGCGGCGCTATGACTCCGCGAGAGATTTATCGACGCGACTCAAAGGGAGTTGTCTTCATCACCGCCGACGTCGAAAGGAAGGAATCCAATCTCTTCGGTGCGCCAGAGTCGCGAAACGGCAAGGCGACGGGCTCCGGCTTCGTGATCGACAAGCAGGGAACCATTCTTACCAACGCGCACGTTGTGGATGGCGCCAAGACGGTCTCTGTCCGCTTCTCCAACGATAAGACCGTCGACGCCAAGATTCTCGGCGCCGACCGCTCATCCGACATTGCGGTGCTGCAGATCGACCCCGACGGTTTGGATCTAACGACGCTTCCATTGGCCTCGGCCAAAGACGTCGAAGTCGGAGACCCAGTTGTCGCAATCGGCAACCCCTTCGGTCAGGCGTTCAGCCTCACGACCGGCGTCGTCTCCGCCAAGCAACGCTCAATTGAAGGCCTCAACGGCTTTGCCATCAACGACGTGATTCAAACCGATGCAGCGATTAACCCCGGCAACTCCGGCGGTCCGCTGATCGATAGCGCCGGCGAAGTGATTGGAATCAACTCGCAGATCGAAACTGGCGGCAGCGGTGGCGGCAACGTCGGCATCGGCTTCGCCGTTCCGATCGACACCGCCCGCAAGCTACTTCCGGGCCTCCGTCGGGGGACCGTTGATACCGGCTACCTCGGCATCTCCTCAATTTCGATCACGGCCGATCTGGCGGCGCTCAATCTTCCTGTCAGCAAGGGCGTTCTGATCGAAACCGTCAACCCTGGCAGCCCCGCCGCAAAGGCCGGAATTAAGGGCGGAACGGTCCCCGCCAAGCTCGACGGGCAGTCGCTGAAGATCGGCGGAGACATCATCCAGAAGATCGATGGCCGGCCGATGCTGACGTCGCTCGCGCTCTCGACCTACGTCTCTTCGAAGAAGGCCGGCGACGAGATTGAGATCCAGCTTCTGCGCGGCGGCAAGACGACGGAGACGGTCAACGTAACACTCGGTCGTAGGCCGCAGCAGAGCGTAACGGCGCCGTAGTTTCAGAGAGCCAGCTCAGGGCTGCCATTATGGGGGCGTGAGTCGCGCCCCGCGCATAAAGATCTGTGGCATCACGAACCGTGCCGACGCCGAGCTGAGCGTCGAGCTCGGCGCGTGGGCCGTCGGCTGCATCATGTGGGAAGGCTCGGCTCGGCGCTGCGAAGAGGCCGATGCCCGATCGATCGCCGGCCAGCTCCATCGCGACGTCGAGGTCTGCGGCGTCTACGTCAATCCGACGCTCGACGAGGTCGCCGGCCAAGTCGACGCGCTCGGCTTCACGATGGTTCAGCTCCACGGCGATGAAGGGCCGTCGTTCTGCGAAGAGCTGCGCCGACGCACCGGCGCGAAGGTGATCAAGGCGATGCAAGTTGTCTCCGGGGAGCAGTTCAACGACCTTGAGCGCTTCCATCACGTTGACTACCACCTGCTCGACACCGATCACCCCGAACTGCGCGGAGGAACTGGCGAAAGTTGGGATTGGTCGCTTGCCGCAGGGCGGCGCCACTCGAAGATCCCGCTGATCCTCAGCGGCGGACTCGACGCGACCAATGTCGCTGAAGCGATCTCCGTCGTAAATCCGTTCGCGGTCGATACCGCCAGCGGGACCGAGGCGTCACCGGGGATCAAGGATGCAGCGAAGATGATCGCGTTCGTTGACGCTGTCGCCTCAACGGCGCCTGCGGCTAGCCCGGAGCTACCGGCATGAGTAATGCCGGTGTCGAGCACCGCTTCGGCCCCTATGGCGGCCAATATGTGCCAGAGACGCTGATGCCGGCGCTGGCCGAACTCGAGGCCGCGTGGGTTAGCGCGCGCGCCGATCAGGGTTACCAAACTGAGCTGGCGCGACTACTGCGCGACTACGCAGGCCGCCCGACGCCGCTCTATCTTGCCGAGCGACTCAGCGCCGTGGCCGGCCGGACGATCTACCTAAAGCGAGAAGACTTGCTTCACACCGGCGCGCACAAGATCAACAACGCGCTCGGTCAGGCGCTGCTGGCGCTGCGGATGGGTAAGCGAAGGATTATTGCTGAGACCGGAGCCGGCCAACACGGCGTTGCCTCGGCGACGGCCTGCGCCTTGCTGGACCTCGAGTGCGTCGTCTACATGGGCGCCGAGGACATCCGCCGCCAAGCGCCGAACGTCCAACGGATGGAACTGCTCGGCGCGACGGTTGTCGCCGTTGAAGTGGGCGCGCGGACCCTGAAGGAGGCCGTCTCAGAAGCGATTCGAGACTGGGTCACGAATGTCGCCGATAGCCATTACATCATCGGCTCGGCGGTCGGGCCGGCGCCGTATCCGGCGATTGTTCGAGACCTCCAACGCTGCATCGGCGACGAGGCACGCGAACAGATCCTCGAACGCGAGGGCAGACTGCCGCGGCGCGTGATTGCGTGCGTCGGCGGTGGCTCAAACGCTATCGGCGCCTTCACAGCCTTTGTTGGTGACGACGACGTTGAACTGATCGGTGTCGAAGCCGCGGGGGAGGGGATCGAGAGTGGCCGCCATGGGGCTCCACTGACGGTAGGCGGGCGGCCTGGAGTGCTTCATGGTTCGCTCAGCGCGCTGCTGCAAGATGACGAAGGTCAGATCGCCGAGGCACACTCAATTTCAGCAGGGCTCGACTACCCAGGGTCGGGCCCCGAGCACGCGTGGCTACGCGATAGCGGCCGCGCAACCTATGTCGCGGTGACCGATAGTGAGGCACTGGCTGCGTTCGAGAGGACCGCCCAGCTGGAGGGGATCATTCCGGCGCTTGAACCTGCCCACGCGATCCACTTCGCGCTCAACGTGCCGAGCGACTCTGAGCTGGATCTGATCTGCCTTTCTGGCCGCGGCGACAAGGATCTCGCCGAGGTCTTGAAGCTGCTTGGGCGTTCATGAACGGCGCCGACCGGATTGCCGCGGCCTTCAGCAGCTGCGAGCGCCGCGCCGCGCTGATGCCTTACTTGATGGGCGGCTTTCCCGATTTGGCGATCTCGCTTGCGATCGCCAACGGTTATGTCGACGGCGGCGCCGACCTGATTGAACTTGGCGTGCCATTCTCCGACCCGCTTGCCGACGGGCCCGTAATTCAAAACGCCGGTAGCGCGGCGCTTGCTGCGGGGGCCACGCTTGACGGTGTGCTGACGGTCGCGAGCGAGATCTCGGCGCGCGTGCCGGTCGTACTGATGTGTTACTCGAACGCCGTCTTGGCGCGCGAAACCGAGCGCTTCGTCAGCGACATCGCGGCAGCCGGCGTTAGCGGGCTTATCGTCCCTGACCTGCCACTCGAAGAGGCTCCGGCGACGGCCGAGAGTTGCGCCAGCGCCGGGGTTGCCTTTGTGCCGCTCGCTGCGCCGACCAGCACCGACGAGCGGCTGGCCCAAATCGGCGCTGCGGCCCAAGGGTTTCTCTACACCGTCGCGGTTGCCGGAACTACCGGCGAGCGCGGCGATGACAGCGACTACGGCGAGGTGATCGCCCGCGTTCGCGCCCACACCAGCGCGCCGGTCGCGCTCGGTTTCGGCATCTCAACGCCGCAGCAGGCAAGCGACGCCGCCGATGCAGGCGCTGATGGCGTGATAATCGGCAGCCGGTTGGTGCGCGAGGCGGCTCAGTCAGACGACCCCGCTTCGGCTTGCGCGTCACTGGTAGAGCAATTCGCGCAGGCGCTCCGCTAAGATTTGCGCAGCATGGGAATCGTTCTCGCAACCACCTTCGCACTTTCACTCTGGGTCGTCCTGACTGCGCTTGGCTTCAGCTCGTTCGACGGGATCATGCTGGCGCTGGTGATCATTCTGCTTGCTGCTGGCGCTCGCGTTCTGCGTAGCTCGGTCGGCTCTGTCGGTCCTGGCTCGCGCGACTGACGCGCTGCTCGCGGCTACCGCCTGCTTCGCGACCTACAATCTGCGCCGCGTGAACAATTCCTCGCTACGGCGCCTGATCGCCGCTCCAGTACTCGCATCGGCTCTCGCGTTGGCTGTCGCCGGTTGCGGCGATAGCCGACCCGGCGTGGTCGTTGGCGGAGACCAATTGACTGTGGTTACGAGCGCGCCGCTCAGCGGCGATCTTGGAAGCTCAGGGCAGGCGATGGTCAATGGCGAGCGCCTCGCGCTGGCCGACGTCAACGGGCTCGTCGGCCCGTTCACAGTTTCGTTGACGGTGCTCAATTCGGTTCAGGCCGGCATGCGTCTGCCATCCGTAGCTCAAGTGGCGTCAAACGCCCGAGTCGCCGTACTTGGCTCGAGCTCAATTGCCTACATCGGCGATTACGATTCGGCCGCCACGGCAGTTTCGCTCCCGTTGACGAATCAGGGGGGAATCGCCCAACTTTCGCCCTTGGCCGGTTACGGAGGCTTCACCGGCAGCGCTCAGGCCGGTCTCGATGAGCCGCACCGCTTCTACCCGAGCGGTACGAAGAGTTTCTTCCGGCTCGCTCCGAGCGCCGTCCGGGAGACGCCAGCGCAGGCAGCGCTGCAAGCCGAGCAGGGCTGCGACGCGAGTTTCATCGTCTACAGCGATTCGCAGCTTGGCAAGCTCTCTGCCACTGCGATGAGCGAAGCGCTGAAAGCGAAATCGGTCGCGACAGCCGGTTCGACTGCCAGCGACGGCACCGCCGCTCAATTGCGCCCCGTCGCCCAAAAAGTCGTTAGCTCGGGCGCCGACTGCCTCGCCTATTCGGGCCCAATCAACCTTGCCGCTGCGCAGCTATTCAATCGGCTGATCGTGCTGGAGCCGTCATTGAAGTTCTTTGTCGGGCGCGCCGGAGCGAGCACCTCGTTCACTGAGAATCTCAGCGCGCGCGCTCAGCGAGCGACGCTTGTAACGACCCCCGGGCCCGACCCGCTTCGCCTGGGCGCCGCCGGGGCGGCCTTCACGAAGCGCTACCGAGCCCAGTTCGGAACTGCTCCGGGAACCGCCGGGCTTTTCGGCTACGCAGCGATGGCCGACGTTCTGGACGCAATCCGCCGCTCAGGCGACCGCGGCAACGACCGCTCCAGCGTCCTCGCCGAGATCAGGGCAACCGATCGCAGTAGCTCTGTTCTCGGCCGCTATAGCTACGACGCCAGGGGCGAGTCGACGCTCAGCTCGTTCACCGTTTCACGCATCGTTGGCGGCCAGCTCGTTGGCTCGCCGGCGCTGACCGCTTCGATCGCCCCCTGATCGGCGCTCAGCCGTCGAGCGCTGCAGCCAGTGCGTGTTCGAGCTCTGGCTCGGTGAACTTGTAGCCGTTGGCGGTCGCTGCGGCTGGGATCGCACGCTGTCCTTCGGTCACGAGCTCGGCCATCTCGCCGTAACGCGCACGGATCACAAACGCCGGTACGGGGAAGATCGAGGGGCGGTGGAGGACGCGTCCAAGTGTCTTCGAGAACGCCGCGTTGGTCGCCGGGTTGGGCGCGGTCCCGTTGATCGGCCCGTTCCACGCCTCGTCGCCGAGCGCGGCTAGATAGAGGCCTACGATGTCGTCGGCGTGAATCCAAGGCATGTACTGCTTTCCACCAGCCACCGGGCCACCGACGCCGGCTTTGAACGGTGGCAGCATCGTCTTCAGCGCGCCCCCGCTGGCGTCAAGGACTACGCCGGTGCGGATCATTACGACGCGAAGGCCAAGCGTTTCGGCGGCGGCAGCCTCGCGCTCCCATGCGACGCAGACACCGGCTAGGAAATCGCTGCCGGGCGCGCTCTGCTCGTCGATCAGCTCATCACCGTGTTTGCCGTAGTAGCCGACGGCCGAGGACGAAAGCAGGACCGTCGGGCGAGGCTGCGACGCTGCGATACCGGCGACGAGGTTGCGCGTGCCGAGCTCACGGCTCTCGCGGATAGCTTTCTTGCTCTCGGTTGTCCATTTTTGAGCGACCGGCTCGCCGGCGAGATGGATCACCGCGTCGCGCCCGCTCAGTGCTTCAGGCGGTGCGGGCTCAGCAAGAGAATCCCAGCCGATCGCTTCAACGTCGAGCGCCGCAGCCGCGCGCTGCGGGTTGCGCGAGAGAACAGTGACCTCGTCGCCGCGCGCCTTCAGCGCCCGCACGAGACGCGTGCCGATTAGTCCTGTTGCACCTGTAATTGCGATCTTCATGATGCGTTCCTCTCGAAGCTTCGAAAAGGGTACGGATCAGCGACGATTATGGGCTACGGAGCGCTTCAACGTCTGAAGCGGCAAAACCGATTGTGTTGCGCTCAGCTTGAGCGGCGCCGCTGGCGCGGGCCTCTGCGGCGACCGCTTCGGCAACCGCTGGCGCAACATCGCGGTTGAAGCAGGAGGGGATGATGTAGTCCTCTCTGAGCTCTTCGTCGGTGATGATTTGAGCGATCGCGCGTGCTGCGGCCATCTTCATTGGCTCTGTGATCTGTTCGGCGCGAACGTCGAGCGCGCCACGGAAGACGCCAGGGAAGCAGAGCACGTTGTTGATCTGGTTCGGGTAATCAGACCGGCCGGTGGCGATGATCCGAGCATATGGAGCGGCCTCTTCTGGAGAGACCTCGGGGTTCGGGTTGGCCATCGCGAAGATCATTGGGTCGGGGCGCATCGTCGAGAGCGCTGCCGCGTCAATCACCTTTGCCCCCGAGAGGCCGATCATCAGGTCGGTACCGGCGATCGCTTCAGTGGGGCCGCCGCTGATCTTCTCGGGGTTGGTCTGCTCCGAGTACCAGCGCTTGATTGGCGTCATTGTTCCGTCGAGGTAGTCGGCCCGTTCGGTGCTGAGCGCGCCTTGGGAGTCGCAGCCGATGATCTCGCGCACGCCGGCTTGGATCAGGATCTTCGTCACCGCGACGCCGGCAGCGCCGAGGCCAATCACGAGCACGCGAAGGTCCATTAGGTCTCGACCGGTCAAGCGGCAGGCGTTAAGCAGCGCGGCGAGCACGACGACTGCCGTGCCGTGCTGGTCGTCGTGGAAGACCGGGATGTCGAGCGATGCCTTCAGTCGCTCCTCAATCTCGAAGCACCGTGGCGCCGAGATGTCCTCAAGGTTGATGCCGCCGAACCCGGGGGCTATCCGTTCTACCGTTTCAACGATCTCGTCGGTGTCCTTCGTGTCGAGGCAGATCGGGAAGGCGTCAACGCCGGCGAACTCCTTGAACAGCATCGCCTTGCCTTCCATCACTGGCATCGCCGCGCGCGGGCCAATGTCGCCGAGGCCAAGCACGGCAGTTCCGTCGCTGACGACGGCAACGGTGTTGCGCTTGATCGTGTATTGGAAGGCACGCTCTGGGTCTTCGTGAATCGCACTGCACACGCGCGCAACGCCCGGTGTGTAGGCCATCGAGAGGTCATCGCGCGTCTTCAGCGGATGGCGGTTGTGCTGCTCGATCTTGCCGCCGACGTGCATTTGGAATGTGCGGTCGGTCGTGTCGATCACGCGGGCACCGTCGATCGATTCGATTGCTGCCGTCACTTCTTCCCAGTGCTCCGCGTCCGGTGTGTTGACCGTCACGTCGCGAATCAGATGGTGCTCGGACTCAACTAGGTCGATCGCGCCGATCGTTCCGCCGGCGTCGCCGATTGCGCTGGCTACGCGGCCGAGCATTCCTGGCGTGTCCTCGATCTCAATTCGGATCGTCAGGCTGTACTGGGCTGAAGGTGTTGAGCTCACGGGGCGTCAGTGTATGAAGGTTGGCGGGCCACCGGCGTGCCGACCGCTGCGGTAGCGTCAGCATTCGTGGCTAAGACGCTCTATCTGATCGACGGCAACAGCCTTGCCTACCGCGCCTTCTTCGCGCTTCCGGACACGATCTCAACCTCCAAAGGCCAGCCGAGCAACGCGATCTTTGGCTTCGCTTCGATGCTCGTGAAGCTCTTTACTGAGTACGGCAACAACCCGACGATCGTCTGTTGGGATCGCGGCACTTCGGGCCGCAAGGAGCTCGATCCTCGCTACAAGGCGAACCGCCCGTCGAAACCGGATCTCTTGCGTGAGCAGTGGCCGCACTTCGCGCCGATCGTCGAAGCCTTCGGCTGGCACAACGTCCACGTCGACGGATTTGAGGCCGACGACGTGATCGCTTCGCTCGCCGAGATCGCAAGGACAGCTCCTGACCCGGTCCCAGTTGTGATCGTGACCGGCGATCGCGATTCGTTTCAGCTGATCGACCCCGAAGGCCACGTCACCGTGATGGCGACCGCTCGCGGGATTACGGAGACGAAGTTCTACGACTACGAAGGAGTGATTGAGCGCTACGGCATCGCGCCGGAGCTGATTCCAGACTTCTACGGCCTCAAAGGCGATTCGTCCGACAACATCCCTGGTGTGCCGGGGATCGGCGACAAGACGGCGGCAGCGCTGCTTCAGCAATTCGGTTCGCTGGAGACAATTCTCAGCAGCGTTGATCAGATCACTGGCGCCAAGCGCAAGGAGAACCTGACCAACTTTGCTGGCGACGCGAGGCTCAGCAAGGAGCTCGCGACGATTCAGCGCGACGTACCGCTTGACGTTGACCCGCTCGAGATCGCCGCTCTCCACACCGAGCCAGATCGCGCGAAGTTGCGCGAGGTCTTCATCGAGTTCGAGCTGCGCGATCCGCTGCGGCGGATCGAGGCGGAGATGGGCCCGGCCGAGGCCGGCGCCGAGGAAGAGACCGCGCCGCTGGTCGAGGCTGCACCGGCGGTCACAGTCACGGTCGAGGCCGGCTCGCTCGCTAAAGCAGTTGCGCTTGGGAACACGACGGCGCCGCTGGCGGTCGCCACAGCTGCGCCGGAGATGGAGGACGGAGAACTCTTCGCGCGCGAGCAGGCGTGGCGTTTCGCCGCCTACTGCGACGGGCAGGCAGTTGTTGGCGAGCTCGCCGAAGCTGCCGAGCTGGCGGCGGCGCTTGGCGATCGCCCCGTGATCGTCCACGACGCCAAAGCGCTCGGAGTGGTGCCAGCCATTGTCGCCCACGACACGCTGCTGGCGGCCTACCTGCTCGAGCCATCGCGGCGCAGCTTCGTCCTAGACGAGCTCTGCGAGGAGGCCGGCATAACGATCGCACTCGACGACGTTGGCGCCCGTCAGGCGGCGCTCACCGCTCTACTAGCTGCGCGTCAGCGGCTGATGCTCGAAGAACGCGGAGAGCTGGCGCTACTCGACGAAATTGAGATTCCGCTGATTCCAGTGCTGCGTTCGATGGAACTTGCCGGCGTACGGCTCAACACCAAGACGCTGGGCGAGATCGCCGATCGAGTGAGGACCGAGATCACGAGCCTCGAGCAGCAGATCTGGGAGTTGGCCGGCGAGGAGTTCGTGATCGCGTCGCCGCAGCAACTGAGCGCGATTCTGTTCGAGAAGCTGGGCTTGACAAAGAAGCGCAAAGGCAAGACCGGCTACTCAACTGACGCCCGCGTCTTGCAGTCGATTCGCGACGAGCACGAGATCATTCCCGTCGTCGAGCGCTGGCGTGAGCTCAATCAGCTTTCAAAGACCTACCTCGAGGCGCTCCCTTCGCTCGTTGACGAGCAGAGCCGTATCCACACGACATTCGTTCAGGCCGCGACGGCGACAGGCCGGCTCGCCTCGATCAACCCGAACATGCAGAACATTCCGGTCCGCACCGAGCTTGGGCGCGAGATTCGCGGCTGCTTCGAAGCTGCGCCGAAGTTGGCGCTGCTTGCGGCTGACTACTCGCAGGTTGAGCTGCGGCTGCTCGCGCACGTTGCCGAGGAGCAGGTCTTGATGGACATCTTCAAGGCCGGGGAGGATGTCCACACGGCGACGGCGCGTGAGGTCTTCGGCGTCTCCGACGATGAGATCGACTCCGGGATGCGCTCGAAGGCGAAGATGATCAATTACGGAATCGTCTACGGCCTCGGTGATTACGGGCTTGCTGATCGGCTCAACATTTCGCGCGGCGAGGCGCGCGAGTTCATCGACGCCTACCTGGCGCGCTTCGGTCAGATCCGCCATTTCATGGATCAAACCGTCGAGAAGGCGACCGATCAGGGCTTCGTGACGACGCTCTTCGGCCGCCGCCGCAACATTCCGGAGCTGCGCTCGACGAACGGTCAGACGCGGGCGATGGGCGAGCGTTTGGCGCTCAATACGATCGTTCAGGGCACCGCCGCCGACGTAATGAAGCTGGCGATGATCGATGTCGCCGCTGCGCTTGCCGCGACCGAACTAAAGACCGAAATGATCCTCACAATTCACGACGAATTGCTCTTTGAAGGGCCAAAATCAGAGCAGAAAGAGCTCAGCGAACTGGTCGAACAGGGGATGATTGCTCCTTGGGGAGAGCGCCAGCCACCGCTGGCGGTCGATATCGGCACGGGACGGACGTGGCTGGAAGCGAAGTAATACCGCTAACCTTGCCGTTCAATGACAACCATATCTACCGACCAGTCCACTGAAATCGACGTTGAATCGCAGATTGTTCCCGGAAGCGACGGGATGCTGCTTGAGATCGACGGTCAGATCGTCCCTAACTACGCAGCAACCTTCACGACGTTCAATGAGGGTGAGGTCGTCTCCGGCCGCGTAGTCCAGATCGACAAAGACGAGGTCCTCGTCGACGTCGGCTTCAAGAGCGAGGGAGTAATCCCCTCAGCCGAGCTTTCGATTCGCAAGAACATCGATCCCGGCGAAGAGGTTGAGCTCGGTGAAGAGATCGACGTGCTGGTGCTCACGAAGGAGGATCAGGAAGGTCGTCTGATCGTCTCCAAGAAGCGCGCCCGCTTCGAGAAGGCTTGGCGCCGCATAGAGGCCGCCGCTGAAACCGGCGAAGCGGTCGAAGGAACGGTCATTGAGGTCGTCAAGGGCGGCCTGATCATCGACCTCGGCATCCGTGGCTTCCTGCCTGCGTCGCTGGTCGACATCCGCCGCGTTGCCGAACTCGACGAGTTCCTCCACACGAAGATCATCTGCAAGGTGATCGAGATCAACCGTCAGCGCAACAACGTCGTCCTCTCGCGCCGTGCCGTGCTTGAAGAGGCACGCAAGGGTCAGCGTCAAGAGATTCTCGACCAGCTCCAGCCGGGGCTCGTCGTTGAAGGCCAGATTTCGAACATCGTTGACTTCGGCGCGTTCGTCGACCTCAACGGCATCGACGGTCTGATCCACATCTCGGAGATTTCGTGGTCGCACGTCAACCACCCGCAGGAGGTGCTCGAGATCGGCCAGACCGTTCAGGTCAAGGTGCTCGAGATTGACCGCGAGCGCCAGCGAATTTCTCTTGGTCTCAAGCAGACCCAGGATGATCCATGGCAGCGCGTCGTCGACACCTACAACATCGGTGACGACCTCGAAGGAACAGTCACGAAGGTCGTAACCTTCGGCGCCTTCGTCGAGATCCTTGATGGCGTTGAAGGGCTCGTCCACATCTCAGAGCTCGCAGCCCACCACGTTGAGAACCCGCGTGAGGTTGTCCAGCCGGGAGACGAGATCAAGGTCAAGGTGCTTGAAGTTGATGACGAGCGCCGCCGCCTCTCGCTCTCAGTCAAGCGCGTTGAAGGCCAGATTCTTTCGGCCCACACAGGCAACCTTGAGTTCCCTGAAGAGGACGCGGCAATCGAAGCTCCCGCCGACCTTGTTGTTCCGGTCGTCGACGAGGATCTTCTTGCTGCCGCCACGCCAGCCGAAGCTGAGGTCGTCGCTGAGGCGAACGAGATTGAGGCCGAAGCCGCCGCTGAGCCAGAGGCTGAAGCAGAGGTAGTCGCTGAGGTCGAGGCTGAGGTTGAAGTCGCTGAGGTCGAGGCCGAGGTTGAAGTCGCTGAGGTCGAGGAAGTAGCCGAAGCCGAAGCCGAAGCCGAAGCCGAAGCCGCAGCCGACGCCGACGCCGACGCTGACGCCGCGCCTGCGGATCCGCAGGACTGACGCTGGCGGCGCTGCGCTGACCGCTTCAGCATCTGTTCCGTTTGTAGGCCTGACCGGGGGCATGGGGTCAGGCAAGAGCACCGCGCTCGATGCTCTGGCTCGGCTCGGAGCGCTGACGCTCTCAACCGACGCCGTCGTCCACTCGCTCTACGAACAGCAGCACGTTGTTGATCAGGTCGTTGGCCGCTGGGGCGCGGAGGTTGCTCCAGCCGGCGCTGTCGATCGAGCCGCGCTGGCGCGGCTGGCATTCGCCGATGGCGAAGAACGCGCCTGGCTCGAGGCGCTGATCTGGCCGCTGGTCGGCACTGAGGTCGCTGATTTCCGAGAGCGTTCGCTCGTGCATGCGCCGCGGCCTCGAGCCGCAGTCGTCGAGACGCCGTTGCTGTTCGAAGCCGGAATGGAAAATATCTATGACGCCACCGTTGCCGTGATCGCGAGTGAAGAGCTGCGCCGCGAACGCGCCTCGAAGCGAGGGCACGAGGCCGCAGACGAGCGTCACGCGCGCCAGCTCAGCCAACAGGAGAAGGCGGAGCGCGCTACCTACGTCGTCACTAACGACGGAACGACCGCCGAACTGGAGGCTGAACTGGCGTTGATTCTTGAACGGCTCGCCGCGTGAGTACGTCTCGAGCCAAGCGCCGGCTCTGGCCGATTGTTGCGTTCGTCGTCGTGGCACTCCTGCTGGTCGCAGCCTTGAGCGGGCTCGATGCGCTGAAGGGGGTTGACAAAGCGGTCACTGAGATCACCTACCCGCTCCGATACGACGACATCATTCGCCAGCAAGCGAAGGAGAAGAACCTCGACCCGGCCCTGATCGCGGCCGTGATCTATGCCGAATCTGGTTTTGTCGCCGGCAGAACTTCGCCAGCTGGGGCAGAGGGCCTGATGCAGATCACGCCAGAGACGGCCAGTGACATCGCTCGCCGTTCCGGTGGCACAGCATTCACGCTCGAGGACCTCGCTACGCCGCAGATCAACATCTCCTACGGCTCGTACCTGTTGCGGGAGCTGCTCGACCGCTACGACGGCGACGTTGATGCCGCGCTTGCCGGGTACAACGCAGGGCCGGGCAACGCCGACAAGTGGGGAGGCTCGCAGCTAAAAGCCGACGAGATCCCGTTCCCGGAGACGCGTGCTTACGTTGAAAAGGTGCTGACCGCTCAGGCTGAGTATCGCGCCCGGTACAACAAGGAGCTTGGGCCGGCGCCTTAGGCTGGGGATACCCTTGCGCTGATGCCTCCATTCCGACTCGACAGCGCATTCACCCCGGCTGCCGACCAGCCGGCAGCGATCGATGCGATCTCGGCCGCGATCGAAGCAGGGGAGAGAAACACGACGCTGCTTGGTGCGACCGGCACCGGCAAGACGATGACGATGGCCGGGGTTGTCGAACGCGTCCAGCGGCCGACCTTGGTGATGGCGCACAACAAGACGCTCGCAGCGCAGCTCTGTAACGAGTTCCGCACCTTCTTCCCCGACAACGCAGTCGAGTACTTCGTCAGCTACTACGACTACTACCAGCCTGAGGCTTACGTCCCTTCGAAGGACCTCTTCATCGAGAAGGACTCGGCTATTAACCAAGAGGTCGACCGGCTCCGCCACGCCGCGACAGCCGCGCTCTTTGCGCGGCGCGACGTCTTGATCGTCGCCAGCGTTTCCGCGATTTACGGCATGGGTTCGCCCGAGACCTACGACAACAATGTCCAGATTCTGCGCCAAGGCGAGAGCGTTGATCGCGACGCGCTGCTGCGCAAGCTGGTTGCGATTCAGTACACGCGCAACGACGTTGCGCTAACGCGCGGCACCTTCCGCGTCCGCGGCGAGGCGCTCGAGGTCTTTCCTGCCTACGCCGAGAGCGCCTACCGCGTCACGCTCTTTGGCGACGAGGTCGAGCGGCTGCAGCAGTTTGACCCGCTGACCGGGGAGCTGCTTGAGGATGGGCTCGAACACATCGCTGTCTGGCCGGCAACCCATTACAACGTTGAGGAGGGCAGTATTGAAGCCGCCGCTGAGGAGATCAGCCGCGAGCTTGAAGAGCGCTGCGCGCAGCTCGAAGCGGAAGGCAAACAGCTCGAGCCTTTGAGGCTGCGCCAGCGCACCCAGTACGACATCGAGATGATGCGCGAGGCCGGCTTCTGCAGCGGGATCGAGAACTACTCACGGATTCTTGACGGCCGTAAACCGGGCGAGCGCCCTTACTGCTTGATCGATTACTTCCCCGACGACTTCGTCTGCTTCATCGATGAGTCGCACCAGACGGTGCCGCAGATTGGCGCGATGTACAAGGGCGACCGCAGCCGCAAGCAGACGCTCGTCGACTACGGCTTCCGCCTGCCGAGCGCGATGGATAACCGCCCGCAGACCTTCGAGGAGTTCCTTTCGATCACGCCGCAGATCGTCTTCGTTAGCGCCACGCCGGGTGTTTACGAGCGCGATCACTCGGGTGTGATTGCCGAGCAGATCGTCCGCCCTACCGGGATCGTTGACCCCGTTGTTGAGGTGCGCGAGACGCTCAACCAGATCGACAACCTGCTTACCGAAATCAAGAACCGCGTCGACCTCGGAGAGCGCACTCTCGTTACGACGCTGACGAAGAAGATGAGCGAGGACCTAACCGACTACCTCGTCGAGATGGGTGTTCGCGTCCGCTATCTGCACAGCGACGTTGACACGCTGGAGCGAATTCAGATCATCCGCGATCTGCGGCTCGGCGAGTTCGATGTCCTCGTCGGCGTGAACCTGCTGCGCGAAGGGCTCGACATCCCCGAGGTTTCGCTGGTCGCGATTCTCGACGCCGACAAGGAAGGCTTCCTACGCGGTGCGACCTCTCTGATCCAGACGATCGGTCGCGCTGCGCGCCACGTTGACGGGACCGTGCTGATGTACGCCGACCGCATTACCGATTCGATGAAGACGGCGATCTCCGAAACCAACCGTCGCCGTGAGATCCAGCTCGCCCACAACGAGCGCTATGGCATTACTGCTGCTTCGATCACGAAGGGCGTCAGCGACATCGCCGAGTTCCTCCAGGGCGAAAGCAAGACGCCGAAGAAGGGCCGTCGCGGCGCCAAGCGCGACGCGAGCGAGCATGCGCCGGACGAGCTTGAAAAGGCAATAGTCACGCTCGAAGAGGAGATGCTCGCCGCTGCCGAGGAGCTCCGCTTTGAGCACGCCGCCCGCCTGCGCGACGAGCTGCGCGACCTGAAGCGCCAGATGGACGGCCTCGAAGCCGCAGGCCTACGCCCCGAACCAGCTACAGAGTGAAGCGCTGCGGGCTAGGATTGGCCGCGCGATGCGCGCCACGATCATTGCGGCGCTAACTGCGCTCTCCTTCTGCGTCTTAGTGCAGCCATCCGCGGCGGCGCTGCCGCAGCGCTTCTTCGGCGTGACCGGCAACGGTCCGCTCGACGCAGCCGGAGTTGACCTTGTGCACGAGGGATCCGTAATGCGGAGCAGCGGTGTGGGAACGCTTCGGCTGTCGATCGAGTGGCCGAATCTGCAGCCCTACGCGACGTTCGCCGACGTTCCGCCGGGTGAGCGGGAGCGCTTCGTCGACCTCGACGGAATCCCGACGGCGTTCGCCGCAACCGATGCACGGATCAAGGCTGCTGCGATTAACGATCTAGAGGTTCTGGCGCTCGTCCTGCGTGCTCCGAATTGGGCAGCAAGAGAGCCGGGTGAGTATCTGTCGGTGCCGCGCGACCCCCGCTCCTACGGCCGGTTTCTCTCAGTGCTGGTTGGTCGCTATGGGCCGGAGGGCAGCTTCTGGGCCGAGAATCCGCTCGTCCCGCGCCGGCCACTGCGCCATTTTCAGATCTGGAACGAGCCGAACCTCACGCACTTCTTTCCGGTACCGAAGTGGGCGCCAACATATGTCGCGCTGCTGCGCGCTTCCTACAAGGCGATCAAGGCAGCCGACCCCGGAGCAACGGTCGTGACTGCTGGGATGCCGAACTTCGTCTGGAGCGATTACGCGAAGCTCTTCAAAGCAGGTATGCGCGGTCAAGGTTACTTCGACGTGATCGCGGTTCATCCGTATACGGACAATCCAGCGGGGTGCATCACGATCCTCAATCGGGTGCGCCGCGTGCTCGATGCCCACGGCGCCCGCCAACGCGCGATCTGGGTGACGGAGACGGGCTGGCCATCGGCCCGAGGGAAGGCGAAGGTGCTGCCCCAACATCGAGGTTGGATCACGAACCAAAGCGGGGAAGCCGCGAGGGTCGGCGACGCCTACCGTGCCTACGCCGCGAACGCGAAGCGGCTGAAGTTGGGGCGTGCGTACTGGTACACATGGATCAGCAGAGACCGCGGAAGTAGCGACGCGTGGGAGTACGCGGGCTTGAGGACCATTGATCGCAGCGGCCGCTTCGTCGATAAGCCAGCGCTCGCGGCATTTCGCAACGTCGTCCGCGCACTCACCAAGACCAGCCGCTAGCAGGCAGATATCCGGCGCGAACCGGCTACCGATTGAGCCCGGTCGGGCTAGGCTTGCGCAATGAGTGATCTGCCTGCAGTAGACCCGAATGACAGCCGTAGTGAAGCGTTGGCGAGGATCGAGACAGCTGAGCGCGCATTGGAAGAGCTGGCTGCGAGCGTCCGTTCGAAAACTGCCGAGCTGCAAGAGCAACTTGGCCAAGTCCGTCTGAGTGTCATTGAGATGCACTCACACGCCGTATCGCGGCCAACGCCACTTACCGAGCCGCCGGTCGGGGGAGACGCGCCTGAGGGCAGCACGGAAGGCGCTCGGCTCGTGGCACTCGACCTGATCGGCCGTGGGATCTCGGCTGAGGAGGCCAAAGCGCGACTGCGCGAAACCTTCCCAGGGGTTGACGCCGACAAGGTCTTGCGCGCGGTAGGCGCAACTCCAGACGCCTGATTGCGTTGTAACAACCGTGCGCTCCTTTACGACACTGCTCGCCGCCGCCGCAACGGCAGCACTGTTCGCAGTGCCGGCGCAGGCCGCGTCGGTTTCGCCATCTTTCTTTGGCGTGATGGCGAACGGTCCGCTCGACGCCCCCGGCGTTGATCTCGTCAAAGAAGGGGCTGTGATGAAGGCCAACGGCGTCGGCACGATTCGACTGCCGGTGCAGTGGCCCCACCTGCAGCCCTATGCAAGCTTCGCGCAGGTTCCAGAGAGCGCCCGCTGGCAGTTCAGCAATGTTGGCGGCATCCCGACCGACTTTTCGGCGACCGACGCCCAGATCGGCGCCGCAGCGCGCAACAAGCTCGACGTGACGGCACTAGTTCTGCGGGCGCCGGCTTGGGCAGCGCTCAATCCAAGGGAGACCTTCTCGCCGCCGCGCGACCCGGCCAGCTATGGCCGCTTCCTGACGACACTGATCGGGCGCTACGGCGCAAAGGGAACCTTCTGGGCCGCCAATCCCTCTGTTCCGAAGCGGCCGCTGAGGAACTTCCAGATCTGGAATGAGCCGAGCCTTCATCGCTACTTCCCGGTTAAGAGCTGGGCGCCGGCATACGCCAAGCTGCTGCGGGCTTCGTACAAGGCGGTCAAGGCCGCCGACTCGCGCGCGACTGTAATTACGGCCGGGATGCCGAATTTCTCTTGGCGCGACTACCGCGCCTTGTTTAAGGCCGGGATGAAAGCCCGCGGCTACTTCGACGCGATTGCCGTCCACCCGTTCACCGGGACGGCAGATGGCAGCGTGAAGATTCTTGGCTTTGTGCGAGCCGTGCTCGATGCCAACGGCGCGCGCACCGCGCCACTTTGGGTGACGGAGATCTCCTGGCCGTCAGGCCGCGGCAAGGCCGACGCGAACCAGAGCTGGGTGACGACTGAGGCGGGCGAGGCGTTGAAGGTTGATCAGGTCTATCGCGCCTACGCGAAGAGCGCTAAGCGGCTGAAGCTGGCCCGTGCCTACTGGTACAACTGGGTCAGCAGCGACAGCGGCAATCAGGACGCGTTTGAATACGCCGGTCTGCGCCGTGTCGCGCAGGACGGAAGCTTTGAGGACAAGCCGGCTCTGGCCGCGTATCGCAAAGTCGCTCGCGCTCTAACGCGCTAGCCAACCGGGCGCTACCGACGGCGGCGCGGTCGCTAACGGCCAATAGACTGGCCTCAATGGCATCAGTCAACTCAATCGTCGTCTCCGGTGCCCGCGAGCACAACCTGAAGGACATCTCGCTGGAGCTGCCGCGCGACTCGCTGGTCGTCATTACCGGACTTTCGGGCTCCGGAAAATCATCGCTCGCCTTTGACACGATCTACGCCGAAGGGCAACGGCGTTACGTCGAGTCGCTGAGCGCCTACGCGCGTCAGTTCCTCGGCCAGATGGATAAGCCCGATGTAGATTCAATCGAGGGGCTTTCGCCGGCAATTTCAATTGACCAGAAGACGACCTCGCGCAACCCGCGCTCAACGGTCGGCACGGTGACCGAGGTTTACGATTATCTGCGGCTGCTGTGGGCCCGAGTTGGTCATCCGCATTGCTACAAGTGCGGCGCGCCGATCGCCGGTCAGTCGGCCGATCAGATCATCGACCAGGTGACGGAGCTCGCCGAGGGCACGCGGCTAATCGTGATGGCGCCGCTAATCCGTGATCGCAAGGGCGAATACGGGAAGCTCTTCGAAGGTTTGCGTGCTGACGGTTACGCACGCGTGAAGGTTGACGGTGAACTGCGGATGCTCGATGAGGAGATTGAACTGGACCGCAAGTTCAAGCATTCGATCTCGGTGGTTGTGGATCGGCTCGTGATCCGCGAAGGGGTTCGTAAGCGGCTTGCCGATTCGATCGAAACGGCGGTTGCTCTGGCCGGTGGAATCGTCGAGGTCGAAACGACGCCGGAGAAGGGGGAGGGCGAATTGATGACCTTCTCGGAGAGCTTCGCCTGCCTGAAGTGCGGCGTTTCAATGCCCGAGCTGGAGCCGAGGATCTTCTCCTTCAACTCTCCGCACGGCGCCTGCGAGCGATGCACCGGGCTCGGCTCTCAGATGGAGATCGACGAAGAATTGATCGTCCCTGACCCATCGCTTTCAATCGAGGCCGGCGCGCTGGCGCCCTGGGCCGCGAGCAGCTCCAACTACTACGAGCAGATCACGCACGCGCTTGCAGCCGAGTACGGCGTTGACATGAGCGCGCCGTGGGAGTCGCTGACGAAGGGTGAGCGCGACTACTTCCTGCACGGCACCGGCAAGAACGCGATAGAGGTCAGCTACCGCAACCGCTACGGGCGCACGCGCACCTACTCGACCCGCTTCGAGGGGATCATCCCGAACCTTGAGCGCCGCTACCGCGAAACCGATTCCGACGCGATGCGCGAACGGATCGAGGAGTTCATGGCGGTCGCCGCCTGCCCGGCCTGTTCCGGTTCGAGGCTGCGGCCTGAGTCGCGCGCAGTGCTCGTCGACGGGATCGCGATCAACGAGTTCACGGCGCTCTCAGTAAAGCGCGCTCTGCAGTGGGTTGATCAGGTCGAACTGAGCGAAACCGAGGCTCATATTGCGCGGCTGATCATGCGTGAGATCTCGGAGCGGCTTAGCTTCCTTGAGAACGTCGGAATTGGGTATTTGTCGCTCGATCGGGCGGCGGCCACGCTTTCAGGCGGCGAAGCGCAGAGAATCCGCCTAGCGACGCAGATCGGCTCAGCCCTAGTCGGGGTGCTTTATGTGCTCGACGAGCCCTCAATCGGCCTCCATCAGCGCGACAACGGCAAGCTGATCAAGACGCTTGAGAACCTGCGCGACCTTGGCAACACGGTGCTGGTCGTGGAGCACGATGAGCAGACGATGCGCGCAGCCGACTGGCTCGTCGACATGGGCCCGGGGGCAGGCGAGCACGGCGGCCAGATAGTCGCTCAAGGGACCGCCGCAAAGGTCGAGAAGAGCAAACGCTCGTTGACCGGCCAGTTCCTCGCGGGAACAGTGCAGATCGAAGTGCCGACGACTCGCCGTGAGCCGAACGGCGTAGTCGAAGTCCGTGGCGCCCGCCAACACAACCTGCGCGACATCAACGTTGAATTCCCGCTCGGAGTCTTCACCGTCGTCACCGGTGTCTCCGGTTCAGGAAAATCGACGCTCGTCAACGAGGTGTTGTTCAAGTCGGTCGCCGGGCGGCTCCATCGCGCACGTCCGCGGCCGGGTGCGCACGAGCAGGTGCTCGGGCTCGAGCAGCTCGACAAGATTATTCAGGTAGATCAGTCACCGATCGGGCGCACGCCGCGCTCCAACCCGGCTACCTACACCGGCCTTTTCGACGTGATCCGCGACCTCTTCTCAAAGACGCCGGAGGCTCGCGCGCGGGGCTATAAACCGGGCCGCTTCTCGTTCAACGTCAAGGGCGGGCGCTGCGAGGTCTGCCGCGGCGACGGGCAGATCAAGATCGAGATGCACTTCCTGCCTGACGTATACGTGCCCTGCGAGCAGTGCCACGGCAAGCGTTACAACAAGGAGACGCTCGAGGTTCGCTTCAAGGGAAAGACGATCGCCGACGTGCTCGACATGCCGGTCGAGCAGGCACTCGAGTTCTTCGTCCACATTCCAAAAGTTCACCGCCGACTGCAGACGCTCAGCGACGTCGGCCTCGGCTACCTGCGGCTCGGGCAGCCCGCCACGACGCTCTCCGGTGGCGAGGCGCAGCGCGTCAAGCTGGCAACCGAGCTGTCGAAGATCGCCACCGGCAAGACGCTCTACATCCTCGACGAGCCGACGACCGGCCTCCACTTCGCCGATGTTCAGCGACTGCTCGAGGTGCTCCACCGCCTTGTTGACTCAGGCAACTCGGTCGTCGTGATCGAACACAACCTTGACGTGATCAAGACGGCAGACCGGATCATCGATATGGGGCCGGAGGGCGGCGACGAAGGCGGCATCGTTGTCGCCGAAGGAACTCCGGAAGAGGTTGCAGGAACTGCCGGTTCGCACACCGGCGGCTTCTTGGCCGAGCTTGTGGAACCAGCCAAGCCCGCCGCCAAGTCGAAGTCGACGGGCACCGCGCCCGGCCGCAAGCCCAGCAAGCGCCCGGCAAAGGCCGCTGCTTAGGGTTCTGCGATGGCAGCCCCAAAGCTGACATCCGAGATGGCGCGCCTCTGGGCCGTCAAATGGCGCTGGTACGAGCGCGACTCGCTGCCCTGGCGGCGCTTTCTGATCCACCGTGAGATGGCCAAGCGAGGTGCCTTCGCGCGTTGGCCGCTTCAAGGAGAGCCGCTTGAGATGTTTCGCCAAGGCAGGCTTGAGGTGGGCGAGGGAACGCTCTTTGAGCCGGGCGTTTGGCTGACGGGCGGCGAGGCCGGGCGGATCACGATCGGCAAAGGGGTCTTCCTCAACCAGTTGGTGATGGTCGCTGCGTTGGAGTCGGTGACGGTCGGCGACCACTGCATGGCTGCCAACGGCTGCATGATCACCGACGCAGACCACCGCTTCGACCACCCAACCAAGCCGATTACCCACCAGGGCTTCAAGCTCAAAGGCCCGACCACAATTGGCCACAACGTCTGGCTCGGCGCCAACTCCGTCGTCACCGGCGGAGTGACGATCGGCGAGCGATCGGTGATCGGTGCAGGCAGCGTCGTGACGAGCGACATTCCGGCCGGCGTGATCGCCGCCGGTGCTCCAGCGCGTGTCTTGAGAGAGATCGAGTTCTCGAGCTGAGGCGGCTTGGTTCCAATGCCCTGCCTGCAAGTGCACAGGTATGGTGATGGCAATGCAGCAGAGTGATGACGCAGAGCACTCGACGCGCCGCGGCCGCATCGCCGCCGCCGAAGCTTTCGGTGCGAAGCACTTTCTCGGCCTGGTCTTTGCGGTCGCAGTCGCCTGTGCGCTGATATCCGTGAGGGCGTCGCGTGGAGGAAGCTTCCGCGACGACGATCTCGTGAATATCGGCTACAGCCAGGACACCGGCTTCAGTCTTGACAGTTGGCTTGGGCCTGCAAAGTTCCGCGAACACCTCGTTCCAGGCGCTTCGCTGATGCAGAAGCTGATGGCCGCCTTTGGCCCCGAGTGGTGGATGGCCCAGCTGGCAGCAGCGATCCTCGTCGCAATTTTGGTGATCGGCGTCGCGCTCACGGTGCGGGCGATCACTCGGTCGCCCTGGTTCTCAATTGCGACGTCGGCGCTTGTCGGAACGAGCGTCGTTGTTATCTCGATTGCCAATTGGTGGACGGCGGCCAGTCTGCACCTGCCGATGTTGTGCGCAGCGGCTTTCACCACGTTTGCTGCGCTCCGTTGGCTGGAAACTCGTTCCAAGTCGTGGTTCGCGATCGCTATCGCAGGACAGCTGCTCGCCTGCTCGTTCTCGGATCGCGCGGTGCCGGTGCCGCTGATGATCGCGGTCGTGCTCGTAGCGGCCGGCTCGACGACAATCCGGCCAACGGCAAAGCAAGTTTGGGCTGATCTAAAGGCCGCATTGCCCCTAATCGTCGGCCTATCCGCCGTTGTTCTGCTCCAGATTGCTCTGACGCTGATGCCCTCGGGCGCCAAGACCTCGAATCCAGCTCTAACCGAGGCACTCCACACCGGTCACGCCGTCTGGAAGGAAGTGGTCAGGTATTGGTGGGAGATTGGTGTTGCGGCGACGGTGCTCAACTCGTGGGAGGCAGTTGCTCCGGACGCCATGGATGCGGCGCTCACGACTGGCGGCGCCGCTGGACTCGCGCTGATCGCGATAGTGGCTGGGCTGACTATCCGATCGACAAAAGCGGCTTTGATCTGGGCCGCGTTGGCCATTCTCGTGACCGTGTCGGGAATCCAGATTGCGTTTGGCCGTCTCTTGTACGTGGGACCTCAGCTCGTCGCTGGCGTGCCGCGGTACCAGGAGCTCACCGTCCTGTTCATCGCGTTGCTCGTGCCATCAGCGTGGGCCGCATCGGGGAAGCCGCTCCCGCGGAGCAGGCCGGCAGCAATCACGCTCGCGGTCGTGGCAGCGGCCTTTGCAATTAGCTGGTTGGCTCACCTGCGAAGCGATATTCGCGGCGCCCAGCCCCACGTCATTGAAGCGGCCACCTACGCGCGCACGATGAGGGCCTCTCTCGAGTGGTGGGAGAAGCAGCCGGGCCCAAAGACCCTGCTTGATGAGCGGGTGCCAGGCGAAGTTGTCTTCGCGGTCCCGGCGACGCAGGGGTATAACTTCGCCGCGCGGGCAGCGCGCGTATTCGCTCCCGATGCTTTGGTTCCGCCGCTCAACGCGATCAATGGGCGACCCCTGCGGTTTGATCAAGGAGGCGCACTTCGAGAAGTTCGCTCCGGGCCGTCCCGCAGCCTTCGCTTAAAGGCGCCGGGTTGCGGACGCGCGTCTCCTGCTGCTGTATGGGCAACCGCTGGTGGCTACTCGGTCCCGGCCCGGGTACCGACTTCCGTCGCAACCGATGGTCACGCCATCCTCCTGCGTGTCGTACTCGCGAAGAGCCAAGGGGTCGGCTCGGTCGGAGTGCTCGCCGTTGGCGCTTGGCCGTCCTACGAGATGGCCCAGGACAAGTACCCAGATGGTTTTAGGGTCGTCATGCCAGCTGGAACATCGAACATCGAACTGCAGCTCTGGCATGGGGCCAGCACCTGCGTCAGCTCAATCGAGGCCGCTCCGATTCTCTACCCCTGAGTTGTTGGGCAGCGGAGAGGCGGGTCGCTCAGTAGTCGATCAGTCCCGCTCGTCGTCGCCGCGGAACGCGGTCAGCTCGTCATGGTCGATCGAATATCCGTGTTCAGGCCCCGGGAACGAACGGTCGCGGACGTCCTTGGCGAAAGCATCGACTCCGTCGACCATCTCGTCAAGGATGTTCGCGTAGCGCTTGACGAAGCGGGCACCGAGGCCCTCGCGGATGCCGAGCAGGTCGTGAAAGACGAGCACTTGGCCGTCGACGCCGCCACCGGCGCCGATGCCGATTACAGGGACGGAAATCTGCGGCATGATTTCGGCCGCCAGCTCGGAGGGGATCGCTTCGAAGACGATCGAGAAGCAACCGGCGTCTTGTAGGGCGACGGCTTGGTCGCGGATCAGCATTGCCTGCTCAGCGGTCTTTCCTTGCGCGCGGTAGCCGCCTAGTGCAGTGGATGTCTGCGGAGTGAGGCCAACGTGGCCCATCACTGGGATTCCCGCGTTGCTGATGGCTCGGGCGCGAGCTAGCGAGGTGGGGCCGCCTCCTTCGAGCTTCACGGCCCCGCAGCCGGCTTCCTTCACAAACCGCAGCGCCGTCGTTACGGCCTGCTCGTCGCTTACTTCGTAGGAGCCGAACGGAAGGTCGCCAATCAAGAAGGGCGATTGCAGTCCACGGCGGGCGGCCTTCGCAAGCATCAGGATCTCGTCGAGCTCGACCGGAACCGTGGAGTCGTAGCCGAGCACCGTCATTGCACCCGAATCGCCGACCAGGACGAGATCAACGCCAGCTTTCTCGGCTGCAAGTGCGCTGGGGTAGTCGTAGGCCGTGACCATCACGATCGGCTCGCCGAGGCGCTTCATCTCGGCCAAGCGCGGCAGCGTCATCGGCAGGCTCGACGCGTCGGACGGTATTGCGAGTCGGTTTGGCATCGTTGACATGGTCTGCTCCTTGTCTATCGGTCGGCGCCGCCTAACAGCGAGCGGTCGCCGCCTCTCGATTGGCACTGACGGTCAAGTTGTCGATCAGACGGACGCCGCCGACCGTCGCTGCGCAGGCGATCAGCAGCGTTCCGGTCAATTCGTCGGCCGGTTCAAGGGTTGAAGCGTCCGTAATCGCGAAGTACTCGGCTTCAACGCCAGCGGCCCGTAGCCGTTCGATGCCGATCGCGCGGCCTGACTCGACAGACGTCGCGCTCCCATCACTGATCGCGTCTGCCGTGACCTTCAATGCAGCTGGAATTGCCAAGGCCTGGTCGCAGCTTTCAGCTGTAAGCCTGGCATTTCGGCTAGAGAGGGCGAGCCCGTCGTCATTACGAACCGTGTCTACGGTCACAATCTGGACCGGGATCTGGAGGTCTTCAACGAAGCGCTTTACTACGAGCACCTGCTGTGCGTCCTTGGCGCCGAAGTAGGCGACGTCAGCGCCGACAATGTTGAGCAGCACCGTGACAACGGTCGCGACTCCATCGAAGTGACCAACTCCGCGCTCGGATCCCTCAAGCGTTTCGGCAAGAGGCCCACGGACTTGGACGTTGGTCGCAAAGCCTTCGGGGTAGATCGCTTCAACGTCCGGAACGAAACAGATGTCCGCGCCAGCATCGCCAGCAAGTTGCACGTCGCCGGTTTCGTTGCGCGGATATTGCGCGAGGTCGGAGATCTGATTGAACTGACTGGGGTTGACGAAGATCGATACGACAACGAGATCATGTTCGCGCGCGGCCCGTTCTATCAGCGCTGCATGGCCGGCGTGGAGGGCGCCCATCGTTGGGACGAAGCCGACGGTCGCCCCTGCGGCGCGGCGCGCAGCAACCTCGACCCTGAGTTCAGGGACTGTTCGAATCGATTGAACGATGCGTTCTGTCATTTCGGTCCAGTCCCCAAGTGGGGTACCGGTCGCGGGTCAAGTGGTAATTCGTGTGGCTACTTCAACTACCCGATCCGCACCGTTAGGTTGCAGTCAGTCAACAAACGGTAGCAGTCGACACGCCCGGAATCGACGCTATTGGGCCGAGATCGAGTCGACCTCCGGCGTGACGGCATAACCGGGTTCCGACATCCCGCCGCTTGGCCGACCTTCTGCTGCGGCCTTGAGAACTTCAAGCGTTCCTCTCGCTGATCGGTCCCAGCCCAAGACCTCCGCCCGCGCTCGGGCCTGAACGCTCAGTCGCGTACGAAACTCATCGTCGCTGGTGAGGCGCCTAACTGCGTCGACGAAGGAGTCATGGTCGTCGGCGTGCAAGCCCGTCTGGCCATGCACAATCGACTCCTTCAGCCCACCTACTGGGTGGGCTACCGACGGCGTCCCGCAGGCGGCAGCTTCGAGCGTTGCCGATGACCATCCCTCGGCGGCCGATGCCGTCGCGGCGATCCACGAGCGGCTCAGCAGGGCTCTCTTCCGTTCATCGGTCACGTGACCGTGGAAGCGCACCCGATCGTCCAGCCCGCGCCCCCGCGCAAAGGCGCGTAGCTCGTCCCCGTGGTCGCCGTCCCCGACGATGTCAAGCGTCACGTCATCGACTGCGGCGATGACGTCAAAGAGGCGCTCTATCCGTTTGTACGCCTTCAGGCGGCCGAGGAAGACGATTGTCGGCGTCTCCGACTTGACGGACGGTTTGAAGAACTCGCTGTCAACCCCGGGGTAGACGACGTCAATCGCCGATCCCGGGATCGCATGGGTTCGCTCGACCTCCGCTTTTGTCGCTTCGGAGACGACGAGGAAACGCGATCGGCGATAAAGCGTTCGTAGCGGCAACGTCTCCAGCGCGAACCCAGCGATCCTTCCCTTCGTACCCATTTCGTCTACGTACATCGACTTGTGGACATGGTGGATCAGCGAGACTCGAGGGCCCTTGAGCCAGACCGGAGTCATCCAGCAGATGCCGTTGATGATCTCGAGTGTGACGTCGGCCGTCGGAATGCGGTTGACGATTCCTCGGATAACCGTGGCCGGGAAGACGCTGACGCGCGAGCCAACTCGGTATACGGTCAGGTTTCCTTGACGCTCACGCGATGACGCGCCGTCGTATCCGCCCGCGATAACGGTCACCGAGTGGCCCCACTCGAGCCAATGATCGACCTGACCGGTCAGATGGACGCCGGTTCCGCCAGCTTCGGGATGACCCCAGTCGCGGTCGGTGAGGATGAGAACATGCATGGTTTGAATACGGGTCCAGTCTGCGGGCGCCGCGGCAGCGGCTGTGGTCTTGAGAGGAGCAGGTATCGGAGATGAGATTCGCATAGACCGGGCGCTCTGTCCAGTCGAATTCAGCTAGCGTCGGCCGCTGATGAAAATCGCCGCTGTCGCCAATTATGCGGTGTCCGCAGGCGCTAGTGCCACGCCTAGTAGTGAAGTGCCCGCCGTCTTTAGGCCGCCTCCTGGAACTCCACGGTTTCCGCGCTTCGACGGTCTCCGTGCGATGCCGGCAGCTCAGGGCAACAATAGTTGCGGGGCGCACGGCAGTCGATCCGATAACGTCGATCAGCGATGGGTACCCCCGAGACCAAGGCTTCGTCCTTCGACGTCGTAACCGACAGGCTGGGACACACGGCATTCGCCCGCGCGCCGATGCGGCTCAGTTTCGCTGGCGGCGGCACCGACGTTCCTCCATATCCGCAGCGGGAAGGAGGCGCGGTGCTCAGCGTCGCCATCAGGCGTTACGCCTACGCCTCGGCTCGGATCCGCGATGACGATCAGTTCGTCATTAGGAGTTTGGACCTCGGCCTGGTGGCCCAGGGGCCAATCGGTCAGCTGAGCGAGCTTGACCAGCGTCTTCATCTGCTTCGAGGACCGATCAGCCGATTGGCCACGGATGAGCGAGGGGTCGATCTGCTGGTTCAGTCGCAAGCGCCGCCAGGCTCTGGGCTTGGGGCCTCGTCGACAATCGTGGTGGCGGTTCTTGGTGCGCTCCTCTCCGCCTATGGACGCGTCGCGACACCGCACCAGATGGCTGAGATGGCGGTTGAGATCGAGCGTCAGGACCTCGGCCTTACGGGTGGCACGCAGGACCACTACGCCGCGGTATTCGGCGGTTTCAATTTTCTCGAGTTCAATGAGAGTGATGTCGTCGTCAATCAGCTCAAGCTGCCGCTCGCGACGGTCGCGACGCTCGAGCACAACCTCGTTCTATGCGACTTGGGTAGCTCTCGCGAGTCGGCGACAATCATTGATGATCAGACCGCTCGCTACGAAAACGACAGCGGCGAGACGCAATCCGCTCTGCGCAGGCAGCGCGAACTTGCGGTCGAGATGAAGCAGTTGCTGTTGGCCGGTGATCTCGACCAGTTCGGCCGCACGCTCGGGCAGGTGTGGGAGTCGAAGCGGGCGATCTCGCCGTTGATCGCGACGGCCGAATCGGATCGCGCCTACGAGGTTGCGCTCGGAGCGGGTGCGCTGGGAGGAAAGATCGCGGGGGCGGGCGGCGGCGGATTCATGCTCTTCTACGCACCGTTCGGGAGCCGCTTCGAGGTTGCCCAAGCTCTGCGCGACCTTGGCCACGACGTTCTCGACGTCGCCGTGGACGACAGTGGATTGCAGAGCTGGGCAGATGACTGAGCGCGGATTCCGACGTTCGGTCGTCGTAACCATCCGCAGCTGAGCAATGCGACGGTACGCTGATGACCCGGCCGATGACTAACACGACCCTCAACCAGAGCGATTGCCCAGAGCGACGCTTGAACGAAGTCTCCGCTGGTAGAGATGGGCGGGGCAGCCGGTGATGAGCGTTGGCGGTTCCGGCCCGTCTGACCCTGCAGCCGTGCTGGCTGAACGCGCGGACGAGCACGCTCGCCTTCTCTCGCAGCTTCAAGCTCCCGAAAGCTGCGCTCAGCTCGCGGCTGCGGCCGCGACGATCGTCGAGTCGCTCAGCGGCGGGGGGACGATCTACTTCTGCGGCAACGGTGGCAGCAGCGCAGATGCGCAGCACCTGGTCGCCGAGTTCGTCGGGAGGTACCGCGCCGACCGACGGCCGCTGGCCGCCGTCGCGCTGGGGAGCACGCAGGCCGTCGCCAGCGCACTCGCCAACGACTATGGCTACGCAGAGGCCGGAATTGCGCGTGAGTTAGACGCGCTCGCCCGTGAAGATGATGTTCTGGTCGCGCTCTCCACCAGCGGCTGTTCGCCTAACGTCATCGCCGCGCTGGAGATGGCGCGGGCGAAAGAAGTGCGGACGGTCGCGATGACAGGCCTTGGCCATCAGTTGGGTGATCTGGCCGACTGCCTGATCGTCGTTGACTCCAGTGTCGTCGCGTTGATTCAAGAGATTCACGCCGTCCTTGGCCACGTGATCTGTGAGCTCGTCGAGGAGCAGATGGGCTTCGCTGCATGAACCGGCCGACGACCGTCTTTGTCGACCGCGACGGGGTCGTAAACCGCAAGCAGCCCGAAGGGCAGTACGTCAACGCGCTCTCCGATTTTGATCTGCTCCCGGGCAGCCTCGAGGCGCTTGCAGGTTTCACCCGTTCGGGGATCAAAGTCGTCGTGGTCACCAACCAGCAGGGTGTCGCCAAGGGCGTCACCGATGAGAACGTGCTCGCTCAAATCCACTCGCACCTCAGCGCCGAGGTTGAGTCCGCTGGAGGCCGGATCAGCCAGATTCAAGTCTGCAACCACCTCGCGGGAAGCTGCGACTGTCGTAAGCCGGATGTTGGACTCTTTGAGCAGGCCCGGTCGCTGGACCCTGAGATTGACTTCGGCGAGTCGGCCGTGATCGGAGACTCCGAGAGCGACATCGAGGCCGCTCATCGCATCGGTGCCCGGGCGGTTCTCGTCACCGGCCAGAGCGGCGGAGGGGTTCGGCCTGACGGCACGACCGAGGTTGCCGATCTCTCTGAGGCGCTCAACCTACTTACGGAGCCTGATCATGTCTGAGCGTCCGCCGGGCCCGCTGAAGCTCAACCTCGGCTGTAACGCCGACGTGCGGCCCGGTTGGGTCAACGTCGACATCGCCGACTACGGCGGCAACGAGATCATTGACCTAAACCAACACCCCTGGCCGTTTGAGCAGAACAGCGTCGCTGAGGTGAGCGCCTCACACGTGCTGGAGCATCTCGACAACTTCAACGCAGTTGTAACTGAGCTTTGGCGCGTTTGTCAGCCTGGTGCTTTGATCGAGGTCGCAGTTCCGTTCTTCCTCTCAACCAAGTTCTACTCCGAGCCGGACCATCGCATTCCGTTCGGGATCCGAAGTTTCGACAACTATGAGTTCATCGGCGATCGCAAGCTCCGCTTCTACGAGCAGTGGAAGCTGAAGTGGCGGACGAACTACGAGAGCGACGCCCAGTTCACGATTGAATCGAAGCGATTCCACTTCTCAAACTTCAAGGTGCTCAGCTGGCTCGATCACGTGATCAATCTCGAGCCGGTTGTCTTCGAACGCTTCTTTGCCACACTGCTGACGCCTGAAGAGGTTCATTTTCGGCTGCGCGTCGTCGGCAAGCCTGTCGATCAACTGTCGGACTGATTCGTCCAGCGACAGATCAATACGGCTTCGGCACGGTAGATCAGCGTGTCGTACTCGGCGTCGTCAACGGTCGACGGATCGACCTCACGCCAGATCATCGAGGGGTAGTGGCAACGTAGTGCGCGAACTTCGTCGAACTGCAGTTCACCGCTGCGGATTGCTGCGTCGAGCCGGGGGTGATAGCCAACGGGGACTGTGACGAGCAGCTCGCCGCCCGGTGCGACCATCAGTTTGAGGTGCTCGGCTGCCCGAAGGGCAAGCTCAGCATCACGGTTCGGCTCGTCCCAGCCAACGTGTTCGAGTGTCGAGACGCTGAGGACAAGGTCGTAAAGCGGTTCTGGTGCCAGATCGAAGATGTCGATCTGCTCAATCTCGACGCCGTTCTCATACTTGTCGACGACACGGTGACCGTGAGCGCCGTAGTGCGTCATTACGGCACCGACTTCGATCGCGCGCGGCGCGGCTACCCCGGCGAGCGCCGCTGCAGCAATCGGGATTTCGACTGCACGCTCGTTCAGCCAGGTCCAGTTGTGCCACGAGTCGCGGTATGCGAATTGGGCGTCGCCGAGAGTGAACACCGGCTCGCGGCGGACGCGCCGGGCGACCTGCGGCCCGGCTACGAAACGCGACCCCCAAGCGAGCGCGCTGCGCACTGTCTGGAGTCCGCCACGTTCGCGTGACGAACGGATCAGTCGCTCGCGTGGCCTGGGAGGTACGTAGGCACCGGCGTCTGCGGCTGAGGTATTGGGCAGGTCGGCGGGCACGGCGGCGAGCATAACCCCGTCGATGAAGGCGCAGCGGTGCCGTTGGCCCATGATTGGCGCTCCGCTCACGTATCATCGCCGCCTATGGGATTGGGTCGACGACTCTCGCAGCGGCGCCTCTACGCGCCGTTGCTGCTGACGGCGATCTCCGTCGTCATTTCGTTCTGGCAGCGGCCGCACATGCGCTACAGCGATCAGCGGATTGAGCTGATCACTGCGCCCGGGCGGTTTCTCGCACAGGTAGGAGACGTTTGGTCGTCGACTATCGATCTCGGCCATATCCAAACAAGCCAGTTCGTCGGCTACCTCTTCCCGATGGGCCCGTTCTTCGCCCTTGGCGACGCTGCCGGCATTCCTGTTTGGATCGTCCAACGGTTCTGGATCGCCGGCATCCTGGCACTCGGCGCGTGGGGCGTCGTCCGGCTCGTGGAGCGGCTCTTCCCAACGCGTTCGCAGAGCGCAGGGTTTATCGCAGGACTGGTCTTCATCAGCGGTCCGTTCATCACGATCGGGCTTAACCGTGGAACCTCGTGGCTGCTTGCTGCAGCGCTGTTGCCGTGGCTACTGCTTTGGACCAGCAAGGGCATCGCCAACCCGCGCGGCTGGGTAGCACCGTCGGTCGTAGCGCTGCTCCTAGCTGCGGCGGGCGGCGGCTTGAATGCCGCAGTCTTGGTCTGGCTGGTAGCAGCGGTCGCTCTTTTCGGACTCTTTGAGGCTGTCGGGCCGGCCGGCCTGCGAACCGTCGTGGCGTTCACTTGGCGGGCCGTGGTGCTCTGCTTCCTGACTTCGCTCTGGTGGGTTATCCCGGTCGTGATCCAGGCCAAGTTCGGCGCCAACTATTTGACCTTCACTGAGCACGCCGAAGCGATTCTGCACACGCCGAGCGCCTCGGAATCGCTACGGCTGATGGGCTATTGGGTTGCGTACATCAATGGCTACCCGGACCCCGATCCGCAGCTGCCGGCGATCGGCGGGTATCTGCTCAGCGCACCGACGATCCTCGCGACATTTGCTGTGCCAGCAATCGCGATTGGGAGCCTGCTGTTCCTCAGGCGCTGGCGCTACGGAGCCTTCTTTGCACTGCTGCTCGGACTGTCGGTATTGGCGATGTCAGTCGGGTTCCCGCAGCAGAGCAGCATCGGCCGCGTTGTCACCGACCTCTACTACAGCGCCGGTCCGCTCCAGTTCATGCGGACGACGTACAAGGCAGCGCCTCTAGCGGCCTTGGCGTTGGCATGTTTGGCGGGGGTTGGGCTCGGCAGTGCGTTCGATTCGGTTAGGTCGGTCCGACTGAACGTGAACGGAGCGGTCCGCGCCGTCTGGCCTGCGACCGCGGTGCTCGTCCTCTTGATCGGTGCCGTGATCCTGTTCTGGGGCCGGCCGCTCTGGTCTGGCAACGCGGTCGACGCAAGGCTCTTCTTCCCTTCCGTTCCGACGCCGTGGGTCGCGGCGATCGATCAAGCACAGAGCACCACACCCGCCGATTCCCGGATTGCGGTTCTGCCAGGCGAGCTCTTTGGCTGGTACACGTGGGGCGGCACACAGAATTCGGTGGTACCGGGGCTCTCCGAAAAGCCGGTGCTCGTGCGTCAGATCACGAGGCCAGCGACCGAGCAGGCTGCCCAGCTTCTCGACAGCGTTGACGCTCGCGTTCAGCAGGGGCGCCTCACCCCTGGCCAGCTCCCGCCGTTGCTCCAGCTGATGGGGGTTGGGCGCGTACTCGTCGGCACCGACTCGTCTCCGCGGTTGAGCGAGGCGCTGGACCCTGCGAGGGTCGAAGCCGAGCTCTCTCAGCAGCCCGGCTTCGCGAAGCCTGCCGCCAGCTTCGGGGCGGTCACCACGTTCCTGCCGCCACCGGACCGCGGCGGCCCTGCTGTGAAGCTGGGGGAGGTTCGCGCCTACGCCGCTCCGCGGCCGGCTTCTCCACGGATATCGCGCGTTCACCCAGTCGAGAAGGCCGCCGTCATTGACGGGGACGCCGAGGGCGTCGTCGCGCTGGCAGGGGTTGGCGCGCTCAATCCCGGTCGCGCCAGTTTCTACGCCGCCGACCTCACTCGCGCGTCGTTCGGTGCCTTGCTGCCCGATCAGCCCACACTCACGTTCACCGACTCCAACCGACGGCGCGCGGTTCTCGGGTCCAAGCTGACAACGAATACCGGTCCCACTCTGGGGGCTTCCGACCCGCTCGCGCGGGAGTTCCCGAACTACGATCCGTTCAAGAGCGGTGGGATGGCGACCCGAACGGTTGCCGTATACAGCGGGCTCGAGTCACTCTTCTCGCCGGTTACCCCTGGCTTCACGCTATTCCCCGAGCACCGGCCATTTGCCGCGCTCGACGGGAGAACGGACACGGCGTGGATCACGCAGGAGAAGGACCCAGCGCGGCGCTACCTGCAGATCAACCTCAAGCGCCCGCTGTCGGTACCCGTGATCAGAGTCCTCCCGCACCGCGACTCCGGCGGCATCACATCGAGGGTCTACCTGAGCGTCAACGGAGGCCCAGAGCGCAGCGTTGCGCTCAAGTCTGGCTGGAACACCGTTCCGGTCAACTCCGCAAGCGTCAAAAGCCTGCGGCTGCGGATCCCCAGTCGGAACACTTACTACGGGGTGACGCCGGGCGGGCTCGATGAGGTTGAGATTCCCGGCTTGCACGTGACCGAGGCGTTGCGGATGCCGACGCGCCTTGCAGGCCTCGCTGCTGGCCGAGACCTCTCGGGCTCGGCCTTTGACATCGTCGCCGAGCGTGTCACCGCGGACTTCCCGCGCCGGGTTGGGAAGGCCGTCGGTGCGCCGTTCGCGCTCGACCCGCTGGACATGTCCGACGCGGAGAGCGCGATTAGGCGGATCGTCGCGCTCCCTGCTTCGCGCACGTTCTTGGCCTCGGGCTGGGGCAGCGTCTCTCCCACGGCGAGCGACTCTTCTTTCGACGCTTTGGCTGGCGTTCCGCTCGCCAACTCGTATGAGAGCTCTGCAAGGCTCGAGGGCGTCCCGATTAACCGCGCATCGTCAGCCTTCGATCGCGACCCGAAGACGGCATGGATTTCGGAGTACAACTCGAAAAACAATCCATGGATTCGCTGGAAGGGTTCGCAACCGGTCGTTGTCAGGCGGCTCGTCCTGAAGCGGCTCCCAGGGCGCTACTTGGAGCCGACCCGCGTTACGGTTGCTACCCCGAACGGCGGCTTCGATCTTCCCGTGTCGCGGGCAGGGGTTGTCGTACTGCCGACGGCAGTCACGACCCGTGAACTCAAGCTGACGATCCGATCGGTCAAGCGGCTGCG
>CAMCVN010000011.1 GCA_945881845.1 Bifidobacterium breve | reverse complement strand
AATCAGGCTGGGCGCTCTTCGCGCAAGACAGGAATAGTTGTCAGAGTCGGATCGCTGGCACCGTGCAAGCGCGAACCGGCGGCCGCAGTCGCTCGCAGGTGCTCGATTACGTCGGCGCTGACTCGCTCACCTGGCAGCAGCGCAGGAATTCCGGGCGGATAGCCAGCAATCGACTCGCAGGAGATTCTGCCGACGGCGTGATCGAGCGGAACTACCTCTGCCTCACCGAGGAAGGCCTCCCGCGGCGGAACGACGCAGCCGCCGGATAGCTGGGGCCGCTTGACCGCCGCGACCTCGACGGCGCCGCGGCTCAGCTCAGCGGCGGTCGCTTCGACGGCGGCTACAAGACGGTCGAACTGCTCGTCGTTTTCAGCCAAGCCGACGACGAACACAACCGTCGCCTGGGCAGCCATCTCGGGATGAACGTCGTGCCGATCTCGCAGCCCCGCGAGGAACTCGAGCCCCGTGCAGCCAACTGCGCGGACGTCGAGCACGATGCGGATCGGATCGAACCCGTCGATTCCCGGCCGCCCGACGAAGCTCTCGTCGACGAGCTCGATCTTGTCAATCGCCGCCAGCCGCTGGCGAACTTCAACCAGCTTCGCAAGCGTCTGGCCGAGCAGTTCCTCGCCGCGGGTCGCCAACTGGCGGCGGGCAGCGTCGAGCGAGGCGATCAGCAGCGTGCTCTGGCTCGTCGAGCGCAGGATCCGAATCGCGCGGCTGAGCGCAGCTTCGTCAATTCGCTCGCTGCTGCCGAGGTGAAGGATTGCGCTCTGCGTCATCGAGCCACCTAGCTTGTGCGTGCTCGTGAGAACGGCGTCGGCGCCGAGCGAGAGCGCGCTCGGCGGCAGATCGGGGTGGAAGCCGAGGTGAGCGCCCCACGACTGATCGACGACCAGCGCCACACCGGCGGCGTGCGCTACCTCGACGCAGCCAGCGACATCAGCCGTCAGCCCGTAATAGGTCGGCGAGACGATGAACGCGGCTCGCGCGTCGGGATGCTCGGCCAGTAGCGCGGCGAGCTTGGCCGGCTCAACTCCGAGCGCCATCCCCAGCTCACTGTCGTATTCCGGCTCGATGAAGATTGGATTGCCGCCGCTGAGGACGAGGCCGTCGACGATCGAGGCGTGTGAGTTGCGCTGGGCGACGATGTGGCGCCCGAGCGGTGCTAGCGCGAGGCAGAGCGCGTGGTTGCCTTGGGAAGCGCCGTTGGTCAGGAACCAGCTCTTTTCGGCACCGTAGGCCTCAGCGGCCAGCGCCTCAGCGAGCGAATAAGCGGTCGGTTCCGGGCCGTCATCGATCCCGTCGATTCCCTGCGCCAGGTCGTGAGAGAGGGCAGCTTCGCCGATCGCCTCAACGAGAGCATCGTCGGCGCCAATCCCTCCTTTGTGGCCAGGTACGTGGAAACGGCCAGGCTGGCGCCCAGCGTAGGCGGCGACAGCGTCTAGATACGGGGCGCGCGACTGGTCGTGATCGGCCGAGCTCACTTCGCGCCGCTCGATCGCAGCAGCTCAGCGCGGACGAATTCGTCGAGGTCGCCGTCAAGCACGCGTTGGACGTCTCCGATCTCCACGTCGGTGCGGTGATCCTTAACCATCGTGTACGGATGGAGCACGTATGAGCGAATCTGCGAGCCGAAGTTGACGTCCTGGCTCTCGCCCTTCTCTGCGGCGATCTCATCCGAACGCAGCCGCTCTTCGAGTTCGAGCAACTTTGCGCGCAGCATCTTCATCGCCGTCTCCTTATTCGACGACTGCGAGCGCTCGTTCTGGCATTGAACGACAATTCCGCTCGGGCGGTGCGTGATTCGCACCGCGGAGTCGGTTTTGTTGACGTGCTGGCCGCCAGCGCCGGAAGCGCGGTAGGTGTCGATCTGAAGGTCGTCGTCCTCGATCGTCACGCCCTCGATCTCATCAACGACCGGCGCGACCTCAACACCTGCGAACGAGGTTTGACGGCGGCTCGCGGAATCGAAAGGCGAGAGACGAACGAGGCGATGGACGCCGCGCTCGGCGCAGAAGAGGCCGTAAGCGTTCTCGCCCGAGGCCTTGAAGGTGGCCGACTTGATCCCTGCCTCCTCCCCCGCGCTGGCCTCCAACAGTTCGACCTCAAAGCCGCGGTTCTCAGCCCAGCGCATCATCATCCTCAAGACCATCTCGGCCCAGTCCTGAGCGTCGGTGCCGCCCGCGCCGGCGTTGACCGTTACGAGCGCGTCGCCGGCGTCGTAATCACCGGCGAAGAGGCGCTCTTCTTCAAACGCCGCCAGCCGCCGCTCAACGTCGACTAGTTGGCCTTCAAATTCACCGGCCAGCGATGGGTCTTCGTCAACCAGCTCCAGCATCGTCGCTAGGTCGCCGCCATCGTTTGACAACTCTTGCCAGCGTTCAAGGCGGCGCGAAACGCGCGCGTGCTCAGCGCTGACTCGGGCCGCTTCATCCTGGTTGTCCCAGAACCCCTCAGCGCCCATTCTGCTCTCGAGCTCAGCGACCTGGGCCGTGAGCGCATCAGGGTCTAGGAAGCTCGACAGCTCAGCGAGCTGCTCAGTTACTGCGCTGAGGCGCTGCGGCGCCGACTCGAGATTTGGCCCAGTAGCCACAACTGGCGACGCTAGCAGCGAAGCGGCCTGCCCGCAGGGCGCCGCTCAGGCGCCGTGGCACTTCTTGTACTTCTGGCCTGAACCGCACCAGCAGGGGTCGTTGCGACCGATCTGCTCTTCGGCGTCAAGGACGCGCTGCTCGACCGGCTCTGCTTCAACGATCTGCTCATCGTCGGCGTAGGCAACTTCAGCCACGCCGCCGCTGGCGGCGGCAGCTTCAAGCGCGCCTGTGCCAGCACCGGATGAGTAGTTGATCGCCTGCGCCGCGATCGGCGTCCCGGCGGCAAAGGGAACCTGGCCCTCGGGCTGATCAACTTCGACTTCGACTTCAACGTGGTAGATCATCCGCGCGAAATCAGCCCAGATTGAGTTCATCAGGTCACCGAAGAGCGTGAAGGCCTCGTTCTTGTAGGCGACCAGAGGGTCAATCTGGGCGAAGCCACGCAAGTGGATTCCCTCGCGCAGGTAGTCCATGTCGTAGAGATGTTCTTTCCAACGCTGATCGATCGTCTGCAGCAGCAGGTAGCGCTCAAGCGCTCGCATCAGCTCATCGCCAAGCTCTTCTTCGCGCGCTTCGTAGAGCGCCATTGCCTCGGCAACGACACGCTCCTGCAGCGAGGCGCGATCAAGATTGCTGGCGAGCACGCCTGCGGCGGTCAGTTCATCATCGATCGTGCCGACCGGCATCAGGTCGGTAAGCGCGACGAACAGCCCGGCCAAGTCCCAATCTTCGACGTAATCGCTCGGCGTGTATTCGTCGACGAGACGGCTGGCAACGTCGCCGATCTCGGTCCGTGCTTGGTCGCCAAGGTCAACCCCTTCAAGCACCTCATCGCGGTAGGCGTAAACGACGCGGCGCTGCTCGTTCATCACGTCGTCGTACTCGAGCACGCGCTTGCGGATCAAGAAGTTCTGCTCTTCAACCTTGCGCTGCGCCTTTTCGATCTGCTTCGAGAGCATCCCGGCCTCGATCGGCTCCTCGTTGCCTTCCTCGTCGGTTCCACCGAGGCGGTCGAGAATCTTGTAGATCCGGTCGCCTGCGAATAGGCGAACGAGATCATCTTCGGCGCTGAGGAAGAAGCGCGACTCGCCGGGGTCTCCCTGACGGCCGGCGCGGCCGCGTAGCTGGTTGTCGATCCGGCGCGACTCGTGGCGCTCGGTGCCAACGATGAAGAGGCCGCCCGATTCGAGCACTTCCTCGCGGGCGTCGGCGACCTTCGCCTCCTGCTCGACGATTAGTGCCGGCATCTTCTCAGCGAACTCAGGCTCATGTGGCTGAACGCCGCTGGCAATCAGCTCCTCGCGAGCAAGGTGCTCAGGGCTGCCGCCAAGCTTGATGTCGACGCCACGACCGGCCATGTTGGTGGCGATTGTGACGGCGCCGGGGCGGCCAGCTTCGGCGATGATCTCACCCTCGCGCTCTGCATACTCGGGCTTCGCGTTAAGGACGGTGTGCGGGATTCCTCGCTGCGCCAGCATTGAGCCGAGCAGCTCTGAAATCTCGACCGAGATCGTGCCGACTAGGACCGGCTGCCCCTTCCCGTGACGGGCCTCGATCTCGCGCGCAACGGCGCTCCACTTGCCATCCTTCGTCTTGTAGATCTGATCATTCTGGTCCTCGCGCACGAGCCCCTGGTTTGTCGGCACCTGGACGACGCCGAGCTTGTAGATCTTCATGAACTCGGTCGCCTCAGTTAGGGCGGTACCGGTCATCCCCGAGAGTTTGTCGTAGAGGCGGAAGAAGTTCTGCAGCGTGATCGTTGCCAGCGTCTGGTTCTCCTCCTGAACGCGAACGCCCTCCTTCGCCTCGACCGCTTGGTGGAGCCCTTCCGACCAGCGGCGCCCTTCGAGAATGCGGCCCGTGAACTCATCGATGATCCGCACTTCGCCATCGATCACGGCGTAGTCGACGTCGCGCTTGTAGAGGCTCTGGGCCTTCAACGACTGGATCAGGTGGTTTACGAGCGGCCCGTTCTCGGCGCGGTAGAGGTGGTCGATGTTCATGAACTGCTCTGCCTTGCCGACGCCGCGCTCAGTGATCGCAACGGTCTTGTGCTTCTCATCGAACTCGTAGTCGAAATCGGCGACAAAGTCCTTCTTCGCGCGTGGGTCCATCCCCTCAGGCGTCTTGCCCGGGACCATCTGCGGTGCCAGCTTGGCGAACTTGCCGTAGGAGTCGGCTGCGGCCTCTGGCGCGCCGGAGATAATCAGCGGCGTACGCGCCTCATCGATCAAGATGTTGTCGACCTCATCGACGATCGCGAAGTTGTGCATCGCTACCGGGCGGCCGTCCTCACCGATGCGGCCGCCGTGCTGAACCTTCTCTTCGAGCGTCTGGGCCATGTTGTCGCGCAGATAATCGAAGCCGAATTCGGAGTTCGTGCCGTAGGTGATGTCGGCGGCGTACGAAGCGAGCTTCTCGTTCGGATCCTGCATGTTCTGCAGTACGCCCCAGCTAAATCCGAGTCCGTCGTAGATCGGGCTCATCCACTCGGCGTCGCGGCGGGCGAGGTAGTCGTTGACGGTGACGAGATGGACGCCCTTGTCGGAGAGCGCATTGAGACAGACGGCGAGCGTTGCCGTGAGCGTCTTGCCCTCGCCGGTCTTCATCTCGGCGATGTTGCCGCCGTGGAGCACCATGCCGCCGATCAACTGAACGTCAAAGTGGCGCATGTTGAGGAAGCGCCGACCGGCCTCGCGGACGATCGCGAAACATTCCGGCAGCACGCTGTCTAGCGACTCTCCTTGTTCGCGGACGCGCTCGCGCAAGCCGTCCATCCGGCCGCGCAGCTCGTCGTCACTGAGCGCGACTAACTGATCCTCAAACGAGGCAATTTCGGAAACTCGCTTCTCGTACTGACGAAACTGCTTTCCCTCGCCGACATTCAGTGCTTTTTCGAGCAAACCCATTGCCCGAAGTGTAGCCGCGCTGACCGCTCAGCGAGCCTGTTCAGAAGGCGCTGCCTGGCTGCCCGTGACGGATCGTGTCGGCACCGGCCCGGCTGCGGGCGCGGGCCCTGTCGCCGCGACGGTTCAGTTGGCGCACAACTTCATCGGCGATGCGACCGATCGCGGCTGCCATGTCGCGCTCGTGAGCCTTGGCGTTGATCGTGCCGCCCTTGATGTGGAGGTTCGCTTCGGCCTTCTGCCCGTCGGCGATCTTCGGGTTGTGCTCCTCAGCGAGGATCACCTCGCAGTGAGCATCCTCAGGTACGCGGCGCTTGATCTTGGCGAAACGCTTGGCAACGATCGCGCGCAGCTCTCCGTTGATCTCGATATTGGTCCCGGTCAGGTCAATGCGCATAGGGAGTCCTTTGTCGTGATGGAGGTACTCAAAATGTACCACTGCCGAGCGCTAAGGAACAGAGCAATAAGTAACAGCGCTGACTGCTGTGGTTTCGCCAGCGAGCAGTGCCGTGGCGCAGAGCTCAAGCGTCGCGCCGGTCGTGCAAACGTCGTCGACTAAGACGACCCGCAGCGGCGCAGTGCGAACTGCCCGCACCTGCATCCCACGGCCGCTTAGCCGGTCGCCGCGAGACAGGCCGCGCTGCCCGCTCGCCAGCGCCGAGTCGCGCTTCAACGGCCGCACAAGCGGAAGCAGCATGAGCTTTGCGAGTTCGGAGGCCAGCAGATCGGCGTGATCGAAGCCTCGCTGGCGCTGGCGCAGGCGACTGGCCGGGACGGGGACAAGTGCTGCGTCGGGCGGAAAAGCGCGCGGCGGCAGCGAGTCGGCGAGCTGCTGCGCCATCAGCGCCGCGAGAGCGGTCGCGCAGTGGAACTTAAGCGCGTGAACGATCGCCCGCGCGGGGCCTTCGAACTCAAGCGGCGACCAGTGCTGCTGAAGCAAGCTGCCACGGCGGCGCGGCGCCAACGGCTCGATCCACGGGAGCCGCAGCCTGCACGCTTTGCAGAGGCGATCACCGGCCGGCTCGCGGCAGGCCCAGCAGAGCGGCGGGACGAGCAGATCAAGCGCTGCGCGAAGCATCGAGGCCAGCTTCGAGCAGCCAGCCGCATCGCGACTAGTAGCGGTCTGCGACGATCAAGCGCGATGCAGGTGCCGACTTTGATCCTTCCGCTCGCCGCCGAGGCCGACACCTCTTGGACGATCGAGCCTGGGGCGATCCTGATGATCCTGATCCTCGGTGGCCTCTACCTGCCGCGTTGGTGGCGCGTCCGCGGTGCCGACGGGCCTTCCGCGGCGCCGATCTGGCGACTGCTCAGCTTCCTGATCGGCCTGGCCACGCTGGCAGTCGCCCTGCTCTCACCGATCGACGTTCTCGCCCAACAATCGTTCAGCTTCCACATGGCCCAGCACATGCTGCTGCTGGATCTGGTGCCGATCTTCTGCATCCTCGGCCTCAACAAGATCCTGCTGCGGCCCGCTACGAAACGCCTGCAGGCGCTGGAACGGGCGCTGGGGCCACTGATGCACCCGTGGGTAGCCGTCGTGCTCTACATCGTCGCGATGTGGGCTTGGCACGTACCGGCGGCCTACGACTTGGCGCTCGAGAACGCCACCGTCCACGTGCTCGAACACGTCTGCTTTCTCAGCGTCGGCTTTCTCTATTGGTGGCAGCTGCTCTCGCCGATCCGCTCGCGCTTCCGTGGCGGAGCGATGGGGCCGCTGGTCTACATGGTCTCGACCAAGATCGGTGTAGGACTACTGGGAATCCTGCTGACCTTCGCTCCCAACCCGCTCTACTCGTACTACGAGGTGCGCGAGGGGATCTTCGGCCTAACCGCCGGCGTTGATCAACAGATCGGCGGCGAGCTGATGGCACTGGAGCAGACGATCGTGATGGGGATCGCGCTGGCCTACCTGCTGTTCCGCGCGATCGAGCAAAGCGAGCGCGAGCAAGAGCGCCGCGAGGCGCTTGAAGACCGCGCCGACGAGCAGCGCAGCTAGCCGCTGAGCGTTGCGCCGTCGTCGATCCGCAGCCGCTCGCCGGGCTCAGCTTCGACCGTGACGACGCCGCCGACCTTCACGGCGGCGCCGAAGCTGACGTCGCCTCTGACGGTCAAACGCTCAGCGGCCACCAGCGAAGGAGCGCCCTGCGCGAAGCGGGCCTCAAAGCCGTCGATCAAGCGGAAGTAGTTGCTGTCGAGTTCGGCGAGAGGCGCGCTCCCGTTGCACGCCGCCGCGAGAGCAAGCTGGCCGTCGGCGGTTAGCTCGTAGGCGTCGGAGCGGAGCACCAGCAGGTCGTCGGTCGTCTTGACCGGCAGGAAGCGCGATCGCGGCACGCGGATCGCGCGCGCACCGGGGATTGCCGCGATCGCAGCGCCGATCGCCGACTCCAGCTGTACGACCGGCACTGAGCCGGCGTCGGAAGGATCGACGGTCTTGCGGTTAACGATCATCGGTAGGTCGATCACGCCGTCGTCGCCGAGCGCCGCGCTGAGCGCGTGAAGGTCGAGCCAGATGCTGTTGGTGTTGAAGAAGCGGTGGCGGTCGGTGTCAGCAAAGGCGGCAAGGTCTGCCTCCGGTGTCTGCGCGATCTCGCGCAGCACGAGCGTGCCGTCTGCGCGCCGCGCGAGGTGGCCGCCTTTGCGATCGGCGGCGGTGCGGTCGGCGACCTCCATCACGAACGGGGCCTGCTCGGCGGCAATCCAGCAGAGGATCGCGGGGTCGAGCACGGCGCCGAGGTTGTCGGCGTTGGCAACGAAGGCGTAGCGATAGCCGGCTGCCAGCATCGCGGCGAGCATTCCCGACCCAACTAGCGCCGGGTAGATGTCGCCGTGGCCGGGCGGGCTCCACTCCAACTCAGGGTCGGCCGGCCAAGATGCCGGAACAAGAGTGCCGTCATCGAGCAGCTTTGGCACACGCCCTTGGAGAAAATCGGGCGACAGATCGGCCGACAGCTGCCCGTAGCCGTCTAGCGCAGCCAGCGAGGGCTCTCGCGTGCGGAAACTGTTGAGCAGCACCAGCGGCAGCCGCGCGCCGCCGTGCTCGGCTCGCAGCGCCTTGATCTGACGCGCCGTGATGTCGAGGAAGCTGAGCCCATCTTTGACCTCCAGCAGCGACTTCGGACCGGCCAACCCCATGCTCGTCCCTAGGCCGCCGTTGAGCTTGATCACGACGGTCTGATCGAGCAGCGCCGTGATCACCTCGTCGTCGACTGCGAGCTGCTCAGCGTCGGGCAGCTCGGCGACCGGTTCCAGTTCCGATTCCGGCAGCATCCCCAGATCACCGGCTGCGAGCCGCTCCAACTGCCCGGCGAAGCTTGCAACCGTTGCCGCGGCAGCGCCGTCGGCCTCAAGCTTGGCGATTGCCGCTGCTGTCGCTTCGTCGCTCACGGCCGCCATCGTCGCACAGCTCGGGGCGCTCAGCCGTCGTGCGGCGCCGGTGAGAAGAGGTGTCGGTAGGCGAGCTGCTGATCGCTGAGTGAGTCGATCGCGACGCCGAGCGCGTCGAGCTTGAGCCTCGCGACTTCGCGGTCGACCTCTTCCAGCACCGGATGGACTGCGGCGCTGAGCGGCCGCTCGGCCTTGACGAGCCCTTCGACGACCAGTGCCTGCGAGGCGAACGAGAGATCCATCACGGCCGATGGATGGCCGTCGGCGGCGGCGAGATTGACGACGCGGCCGTGAGCCAGCAGATTGATTCGGCGACCGTTGATTTCGAACTCCTCAACCAGCGGGCGCACCTCGCGGCGTGAGCCGGCAACGCGATCCAGCGCGGGAAGGTCAATCTCAACATCGAAGTGGCCTGCGTTGGCGAGGATTGCGCCGTCGCGCATTGCGACGAAGTGCTCCTCGCTCAATACTTCGCGCCCGCCGGTGACGGTGATGAAGACGTCGCCCCTACCGGCCGCCTCGAGCGCAGGCATCACTTCGAAGCCCTCCATTCGCGCTTCGAGCGCGCGTAGCGGATCAACCTCGCAGACGATCACCGTCGCTCCAAGCCCCTTGGCCCGCAGCGCGATCCCCTTGCCGGTCCAGCCGTAACCGATAACGACGACGACGGCGCCGGCCAGCAGAACGTTGGTGGCGCGCAGAATCCCGTCGATCGTCGACTGCCCTGTTCCATAACGGTCGTTGAAGGCCCGCTCAGTGCGCGATTCGTTAACTGCGATGACCGGGCAAGCTAGTCCGCCGGAGCGTTCAAGCGCCCGCAGCTGCACCAGCCCCGTCGTTGTCTCCTCGGTAGCACCGATCATCTGTGCCGCGGGCGGGTCATCGCCGCCGTGGAGTGCCTCGATCAGCTCGGCGCCATCATCGATCGCAATCTGTGGGTTGCCAGCGACCAGCGCGGCGACGTGCTCGTGGTACTGGGCAAGCGTCTCGCCGTGGATTGCGTGAACCTCGATCGCGTCGTGGTCTACCAGCGCCGCGGCAACGTCATCCTGAGTTGAGAGCGGGTTGGCCGAACAGAGCGCAACCTCGGCGCCAGCGCCGGAGAGCGCGCGGACAAGATTCGCCGTCTCGGCCGTCACGTGGAGGCAGATCGCAATCTTGACCCCCTCCAGCGGCCGCTCGGCGGCGAAGCGTTCGGCTACGCGGCCCAGCACCGGCATCTGCCCGGCCGCCCACTCGATCCTCGCCAGCCCGGAGGCCGCGAGGGTCAAGTCTGCAACGTCAGATTTGGGCAGAACGAACTCCTTAGTAGCGGTAGCTGTCGGGCTTGTACGGGCCCTCGACCGGCACGCCGATGTAAGCGGCCTGGTCGTCACGCAGCTTGGTCAAATTGATGTTCAGCGCGTCAAGGTGGAGCCGCGCGACCTTCTCATCGAGGTGCTTGGGCAGCACGTAGACCTGCTTCTCGTACTCATCGTTCTTTGTGAACAGTTCGATCTGAGCGATCGTCTGGTTCGTGAACGAAGCCGACATCACGAATGACGGGTGTCCGGTCGCGTTGCCGAGGTTCAGCAGGCGCCCTTCCGAAAGCATGATGATCGAATGGCCGTCAGCGAAGATCCACTCATCAACTTGCGGCTTGATGTTGTTGCGCGTGATTCCGCTCAGCTCCATCAGCCCGGCGATGTCGATCTCATTGTCGAAGTGGCCGATGTTGCCAACGATCGCCTGATGCTTCATCCGCCCCATCTGCTCGACCGTGATGATGTCGCGGTTGCCGGTGGTCGTGATGAAGATGTCGCCGTTCTCGAGATTGTTCTCAAGCGTGTCGACTTGGTAGCCCTGCATCGAGGCCTGGAGCGCGCAGATCGGGTCGATTTCGGTGACGATCACACGCGCGCCCTGCGCACGCAGCGATTCGGCCGAGCCCTTGCCGACGTCGCCGAAGCCGCAGACGATCGCCGTCTTACCGGCCAGCATCACGTCGGTGGCGCGGAAGATGCCGTCAACCAGCGAGTGGCGGCAACCGTAGAGGTTGTCGAACTTCGACTTCGTGACCGAATCGTTGACGTTGATCGCAGGGAACAGCAGATCGCCGTTCTCAGCCATCTGCGTCAGTCGCAGAACGCCGGTCGTCGTCTCCTCTGTTACGCCCTTGATGCCAGCAGCGAGCTTCGTGTAACGCTCGGCGTCCTCGGTCAGCGAACGCTGCAGCAGGCCGAGGAATACCTGGAACTCTTCCGACTCGGCATCGGCCGGGTTGGGGACGGCGCCAGCGGCTTCGTACTCGCGGCCCTTGTGGACCAGCATCGTCGCGTCGCCACCGTCGTCGAGAATCATGTTCGGGCCGCCGTCAGGCCAGTTGATTGCCTGCTCGGTGCACCACCAGTACTCCTCCAGCGACTCGCCCTTCCAAGCGAAGACGGGAACGCCGGTTGGCTTGTCGACGGTTCCCTCAGGGCCAACGACAACCGCAGCGGCGGCGTGGTCCTGGGTCGAGAAGATGTTGCATGAGCACCAGCGAACCTCGGCGCCGAGCGCGACCAGCGTCTCGATCAGCACGGCTGTCTGGATCGTCATGTGCAGCGAGCCGGTGATACGAGCGCCGTTCAGCGGCTGAGCGGCGGCGAACTCTTCGCGCGTCTTCATCAGGCCGGGCATCTCGTTCTCGGCAAGGCGGATCTCTTTGCGGCCGAATTCGGCGAGGCCGAGGTCGGCAACCTTGTAGTCGTTGTCGGTAAGTACGGCGGTAGTGGTCATCAGGCAGCGGTCTCCATCGTTTCGTTGGTTGTCAAGGCGGCGATGATGCGGGCGTGCTTCTCCTGCTCCCAGCGCAGCCATTCATCAGCAGATACAGCTTCGGGGCGTTGCGGCTCAGCTTCAAGCCAACTATCAACCGCCCCACTAAGTGCTTCGTCACGGCGCAGTCTCAGCGCGAAGGCGACGTCTCCGAGGCCAATCTCGTGCTCGGCCAGCAGCTCTCGCAGCGTGCGCAGCCGCTGCAGTTCTCCGGCGCCGTACTGGCGGTAGCCGGACTCCGTGCGGGCCGGCTCAATTAGGCCAATGCGCTCGATGTAGCGCAGCATTCGCGGCGTCCATCCGGTCGTCTGCGCCGCTTCGTGGATTGTTAGCGCTTCCATTGAGACTCAACCTTATCAAAGCTGTGTCAAGGTTACGCCATATTTGGCCTGCTGCCGCTACTCCTGCTCAGCTAGGCCCTTCTTAAGCGCCGTAATCACTGCGATGTCGGCCGGATCCTGCCGGTTGCAGATCGCAAGGTAGGTCGAGAACAGGTCGCCGAGCAGAATCAGCGAGAAGGCCCGCTCCACTGCCGTCTGACCGAGCGAACTGACGACGTGGACCGAGCCACCGTCGGCCTCGATCAGAGAGCGCGTCAGCTCGATCCGGCGAGCGATCCGCTGGGGATCATCGCTGTCCTCAAAGAAGACGGCGCTAAAGCGGCCGAAGTCGGCCGCCGAACCCCAGCCGACGATCTCGTTGTGGTCGAGCTCAGGCAGTACCGACGCAAAGGCGAGCTGGTTGGCGTTCTCGTTGACCTGCGTCTTCCAGCGGCTCGCAACGGCCTCCGTCAGCCCGTAGCCGGCGATCACTGGAATCGTTCCGTGGATCGCACGGGCAAGGCTCTTAGCGAGCGAATCCTCGGCCGAATCCGGCCCCCACTCGATCGCCAGCTGCTCGAGATGGTCGGCGGCAACGTCAACTTCGGTCGTCAGCCGCGGACCGGCGCCGCAGGCAGCGGCAACCTCCAGCGCGGCGACCGTCATGTAGGCGACGGCAGCGCGCGGCTGAAGCCCTCCGGCGACCGGAATGACCGGCACGCCTTCGGCCCGTGCTGCCTGCGCAAGAGTTCCCCCTGTGGTCACAACGACGCGATTGGTGCCGATGATGCCGGCGGCCTCAAAGCAGGCCAGCGTCTCCTCGGTCTCTCCCGAATAGCTGGCGCAGAGGACGGTCGTCTCCGACGTCGTCCAGCCTGGAAGCGAGTAGCCGGCCGAGCTGAGGATCGGCCGCGAGGCCTGATCGCCGAGAATCCCGCGCGCCAAACGGCCGCCGATCCCTGAACCGCCCATCCCGGCGACGAGCAGACCACCGGGCGAATCCACCTGTGGAAGTTCGGCCGACTCAACCTTGAAGACGGCGTCGCGAAGCTGCTCGGGAAGCGAGAGAACATCGGCGATCTGATCGGTCGGGTCGACCGCCGCGACGGCGGCTCGGTCGAGCGGCTGGGCTGATGAATTATCGGCGAACATCGTGGCTCCTTCGCGCAAGTGTTACGAAGCGGCGCAGACGATGCCGTGCGGGTACTAGTTGGCGTCGCTAGCGAACAGTTTGGCGCCGTCGCCGACGATCTCGCCCGCGGCAACCTTGACGCGCGGCCCAACGACCGACTGCTCAGTAATCCGCGCCTCAGCACCGATCTCTGCGCCGGGAGAGAGGATCGCGTCGCGGATTAGTGCGCCAGCACCAACGCGGCAACCGTCGAGCACCGCCGAAGCTTCGATGATGGCACCAGCGGCAACGTCGACGCCTTCACCAAGCGCCGCGCCAGGACCAACCGTGGCGCCGACGGCGACATGGCAGCCAGCGCCGAGCACAGACGGGCCGATCAGTTCGCCTTCAACTGTGCAGCCTTCGCCGACCGCCAGCCCACGCCCGTCGAGCCGAGCACCGGCTTCGCTTTCGACAGCGCCGCTGAGAATGTCGGCGCTCGCTTTGAGATAGCGGTCGGGTGTGCCAATGTCGAGCCAGTAGGCGTCGCGGTCGGCGACGGCATAGAGCCCTTCACCAACGAGCTCGGGCCAAACTTCACGCTCGATCGAGACGGCGCGACCGGGCTCGATTAGATCAAGCACGCTGCGCTCAAGCACATAGGCGCCGGCGCTGATCAAGTCGGTGTCAATCTCGCTCGGCTCAGGCTTTTCCAAGAAGCCGAGCACCTCGCCGTCGTCGCCAATTCGCACCAGACCAAAGCTTGATGGATCTTCGACCGGTACCAATGAGAGCGTCGCCGTCGCGCCGAGCTCGCGGTGGCGCGTGATCTGTGCGGCCAGATCGAGATCGGTCAAGATGTCGCCGTTGCACATCACGAAACGTTCGCCGAGGCCGTCCGCCAGCTGCTCGTCGGCGAAGCGCAGCGCGCCGCCGGTGCCAAGCGGTTCGCTCTCCGTCACGTAGCTGATCTGGATCCCAAAACGGCCGCCGTCGCCGAGCGCTTCGCGCATCGCGTCCGGTTTGAAGCCGCAAGCCATCACAACCTCAGCGATTCCATTGGCAGCCAACCACTCGAGCATGAAGGCCATCATCGGCCGATCAACCAACTTCACCGCCGGCTTCGGCGACTCCGAGGTCAGCGGCCTCAGGCGGCTCCCCTCGCCGCCGACGAGGATTACAGCGCGCATTATCGAGAGGCTCGGCCAACGCCCTCGTAGCGGAGCCCTGCTGCGGCCGCCGCTTTGGGGTCAAAGAGGTTGCGGCCATCGATCAGTACGTCGCCGGTCATCGCCTTGGCCAGCTCGGCGAGATCGAGCGCCGCGAACTCGTCCCACTCGGTGACGAGAACGACGGCGTCGGCGCCGCTGACTGCGCCAAGTGCGTCGCTGGCGAACTCGACCCCCGGCATCATCTCGGCCGCGACCTCTTCAGCGATCGGGTCGTAAGCGGTGACGGTTGAGCCGGCGGCCTGTAGGCGCGCCGCGAGCACCAGCGAGGAGGCCTCGCGCATGTCATCGGTGTTTGGCTTGAAGGCAACACCGAGCAATGCGACGTGCTTGCCGACGAGCGAACCGAGGTGCTTTTCAAGCTTGCCGATCACGCGGCGCTTCTGAAGTTCGTTGACCTCAATCACGGCGCCGAGCAGCTGGAAGTGGTAGCCGCTATTGCCAGCCAGCTGCTTCAGCGCGCTGACGTCCTTCGGGAAGCAGCTGCCGCCGAAGCCAATCCCGGGCTGAAGGAACTTCGGCCCGATTCGCTGGTCGAGGCCCATCCCGCGCGCGACTTCGATCACGTCGGCGCCGGTCTCCTCACAGACATTGGCAATCTCGTTGATGAACGAGATCTTCGTCGCGAGGAAAGCGTTGGCGGCCAACTTGACCATCTCGGCGCTGGCAACGTCGGTGCGGACCAGTTCACTGCGTCCCTTGCCGCCGTGCTCGGCGCTGAGTAGTGGCCGGTAGAGGTCGGCAACGGCGTCGCCGGCCCAGCCACCGTCGTCGCCGATCACGACGCGGTCGGGATCGAGGAAGTCGGCCAGCGCTGTTCCCTCCTTGAGGAACTCAGGGCAGGAGACGTAGCTGAAGCCATCCTTGCCCTGCTCGGCGAAGATCCGTTCGATCGCCTCGCCAGTGCCCACCGGCACCGTTGACTTCATCACGAGGGCGTGGTGGTCGGATGGCGGCATCGCCGCGACGACGGAGTGGACGGCGCTGAGGTCGGCGTCGCCGGAGTAGGTCGGCGGCGTGCCGACAGCAACGAAGAGCAGCCGTGTGTGCTCGAGCGCTTCAGCTAAGTCGGTCGAGAAGTGGAGCCGCTCGCGGTTACGTTCGATCGCTTCGGCAAGGCCGGGCTCGTGGATCGGCACTTCGCCTCGTTGGAGGCCAGCGATCTTCTCGGCGTCGATATCGACGCACCACGCCTCGCTGCCGAGCTCAGCGAAGCCGACGGCAGTGCATAGACCGACGTAGCCGGTCCCGATGACTCCAATTGCTTCGCGTTTATCGTTGCTCATAGACAGCCGCGAAGAGTACCTGCGTTAGGTGAGAAAGCACGGTTGCTAGCTGCCAAGCGGCGTCAGCGAACGCGCGATTGCCAGCATCTGTGGGTTCGTAAGCGTCAGCGAGAGCGTGTTCGAAACCCAGTAGACGCCCTTCGGCGTTCGCAGCGCGACTAGCCGCAGCCGCGTTCCGTCATAGAAGAGTTCGAAGTTGCGGCCGCGCATCTTCATCGTCTCGCTCGGCGTGTCAAGGATTGGCGGCGCCGTCCAGGTAGTCCCCTGCACGCCGTAGTACTGGCCGGCCTCGCCGGTGGAGAGGACGATCCGGTAGGCGGAGAAGCGAGCCTTCGCGCGGTCCTTGATTGTGTAGGCACGGGTAGCCGGGTAGTCGGGTTCGCCGGAGCTGTAGCCGCCGCTGGCGAGACGGGCGGCCGGGAAGTAGACAGGCATCGGCGTCTTTGAAGCGGCGATAATCGCCTGCGACTCGCCTTCACCCTTCGCCGCGATTACGCCAGCCGGCAGAGCGCCCGAGAGCTTCTTCTTTTGCTTGCTACGAGCCTTGCGGCCCTTCTTGCTCTTGTCGCCAGTCTGGCTTGCGCCGCCGGTCGCCGTGGTGCTCTGGAATTCGTCAACCGCAGTCTGCAGTGCGGTCGGCGAGATTCCCAGATCCGAGCCTCCGGCGATGTCGGTCGCCGGGAACTGAACTTCGCGGACCGGGTTCTTTGACGACAGGAAGCCAAGTTTCAATAGTTGAAGAATGGCATCGTTGGAACGGACGTCGGTGCGCGTGTAACGAGCGAAGATCCGCACCAGTTCCTGGCGATCGCCCAGCAGCGACGAGAGCGAGAACTGCCCTTTAGCTTGGCGCAGGAAGTCCTGCTGACGGGCTGAGCGGACGAAGTCGGAGTCGGCGTGGCGGAAGCGGACTAGATCGAGTGACTGCTGGCCGCAGAGCTTCTGATAGCCGGGCTTGATGTCGATCTCCGCATATTGAGCGCTTGGCGGCAGCCCGACGTTTGAGTGGTAGTAGCGGTGGTCAACGTCAACGTAGACGCAGCCAAGCCGGTTGACGGCGCGCTGGAAGCCGCCGAAATTGACTTCGATGATGTGGTTGATCTCAATCCCGAGCAGGTCGCGAACGGTCTCCAAAGTCAGCTTTGGACCACCGATTGAGAAGGCGGCGTTGATCTTGTCGCTGCCGTAGCCGGGAATGTCGACCTTGAGGTCGCGCGGGATTGACATCACCGCCGTCGCTTCCTTGTTGGGGTCGAGCCGCACCAGCATCAGCGTGTCGGAGCGAGCTCCCCCCTTCACCTTGCGCTCGCTGAAGCGACGGTCTGAACCGATCAGCAGGATCGTCTGCGGGCCGCCGCCGTCAACGTTGTCCAGCGCGTTCTTGACACCTGGGATCGTCTGCCCTTCCGCGCGCACAATGTTGACCAGCTGGTCAACCTCCAGCAGCGCTGCCGAGGCGACCGTCGTCGCCGTCAGCAGAACGATCATAAGACCGGCGAGCGCGCCCTTCTTGAGCACTCCGCGGCCGGGCCGAGGTGGTGTGTTGGGATCGGTGGTCACAGGCGAAATACTCCGTATGGAGCCTAGCGAGCGCGCCCGCCGGAGCCGCCGGTTGGGGCTTTGGCGCGGACTAGCCTTCGACGGCGCGCAGCTTCGGCGGCACGCCAGACTGGCCCAGATAACTCGGCAGGTCACGGATAAAGACCGCAAGCGCTTGGCGGTAGCACTTCAGCGACGAGATCGAGACCCACTCGTTGGGGCCATGGTGGCCGCCACCTTCGGGGCCAAACTCGACCGCCGGAATGCCGGCTTCGAGGAACGAAATAGCGTCGGATGCGCCGTCGCGGCCGATCGAGAGCGCCTCGCCCTCACGGACCGAGCTAACCGCAGCGCGCAGCGCCAGCACGTAAGGATCTTGGCGCGAAACGATCGCTGGCACGCGGTGGAACTTACGCACGACCCTGAGATCGTCGATCCGTTCAATCTGCTCGATGATCTGATCGGGGTCCTGCCCTGGCAGATAGCGAATGTCAACGTCGATAAGGCAGCGGTCGGGAACCTTGTTGAAGGCGTCACCTCCAGTTACGCGCGCAAGGTTGATCGAAGGCCGATCGAAGAGGTCAGAGGATTGACGGCTGAACGGCAGCGTCTCAATCCGTCTGTAGATGTCGTTCGCTTTAAGGATCGCGTTATCACCCAGCCACGGCGTCGAACCGTGCGCGGCGGTGCCGACAACCTCAAGCCTCAGCGCCAGCACTCCCTTGGCTTGAACGCCGATGTGCAGGTCGGTCGGCTCGCCGGTAATCGCAAAGTCGGCGTCGATCCCCTCTCCGACGAGCACAGCGGTCGAGCGGTTCTCGACGTTCTCTGACTCCTCATCGGGAACGCAGATCAGCCTTACGCGCACTTCCTCTTGAAGGCTGGCGTCTTGGACGGCGCAGATCAAGGCGGCGAGAGCGCCCTTCATGTCGTAAGCGCCGCGGCCAATCAGCCGGTCTCCCTCGACGCGCGGGACGAACTGCTCGGCGAAGGCCGGCACGACGTCAAGGTGGCCGTGGAGGACGACGAGCGGCCCTTCGAGCGGGCCGGCGTCGGCGATGATCACCGGCAGCCCTTCATGGTCTCGGCTACTGACCCGCACCTCACGCGTCTCAAGCCAGCCTTTGACGAACTCGGCGGCAGCACGCAGACCATCCTCTTTCGAGGTGTCATAGGCGATCAGCCGTTCGGCAAGGGCGAGCTCGTCCATCACTACGGAGGATAGAGTCCCGCCAATGAGCTCACGAATCGTTCTCTTTGGTGCCAGCGGCTACACCGGCGACCTAACGGCTCGCGAAATGGTCGCGCGTGGGATGACACCGGTTCTCGCCGGTCGCCGCCGCCAGCCGCTCGAGCAGCTGGCAGCCGAGCTCGGTGGCCTTGAGGTAGCAGTCGCCGACGTTGAGCAGCCAACCAGCGTCCGCGCGCTGGTTGGCAAGGGCGACGTGCTGGTCAGCACCGTCGGCCCATTCATGCGCTTCGGCCAACCCGCGCTTGACGCCGCGCTCGGCGCTGGCGCTCACTACCTAGACTCGACCGGCGAAGGGCCGTTCATCCGCCGCGTTTTCGAGCAGGCCGGGCCGCGCGCGCAGCGAGCAGGGACGGTCTTGCTGACGGCGATGGGCTACGACTACGTGCCCGGCAACCTTGCTGGCGCACTGGCCCTGCGTGAGGCCGGCGACGCGGCCCGCCGGGTTGAGATTGGCTACTGCTGGGAGAACGCAGGCGGCGGCTCTGCATCAGGGATGAGCGGCGGCACACGGGCCAGCGCCGCCGGCGTTGCTCTCGAGCCTTCGTTTGCTTGGCGCGGCGGCAGAATCGTCACTGAGCGCGGCGCGAAAGAGATCCGCAGCTTCGACACCGGCATGGGGCACAGCGCTGACGGCGTCTCGATCGGCGGCAGCGAACACTTTGCCCTCCCCCACATCGACCCGCAGCTTCAAGATGTTGGCGTCTACCTAGCGTGGTTTGGCCCGCTGACAAAGCCAATGCAGCTCTTCTCGGCGGGCGGCGCCGCCGTAACGAAGATTCCCGGCGTCCGCGCTGGCGTCCGCGCGCTCAGCTCGAAGTTCGTCACCGGCTCAAGTGGCGGCCCGGACGCAGCGGCCCGCGCTGGCTCGCGCTCAATCATCTGCGCCGTCACCTACGACCGCAGCGGTAAGCAGCTCAGCTCGGTTCGCTTGAACGGCCCGAACGGCTACGACCTGACGGCCGCCTTTCTCGCCTGGGGCGCAGAGCAGGTAGCTGCCGGCAAGGTCAGCGCAAGCGGTGCGCTCGGCCCAGTTCAGGCATTCGGACTCGACGAGCTGACAGCGGCCGCCACCAGCTACGGCCTCACGGCCGACTGATCTAGCGGCTCCTTAGGCTTCGAGGATGCCGAAGAAGATCTTCGCGCGGCGCTGATCTCGCAGCGCCTTCTTCTGCGCCGCCGTGTGAGGCTCAGCCTCGGCGATCGCGGCTTCAGCGGCATCGATCTGAGCCTGAAGCTCCTCACGCACCAGCTCGTCCGGCTTGATCGCCTCCTCAACCAGCACCAAGGCGTGGTTGTCGGCAACCTGGATGTAGCCCTCACCTTGAGCGAAACTGACGATCTCGCTCTCCGATATGTAGAGCTTCAGCTCGGCCGGGGCAAGCATTCCGAGCAGCGGCGTGTGGTGCGCCAAGATGCCGATCGAACCGACCTCGGTGCGGGTTGAAACCATCTCAACCTCGCCGCTGAAGATCGGCCCTTCAGGCGTCAACACCTCGACTTGGAACGGAGCGCGGGCCATGGTCGCTGCTAGCGGTCCTTGGCTGCGGCTTCGACAACCTGCTCGATCGTGCCCTTCAGCAGGAAGGCCGACTCAGGCACGTCATCGTGAACGCCCTCGATCAGCTCGCGGAACGAGCGCACCGTCTCGGCGACCGGCACATATTCACCAGGGGTACCGGTGAACTGCTCGGCAACGTTGAATGGCTGCGAGAGGAAGCGCTCGACCTTACGTGCGCGCTGCACGGTGATCTTGTCCTCCTCTGAGAGCTCGTCGATTCCGAGGATCGCGATGATGTCCTGAAGCTCCTTGTAGCGCTGCAGGATCTCCTTGACGCGTGTCGCGACGTCGTAGTGCTCTTGGCCAAGGATGTCGGCCTTGAGGATCGTTGATGTTGAATCGAGCGGATCGACGGCCGGGTAGATGCCCTTCTCCGAGATCGAACGTGAGAGCACGGTCGTCGCGTTGAGGTGGGCGAATACCGATGCCGGCGCCGGGTCGGTAAGGTCGTCGGCAGGAACGTAAATCGCCTGCACCGAGGTAACCGAACCTTGGCGCGTTGAGGTGATTCGCTCCTGCAGCTGACCCATCTCCGATTCCAGAGTTGGCTGGTAGCCGACCTGGGAAGGCATCCGGCCCATCAGCGCAGAAACCTCAGAGCCAGCCTGAACGAAACGGAAGATGTTGTCGATGAAGAGCAGTACGTCCTGGCCTTGATCACGGAAGTACTCGGCCATCGTCAGGCCCGAAAGCGCGACGCGCATACGAGCTCCCGGAGGCTCGTTCATCTGACCGAAGACGAGCATCGTCTTGTCGATAACGCCCGACTCCTTCATCTCCAGCCAGAGGTCGTTTCCTTCGCGCGAGCGCTCGCCGACGCCGCAGAATGCGGAGAGTCCGCCGTGCTCCTTGGCGAGGTTGTGGATCAGCTCCTGAATCAGAACCGTCTTGCCGACTCCGGCACCGCCGAAGAGCCCGACCTTGCCGCCCTTGGCGTAAGGCGCGAGCAGGTCGATCACCTTGATGCCGGTCTCGAACATCTCGGTCGTTGGCGTTAGATCCTCAACGTTTGGCGCTGGCTGGTGGATTGGACGACGTTCGTCGATCTGAAGCTCCGGGCCGCCGTCGATTGTCTCGCCGAGCAGGTTGAAGATGCGGCCGAGCGTTTGCTCGCCGACAGGGACCGTGATCGGCCCGTGCGTGTCGGTCACGGCAACGCCACGGGCAAGGCCGTCGGTCGTGTCCATCGCGACTGCGCGGACGCGGTCGTCGCCGAGCTGCTGCTGCACTTCGCAGACCAGCGTTTCACCGCCCAGTTGGACCGTGATGGCGTGGTTGATCTCAGGCAACGAGCCAGGGAAGGAAGCCTCAATGACGACTCCCTTGACCTCTTCGATGCGTCCTGTGTTACTGCTTTCAGATTCCATTTGTTCCTCTGATTTGATTGTGATCAGGTCAGTGACTCAGCGCCGGCAACGACTTCCATAATTTCCTGCGTGATCTCTGCTTGACGGGCACGGTTCATCTCCAGCGTGAGGTCGTCGATGACCTCGGCTGCGTTCTCGGAGGCGCTGCGCATGGCCGTCATGCGGGCGCCATGCTCCGACGCGGTCGATTCGAGCAGCGCGCGGAAGACCGAGATTTCAACGTAGTCGGGGATCAAGCGCTTGAGGATCTCAGCCGGGTCAGGTTCGTACTCGACCAGTGCGTGATGGACCTCGCTGCCGTCGCTCTCCTGCTCGGCCTGAGCGATCTCCTCGTCGACCGTTGCCTGCTGCAGCGGCAGCAGCACTTCGCGGCGAACTTCCTGCGTCAACGCTGAGACGTAGCCGTTGTAGAAGATCTCGACGCGATCGACCTCAGCGTCGACGTAGGCGGCCATCAGCTCCTCAGCGATGTGTCGCGCGTCAGCGTAGCCCGGGCGGTCGGTGAAGCCGACGTAGCGACCGGCAGGGTCGAGCTTGCGAAAGACGAGCGATGAGACGCCGCGGCGACCGACGGCGTAGAAGCGCACTTTGACGCCTTCGGCTTCGTACTCGGCGGCAGCGAGCAGCCCGGCGCGAATGATCTGAGAGTTGAAGGCGCCAGCGAGGCCACGGTCGCCGGTGACGAGCAGGATCGCTGCCGTCTCGAGCTTCTCGTGCTCCTGAAGGATTGGATTGCCAGCGACCTCACTGCCGGCAGCGGCAGCGGCCTGGCGCGTCATCCTGCGGATTGCCCCGGCGTACGGGCGCAGCGCTGCGATGCGCTGCTCAGCGCGGCGCAGCCGTGCGGCCGCGACCATCTGCATCGCGCTCGTGATCTTGCGGATGTTCTTAACGGATTCAATCCGCTGTTTTACGTCCCGCTGGGACATTTGTTGGGCTTGCGGCGCGCGTTAGATCGCGGTCGCCGCTTCCTCCTGTTCGGCCTTCTCGATTGCGCGCAGGCCCTCTTCGCCGCGCGTCGTGTCGCCGACACCGGTCTCGATGATCGGCTGGCCCTCTTCGTCGAGGTCATAGCCGAAGTCGTCGGCAAAGCCGTTGACGATCTTCGCCAAGGCTGCCTGCGTCTCGTCGGACCAGTCGCCGCTCTTGATCTTCTCGAGCGTCGCCGTGTCCTCAGCGCGTACGCGCTGCGTCAGCCCGTCGAGAAACTCAGGGATCCGCTCGACCGTGATCCGGTCAAGCGCGCCCGATGTAGCGGAAAAGATCTGTGCGACCTGAATGTCGATCGGCAGCGGGTCGCGCTCAGCCTGGTTGAGCGTTGCGACGAGCCGCTCACCACGAGCCAGCGTGCGCTGCGTGTCGGCGTCGAGGTCGGAGCCGAACTGGGCAAAGGCCTCAAGGTCGCGGAACTGTGAGAGCTCGATCTTAAGGCGACCGGCGATCTTCTTCATCGGCGCGATCTGCGCGTTACCACCGACGCGTGAGACCGAGATACCAACGTTGATCGCCGGGCGAACGCCGGAGTTAAAGAGCTTCGGCTCAAGGAAGATCTGGCCGTCGGTGATCGAAATCACGTTGGTTGGAATGTAGGCCGACACGTCGCCAGCCTGCGTCTCAATGATCGGCAGCGCCGTCAGCGAACCGCCACCAAGCTCATCGCTCAGCTTGACCGAACGCTCGAGCAGGCGGCTGTGGAGGTAGAAGACGTCGCCTGGGTATGCCTCGCGGCCCGGCGGGCGGCGCAGCAGCAGCGACATCTGGCGGTAAGCGAAGGCGTGCTTCGTGAGGTCGTCGTAAACGGCTACAACGTGGCCGCCCTTGTAGAGGAAGTACTCGCCCATCGCGCAGCCGGCGTAAGGCGCGAGGTACTTCATCGGTGCCGACTCATCGGCCGCTGCGGCGACGATGATCGTCCGCTCCAGCGCGCCGGCCTCAGCCAGCGTCTCTGCGAGCTGAACGACGGTCGCCATCCGCTGCCCGATCGCGACGTAAACGAAGACCAGTTCGCTGTCCTTGTTGTTGATGATCGCGTCGATCGCGATCGAGGTCTTACCTGTCTGACGGTCGCCGATGATCAGCTCGCGCTGCCCGCGGCCGATCGGAATCATCGAGTCGATCGCCTTAAGTCCTGTCTGCATCGGCTCGGTTACGGGCTGGCGCTGAACGACGCCCGGGGCCTTGAACTCGGCAAGGCGAGTCTCGGTCGTGTTTAGCGCGCCTTTGCCGTCGAGCGGCCGTCCGAGCGGATCGACGATCCGGCCCAGCAGCGCGTCGCCTACCGGAACCTCAAGCAGGCGTCCGGTGCGCTTAACGATGTCGCCTTCAACGATCTCGGTCCAGTTGCCGAAGAGGACGGCGCCGACGTTGTCGGATTCGAGGTTAAGTGCGAGCCCTGTTACGCCGTGGGGAAGCTCAAGCATCTCCAGTGACTGGCAGTTCTCGAGCCCGTGAATGCGGGCGATTCCGTCACCGATCGACAGCACTGTGCCGACCTCGGTCAGCTCAGCTCCGCCGGCTTCGAGGCCTTCGATGCGGGACTTGAGGATGCTTGTGATCTCATCGGGCTTGATCTGCATGGTCTTCTTATCTTCTCCTTGGATTCGCCGCGCCCCTAAGCGCGTGCGACCTCTGTTCGAAGCTGCTCGAGTCGGTTACGGATTGATGCGTCAAGAATTGAGTCGCCGGCGCGGACGATGAAGCCGCCAACGATTGCTGGGTCTACCTCTTGTTCGAGTTCGATCTTACGGCCGGTCTGACGGCCGATCTGATCACCGATCCGGCTAACAACGGCCGGATCGAGCGTCACTGCACTTGTAACGGTTACGGCGAGCAGGTCCTCTGCTTCGTCGCAGAGCCGGTCAAACTCTTCACGGACGCGGAAAATCACCGGCAGCCGCTGGTTTTCAGTCAGCAGCATCAGGAAGTTCTCGACTGCCGGGTCGGCGCCATCGATCGCCTTCATCAGACCCGCCTTCTTCTCCTCGGTCGAGAAGTACGGCGAGAAGCAGAACAGCTTCAGCTCTTCGCTCTCGCCAAGCGCGTCGGCCAGTTGGCCGAGTTGCTCACGTACAAGCTCGAGATGATTCTGTTCGCTCGCGACCGCAAAGAGCGAGCGCGAATAGACCTGGGCGATTGCTTCCATTTGAACTAGTTCCGCCGCTCGCCGCTGATCGCTGAGAAGTCGAGCTCACCGAGTGCTTCATCAACGAGCCGCTGCTGATCGGCGTCGGTCAGCACGCGACCGGTCACCTTCTCGGTAGCGAGCACCGTCAGGTTGGCGACCTCGGAACGGATCTCTTCGATCGCACGGCGCGTTTCGGCGTCGATATCGCGGCGAGTCTGTTCAAGCATCTCGGCGCGCTTGGCGCGTGCCTCTTCGCTCGAATCATGCTCGTGCGTCTCGGCAGCCTTGCGCGCCCGAGCGACGATCTCATCGGCCTGAACGCGCGCGTCCTTGAGCCGCTCGCGGTACTCCGCGAGCAGCGCGTCGGATTCCTCACGCGCCTTCTTGGCGTCCTCGATCGAGTCGTCAATCATCTTGACGCGCTTGTCGAGAGCGTCTCGGATCGCCGGGAAGGCGAACTTGTTGAGCACGATCAAGGTCACGCCGAAGGCCAGCAGCGTCCAGATCATCAGCCCCAGATTGGGACTAACGAGGAAGCTGCTGCCGCCTTCGGACGAGGCCAGTGGCGTTAGTACGGCGTGCATCGCCTTATCCGAGGAAGAAGGCGATCAGGCCGAAAATGAAGGCGTAGAAGACGATCGCTTCAGTCAGCGCGAAGCCAAGCCACTGAATCGAGGTGATCTCATCCTTCATCTCAGGCTGACGGGTGACCGATTCGATCACCTTTCCGAAGATAAATCCGACTCCGATGCCAGGGCCAATCGTGCCGAGGCCGGCGCCGATGCCAAGGGCAATCGCTTTCATGCCCAGACGTCCGTAGTTCTGCGCCACTTCCGTCGTGACGCCCGACTGGGCGAATTCGCTAATCAGGTGGAGGTCCACTGTGTTCTTGCTCCTTAGTGTTCTTCGGCGACGGCGCCGCCGAGGTAGATCGCTGACAAAATGGTGAAGATAAAGGCTTGGAGTGTTGCGACAAGGCCGACCTCGAAGATGAAGAAGGCTACGGCCAGCGTACCGGTCACGAGGCCAAGGATCAGTGACCCTATGAGCGCCAAGTTCAGCAGCACGACGAGGCCGCCTCCCATGAACAGGATCAGCAGGTGGCCGGCGAGGATGTTGGCAAAGAGACGGACTGAGAGCGAAACGATCCGGACGAACTGCGAGATCACCTCGATAAAGAAGATCGGCACCGCCGCCACGCCTTCGACTCCGGCCGGGACCCAGCCCTTCATGTACCTGATCGGCCCTTTCGCCCGGACGCCTTCGAAGTGGTAACTGATCACGACGACGAGCGTCAGAACGAGCGGAACCGAGATGTTGGCGGTCGCGGCGTAAAGCGCCAACGACGGGATCTCAAGACCGAAGAGCATGAACGGCTCATGCGTGTTTGTCGGCAGCGGGATGTAACCGATCATGTTCGAGTACCAGATGAAGAGAAAGATCGTTGCCAGGAAGGGGAACCAGCGATTGACCATCTTGCCGCTGAGGTTGCCTTTCGTGATGCCCTCAATCAAGCCGTAGTACATCTCGACGGCGGCCTGGATGCGGCCCGGCTTCATCTTCATCCGGCGGCCGACATAGATCAGTGTGATGCAGGAGAGAACGGCGGCGATCACGACGTACATCACTGCCTTGTTGATCGACATGTCGATCCCGAAGATCTCGATTGGGATCCAAGGATCAAGCGCGAACTCGTCCTGCGGCTTGTAGTCCTCGTTCACGTTCAGCGCGACGGCTCCAGCCGGCGAGGCAAGAACGGCGGTGAAGCTCGCGGCGACGGCGAAGAGACGAGCCTTGATCATGCCGCAGAGCCCGTCTTCGGCTGATCGAACGGGCGCGTCGCGATCGAGACCGTGAAGTAGAACGTGAAGACGACGATGAAGAGCACGCCTGCAGCAAGGCCGGCGTCGTTCTCGATCATTCCTACACCGAAGATTGAGAGCGCGACGAGCCAGCCTCGGCCGATCATCGAGCCGGTCACGATCCCTGCAACGCGGGCAGGATTGTCGGACTCCTGCGCCTTCTTGTTCGTCCACGCCTGGACTGCGCGCTGGGCGCACCAAGCGAAGGCGCCGCCGAGGTAGCCCAGCATCGGCCAGCCGGCGAGCAGGAAGACAGGCAACGCAGCGGCGAGCAAGATTAGGTCGGCGTAGCGCAGGTAAGGCATCGACTTAGAGGTCACGGAAGCGAGAGCGGATGAATGCGATACCGACGATCGGTCCGATGATCAGGCCAACGAGGCCGATCGCGACCGGCAGCCCAACGATCGAGCCGAGTGCATAGCCGACCAGCGCGCAGAGGCAGACGACAACCAACAGCATGATCCCCGCGTTGGCGGCACGCATCGTCGGTTTTGATCGTTGCTCGCTGATGGCGGAGGCTGAGTGGTTCGTTATTGCTGGAGACATTTTGGCGGTAGAAGTGACCGACGATCAAACTCGCCGGAAGCTGGGCGAGCGTACAGCATCGGCGGGCGTCGCTGCCTGCCCCGTGTACTTCGTAACGGCTGCCACAATCGACTCTCGCAGCTTTTAGGCGGCGACCGAACGCAGCCGCTGCCGCGCGCCGCCGGCGAGCTCAACCTGGAGCAGAGTTCCAACCTGCTGGTAGACCTCACGATTGACTGCCATTCCACAGTGCGAACTGTTGACCTCGATCTGGAGCGCCTCTGGGTCAAGGCATGCGCGCCAGTTGAGCACGCCGTCGCTCCGCGAGTAGATCGAAGCAAAGAGCGTCCGCTCAGGCATGTCCTCATCGAGATCGGCCCAGAACTGGCTGCAGCAACCGCTCGGCTCAAGGCCGAACGTATACGCCTGCCAGCTGCGCTCACAGGCCTCGCCGATAAGCCCCGGCGCGCCGAGCCGTTGAGCGCCCTGGAGCGCGCGGATCTGAATCCGCAGCAGCATGTGGAAATCCTCCATCTGTGCGACCAGCGGTGATCCGAGCCCGATCACGCGGTTGATTCGGTCCGGCTGGCGCACTGCCAGCACGCGGGCACAGCTGCCACCGCGGCTCTGCCCAATCAGCGCGACCGGCTGGCCATAGCGCTCGCTCAGCGCGATCACTCGCTCTTCGATCTCGTTGACGGTCTGCTCCGAGCAGCCGACGTGAGCGCTGATCCCCGAGCCGTGCGTGCGGTAGCCGATCCGCCGCAGCCACTGCCCCATCAGCGCCATTGAGCGATCACCAGCAAGGAAGCCGGGGATCAACATCACCGGCTGGCCGTCGCCATGTGCGACGCCATGTCCACGCCAGAGCGAGCTGCGCAGCAGCGAGAAGGCCTCAGCGGCGCCACGGCTCTCGCGCCACATTTCAGGGCCATGGTCGTTTGCCATCAATGGAACCGTACGCTGCAGGCAGGACGGCCGCGCCATACCCCCGAAACGCCCCGCAAACGCCTAGAACGTGGGAGTTCGCTGGTAGCCTCGCAGTGATGGCAACCCCACTCAGGAAAGGCAACGCTCCAACCGCAAAGCGCGCCGCGATAGAGGCCGCGCTGCTCGAGGCGACCGAGACGCTGCTGGCGGACGGCGCCTCGTTTGCCGACCTCGGCGTCGAGCGGATCGCAACTCAGGCTGGGATCACACGGACCGCCTTCTACTTCTACTTCTCCGACAAACGCGAGCTGCTGATGGCTTTGACGGCCGACGTCAACGAGCTGCTGCTCGAACAGGCAAACCTCTGGTGGTCGGGTGAAGGAGAGCCGGCGGTGCGGCTTGAGCGCGCGCTGACAAACGTCGCCCGACTTTTCGGTGAGCACGCCGTGCTGCTGAAGGCGCTCGGCGAAGTGGCGGCCTACGACGAGCAGGTCGCCGATCACTGGCAGCGCTTGATCGGCCAGTTCCTTGAAGCGACCGAGGAGCGGATCCGCGAGGAGCAGGAGGCAGGCCTAGCGACCTGCAGCAACCCCTCGGCAACAGCTTTCGCGCTGACCTGGATGACGGAGGGAACGCTCAGCCAGCAGATTCTCCAACAAGGCCGCGCCGGCGACCAAGAGATGATCGACGCGCTGGTTGAGATCTGGGTGCGTTCGGTTTACGGGTCGGCCTGAGTCGCGGCTGGATCCTCGACGTTGACGGCATCAAACTGGCCTGTCTCGAGCTTCGTCACGACGTCGCGCGCCAACTCTTCTTGCGAGAGCTGAGGGTCGGCGCGCCGTAGCCGTCGCTCGCGCAGCCTGCGGAACTTGAGGATCTCGAGCACGTAGACGAGGTAGACGCTTGCCGCTAGCACTACCAGCCCGACCGCTACCAAGACCAGAGACCAACCAAGGTTGAGATGCCCCGCCCCATCGGAGTAGGGAACGAAACGCAGCGCGACGGCGAAACCGGCCACCAGCAGCGTCCAAGCGTAAAGGTAGAGAACGGTCTTGCGCTGGCTGAAGCCGATCCGATTCATCCGATGGTGGAAGTGGCTCTGATCGGCTACGTAAACCGGGCGGCCGTACTTGAGCCGCTTGAGCACCACGAAGGTCGTGTCAAGGAAAGGGACGGCCAAGACCAGCAGCGGGAATACGAGAGCCAGCACGACCTGCGTCTTGACTGCGCCCTCGACCGCGACGCAGGCCAGCAGCAACCCGAGCAGGTTCGAACCGGCGTCGCCCATGAAGACCTTCGCCGGGTGGAAGTTGAAGACAAGGAAGCCTGCCGCCGCGCCGGCGATTATCGCTGCCAAGACGGCCGCCGATCCGCGGCCGAGATCGAAGGCGATGATCGAGAAGGCAACGGCGCTGATCGCGCAGACGCCGGCGGCGAGGCCATCAACGCCGTCGGAGAAGTTGACGACGTTGATCACGAAGACGATGCCCAGCACCGTCAGTGGCGCCCCGGCCGAACCGAGGTCGACAGCACCGATAAATGGCAGCGTGATGTTTGTTACCTCTACTCCGGCAGCGACCGGAATCGTCGCGGCGATGATTTGACCGATGAACTTGACTGGCGCTGGCAGATCAAAGCGGTCGTCGAGCGCGCCGACCAGCGTGACGATGATCGCGCCGGCCAAGACGCCCCTGATCTTCTCGTCGTCAGCTACCCCTGGTTCAAGGAACAGCAGGCTCGCGACCAGCACCGCAGCGAGGATCGCAAGGCCACCCAGCAGAGGCGTCGGGTGCTCCGAGAGGCCGCGCTCGCGCGGCTGATCGACGGCGCCGACGCGGCGCCCCAGCCGCGCAGTCAGCGGTGTCAGCGCGACGGCGACGACGAAGGCAACGACGAAGGCCAGGATCGCGTCGCGTTCGGTCATCTAGGGCCAAGCCTAAAGCGCGCTGCGGCGCGGCGGCCTATCCGCTTCAAGCAGGAGTTAGGTGCGCGTAGAGCGGGTAGCGGTCGGCGAGCGCTGTCACGCGCTCGGCCAGCTCAGGCCGACGGCTTTCGAATTCATCGGTCAAGGCGATCGCAATGATCTGGCCGATCTCGCTGAAGTCATCGATCTGAAGGCCGCGCGTCGCGAGCGCGCTGGCGCCGATCCTTAGGCCGCTGGTAACCATCGGTGGGCGCGGATCGAACGGCACGGCGTTGCGGTTGACGGTGATGCCGATCTCATCCAGGCGATCCTCGGCCTGCTGGCCGTCGATCTGAGAGTCGCGCAGGTCAACGAGCACAAGGTGCACGTCGGTGCCTCCGGTCAGGACCGCTACCCCTTCCTGCGCCGCGGCCGACTCGAGAATTGCCGCTGCTACGGCGCGCGCGCCCTCAACGGTGCGAACCTGGCGCTCGCGGAACTCCTCCGTCTGAGCGATCCCGAGCGCAACCGCCTTGCCGGCGATGATGTGCATCAGTGGGCCGCCCTGCTGGCCGGGGAAGACGCCGGAGTCGATCGCTTTGGCGTGTTCTTCGCGGCAGAGGATAATGCCGCCACGCGAACCGCCGAGCGTCTTGTGGATCGTCGTAGTTATGACGTCGGCATAAGGAACAGGGCTTGGGTGGACGCCGCCGGCGACGAGCCCGGCGAAGTGCGCCATATCTACGAGCAGCAACGCTCCGACCTGATCGGCGATCTCGCGGAACCGCTCAAAGTCGAGATAGCGCGGATAGGCCGACCAGCCGGCGATGATCATCTTCGGTTTGCGTTCGTGGGCCAGCTCGGCAACTGCATCCATGTCGATCAGATAATCGTCAGGGCTGACCTCGTAGGCGGCGATGTCGTAGAGGCGCCCGGACATGTTGATCTTCATTCCGTGACTGAGATGGCCGCCGTGGGCGAGCGAAAGCCCCATCAGCGTGTCGCCCGGCTGAAGCAGCGCGTGGTAAACGGCGGAGTTGGCAGAGGCGCCGGAGTGAGGCTGAACATTTGCGTGATCAGCGCCAAAGAGCTGCTTCGCACGATCGATCGCGAGCTGCTCGGCAACGTCGACGAACTCGCAGCCGCCGTAGTAGCGCTTGCCTGGATACCCCTCGGCGTACTTGTTCGTGAGCACGCTGCCTTGGCACTCGAGGACGGCCTCGGGAACAAAGTTCTCGGAGGCGATCATCTCCAGCGTCTGCTGCTGGCGGCCGACCTCCTGAGCAAGGACGGCGGCGATCTGAGGATCGACTTCGGTCAGTGGACGGTTGAGAAAATCCGGAGCGAATTGGGCCATGGTCTGGCGATTCTAATAGCCCAGCTAGGCGGCCGCGCGCCCGATCGCGATTCAGCTCAGCAATCTTTCGATCTGATCGCGCCCGAGCGGGCCTTCGCGCAGCAGCTCCCAGCGGCCATCGGACTCGTATTCGCGCAGGTCAATGATGCTCGACGAGAGTGCTCCGAGCGGTCCACCGTCGAGCACGAGATCAACCTCAGCGCGGATCTCCGGCTCGAGCTGCTCGATCGAGCTTGGCGCCGGTTCGCCGGCCGAGTTGGCGCTGCTCTGCAGGATCGGCCAGCGCAGCTCGCCGAGCGCAGCTAGCTGCGGGCTGAGCGCGGGAACGCGCAGCCCCAACGTGGCCGGCTGATCGCCGCAGGCCAGCGGGAAGCGGCCAGCAGGGTTGCTGAGCAGCACCGTCAACGGTCCGGGCAGGAGCCGCTCCAGCGCCGCGCGCGTCTCTGGGCCAAGCTCGGTAAGCGCTTCGAGCGCCAAGTCGAGCGAGAAGAACATCACCGCTGAGGGCGATTCCAGCGCTCGGCGCTTGAGCGCGTAGAGCCTCGTTACTGCATCGCGCAGCGACGGGTCGCAGGCCAATCCGTAAACCGTGTCCGAGGGGAAGACGGCGACGCCGCCGACCGCGATGCAGCGCGAGAAGAGCTCAACCTGCTCGTCTGTTACGGGCGGCGCGCTCAACGCTCCCCCACGACGACGCGTTCGATCCCGGCAAGGTCACGGTGGGCCGCGACCTCCGTGAAGCCGGCGGCGGCGACGAGTTCAGCGACAGCGCCGGCCTGCCCGGCGCCAAGCTCGATTGCGAGAAGCCGCGCCTCGCTCTGCGCCGCGGCCGCAATCAGGGGGCGGATTACGTCAAGCCCGTCGGCGCCAGCGATCAGCGCCAGCTCGGGCTCGTGACCGATGACATCGGGCGGAAGGCTGGCGCGTTCGCTCTCAGCGATGTAGGGCGGGTTGGAAAGGATCGCGTCCCATTCGCTGCTGAGCCCTTCGAGCAGGTCGGCCTCGACGAACTCGACCTCCAAGCCGAGCTGCGCAGCGTTGACGCGCGCGAGATCGAGCGCGTCGGCGCTGATGTCGCTGCCCGTCACGGACAGGTCGGGGCGCTCCTGCTTCAGAGCCAGCGCGACGGCGCCGCTGCCGGTCCCAACATCAAGCACGCGCGCGCCGACCGGGAGCTCCAACCCAATCTCGACCAGCAGCTCAGTCTCGGGCCGCGGCACCAGCACGCGGCTGTCGACTTGCAGATCGATCGAGCGAAAACCTTTGCTGGCGACGAGGTAGGCGACCGGCTCGTGGCCGACCGAGCGGCGGCGGACAAGATCTTGAAATACGCGCACCGGCGGGCCGGTGATCTCGCGCCGGGGATCGGTAATTAGTGCTGCGCGGTCAACGCCGAGAGCGAACGCCAGCAGCAGCTCGGCGTCAAGCGCGGCAGACTCGCTGCCGGAGGCGCCGATCGCCGTGCGGGCGCCGTCGAGCGCGTCACGGACGCTGACGCCGCGCATTAAGACTTCGTGGCCTGCGCTTCGAGCAGGCGGCTCTTCTCATCGGCTTGCAGCCCGGCCGTAAGCTCGTCGAGCTGCCCTTCGAGCACGGCGTCGAGGTCGTGAACGGTGACCTTGACGCGGTGGTCGGTGACGCGGCGGTCAGGGAAGTTGTAGGTGCGAATTTTCTCCGACCGCTCGCCGCTGCCAACCTGCGAACGGCGGTCGGCGGCGATCTCAGCGTTCTGCTCCTCCATTGCCCGTTCGTAAAGCCGCGCCCGCAGCACGCGCAGCGCCTTTTCACGGTTCTGGAGCTGACTCTTCTCGTCCTGCATCGAAACGACAACGCCGGTCGGCTTGTGCGTGATCCGAACCGCAGAGTCGGTTGTGTTGACCGACTGGCCGCCTGGCCCTGACGAGCGGTAGACGTCAACCTGAAGGTCGTTCTGGTCGATCTTGATGTCGACCTCCTCGGCTTCCGGCAGTACGGCGACGGTTGCGGTACTGGTGTGAATTCGCCCCTGTGATTCTGTCTCCGGAACGCGCTGAACGCGGTGCGTGCCGCCTTCGAATTTAAAGATCGAATAGGCACCGGCGCCCTTGACCGCAAAGGTGTACTTGCCCTCGCTCAGTTCGAGCGGCTCAATTGTGAAGCCGAGCCGTTCGGCGTAGCGGGTCAGCATCCGGTAACAGTCGCCGGCCCACAGCCCAGCCTCGTCGCCACCGGCGCCGCCTTGGATTTCGATGATCACGTTCTTGTCGTCGTTGGGGTCGGTTTCGACCATCGCTAGGCGCAGCTCTTCCTCGATCGTCTCGATCTGCCCGCGAGCCTGGCTCAACATCTCGTGCGCTTCGGCGTCATCGCCGCCTTCGGCGATCAGCTCCTGCGCGCCGGCCACGTCATCGGTTGCGCGTCGCCACGCTTCTGCCAACTTGGCTGGCTGCTCAAGGCGGCTGTATTCGCGCCCGGTCTGGGCGTAGCGCTCGCGGTCGGCGATCACCACGGGATCTGTGATCTCGCGTGAGAGCTCGGCGAAGCGCGCTTCGATCTGGGTTACTAGTGACTCAATCATCGGCTCCGCTTAGGCTAGCCGCGACCGGCGCGGCAAGAGATTGGCTAGCCGATCGGGTGCGCTAAGCGGCGATCTCGACGCCGACCAGATCGGCTTCGCTCTCGTCGCCGGTCTCGTGCTCAAGGACTGATTCCAGCGCCACGATCGCCACCGCGAGCTGATCGAGGTTCGGCTCACGCGTGGTCAGCAGCTGCAGCTTCAATCCCGGCCAGATCAGCGCACGGACGGCCTTGTGCGTGCGGTGTTTGCCAGCGAACTTGATGACCTCGAATGAGATCCCGGCGATCAGCGGAATGCCAACGATGCGGCTGACGATGAGCGCCCACCAAGGCAGCAGGCCGAGCGGCGAGAAAACGAAGATCGAAACGACCATCACGATCAGCAGGAAGCTGGTGCCGCAGCGAGGATGAAGCCTTGAGAAGCGCTGGGCGTTCTCGGGTGTCAGCTCTAGCCCCGCCTCGTAACAGGAGATCGTCTTGTGTTCGGCGCCGTGGTATTCGAAGGTGCGGCGCAGATCGCGCAGCTTCGAGAGCAGGATCAGGTAGCCGAGGAAGATCACCGTCCGCAGAACGCCCTCGACGATCCAGAACAGCACCGCTGAGCCGAGCTGATCTTTGATCAGGTTGGTTGCCGTCACCGGGATGATGAAGAAGAGCCCTACCGCGAGCGCCAGCGAGAAGAGGATCGTCAGCCCCCACATGAAACCTGAGATCGGCTCCTCTTCTTCCGGCAGCTGCGCGTTGGCTGAGATGCCGAGCGCGCGGAAGCCGATCACAAGCGATTCGCCGAGCGCAACAACTCCGCGAATGATCGGCAGTCGCAGCACGCGGTGGCGGCCGAGCACAGATTTGACGGCGGTGCTTTCGACCTTGATCTCGCCGGTCGGCGGATCGTTGGCGTCTATCCGGTCGCCTTCAGCGTCGATCTGGTGCGGCGCCGGAGAGCGCACTGCGACCGCCCAGCCGCCGACGCCGCGCATCATCACGCCTTCGAGAACAGCCTGGCCACCGATCGGTGCGTCGCGAGTCGCAACCCACTCGGCTGGTTCGGCGTCGAGCGCAGGAGCCGATGGGGTCTGCGCGGCTGACACAGAGGCCCCGGTCAGGAGCCAACGCCGGAGCGCTTGGCGGCGCGACGACGGAAGCGCTCGACACGGCCACCGGTATCGACCAGCTTCTGACGGCCGGTGTAGAACGGGTGGCACTCGGAGCAGATCTCAACGCCGATTTCAGACTCGGTTGAGCGCGTCACGAACTCGTTGCCACAGGTGCAACGCACTTGCGACTCAACGTACTCGGGATGTAGATCGGTCTTCATCGATGGAGAAGTCTAGCCGCCTACGACCGCACAGGCGATCTCGGCCACATTGTTGGCCTCATTTGGCTCAGCGAGCTCTTTCGAGAAGTCAGCCTCGAACCTCACCTTCGAGCCGCTCTCGCAGCCGGCAGCGGTGAACGTGACGAGCCGAGACTTGCGCGCCCCGAGCGACGTGAAGCGGACCGTCGGAAGCTCAACGCCATTGACGCGCATCGCCACGCTGAAGCCAGCCGAAGCGCTGCGTCCAAGATTGCGAACGAGCAGCATGTAGAGCTTGTTTCCATTGGCGAGCGGCTTTGCGCCGACGAAGCTGGCGGCGAGGTCGGCGCGAGTGTCAAGCTGGTTGCAGGCCGGCGATGCGATCACATTGCGCCGGATCACGCGGCCGCTCTTTGAGAGCCAGCGGTGGGTTACGAGCACGCGGTAGCTCTGGCCTGCGGTCAGTCCGCCGACGCTCTTCGACCAGACAACGCTGCTACTGCTGGGCCGATCCCAAGCGCCAAACTTTGGCACGCCCTTGACCGCCGTCCACTCGCCACCGCTGATCGGCCGAGTGAAGAGATCGAAGCGAAGCTCGATCGAAGCGGCGCTACTGCCAGCAACCATTCTCGAACTGAAGCTGGCTGAGCGGCCGTTGCTGCCGGTAAGCGTGCAGCCATCAAGCTTGACTACCGCGCTGCCCTTGGTCGTAGCGACCGAGGGAGCTGGATCAACCGACATCCGCTCAAGCGCAGTAGGCGTGTCGGCGACCGCCGAGAGTGGCGCAACGAGGCCGAGGGCGACGATCGATGCGGCACAGATTGTTGCTCGAAGAGACGACATACGACCTCATTAACACAGCGTTAGCCCAATGGTTGCGGTCCAAGCGGCAGATTAAGTCAACTGGTAGAGCGGACCGTCGCCACCTTCAGGCGCCGTCAAGCGGCCGCCCTTGGCTGTAATAGCACCACATTGGACGCAGTTTGTGTAGTTGACGATCACGTCAACCAGCCCCTCTTCGGGTGCGTCCTCGGGAATTTCGTAGACGCCGGCCGGGCACATCCACTTCCAGGTCTCAGCGACCTCACGCGGCACGTGAGTCTGAACACGGATGTGGTTGGGCGCGTCGTCACGCGTCTGGTTGCCGGTGATGAAGACGCTCGAGAGCTTGTCGAAGGTGTACTTGCCATCCGGCTTGACGTACCCCTCGGAGCTCTTGCCGATGAACACCGGCTGCGCGTCGTTGCGATGAAGCGACCAGCGCCCGCCGGGGAAGTGGCCTTTCGTCGCGATCATTAGGTTGACCAGCGGCCCGCCCTTGATCAGGCCCTTGGCGAACGGCTGGCGGACGTTGCGGACCTCATAGAGGTCCTTGCCAACGACAGATTCGGCGATCGCATCTTCGTAGTTCTCGAGCGATTCGCCGCGGGCGAGATTGGCGTAGATCGCCTCAGCCGCCGTGATGCCGGCTTCGATCGCGTAGTTGAGCCCCTTCAGAGCGGCCGTGTTGACCATGCCGCCGGCGTCGCCGACGACGACTGCGCCGGGCATCGATAGCTTCGGCATCGCCCAGTAGCCGCCAGCAGGCAGCGCCTTGGCGCCCCAGGCAACCCGCTCGCCGCCTTCGAGGATCTTCTTGACCATTGGGTGCGTCTTGAAGGTCTGCAGCAGGTCATGGGCCGAAGTTGTGGCGTCGGCGTAATCGAGATCGATGACGAAACCGATCGAAACAAGATCGTCACCGGTCTTCTCGTCCTTCATCGGGTAGATCCAAGAGCCACCGATCTGGTGGTACTTGGCCGAGATCTTCAGCGGCCAGCCGGCAACGGTGTGGATCACGCGATCGAGCGGCTTGGTGACCTTCCAAACCTCTTTCACGCCGAGCTCCCAAACCTGCGGCTCGCGACCTTCACCAAGATCAAACTCGCGGATAGCCGCGCCGGTCAGGCTGCCCCAGCATCCCTCGGAGAGAACCGTTACCTGCGCGGTTACGTCGGCGCCTGGCTCAAAGTTGCCGAGCGGCTCGCCTTCCTTACCGCGGCCCTTGTCGCCCGATCGAATGCCGCGCACGGCGCCATCCTCAACGAGTAGCTGAGCGGCCGAAGTTTCGGTCAGCAGGTAGGCGCCCTTCTCCTCGGCCTGCGCGGCCATGAAGCGGCACATGCCGGCAACCGAGATCGACTCATTGCCGTGGTTTTTCAGCGGTGGTGGTGGCGGAATCCGCAGCTTCATCTTGCTGTTTGGCAGCAGGTAGACGGCTTCCTTCTTGATCTCACCAAAGGCGAAGCCCTCCTCACGCCACTGCTCGCGCGAAACGTCGGGGAAGAGCTTCTGCAGCGCTTCGGGGCGCATAACAGCACCGGAGAGGTTGTGGCCACCGCAGGTCTTGGCCTTCTCGATTACGGCAACCGGCACTTCGCCGAGCCGTTCGAGCGTCTCCGGGTCATCGGCAAGCAGATCGAGCAGGCGGTTGGCGCAAGCCAAGCCCGCGGTGCCGCCGCCGACGATTGCTACACCAACGTCGATCCGCTCGTCCTCGCCGTCAAGCTCGCGCTTGATGAATTCTTCCGGCGAATCAACCGGCGGCGGATACGCCCCCGGGACGACCTTGCCGTTCTTCCCCGCCATCCTTATCAGGCGCCCTTCTTGGCCTTAACGGCTTCGGTCAGCTTCGGCATGATCTTGTTGAGATCTCCGACGATGCCGAGGTCGCTGAACTCGAAGATCGGCGCGTTTGCATCCTTGTTGATCGCGACGATGTTCTCAGCGCCCTGCATCCCGACCTTGTGCTGAATCGCGCCGGAGATGCCGGCTGCGAGGTAGAGCTTCGGCGCGACCGTCTTGCCGGTCTGACCGATCTGCCCGGCGTACGGGAACCAGCCGGCATCAACGACGGCGCGTGTCGCTGCGACGGCTGAGTTGCCACCGAATGCGCTGGCGAGCGCTTCGCAGAGCTCAAAGCCTTCCTCTGCGCCGAGGCCGCGGCCACCGGCGATCAGAATGTCGGCTCCTTCGATGTCAACGTCAGCGCCACGCTGCTCGCCGCGGGTGATCATCGTTGCCTGGCCTGAGAACGGCGAGAACTCAACGCTGAGCGATTCGACTGCAGCGGTGCCGCCGGTCTCCTTGATCTCAAAGGCGTTCAGTCGGCTGATGATGATGCCGACGTCGCTGCGGAACGAGATCTGCGAGATCGCTGAGTCACCGAGAATCGGGCGCTCGGCGACCAGCTTGCCGCCTTCGGCGCGAACCGCAGTGATCTCCATCGCAACGCCTGCTCCCAGACGGGCAGCCAAGCCGGCTCCAACCTCGAAGCCGAGCAGTCCGCCGCCGAACAGTGCGTAGCCATAATCACCGGCTGAAATCGCAGCTGCCATTGCGTCAACGACCGGCTGCGCGAGTCCTTCAGGGCCCGCAACGTTCAAGACCTTGCTCGCTCCGTAGTTGCCGAGCGAAGCGGCCAGATCGTCGCTGACGCCTTCGCCGACGATGATCGCGTGCGCTTCGCCACCGAGCTCAGCGGCCAGCTTCGAGGCCTCCGACACGGCGCCGAGCGAGTTCTTATTGAAGGCGCCTTCGTACTGCAGCGCGTAAACCAGAATGTTCGCCACTTAGATCAGCTTCCTCTCGTCGAGCCAGGCAACGATCTGTTCGACCGTCTCGGCTGTGTCTTCGTCTTCGATGATTCGTCCGGCTTCCTTCTTCGGCGGCTCGCTGGAGCCGGTCCATTGGGCGGCCGAGTTGTCGCCGCCAACCTTCGAGGTGTCGATCCCTGCATCTCCGGCGGAGACCTTCTCAAGCGGCTTCTTCTTCGCTCCCATGATCGCCTTCAGCGATGGGTAGCGCGGCTCGTTGATCGCGTCACCAACGGAAATCACGGCCGGCAGATTGATCTCGACCGTGTCGTAGCCGTACTCAGCCTGACGCTCAGCGCGCAGCTTCGTGCCGCCGTCGACGTCGATCTTGATCACCTGGGTGAGCGAAGGGAACTTCAGATGGTCGGCGACAACGGCGCCGATCGTGTAGCACTCGCCGTCATCGGACTGCTGACCGAGCAGAACCAGATCGGGGGCTTCCTTCTCGAGCACCTTTGCGAGCGCGTAGCCGGTGGCTGCGACGTCTGAACCGGCGAGTGAATCGTCGGAGAGGTGGATCGAGCGGTCGGCGCCGAGCGAGACGGCCTTGTGCAGAGCGCGCTCAGCCGAATCGGGGCCCATCGTGACGGCGACGACTTCGTCGACGGCCATCGCTCCGCTCTCCTTCAGCTGCATCGCAGCTTCGATCGCGTGCGTGTCATACGGGTTGAGGTTCTTTTCGCCGCTGCGATCCATTCGGCCCGTTGCAGGGTCGATCTTCTTCTGGACGGCAGCGTCCGGTACTTCCTTAACGAGAACGCAAATTTTCACTTCTTCAGTCTCCTATTTCGGTCTATTTGAAAGTGTATCGGTGCCGTTGACTGACTAGTCAATCGGGTCGGAGCAGCTGGACTAACGCGGCTCTCTCTCCCCTACGGCGCTAACGAGAAAGTCGATGATCTCCTGCGTTGGCGCGCCGGGGGTGAAGACGGCAGCGACGCCGAGCTCTTTGAGCTGCGGGATGTCGTCGGCCGGGATCGTGCCGCCGACGGTTACGACAACGTCGTCGATTCCTTGGGCGCGGAGCATCTCAACGATCTTCGGCACCAGCGTCATGTGGGCGCCGGAAAGGATCGAAAGGCCGACCGCGTCGGCGTCTTCCTGGACGACAGTTTCGACGATCTGCTCGGGCGTCTGGTGAAGGCCGGTGTAGATCACTTCCATGCCGGCGTCGCGTAGCGCGCGGGCGATAATCTTGGCGCCACGGTCATGGCCGTCCAAGCCAGGCTTGGCGACGACGACGCGAATCTTTTGGGTGGAGGTAGCGGCAGTCATGTTGGGCGCGGTGCGGGGCATCTGACACACACCGCGATGGTAGTAGACCTGCGGCGCCCAACGCCTGCCGACTTAGCGAACTTTGACTGAGAGCTTCATGCCGCGGTGGATCGTGCAGACGTAACTGCCGGAGCGCGCGCGCACCGACTTCGACCCGCGAACGCGGGCGCTAATGTTCGTTCCAGGACCGACGATGTTGTGCGGCAGACGACCAGCCCAGACGAAGCGCAGCGTCGTGCCTTTCGAGACCGTGAGGGTCTTCGGGCTGAAGAAGGAGTCGCGCACCGAGATCGTCTTCGAGCCGGCTGCCTTCGCACCACCGTTGGCGAGCGCGCTAGCGGCAACGGCGCCAAGGGCGACGGCGAGGACGGCGGCGATCAAAGTCAGCTTGCGGGTCATCTAATTCTTCTCCTAAGGTTTTAGAACACTGGTGATTCGGTGTACCTACCAAATACGTCTTGCAAAGCTTGAACGATCTCTCGTCCAGATGCGTCAGTTCGCGTGCAATCGATCAGGGCATCAGGCTAGCCACTCATGGCGCGACTGCGTCGGGCGTAACCCGATCAGTCCTCGCGGGCGATATCGCCGAGCAGCCCGCGTGCGATCACAAGCCGCTGGATTTCGCTGGTTCCTTCATAGATCTCGGTGATCTTGGCGTCGCGGAAGTAGCGCTCGGCCGGGAAATCCTTCGTGTAGCCGTAGCCGCCGAGGATCTGGATCGCCTCGCCGGTCCAGTGGCGCGCGACGCGGCTGGCAAAGAGCTTGGCTTGCGCCCCTTCGATCGTGTGTGGCAGCCCGGCATCTTTCAGCTGTCCAGCACGAAGCGTCAGTGCGCGAGCCGCCTCGATCTCGGTCTGCATATCCGCGAGCTTCTGCTGGATCGCGCCGAAGCCGCCGATCGGCCGGCCGAAGGCAACGCGCTCCTTGGCGTAGCCGACGGCGAGGTCGAGCGCCGCTTGAGCGATGCCGGTGGCTTGGGCAGCGATCCCAATCCGTCCGCCGTCAAGCGTTGAGAGCGCGATCGACATACCGGCGCCGGGCTCACCGAGCCGCTCAACCGGGGTCGCATCGAAACCGATGTCAGCGGTTGAGGAAGAGTGCTGGCCGAGCTTCTCGGCCTCCCCGAGCAGCGTCATACCGCTCGCGCCACGGCGGGCGATAAAGGCGCTCGGCTTCAATGCCGCTTCCCCGTCAAGCGCGAAGACGGTGAAGCTGTGCGCCTGCGAGCCGTTGCTGACCCACTGCTTCGTGCCGCTCAGCAGCAGCTCGCCGTCCTTCTCTTCGACACGGCTCAACATCGCGCCGGCGTCGCTGCCGGAGCCGGCCTCGGTCAGCGCGAAGGCGGCGATCTCGTGCCCTTGAGCGAGCGGCGGTACGAGCCGCTGGCGCTGCTCTTCAGTGCCATGCAGCACGATCGGCATTGTGCCTGCGCCGGTATGAACCGCGAGCGCCGTGCCGAGGCCGGCGTCGGCGCGTGAGATCTGTTCGAGCACCAGCGTGTAGGAGACGAAGTCGGCGCCGCTGCCACCTAGCTCGGTCGGCACGCAGACGCCCATTAGGCCGAGCTCGCCGAGCGCCGTCAAAGTTTCACGCGGGAACTCGTGATCACGATCCCAGCGCGCGGCCTGCGGCGCTACCTGCTCGTCGGCGAAGCGGCGCGCAAGCTCGCTTATCTCACGCTGCTCGTCGCTGAGGAATTCGATGCTCATTAGCGCCGCCACGGGCTGCGAAGTCGCGGCCCGGCTGGTGGCGCTGCGCTGCGGCGCACGGCAACGGTGCGGCCAGCGGTGCCGACCAGCCCCATCAGGGCTAGCGCACTGAGCGCCAGCAGCTTGCGCCCGAGCTGGTCGAAGCGCATCAGCTCCCAGCCCTCTTCAACAGCGATCGCCTCAAGCTCACTGTCGGGGTTGACCGCAACCGCGTGGCCGACGAGCCGAAGCATTGGGAGGTCGGACTCGGAGTCGGAGTAGCCGTACGAGGCCGCGAGATCGATCCCCTCGCGCTCTGCCAGCTCGATCATCCGTTGCGCCTTGCCTTCGCGATATGGGAAGACATCGGAGTCTCGGCCGGTCATTCTGCCGTCGACGATCTCCGGCACAGCGCCGATCCCGCCGTCGAAGCCGAGTACGTCGCTGAGCATCTGGGCGACGATCTGCGACGAAGCCGTCGCTATGTAGACCTTGCGCCCGGCGTCCTGATGGTCATAGGCGATCTCCAGCATCTGCGGGTAGAGCCGCGGCAGAACGCCAGCCAAGACCTCCGGCATCATCCGCCGCAGCTCCATCGCATCGCGGCCGGCGACCAGTTCGGAAAGGCGCTCGCGAATCGCGTCGGTCGACTCGTCGGTCGAACCGCGCAGACGGAACTTGAGGTTGGCGCCAAGCAGCCGCACCATCTGGCGTCGCGAAACTATTCCCGCGTCAACCGCTGCGCGCGCCCAGTAGATCCCAGATGAACCTGCGACCAGAGTGCGGTCGAGATCAAAGAATGCTGCTGCCTGCTTGGCTGGCTCCATGGAGCCTTACTCTAGGCGCCGTTGACGCGCACGATGATTGCGTCGCCCTGCCCGCCACCGGAGCAGATCGCAGCGCAACCGAGCCCGCCACCGCGGCGACGAAGCTCATGGATGAGCGTGCCGACGATTCTTGCGCCGGAGGCGCCGATCGGATGGCCGAGCGCAACGGCGCCGCCGTTGACGTTGACCTTCTCCTCGTCAATGCCAAGAACGTTGATCGAATTGAGGGCAACCGAAGCGAAGGCCTCGTTGATCTCCCAGAGGTCGATGTCACCGGGCTGCAGCCCTGCCTTCTCGAGTGCCTTCAGCGAAGCGCTGGCTGGCGTTGTTGCAAGGTAGGCGAAGTCGTTGGCCGACTGAGCGTGAGCGACAATCTCAGCCAGCGGCTCATGACCGTTGGCCTCTGCCCACTCGTCGGAGGCAACGACGATCGCGCCGGCGCCATCGTTCACGCCAGGCGAGTTGCCTGCAGTGTGGCTCCCTTCCTTGCTGGCCAGCCCCGGCAGCTTGGCAAGCGTCTCAAGTGAAGTCTCACGCCGCGGCGCCTCATCAACCTCAACGATGGTGTCGCCCTTGCGGCTCGAAATCGTCACCGAGACGATCTCTTCCGGCAGGCGGCCGTCGTCGGTGGCGGCGATTGCCAGCTCATGCGAGCGAACGGCCCAGCGGTCAAGATCAGGGCGGGAAAGCTCAAGTTCGTCGCCGATCTCGGTTGCCTCGTCGAACATTTGGCGGCCCGAGAAGGGGTTGGTGAGACCGTCGTTGACCATCGAGTCGAGCGCCTTCGCCTCACCCATGCGGAAGCCGAAGCGCGCGCCGGGAAGCAGGTAGGGAGCGTTCGACATCGATTCCATGCCGCCGGCAACTCCAACCTCAACGTCGCCTGCGCGGATTCCCTGATCGAGAATTACAAGCGCGCGGATGCCTGAAGCACAAACCTTGTTGACGGTCTCCGACGAGACCTCCTTCGGAATACCACCGGCGATCTGCGCCTGACGCGAAGGAATCTGCCCCTGCCCGGCCTGAATCACTTGCCCCATCACGACGTGATCAACCTGCTCCGGTGCAACGCCTGAACGCTCGAGCGCAGCGGCGATCGCGATGCCACCGAGCTCGGTGGCAGGCATCGAGGCCAGAGCGCCGCCCATCTTTCCAACGGGAGTGCGGGCGGTTCCAAGAATTACGGTCGTAGGCATTGTGGCTCCTGATCGGCGGACGGTCGTGGGCGGGGAATAGTAGTCGTGAAGCGCGCCCCGCGACAACCAGCGGCGATTTAGCCGTAGGGTTGCGGCATGGATTTCGCTCTTTCCGACGACCACCAAATGCTGCGCCAGACGGTGCGTGACTTCGCTGAACGCGAGATCGCCCCGGTGGCCGAAGAGCTCGACCGCACGAAAGCCTTCCCGTACGAGATCGTGGAGCAGATCGGCGAGCTCGGCTGGATGGGGATCGCCTACCCCGAGCAGTACGGCGGCGCCGGCTCCGACACGCTGGCCTACGCGATCTGCGTCGAGGAGCTGGCGCGGGTCGATTCATCGGTCGCGATTACGCTCTGCGCGCACTCGTCGCTGGGGATCCAGCCAATCGCGCTATTCGGCAGCGATGAGCAGAAAGAGGCGCTGCTGCCTGAGCTCTGCGCTGGAGCCAAGCTCGGCGCCTTCGGGCTGACAGAACCCGAAGCTGGCTCCGATGCCGGTGCTCTGCGCACCCGCGCCGTACTTGAGGACGGCGAATGGGTGATCAACGGCTCGAAGCAGTTCATCACCAACGCCGGGACCAAGATATCCGGCCACGTTGCGATCACGGCGATCACCGGCGAGGTCGATGGACGGCCAGAGATTTCCAACATCATCATCGAGAACGGCACGCCCGGCTACGAGCAAGGCGAGCCCTACCGCAAGATGGGCTGGAACGCCTCCGACACGCGCCCGCTGACCTTCGACGATTGCCGTGTGCCGGAAGCGAACCTGCTTGGGCCGCGCGGCGCTGGGCTGCGCCAGTTCCTCAAGGTGCTCGACTCGGGCCGAATCGGCGTTGCCGCGATGGGCGTTGGGCTGGCGCAAGGAGCACTTGACGAAGCGATCAAGTACTCGGGCGAACGGCAAGCATTTGGCCAGCCGATCGGCCAGTTCCAGACGATCGGCGCCAAGCTCGCCGACATGGCGACAGAGATTGAGGCCGCGCGGCTGCTGACCTACAAGGCTGCTTGGGAGAAGGACCAGGGAATGAACTTCAGCCTGACAGCCGCGCAAGCGAAGCTGAAGACCGGCCGCTTGGCGGTGCGCTGCGCCGAGGAAGCGGTGCAGATCCACGGCGGCTATGGCTACATCGAGGAGTACCCCGTCTGCCGCTTCTACCGCGACGCCAAGGTGCTGACAATCGGTGAGGGCACCGACGAGATTCAGCAGATGGTGATCGCCCGCGCACTGACGAGCTGATCGCGGAGGCCGGGCAGCTGTGAACGAAGCCGCCAACCCAGTCGCAGAGTTCGAGCCCGGCCGAATTGCCCGCGCCGCGGCACGCGGCAACGGTCGCTCAGGGCTGCTCGTATTCATCGTCTGCTTCGCGGTCTACCTCGCCGGAATCGGACTACCAGCAACGCCGCAGGCGCAGTTTGCTCCGGCCGAGACGCGGATTCTGCTAACGACGACCTCGCTGATCGATGACGGCAACTTTGAGCTGACGAACCAGTACCGAAACCATGGCTGGCGAGCCTTTGGTGGCTCACCGGTGCAGCCAGCCGGCGTGCTCGTCAACGGCAGATTGATTGAGCCGCACGGTTTCCTCTTCCCGGCGCTTCTGGCGCCGGCCTACGCGCTTGGTGGCACAGCCCTCGTGCAGGCGCTGCTGGCACTGATCACGGCGCTTGGAATGGTTGCTGCCGCTGCGCTTGCGCGCAGACTCGTTCCCGACCCCTGGGCGAGCGGAGCGGCAATCGCAATCGGCTGCAGCCCGCCGATGGTCATCGCCGCAACTGCGATCCGCCCAGCCGCGACCTGTGCCGCGATCGTTGCCGCAGCGGCGCTGTTAGCGCTTCGCGTACGCGAATCGCCTGGCACGCGCCCGGCGCTCGGGGCCGGGACGCTGCTGGCACTGCTGCCGTGGGTTGGGCTGGCTGGGATCCTCCCAGGCATCGTGATCGCAGCCGCTCTCTTCCGCTGGCTGCGGCGGCGCTCGCGCGGCTGGATCGGGCTAATCGCAATAGAGCTGGTGCTGGTCTCAGCCGTCTTCTACATATCGATCAACGCGCGGCTCTTTGGTGGCCTGACGCCGATGGCTGCCTCGGCGATCTCCGATCCGCCAACCGGAGCGGCCAACGTTGGCGATTACATCGATCGCCTGCCGCGACTGGCCGAGCTCTTCTTCACGCCCCAGCTTGGCTTGCTGCTGACCGTGCCGCTGCTGGCAATGGCCTTCGTCTCGATCGCGCTGGCCTGGCGCTCACGCCGCGCGCGACTGGCGCGTGCCTTGCCGGAGGCAGCCGACGTCGAGGTTGCGGCCCAGCTGATGACTGCGATCTGCGCCGCCGCGGTGATCGCTGCCGTCTTCCTCCTACCGAATCTCAGTGGCCTCTCCCCCGGCGAGCCGCTGATCGTCGCTCTGCCGACCGCCGCAGCGCTCAGCTCGTGGGGAATGCGCCGCTACCCGAAGCTCGGCGTCGCTCTGGCAGCCATTGGGATCGCACTGACGCTCTGGCTGCTGATTGCCGCGCGCGTTGCGGCCGAGGCCGGGTTGGCGCCGCTCAGCGGGCCGCTGCCGTGGAGCATCTTCGGCGGCTAAGGCCGAGGCTGCGCGCTAGTCGCTGAGCTGCTCGAGAATCTCAGTCGCCGCGCTGGCCGGGTCAAGCTTGCGTTCGACGACGGCATCGAAGAGCTTGCTGAAGCTCTCGTCCCCGTCAACGCGTTTCTCGAGGTCGCGCCGCATCCGGTGGGTGCAGATCGAGATCACTTCGCTACGCAGGTTGCGGCGACGGCGCTCGGCCAGTGTTCCCTCACCCTCGATGAAGGCGCGGTGAGCGTCCAGTTCCTCAGCCAACTCGGCGACGCCGTCGCCGCGCAGCGCCTCGGTCTTAATGATCGGCGTCGGCCTTCCGTCGGCAGGCGCGAGGCTCAAGACGCCACGAATCTCGCGCACCATCGTCTCCGTCATCGGGTGGTCGCACTTGTTGACGACGATGATGTCGGGAATCTCCATCACGCCAGCCTTCAGCGCCTGGATTGAGTCGCCAGAGCCGGGCATCAGGATCAGCACGATCGTGTCGGCGTGATCGATGATGTCGACCTCGGCTTGGCCGACGCCAACGGTCTCAAGGAAGATGTCTTGGCGACCAGCGGCGTCCATCAACAGCGCGGTCTGCAGAGCGGCTTCGCTGAGCCCGCCGAGCGCGCCGCGGTTGGCCATCGAACGGATGAAGACGCCTTGGTCGAGGAAGTGGTCTGTGAGACGGATGCGATCGCCGAGCAGCGCACCTTGAGTGAATGGCGAAGATGGGTCGATCGAGAGCACGCCGACACTGCGGCCCTGCCCGCGCCGCAGCGCCGTCAACGAGCTGATTAGCGTTGACTTGCCGGCGCCGGGAGCGCCTGTGCATCCGACTATCGCGGCCTTGCCGGTGTGCGGATAGACCTCGCGCACTAGCTCCCAGCCGCGCGGATCATCGGACTCAACGAGCGTTATTGCCCGCGCGAGGGCGCGCTGGTCCCCTGCCAGAAGGCGCTCTGCGAGGCTTTCGGAGGTGGCCGGAGTCACGGCCTTCGAGGTTAGCGTGCGGGCCGGTGGTTGGGCGATCGGCGAGGGCCCCGGCTAGGCTTGCCGGGCAATGGAAACAGCCGCTCCGACGAGCGATCCAGCAAGCCAGCAGGATCAGCCGCAGCATCGCCCCGCGCCGGCTCCGCTGCGCGGCGGGCCGATCGCCTTTCTGCGCTTCGCGGCGGCCAACCGAATGCTCAACTTCAAGTACGCCCGGCTGGTCGCGCGCTGGGGTTGGCTGAAGCTGCGCTGGCGCGGGCGCCTGCGCAGCGACGGCCTCTTCTTCGTATGCCCGAATGTGACCTTTGAGATCGGCCGAGAGGCCGTTGTTGAGCTCGGCCGCTGGGCTTGGATCGGCGACGGATGCAAGATTCGCGCACATGAGGGCGTCGTCAGCATCGGCGACCGCACGGTGCTGGGCCAGGAGTGCACAATCTCGGCTTTCCAGCACGTTTCAATCGGCAGCCAATGCATCCTCGCCGACCGCGTGATGCTGATCGACTTTGACCACGCCACCAACGATGTTGAACGGCCGATCCGCGACCAAGGGATCTACAAACGCGACCTCCGTGTCGGCAACAACGTTTGGATCGGTTACGGCGCCTGCCTGCTGCGCGGCGTCACGGTCGGTGACAACTCAATCCTCGGGAGCCTCGCCGTCGTTACGCGCGACGTTGAAGAGAACGCCGTCGTCGGCGGCTCGCCGGCGCGCGTGCTGCGGATGCGCGAACAGCCAGAAACTTTGCGCTGGCGCTAAGCCTTGCTGCGGGAGGCGACGAGCGCCTCGTCGTAGAGCTGGCGTGTTTCGCGCGCCACGTCAACCCAATCAAAGCCGAGCACGTGCTCCGATGCCTCGGCGATCAAGCGCTCACGAAGCTCGGCGTCGGTCAGCATCCGCTCAATCATCACGCCGAGGTGGTCGGCGTCGCCGCCGTTGAAGCGGAGGCCAACGCGGTCGCCGCCGGGGACGACCTCGCGCAGGCCGCCGGTGTCGGCGACGATGCAAGGGCAACCGCTGGCCATCGCCTCAAGTGCGACCAAACCGAACGGTTCGTACAGGCTCGGGATCACGCAGAGGTCGGCGATCCGGTAGAGCGAATGGAGTACGTCGTCGCCGATCCAGCCAAGAAAAGTTCCGTACTCGCTCAGACCAAGATCTTCAGCCTGCCTCTTCAGCTCAGCCTCGTGCGTGCCGGAGCCGGCTACGAGGAAGCGGACCTTGCCAACCCGCTCGATGATCGGCGGGAGTGCTTCGAGAGCTAGCTGGAAGCCCTTCTCGTAGACGAGGCGGCCAACGAGAATCACAAGCTGCTCGTCGGGCGCGGCGAACTTCGCGCGCAACGTTTCGAGGTCGTCAACCGGCTGCAGGTCGAGCGGGTCGATTCCGTTGGCAATCACATCAACGCTCGCTTCATCGAGCTCGAAGATGTCGGCGACATGGCCGCGCATGTAATAGGAGCAGGTGATCAGCCGGTCGGCGCGCGCTGCCATCGAGCGCTCAACGCCGTGGATCCAGCTTTGCGGGTGCTTGTCGACCCAGCCTTGATGACGGCCGTACTCGGTCGCGTGGATCGTCACGATCAGCGGGCAGCGGAAGCGGTTGGCGAGGTGGTCGCCGGCTACGAAAACAAGCCAGTCGTGGCCGTGGACGATGTCGAAGTCGTAGCGGTCGCCAAGTTCGACGCCGGCCGCCAGCATGTCGGCGTTCATGTGCTCGATCCATGTGACGAACTCGCCGAGGTCGCCGGGGCGGCTGGGTTCGGGCACGCGATGAACGGTGACGCCCGCGACCTCTTCCTCGGCCAGCAGTTCTCCGTCACCGCGCGTTAGAACGTGCACATCGACGCCTTGCACTGCAAGCTGCTCGGCGAGCTTGCGCACATGGCGCGCCAAGCCGCCCTCAACAACAGGCGGGTACTCCCAGGAAAGCATCAGAACTCGGGTCATGGCTCCAGCAGCGGCGCGAGGCTCAGCGTTGGCGCTAGATTTCGCAGCGCAGCTTCCCCCAAGGGTACCGAGGCCAGTTCCGCGTCGAAGTTTTCGAGGTGCCCGCTGAAGCGTTCGAGCGGATACGGGCCAGCCAGATCATCGGCCTCAAGGAAGGCCCAGTCGCTGGCCTGTAGCGCCAGCAGTTCGCGCGCGGCGCGCGGAGTGAGGCTCGGGCCTGCGGCCAGCGCGCGGAGCTCAGCATCGCGGGCGCGGCCGGTGATCGCAGCGACCTTCGGTGACGACCAAGTGCGCAGCGAATTCGCTTTGCCCCAACTGGTCGGAGCATCAAGACCGCTCGGCCAGGGCACAGCTTCGACCTGCTCGAGCGCATCGTCGAGCGGGGTGAGTTCAACGCCACGCTGCTGGCAGGCTTCTACGAAGGCCGCAAGGAAGGTCGAGCCCTCATGCCACCAGAGGCCAAAGAGTTCGGTGTCGAAGGCCAAGCTGCAGAGCCCTCCATTAGCGACGCGCTCGGCGCAGCGCGCGGCGAAGTCGTCGGCGTCGTCCTTCGCCTGCTGCGCGGCGCGTTCGAAGTCGTAAACCTCGCCGTCGTTGGCCCACGGACGATGGTCGTAGGTCGTGAGCCGGTGGTTGTCGCGGTAAGCGCCTCCCGCCGGATAACCGTCGGCGCCCCAGACGAGATCGATCAGGGCGCGGTCTATCGGCACCAGCAGCGGCCCGTCTGCGCTGCGCAGCGGTTGCAGGTGGCGCGGGTCGCCGGCGCCGAAGTACTCGGTCAGCTCAACGCAGGCGGCGTGAACTCCAGCCTCTTCGAGCATCCGGTCGATCCACGGCTCGTGCGCACACTCAGGGATCCAGAATCCGCCGCGCCATTCGCGCGCGAACCGTTCACGGTGACCCTGAACGCCGTTCTCGACTTGGAAGCGAACGCCGGAGTTGCTCGCCAGCAGCGGCAGAATCGCGTGCGTGGCGCTGCTCGTCCAAGCGGCGTGCGGCGCGAGCCGTCCGAGCAGATCACCGCTGGAAGCCTCAAGCGAGGCGAGCGCGGCGACGTACTGCCCGGCCGCCCGTTCAAGCTCGTCGGCTAGGTCGTCGCGGCCTCCGGCGCGGCAGCCTTCGGCGTCGAGCCGGTGCGATTCGGGCCGTAGCTCTCGCAGGAAGGTGGCACAACGGTCAAGAGCTCCGGGCGCTTCAAGCTGATCGCAAAGCACCGGCGTAAGCGAAAGCGTCAGCGGGGCGCCGGCGTCGAGCAGGTCGGCGACCGGCAGATATGAGGTGGCGATCGCCTCCCAAAGCCATTCTTCGCCAAATGGCCAGGTACCGAAGCCCTCGACGTAAGGCATGTGCGTGTGGAGAACGACCGCTACTCGGCCCGGCTGCGCCATCTTCAGGGCCTCATCACGGCGAGCAGATCAAGCGCCCCGTCGAGCGACCGCTCGTGCTCGCTCACGAGCGCGAAGTCACGCTCCGAGATCGCCGGCACGAAACGGTCATAGAACGGTTTCGTCAGCTTCAGCCGCTGGTGGATCGAATCCCAACCGAAGCGCTCGATTGCAATCTGATGGGCGCGCAGCGCGCGGGCGTGATGAAGGCCAAAGATCTCAACCCCGCCGAAGTGGCCTGCGCAAAGCTCGCGGAACTCTTGCGGGCGGTACTCGTGAACGTGCCAGGGGTTACCTGAGCGATCGGCGCCCTCGGGCGCCAGCGTCAGCACGTTGGGGGTTGAGATGTAGACGGCAGGATTCTCGCTCTGCTCGACCAGGCCGCGGCAGTGATCGAGGATCTCTCCCGGATTAGTGACGTGCTCGATCGTCTGCAAGAAGACAACGGCGTCGCGCGGCTCGTCGTAGCTGTCGATCAGCGTCCGCTCGAAGCGGAGCTCGGGCCGCGCGTAGCGGGCCTCAGCGTGGGCGTGGGCGTCAGGGTTGGCGTCAACGCCGACCACGTCGGCCGCTCTGCGCGCGAGCACAGCGCTGCCGTAGCCCTCTCCACAGGCCAGATCGACGACCTTGAGGCCGCCGACGCGCGCGCCAATCCATTCGTAGACGACCGAGTGGCGCCGGTACCAATAGTTCTCTTCCGGGACGTCGGGCAGCGTTCGCTCGCCGGTCAACTCCAGCGGCGGCACGCCTTGCGCCTGCCCGGACTGGAAGATTCGCGGCGCGCCGGGGTCGGTGCGCTCGGGCGGTTCGCCGACGCCCATCAGACCGCGAGCGCGCCTAGCTCCGCGTCGTCACGGTCGGCAGCGCCAACGCGCCTGGCGAGCCGCACGCGGCCACCGTGGTCGGGCACGATCGTCAGCGAGCGGCGCGCGATCCGCTCAGGCCCACCGACGGCCTCAATCTCGAAGTTGGTCAGCACGGCGCGCAGAACGGCCCGCATCTCAAACTGCGCGAAGGCCGAACCGACGCAGCGGCGCATTCCGCCACCGAACGGAATCCACGTGTAGGTGCCGGGCGGCGTTTCGATGAAGCGCTCAGGGCGGAATTCGTACGGGTCGGGGTAGATGTCATCGCGCAGGTGGACAAGGATGATCGCCGGCGCGACGCGCGTGCCGGCCGGCAAGCGGAAGCGGCCCTGACCGACCGTGATCGGCTCTTTCAGCACGCGAATGACGATCGGAAGCACGGGCCGCAGCCGCATCGTCTCTTGAATCACAGCGTCGGCGTATGGCTCGTCGCCGCCGGCGCGCAGCTCCTCTGTAAGCCGCTCCAGCGTCCGCGGCTGGTGCGTCAACTGCTCAAAGGCCCAAGAGAGCGAGCTGGCCGTTGTCTCGTGGCCGGCCAACAGCAGCGTCATCAGCTCGTCGCGCAGCTCGATGTCGGTCATCGGCTCGCCGTCCTCGTCGCGCGCCAGCAGCAACATCGAGAGGATGTCGTCGCGCTGCTCAAGATCGGGAGCACGACGGTGCTCCGCGATCACGCGGTAGAGCTCCGCGTCGACAGGATCAAGCACCTCCCTGAGGCGCCGCTGAAGCCGCTCAGACTCGGGGCCCATCAGCAAACTCAGCGCCATCTGACGCATGTCTGTCGTCTGTTGCAGCATCGTCCGCAGCAGCACGCGCAGCCGCTCTTTTTCAAGCCCGTCCTCAATTCCGAAGACGGCGCGCATAATCACTTCGAGCGTGATTGCCTGCATCCGCGGCAGCATCTCGATCGTCTCGCCCTCCTGCCAGATCGCCAGCTCGCGTTCGGCGGCCTCGGCCATGATCGTTTCGTAACGCAGCATCCGCTCACCGTGGAACGGCGGCAGCAGCAGCCTCCGCTGGCGCAGGTGTTCTGCTTCGTCGAGCAGCAGGATCGAACGCGAACCAAGGACCGGGGCCAGCACCTTGTTGGCCTCACCGGCGTGCATCACTTCGGCCGAGCCGGTGAAGACGGTGCGGATGTCCTCCGGGTCGCTTAAGAAGACGAGCGGCTGGCCGTCAATGAACTCCAGCGTGAATACGTCGCCGAAGCGCTCGCGCTGACGTACGACGAACTCCTGCGGCCGCATGACCCACTGCAGAGCCTGCGCGTATCGCGGCTGCCGTGGTCCTGGCGGCAGATCAAGCATCGTTGGGGCTTGCGTTGCCATTGGTTCAGTTTCGCAGCTTCTGACCGAGCGGTCAGAAGCCGATGGTTTTGCACCGATCGCTAGCCTCGTCACTCGCAATGGCCGCACCAGAGACACCCGACGAGATTCGCGACGTCAACGCCCGGTACCACACCGGCGCGGCGTCAGCGTACGACGCCAAGTGGGGAATCGACTGGGGAATGGTTGGCCGTGACCAGGTTCTGACGAAGATTGAGAAGGCACTTGGCGGCCCGCTCCCCCACTTCGGCCGCTCGCTCGAGATCGGTGCCGGCACCGGCTACTTCTCGCTCCACATGCTGATGGCGGGCGTTATCGACGATGCGACCTGCACCGACATCTCGCCGGGAATGATCGAAGCGCTGCAAGGCAACGCCGACCAGCTCGGCCTTGATGTGACGACGCAAGTCTGCGACGCCGAAGCGCTGCCGTTTGAGGACGAGAGCTTCGACCTCGTCCTTGGCCACGCAGTGCTCCACCACATCCCCGACTTGAACCAAGCCTTCGCCGAATTCTTCCGCGTGCTGAAACCGGGAGGCGTCCTCGTCTTCGCTGGCGAGCCGTCCCGCAATGGAGACCGCCTCGCGCAGTTGCCGAAACGCGCAGCTACGACCGCAGCGCCGATTTGGCGAGCGGCGCTGCGCGCCTCGCCATCAACTGTCGGCGACAGCGACGGCGGCGTGCACAACCACGACCTTGAGCAGCACGTTGACGTTCATGCCTTCGTTCCTTCCGAGCTGGAAGAGATCACCGACGGGGCCGGATTCGAGGACGTGCATGTTCGCGGAGAGGAGCTGCTGGCCAACTGGTTCGGTTGGACCAACCGCGCGCTTGAAGCGACGGCAGCGCCGGAGGATGTGCCGATGTTCTGGCGTCAATACGCCTTCCGTGGCTACCTCGCGTTGCAGAAGGTCGACCGCAGCCTGCTTGAGGGCCGATTGCCGGCGACGATCTTCTACAACCTGCTGCTCAGCGCCCGCCGCCCCGCCTGAAGCTAGGCCGACGCCGCCTTGTAGCGCTCGATCGCACGCAGCCGCTCCTGCTTGTGCTCAACGAGCGGCGCCGGGTAGTCGCTGCCGATCACGCAGCCTGACTCCGCCTGCTCGTCATCGCTCATCAGCCACGGCTCAGCCAAGCGCTTCGTCGGCACGTTCGCCAGCTCCGGTACCCAGCGGCGAACGTAATCGCCGCGCGGGTCAAAACGTTGCTGCTGAAGGATCGGGTTGAAGAGGCGGCGGAAGTAGGGAGCCGGATCCACACCCGTTGAGGCGATCCACTGCCAGTTGCCGTTGTTTTGGGAGGGCTCAGCGTCGAGCAACCGACGCTCGAACCACTCCTCACCGCGGCGCCAATCGATATGCAGATCCTTTGTCAGGAACGAGCCGACGACCATCCGCGCGCGGTTATGCATCCAGCCGGTCGCAGCGAGCTGGCGCATCCCGGCGTCGATCAGCGGGTAGCCGGTTTGGCCTTCGCACCAGGCCGTGAAGCCCTGCTCGTCGCTGACCCACTCCAGCTGGCGGAACTTCGCTTGGTATTCGAGCTTCAGGTTGTCCGGGAACATCAGCAGCACGTGAGCGTAGAAGTCGCGCCAGGCGAGCTGGCGGACGAATGCCTCGGCCCCCTCGCCGCCGCGCTGCTGGGCTCGTTGCTCGGTTTCGCGCGCCGAGATGCAGCCCCAACGAAGCCATGCTGAGAGGCCACTGGTGCCGCCGCTTAAGTTGTCGTGGAGCTCGGCGTAAGAGTCGATCGGACCGTCGAGCCAAAGCTCGAGTGCCGCTCGTGCCGCCGGCTCGCCGGGCCGGCAGAAGGGCTCAGCCAGTTGATCGCCGAGCTGCGGCGATTCCGGCAGCGCGCCGCAGTCGAGGCCGTCCGGCAGCCGCAGCACGGCAGGTGGAGGCAGCAGCGGGCGGCGCGGCAGCTCGCGCTCCGCTTTCCAGAACGGCGTGAAGACGCTGAACGGCTTGCCGTTCTTGGTTCTTGGCAGCGATACGTCGGCGCAGAAGTTGCCCGGCGACGGGATCGCTTCGACACCAATCGCCTTTAGCCGTTTGGTGACCCTCCGGTCACGCTCAAGCGCGAACGGCGAAACGTCGCTGGTCCAGTAGACCTCACTGGCGCCGAGCTGCGCTGCCAGCTCGGGCAGCACTTGCTCAGGTGAGCCGTCGCGCAGGCAAAGCCCGCCTCCGAGCGCCTGTAGCTGCTCGTCAAGCTCGCGCAGGCAACCGAGCATGAACGCCGTCCGCGGCCCGCTCGCGAAGCGCCCGTCAAGCAACCGCCGGTCAAGCACGAAGAGTGGAACAACCCGCTCGCAGCTCTCCGCCGCGGCGCTCAGCGCCGGGTGGTCATGCGTGCGCAGGTCGCGGCGCAGCCAAACGATCGCGGTCTTCTCCATCATCGAAGAGTACGTCGCGCCCGTACACTTGGATGAGATGGACGAAGAGCGAGTAGAAGACTTTCCGATCTTTCCGCTGGGGCTCGTTGCCTTGCCCAGCGAAGTGGTTCCGCTGCACATCTTTGAGCAGCGCTACCGCACGATGATCGCTGAGTGCCTCGACAATGAGCGCGAGTTCGGGATCGTCTGGACCGACGAGGATGGAGCCCACTCGACCGGCTGCGCGATGGAGGTAACCGAGGTAACGGAGCGCAGTGAAGACGGCCGGATGAACATCATCACGCGCGGCACGCGGCCCTTTCGAGTAGTCGAAGAGCGCCACGACCTCCCCTACCCGGCGGCGGTGATCGAGTTCCTCGGCGACGCCGAGATCGACGACGCAAGCGGCGACTTCGCCGAAGCCCACGCCGAAGCCTGCGAGGCATACGCCGACCTCGTCGAGCAGGCGACCGACAAACAGCTCGAACCTGAAGAGCTGGCAGCGAAGAGCGCCTACGAGATGGCGGCAACGGTTGAGTTTGGCGCCGAGGCCAAGCAGGGCCTGCTCGATCTTCGCTCCGAAGCGAAGCGGATCAAGCTGGTGGGGCAGCTGCTTAGGGCGACAGTCAAGCGACTCGAGTTTGTTGAGCGCGCGCAGGTACGGGCCGCCTCAAACGGCCGCGTCCGCTTCAGCTAGCGCGGTAGACCGCAGACGTTCTTGGCCAGTTCGCGCGTCAGCTTCGCGACCGCAAAGAAGACCGGTGGCTGCGGCCGCGAGCTGTCACTGAACGAGACGGTGCCGAACTCGGTGCGAACGTTGTAGCGGAGAATGGTGTACTTGCCGGGCTTCAGGTTGACCGATTTGCGGGCCGGGCCGGGCTCCTTCTCATCGCCGTTGAGATCACCAACGATTGCCCGCGCGTCGATCAGCTGGGCGCTGCTGATCTCATACTGCTTGCCGCCGTTGCAGCGGACCGTGCCACCGTCACCGACGACCATCGTCAACTTTGCGCCTGGTATCGACCCAGTGCGCTCAAGCACGTAAAGGTCGGCCGACGGGCCGCCGCAGCCCGCAACGATCGCCGCGCTCGCGCCTGCAAGAGCCAGTGTTCCCAGCCGCCTGATCACAGCCCGACCGCCGCTCCGCCGCGCCGCGGGTCGCCGCCACCCTCGCAGCGGCCACTCTCAATGTCGCGAGTAACGACCTGCGTTCCGCCGAAGAACAGATTCGCATCGCGGAACTCGACCAGCTCGCGTGAGCCGACCTCGACGCCAGCTAGGTCTACACCGGGCTCAGAGAAGAGTGTGCCGCCCTCGCTGTGGAAGCGCGGAGCGTTGACAGCGGCCTGAACCGGATTGCGATGGTCGATCAGGTTGACGATCACCTGCAGGATCGCCGAGCGAATACGGTTCGATCCGGCACTGCCGATTGCCAGCTCGGCCGTTCCGTCAGCGGCGAGCACGACGGTCGGCGCCATCATCGACGGCATCCTCTGGCCGGGGGCCGCACGGAAGAAGCCGAGCGGGTTGAGGTCCTCCTCCCCCATCATGTTGTTGACGTGGATGCCGGTGCCAGGAACGACAACGGCGGATCCTTCGCCGTTCGAGCAGGTAACCGAGCAGGCGCGCCCGTCGTCGTCGATCACGCTGATGTGGGTCGTCGAACCGAGGTTCGCGGCGAGGAAGCGGCGCAGGAAATCGGGGTCGATCAGTCCGGCCGTGAACTGCGGCGTGCGTAGCGCCTGCGCCTCGTCGATTACCTCCAGCAGCTGTGCGTTGGTGGGGATACCTTCGGGGCAGATCTGCTGAAGCCGAGAGAATGCCAGCCCCAGCAGCACACCTCCGGCAGACGGCGGCGGGTTGGTGAGGATGCTTCGGCCGCGGTATTCAGAAGCAACCGGCTCGCGCGCGATCACCTCATAGGCGGCGAGGTCGGCCAGATCTAGCAGCCCTCCGAGCTGCTGCACCTCGGCGACGATCGCGTCGGCGATGTCGCCGCTATAGAACGGCGCCGCGCCGTCGGCGCCGAGCCGCTCGATCGTCTCCGCCAGCTCCGGGCTGGCGAACGGTTCACCGGGCTCCAGCGGGCGCCCGTCACGTGTGAACTCAGCCGCGGAGCCGGGTGTGGAGCGCAGAATCCCGTCGAGAATCTCGAAGACGTACGCCTGCGGCCCGTTCAACGGAACACCATCGCGCGCAAGCTTCGCGGCAGGCGCGGCAAGATCGCTCAGTGGCAGAGTGCCCCAACGCTCGGCCGCGGCGGCGATACCGGCCGGGCTGCCCGGCACGCCACAGGAGGCAGCGCCGCAATGGAAGACCTGTGTCGCGTCGCCGAACGAGACCTCAACCGCTTCCAGCGGCGCGTGGTCGACATCGGCCCCATGCCCGGGGGCGGCAACGAAGAAGTCGAGCAGCGTTGGCTCCTCTCCAGCTCCGGCGACGAGCATGTAGCCGCCAGCGCCGGGGCCCGTCAGGAGTGGCTCGCAGACCCACGAAGCGAGCACCGCGGCGATCGCCGCGTCGACTGCGTTGCCGCCGGCGCGCAGAACCTCTGCGCCAACTTCGGCAGTCTTCTGATGGCCTGCGGCGACCATTCCTGTAGCGCCGCTCATCAAACGTAAAGTAGTGACTACTGCGCGGGTCGCGGATCTAGCCCGCTGGCGGCTGACTAGCCGCCAGGCATGAACTCAGGCACATCGAGCGTGTCGACGCCGGTGCCTGTGCGAACAGTGTTCTTGCCGCTGCGGCCACCGCGGCCGCGTTCAACGCGTGGCTCACCGGCCGGCTCTTCAACCCGCTGGCGCCTTGCGCGCTGGCCGGTGTCGCCGTAGCGAGTTGCGACAACGGTGACCCAAACTTGGTCATCGAGCGCGTCGTCAACCATTGCGCCGAAGATGATCGTGGCGTCAGGGTGCGCCGCCTCAGCGACCGCCTTCGCCGCCTCATTGATCTCCCAGAGCGAAAGGTCGCTGCCTCCAGTGATCGAAAGCAGAATCGAGCGGGCGCCGTTGATGTCGGTCTCCAGCAGCGGCGAGGCAACGGCCTGGGCCGCGGCGTCGAGCGCGCGAGATTCGCCTGTGCCCATGCCGATCCCGAGCAGTGCCGGGCCAGCGTCGGACATGATCGTCCGCACGTCGGCGAAGTCGAGGTTGATGATCCCCGGCAGCGTGACGAGATCGGAGATTCCCTGAACGCCTTGGCGCAGAACGTCGTCGGCGATGCGGAAGGCTTCAACCATCGAGGTGCGCTGATCGAGCACTTCGAGCAGGCGATTGTTGGGGACGACGATCAAGGTGTCGACCTCTTCGCGCATCGCATCAATTCCGAGCGACGCGGTCGACGAGCGACGCGTTCCCTCAAAGCCAAACGGGCGCGTGATGATGCCGACAGTCAGTGCGCCTACTTCACGCGCAATGCGAGCGATGATCGGCGCGGCGCCGGTGCCCGTGCCGCCACCGGCTCCGGCGGCGACGAAGACCATGTCGGAGCCCTTCAGCAGATGCTTGATTCGGTCGTAATCTTCCATCGCAGCGGCGCGGCCGAGCTCCGGGTCGGCGCCTGCGCCGAGACCGCGAGTCAACGCTTCGCCGATGTGGACAGTTACGTCGGCCTGGGTCTGCTGGATCGATTGAACGTCGGTGTTAACGGCGATGAACTCGACGCCAGCGATGCCAGCCTCGATCATGCGGTCGACGGCGTTGACGCCGGCTCCACCTACGCCGACTACGCGCAATACCGGGCCGCCCTGCTTGGCCTTCGGCGAGCGGTTACCGACAGGGTCCGGGGCCGGGGGCATCAGCGGCGGCTCAATCACCGGGGCGTCAAGAATGTCGTCCGGAATCTCGGAGCTGAAGGCGCTGCGCAGACGCTCCTGCGGCGTCGGCGCGACGCGCGTCTCCGGCTCGCGGCCAGCTTCGGTCTGAGCTTCGTCCGGGCCGGCAGCCTTCGTCGGCTCGGCTGACTCGCCTTCCGGATTGCCCTTCTCGGTGCGGCGGAAAAGTTCTGAGAGCGGGCCTTCACGCATGCTTGCGCGGCTCTTCTTGTCCTTAGCCATGTGACAGAACCTCCTTGGCGAGGGCGCGGTAGGACTCTGCGGCGCTGCCGTTCGGCTCGTACTTGAGCACCGACATCCCCTGGACCGGCGCTTCGGCAAAGCGGATCGTCTTCTTGATCCGTGAAGCGAAGACGCGGTCGCCAAAGTTCTCTTCGAGAATCTCGATCGCCTCCTTGGCGTGAACCGTGCGCGTGTCCATCAGCGTCGGCAGGATCCCTTCGATCTCGATATCCGGGTTGAGGTTCTCGCGAATCATCTGAAGCGTGTTCTGCAGCTGGATCAGCCCGCGCATTGACAGATATTCGCACTGCACCGGGACGATCACCTTGTTAGCGGCGGTTAGCGCGTTGATTGTCAACAGGCCAAGACTGGGCGGCGTGTCGATGCAGACGAAGTCGTAGTCGTTTGAGACTTCCATCAGCGACTTCTGAAGCGAACGCTCGCGGCCGATCTTCGTTGACATTGCGATCTCAGCGCCGGCGAGGTCGATCGAGGCCGGGGCCAGATCGATCTCACGCGTGACAATTACCTCACGGATCGGCTTGTCGTGGACGAGCACGTCGTAGATCGAGTTGTCGAGCGTGTCAGGGTCGATCCCCTGCGACATCGTCAGGTTGCCCTGAGGGTCCATGTCGATGCAGAGCACGCGATGGCCCGATTCGGCAAGCGCAACGGCAAGGTTGAGTGTCGTCGTCGTCTTGGCGACTCCACCCTTCTGGTTTGCGAATGCGATGACTTTTGGCTTTTTCTGTTCCACGCGAATGCTCCGGTCGTCTGTTGGACCTGTACTCGCGCTGTATTCGCATTGGCGGCCGCTATTCCTTCCCGAATTGGCGGCAATTGCGATAAGTCAGCGAGATTGACAGCGCCTAGCCTCTCTATTGCGATGAGTTCCTCTCTTGGCAGCAGCCTGCAAGATCGATCGGTTGTGATCTGCGCCGGCTCCGGCGGCGTTGGCAAGACGACCACGGCGGCGGCGATTGCGACCGCGCTCGCGGCCAGCGGCAAGCGCGTCGCAGTCGTGACGATCGACCCCGCGCGACGATTGGCCGACGCGCTGGGGCTCGAACAACTGACGAACCAACCGGAGCTCGTTGATGCGGGCCGCTTTGCTGCCGCTGGACTAGAGATCAAAGGCGAGCTTTGGGCGATGACGCTCGATTCTCAAAGGACCTTCGATGAGCTGATCGACACGCTCTCCCCCGACGCCGAGACTCGCGACCAGATCCTCGGCAACCGGATCTACCAGCAGCTCTCCGGCGCGGTCGCCGGTTCGCAAGAGTTCACGGCGATCGCGAAGCTTTACGAGCTCGACCGCTCAGGCCGCTTCGACGCGATCGTGCTCGACACGCCCCCTTCGCGCAATGCGCTTGACTTTCTCGACGCCCCCGACCGCCTGACCGGCTTCTTCGACGGCCGCGCGCTGAAGTTTCTGCTGGCACCGACAGGCTTCGCGGCGCGCGCGCTGGGGGTCGGTACCGGCGCAGTCCTCGGCGTGATGAAACGGATTACCGGCGCCGAACTGCTCGAAGACCTTTCAGTCTTCTTCCAGGCACTCGGCGGCCTAATCGATGGCTTCCGCGAGCGTGCCGAGGCAGTCCGCACTTTGCTCGCCGACCCCGCGACGACCTTTGTCGTGATCACCTCGCCGCAGCGCGACTCGGCCGAGGAGGCGATCTTCTTCGCTGGGAAGCTACGCAGCGCGAAGATGAACTTTGGCGCGCTGATCATCAACCGCGTCCATATCGTCGCCGGCGCTCAGCATCCTGCGCCAACGGTTGCGGCGGTCGCCAGCGAGCTAAGCGGCCAATTTGATGAGCAGTTGGCGGGGCGACTGCTCAGCAGCTACTCCGACGCGCTCGCACTGGCCGAGCGCGATGCCGCAACGATCGCAAGGCTGAAAGAGGAGACCGGTGAGCTAGAGCCCGTGATCGTCCCCGAAATGGCGGGCGACATTCACGACGTCGAGGGGCTGATCGCGATCCACGACCAACTTTTCGCGGCCAGTTAGAACGGCGGGCGCAGTGCTTCGAACTGGTCGGTTCCGCGATCGGTCGGCGGCTCAGAGATCGCCTCAAAGTGCATGGCGGGCGCCACTTCCGGCTCGCTCTCCTCGAGCAGGATTGAGTCGGCCAGAGCAACAAGGTCGCCGCTGAGGTGACCGCAGCAGGCATCGCGCAGCAGCGCCCGCAGGTGGCCGTCGAGTTCGCTGACATACGGCTGCAGCTTCAGATCACGGTCAACGCCAGCGATCAGCGCTGGCTCCAGCGCGGCGGCATGGGCGATCCGCTCGGTCATCGAGGCGCGGCGTTCACGTTCGGCGCAGAGCGCGGCAAGGCGGCCCGGCATCCTGCCGCTGGCCGGCCCTTCCGGCTCCAGTAAGGCGCGGGCAACGAGCAGCAGATCGGTCAGTGCCTCGCCTGCCAGCACTCGCTGGTGCGCTAGCTCATAACGGCGCAGCGCCCAGGCCAGTTCGCCGGACTTCGGCTCGCGGCGGCCGACGAGGCTGAGGAAGGCGCGCAGCTCATCTTCCTGCGCAGGTTCGATCAAGACCAGTGGCTCAATCTCACCGGAGTCGGCGCTGAGCGCGACGGCCTGCCAGGGGCCAGCGCCGATCCGCGACCAACCGAGCGGTGCTATCGCGACCGGATCGGGGTGGTAAAGACGGAGCCCTGCGGTCAGCTTGCGTAGTGATTTGCGCGAGGCCTGCAGTGGGCCGACGTCGCCGGGAACCGGCGAGCGGCGCACGATCACGATCGTCTGCGGGCTGCCATCGACGCGCGACCAGCGCGCCTCATCAGGAGCATCATCGAAGCGCTCACCGCGGGCCAGCGTGAGTCCGTCGCCAAGGCTGACCTCTTCGGAACCAAGCTCAACGCCAAGCAGCACGGCGACAACGGTGTGTTCGGCGCGCTCCTCGGCAACGCAGCGCTCGAGCTCAAGGTATGCCTTGTCGAAACAGCGCTCATCGAAGACGAAGTCGTTGGAATCGACGAAGACTCGTGCCAGGAAGCAGTGCAGCGCAGCGTCGGCGCTTTGGCGGCCGGGGCCGGGCGGGCGGACGCCTTGAGAGTCGAGGTAGTCGGCGAGGCTGCCGATCGCGATCAGCGCGTGGGCGGCGGGCAGAAAGGTGGGTAGCCGCGCCAAGACGCTGCTGCGGTCGTTGATGAACTCGGCCGTCATCGGGCGGTAGCAGTAGAGCGGCGAGTCGCGGCGGCCCTCCTCAACAACCTCGAACGGAAGCTCATGGCCGCCCTGAGCGTCGCTTGCCAGCTGCCATGCGGCTTCCTGCGTGAATGCGTGCAGCGCGGAGCGGAGCTGGCGAAGACCCATAAGCGTCGGTTCGCCAACTCGGCCGCCGATCCTGCCGCGAGCGCCGAGCGGTAGATTAATTCGATGGCTTCAAAGGGGCATACGCACGAAGATCACGACCACGTCCACGGCCCCGGCTGCGGCCACACGGCGATCGTCCACGAAGGCCACATCGACTTCATTCACGATGGCCACCTGCACCAGCCGCACGGTGATCACGTTGATGAGCACTCGCTGCCGGTCAATGACGAGCTCCCCGACGCCTGCAATAAGGCGCACGACTGCGGTGAGCATGTTCACGGATCTGACTGCGGCCACGAGGCCGTTCCGCACGGCGAGCACACCGACTACCTCGTCGATGGCCGCCTCCACCACCCGCACGACGGTCACTGTGATGATCACGGCGGCCTCAAGCTAGCCTGAGAATCAGTCTCATCGCTAGCCTCTTGGGCGATGGCGAAGACGAAGAAGAAAGAGTCGCAGTGGGAGACAGCGACGAACGAGCGGCTTGCTGAAGCCGGTTTCCGCCGCGGCGGCGCGCGCGCCGCAGTCGTTTCGCTGCTCGATGAGCAGAGCTGCGCGCTGAGCGCCTACGAGATTGAGGATCTACTCGCGCAGCGCGAGCG
>CAMCVN010000010.1 GCA_945881845.1 Bifidobacterium breve | reverse complement strand
CAGCGCCCAGCTCTTCGGCTGCGGGGACCGACTCATTGCCGCGTCGACGCAGAGGTCGTCGCAGCGTAGGCTTGGGAAGGCTCGGCATCGAGACTCCGTGGTTCGTCGGCTGGCATCAGAATTGACCTCTGCGCCGCAGTGTACCCGCGGACAGTGGCCAGTTGTAGCTCTGCACGGAGACGTGCTATCTTGCTGCGCACATAGCTGGACACATCTAGAGGGGTGGAGGGACTGGCCCGTTGAAACCCCGGCAACCTCCCGAAAGGGAAGGTGCCAATTCCTGACAGATGTGGTGGGAGTCTCCAGACCTCCGCCACTTGACGGCGGAGGTTTTTAATGAGCGCCACCAATCTGAAGTGCCGCGAATGCGGATCTGAATACGAACTCGACCCGATTTACGTCTGCGAACGTTGCTTTGGGCCACTTGAAGTTGCCTAGGACCACAGTGCCCTAGCTCAGGACATCCCTGAGCTACGCCGCCGGATTCAAGGCGGGCCACAGAACCTGTGGCGCTACTCGGACTTCCTGCCGCTTCCAGCCGGGCCTCCGGGGCCTTCGGGGCGAAACTCGTCGCGAGTCGGCCTCGCCGCCGGTTGCACGCCACTGATCCGCGCCGACCGGCTTGCCGAACGGCTTGGACTGGGCGAAGTTTGGGTCAAGAACGATGCCGCCAATCCAACCCACTCGTTCAAGGATCGCGTCGTCAGCGTCGCCGCCGCTCGCGCTCGGGACTTTGGCTTTGAGGTCCTTGCCTGCGCTTCGACAGGAAACCTCGCCAACTCGGTCGCCGCCAACGCTGCGGCACTCGGGATGGAGAGCTACGTGTTTATCCCCGCCGATCTCGAGGAGCAGAAGATCCTCGCGACCGGCATCTATGGCACCAACCTGGTCAAGGTCCGCGGCAACTACGACGACGTCAACCGGCTCTGTATGGAGCTAAGTGGAGAGCGCAACTGGGCTTTCGTCAACGTCAACCTGCGCCCTTATTACGCCGAAGGCTCAAAGACCCTGGCTTATGAGATCGGCGAGCAGCTTGGTTGGCGCACGCCAGACAGGATCATCTCGCCGGTCGCCTCGGGCTCACTCTTCACGAAGATCGGCAAAGGCTTCGCCGATTGGCTCGATCTCGGTCTGCTCGAAGGAGATCTGCCGACAATGAACGGCGCGCAGGCCGCGGGTTGTTCTCCTGTCGCAACAGCCTGGGCTGAGGGCCGCGACTTCTGTCAGCCCGTGAAGCCAGACACGATCGCCAAGTCTCTGGCGATCGGGAACCCAGCCGACGGTCCTTACGCGCTTGAGTTGGCGAAGAGCAGCGGCGGCTCGATCGATTCGGTAACCGACGACGAGATCCGCGCCGGCATTCGGCTACTCGCGGAAACGACCGGTGTCTTCACCGAGACGGCCGGCGGCGTGACCGTCGCCACTTTGGCGAAGCTTGCCGAGCGCGGCGATATCGGCCGCGACGAGTCGGTAGTCGCAGTTATCACCGGGGATGGGCTAAAGACGCTCGACGCGGTCCGCGGGAGCTTCGAGTCGTTCGAGATTGAGCCGACCTTTGAGGAGTTCACGACGAAGGTCGAAGCCAATCTGGTCGCTGCCCGATGAGCGTCACCGTAAAGTTGCCGACGCAGCTGCGCGCCAGCACCGGTGGGGAAGCTTCGGTCGCAGTCGAGGGCGCAACTGTCGGCGAGGCGCTCGAAGCGCTCTACGGCGCCTATCCCGAGCTGCGTGAACGACTCAGCGACGAGGACGGCACGCTGCGGCGCTTCATCAATGTCTACGTCGGCGGCGATGACATTCGCTTCGGCGAACTTCTCGATACGCCGGTCGGCGATGGAGATGAAGTGCAGATTCTCCCCGCCGTTGCAGGCGGCAGCTAGCAACTCCTAACGATCGGAGTGGGTAGCGCAGAGCCCCGTCTCTGGCGCCACCTACGACCATGCGCTGCGGTCGACGGCCGTCAGACCGGACAGTTGGCGCCGATCTAAGTGTTTTTCCGCACCGAATCTGTGGAGAAGCACCCCTGTGGAGGTAGCTCATCGACTGAATAGTTGATCTACCGCACTGGGCGGAATCCTCATGGCCACAATTCAATCCAAGAACGCCCAGGCAGTGCAACTTCAGCTAGTCGCTTCAACAGACTGCTTGGAGTGTCAGTTTTGTTACGTACGAGGCGAACTCGATCGTGTCCCGCCGACTGAGGAGTACCAGTGTCCGTCGGGTGCCGTCGTCACAGACGATTCTGCGTTCGACCTCCAGACCGGCGAAGTGATCGCGGCACGAGCGGAGCGACCGTGCGGCCGGCGGTATTGGGAATCAGCCCGGTCGGGCGACCTCTTCACTTACCTTCTCAGGACCCGCGCCGACTGAGCAGCGACTGCTGCGGCGCGCAGCGGTGGACCTAGAGAGAGGATCTGGCTGACTCCGGCGAGTGAAGAACGCGTGGTCACTGGAACGCGGCTTGACTGCTCCGGCGCCTTGTCAAGCCTTGACGCTTCTGGCGCACGGCAACCACAAACCGATTATGGTGACCAACGCGATCGATGTTTCATGTTCTCTAATCCGTTCTCGCGCCTGTTCGATCGGCAGGCGACCGACTATTCAAGGAGCCAACATGAATCATCGCCGTAGCCGTCTGGCAACTAGTTCCGCCGTCCTCGGCCTTGCAGCCTTCCTCGTGGCGCCTGTTGCTCAGGCTTCGTCCGGGCCGGGTGTCTCTCCCGCGGCCAACTCGGCATCCGCAAGAGCTCTCAAGCTGATGCCCGCCAAGATTAAGGCGGGCCTCGACATCCGCATCTCCTACCGGCGCTACGCGCTCTGCGCGGCGAGCGACATCACTCCGAGCAAGAAGACGACTTACATCAACGGGAAGAAGTACAAGCTCGGCACGGGACTCTGCCCGATCGTCAAGGGCTTGACGGTCTATAACGAGAGCCTTCAGGGCGAGAGCCCGACCGTGAAGGGCGCCTCGACTATCTGGTCGAGCTTTGGAAACCCGGCCACATACGCGCAGTACAGCACCGGTACGGGCTGGACCGTGGCCGCCGCTACGCCGCGCACGCAGGTTGTAGGCGCCGCGCCCAACACGGGCATGGCGAACTTCTGGGGCTTCCCCTGCGCCGTGACAACGCCGGTGACGATTGGTGGAGTCAAGTACCCGATGGCAATGTGTGCTGGCCCGCTGATGGAGAACCCGGACAACCGTCCTGCGCCTTACGGTGCGACGATGGTGACGAACGCCGCCACCTCCGCGACCGTTCCGGTCGGCACCACCACGCTCACCAATGGCCCGCTCGCCGGTATGGGGAGCTGGCTTCTGAACCCGTTCGCGAGCGGCGGCAACGGCGGTAACGGCGGTGCTGGCGGACTTCTCGGCGGCAACGGCGGTAACGGCGGGGCTGGTGGGGCTGGCTGAGCCCTCTAGCTGCGGCCTGACCTTCCAGGCACCGCAGATTCGAACGGGGTTGCTCGTCCCTCTTCGAGCCGAGCCGTCGCAGCGTCGTACCGGCTTAGTCCGAGATCACCCTCCGCTGGCTGTCCGGTCGCGGACCTCTCTGCGCACCTCGGCAAAGGAAATCGCCTCGTAGGCGACGAGGAATCCAACCACCGCGAAGACCAGTCCGACCGCAGCCAGGGCCGGGACCGCCAAGGCGACCGGCAGCAGCACCAGCAGCAGCACGGCGGCGGAGAGACGGGGCCAACCGATCGTCCCGATGTTGCGGTAGCGGAAGGCGACCAGGCCCAGCAGGTAGAGAGCCGGGCCGCCGACAAGCGCCAACGCTGGGATCAACTCGAGGTGGTGGTCGGCGTGCCCGAGGGATTTCTTGAGGCCCAAGGCGAGCAGGACGACTCCGGCGATCATCGGCAGGTGGATGACGCTGTAGGCATCCCTCGCAAGCCGTGCTCTGGCCGCTGGGTCGACACTGGCCAGCCTGTGCTCGGCAGCGACTGCCGTGACATCGAAGTACGTCCACCAGAGCGAGGCTGCGATGCCGACTCCCATCACGACCCCGGCGACGAGCGCAAAGTCGAGCGGCTGCCCGGACGCTGCCGCACCGAGGGCGACTATCGACTCACCGAGAGCGATGATTACGATCAGCCCGTGGCGCTCGGCGAAGTGACCTGCGTGAACCCGGAACTCCGAGGTGTCGGTGTCGAAGATGAATGGCGTAGCGACGTCGATCAACAACGCAGCAAGCCAGATCCAGAGCTGCGCGTCGCCGCCGACCAGCGCGCCGACAATCAAGAGCAGCGAGCTAAACATGAAGCCCGGCGCTAGTTTGAGGATCGCGCCATGGTTGGGGTCATCGTGGTCGGTCCCGTAGGCGTAGAGACCGACCTGCATCGCCCGGACGAGTCCGTAGGCGCAGGCCATCAGCAGGGCCTCGTCGCCGAAAGCGCCGGGCATCGCCAAGGCGACTACGACGAGCCCGGCCATCGCAGTGAAGATCGTCAGCCGCGTCAGCACGTCGTCGCTGTCGACGCTGTTCGTCAGCCAGGAGTAGCCGACCCAGGCCCACCACATCAGGCCGAGAATTATCAGTCCCTCGGCGACTCCTAGCCAGTTCAGGTGCGAGGCCAAGTAGGCGGTGACTTGGGTTATCGCGAGGACGAAGACGAGGTCGAAGAACAACTCAAGAACGCCGACACGGCGCTCGCCTGTCTGCTCGTCCGTCCCCGGCCTGCCGCCGCCAGCCGGAGCCACCGTTCCCGAGTCGCTCATAGCCTCGAATGTAACCAACAGGCCCGCCCAAAACGAAATGCGCCCTTCAGGCCGGAGGCAGACCGAGCGCGCTGAGCCGGCGCACGTGTCGAGCTGAATCAGTACCTTGCCGCAATGCGTTCTTTTGCGAAGGTCTTCTGTCTGTCAGTTCTATCGGTCGCGCTGCTCGCTGGTTCGGCGCAGGCGCGTACCGTCAACGGCTGCAAGATCAAAGCTAAGACGAACTGCGCTTACAAAAACCTCAACGGCAAGAATCTACGCGGAGCAAAACTGAGCGGGGCAACGCTTCATCACGTCAAGCTGCGTGGCGCCGACCTACGCAAGGCCAACCTGCAAGGCGCTGACCTACGCAAAGCCGATCTGACCGGAGCTAATCTGCGCGGAGCGAACCTCAAAGACGCAAAACTTCACTACTACACACCACCAAGGAACAAGGGCGCGGTGACAGGGCAAACCCCTTCCTGCGCGCCAAAGTGTTTTGGCGCGAACCTGAACAACGCGAACCTGACCGGCGCGGTTCTGGCCGGAGCGAACCTGAGCTACGCGGGCCTAATCCTCGCGAACCTGTCCAGCGCGAACCTGTCCAGCGCGAACCTGTCCAGGGCGGTCATAGCCTACGCGACCTTGACCGGCGCGAACCTGACCGGCGCGAACCTGTACGGCGCGGTCCTGATCGGCGCGACCCTGTACTACACGAACTTCACCGGCGCGAATCTGGACAGCGCGAACATGACCAGTACGAACCTGTTCGACGCGAACTTGACCGGCGCGGTCCTGACCAGTACGAACCTGACCGGCGCGCTTGGCTGCCCAACGGTCACGCCCGCCGGAATCCTCAGCAGTTTCGCCTGCTTTAGTTTCTAGCCGCAACACCGCAACACTCCTGCTGCCGCACCCACTACGGACAAGTAGCTGTTCCTTGAGAAGGACTCAGCCGATCAAAAAGGCACCGTCGGCTGATCCGGTGATCCTCGACACCCGAAAACTCCAGCGCGCCCGGCAGGATTCGAACCTGCGGCCTCCCGCTCCGGAGGCGGGCGCTCTATCCACTGAGCTACGGGCGCAACGTCCCTGAGCCTACCGTGCGCCTCGCGCGGGTACCCTCGCGGACGTGGATCAGATCGAACTCTTCTTCGCTGGCACCGGCGGCTCGGTGCCGACGCCGCGTCGCGGCCTGCCCGCAACACTCGCGCGGCTGGACGGTGACCGGCTGCTGTTCGACTGCGGTGAAGGAACGCAGCGCCAGCTGATCCGCAGCATCGGCCTAGCCGATCTCGACGCGATCTTCATCACACATCTCCACGCCGACCACTGGCTTGGGATTCCGGGGCTTGTCCGCACGCTTGAGCTGCGCGGGCGCGAGAAGGCGCTCGACATCTATGGCCCGAGTGGCACGGTTAAGCAACTCTCTGCCGTAGGGATCGCGACTGGCAAGACCGACTACGAACTTCACATCTCAGAGCTGGAAGCCGGTGACGCAATCGAGTTCGATGGCTACGAGGTCGAAGCGTTCAATGTCCGCCACCGCGGTACCGCGCTCGGCTATTCGCTGGTTGAGGCAGGTCGGCCTGGTCGATTCGACCCCGAGCGGGCAGCCGAGCTCGGCATCACCAATGGCAGGGAGATTGCGGCGCTCGTTGCCGGCGAGAGCGTCGGTGAGGTTGAGCCTCAGCAGGTGATTGGGGAGCCGCGCGCCGGTCGGAAGATCGTCATTTCCGGAGACACCGCGCCCTGCGAGATGGTCGAAGCTGCTGCCAGCGGAGCCGATCTCCTGATCCACGAAGCGACCTTCGCCGATGAAGACGCTGCTCGCGCCACCGAGACGATGCACAGCACCGCGAGGCAGGCCGCCGAGATTGCAACGGCGGCCGGAGTGGCAATGCTCGCCTTGACCCACATCTCCGCCCGCTACCCAGTCAGAAAGATCATTGAGGAGGCCGAAGCTACCTTTGCCGAGACCGTCGTTCCACGCGATTTCGATGCGATCGACATTCCCGTCGCCGAGAAGGGCGGGCCGGTGCTGAAGCGCCCTGACGACGTCGCGGTCGAGCAGGCGGCAGCGCCGCAGTTCGCGGAGGCGTCCGAGGAGGGCTCCGCAAAGAGCGAGATTTGATTCACCGCCGCGCCGCTGGCGGTGCTAACGTGCGCGCAGCAGTCAACCCCCTTTAACTCGGTCCGAGAGGCCAAGAAGGGCAGGATCTAGTGAGCCAACAGAATGTCGTCTTAGACGACGAAGAGCTAAACCGGGCACTAACCCGCATCGCTCACGAGATCCTCGAACGGAACACCGATTCTTCCGAGCTGGCGATCGTTGGCATCCACAGTCGCGGAGCGGTCCTTGCGCGCCGGATTGTGGCTCTCCTAAACGAGTTTTCTGGCGGCGATATCCCGCTCGGCCTGCTTGACATTGGCTTCTACCGCGACGACCTCGGTAAGCGCCCCGAAGCGCCGCAGGTCTACTCAACCGAGATCGATTTCGCTCTTGATGGCGCAACGGTCGTGATCGTCGACGACGTGCTTTATAGCGGCCGGACCGTTCGCGCGGCGATCGAGGCGCTCTTCGCCTACGGGCGCCCGGCCTGCGTGCAGCTCGCGGTACTAGTTGACCGGGGTCACCGTGAGCTGCCGATCCGCCCTGATTACATCGGCAAGAACCTGCCGACCGCTCCGGGCGAGCGAGTCTTCGTTCAGGTCGAGGAGACCGACGGCGTCGACCAAGTCGTGATTGGCGAGGCCGAGAGCGCCGTCGCTGGGGATGCGGCATGAAGCATCTACTAAGCATCGAAGACGTTAGCCGCGAGGACATCGAGCGGATCTGTGCCCGCGCCGCGGCGTTCTCCGAAAACCACGAGCGCGAGATCAAGAAAGTGCCAGCGCTGCGCGGTCGCACGGTGCTGAATCTCTTCTACGAAGCGAGCACGCGCACGCGCAGCTCATTCGAACTCGCAGCCAAGCGGCTCAGCGCCGACGTAGTCAACTTCAGCGCCTCCGGCTCATCAACCGAGAAAGGCGAGTCGCTGAAAGACACCGTTCAGACGCTGAGCGCCCACAGGCCTGATGCGATCGTCGTGCGCTGCCCATGGGCTGGAGCGCCAGCGCTGGTCGCTGAGTGGACCGACGCCGCGATCATCAACGCTGGCGACGGCAAACACGAGCACCCAACGCAGGCGCTGCTCGACATTTATACGCTCAGTCGTCGGCTGGGGTCGCTCGACGGCGTCAAGATCTGGATTGTCGGCGACGTGCTCCATTCGCGTGTGGCCCGCTCAAACATTCTCGGCTTCCAGAAGATGGGGGCGCAGGTGACCATCGCGGGACCCCCGACGCTGCTCCCGCGCGACATCGAAGTGATGGGCGTCGAGGTCCGCTATTCGCTCGATGACCTGCACGAAGCCGACGTTGTTTACGCGCTGCGGATGCAGAACGAGCGGATGCAGCAGGCCTACCTGCCGAGCCTGCGCGAGTACGCCTCGCTCTTCCAGATCGACGAACGCCGGCTCGGTACTCGCTCTCTGCTGATGCACCCAGGGCCGGTTAACCGCGGAGTAGAGCTCTCCGATGAGGTCGTTGATTGCGCCCAGTCATTGATCCTTGAGCAGGTCGCTGCCGGTGTTGTCGTGCGAATGGCAGTCCTCTTCGAGGTACTGGCCGCCTCACGGGCCTTTGATCCGGTGCCGGAGCACCAGTCCGCATGACGCGCCGCAGAGAACAACTGCTCGTTCGTGGCACGGCGGCAGAAGCCGACCTAATTATCACCGGCGCGCATTTGATCGACCCGCGGGCCGGAATTGACGGCGTCTTCGACGTTGCAGTCAGCGACGGGCAACTCGCTGAGATTGGCGCCCCGGGCACGCTCACAGCCGGCCCTGATGCGGAGAAGATCGACGGGAGCGGCTTCCACCTCTTCCCAGCCTTCGTCGATCCGCACATCCACCTTCGCACTCCCGGCCACGAGCACAAGGAAGACATTGAGACCGGTACCCGCTCGGCCGCTGCTGGCGGCTTCTGCGCCGTGCTGGCAATGCCGAACACCGACCCGGTTGTCGATTCGGCCTCCGTAATGCGCTCGCTGCGCGAGGCGGCCCGCCGTGAGGCGCGCGTCCCGGTCGGCTTCTTGGCCGCGATCACCGTTGGCCTAGGAGGCGAGGAGCTAACTGCGATGTCGGAGCTGCGCGCCGCCGGTGCGGCCGGCTTCACCGACGACGGGATGCCGGTCGAGTCGGCAGGGATGTTGCGCAAGGCGCTCCAGTACCAGCAGATGTCGGGCGGTGTGCTCGCACTCCACGAGGAGGACCCGTCGCTCTCTGCCGGCGGCTCGATGAACGAGGGCGCAGTCAGTGCTGTGCTTGGAATCGGCGGAATACCCAGCACCAGCGAGTCGACGATGGTTGCGCGCGACGCGGCGTTGGCCGGATATGAAGGTGGAACAGTCCACATGCAGCACCTCAGCTGTGCCGAGTCGGTCGCGGCAATCCGCGAGGCGAAGCGGCTCGGCTACAACGTCACGACTGAGGTCAGCCCGCATCACCTCTGCTTTACCGAGGAGGAGGTGCGCACGCTTGACACGCGGATGAAGATGAACCCGCCGCTGAGGACCGAGGCCGACCGCCAGGCGCTCATCGCCGGCCTGCTTGACGGCACAATCGACTGCATCGCGACCGACCACGCGCCGCACAGCGCGCATGAAAAGGAAGTCCCGTTCGAGCAGGCGCCGATGGGCACGACCGGGCTCGAGAGTTCGTTCGCGGCCTGTTACACCGAGCTTGTTCGCAGCGGACTGATGAGCATCGAGATGCTGATCGAGAAGATGACATGCGGCGGCGCGATCTTCGGTCTTCAGATTCCGCAGATGACTATCGGCGAGAGCGCCAATCTGGTGCTCGTTGATCTTGACCAAGAATGGCGCGTCGGCGAGGACGGCTACGAAAGTCGCTCCGAGAACTGCGCTTTTGGTGGCCGCATGCTCTTCGGGCGTGTGCTGCTGACTGTTGCCGACGGCGCTGTCGCATACCGGCAGAGAAGTTTCGCGCTGAGTGCCGCGCCGGATCCTGACCAGGCGGCGCAATGAACGGCGCGCGGCTCGAAGCCGACAGGGCCGCGTTGCTCGTTGTCGACATCCAGGAGGCGTTCCGGGGCGTCATCCCAGATGCCGAAGCAATCACCGCGCGAACGCAGATCCTCGCGCGCGCTGCGACGCTGCTCGAGCTCCCAATCATTGTCAGCGAGCAATACCCGAAGGGGCTCGGCAAGACGGTTTCTGAGCTGGACGACGTCCTCGCCGGTGCGTTGGTGGTGGAGAAGACAACGTTCTCCGCTGCTCACGCCCCAGGCTTCTCACTTAGCGGCCGAGATCAAGTGATCGTCTGCGGCATCGAAACGCACATCTGCGTTGCGCAGAGCGTGCTTGATCTGCTCGCGACCGATGTTGAGGTGTGGTTGGCATGCGACGCGCTCGGCTCGCGCGCCGCCGACGACCGCGCGCTGGCGATTCAGCGCCTCTCGCTCGCCGGTGCCGTGCCGTCGAGTACCGAATCAATCTGCTTCGAGCTGCTCAAAGACGCAAAGAATCCACACTTCAAAGAGATCCAGGGGCTAATCAAGTGAGCGCAGATGGCTTCGTCCTACTTGAGGACGGCACACGTTTCGAAGGCAAGCTATGCGGGGCATCAAGCGGTTCGGTCGGCGAGGTCGTATTCACGACCGCGATGGGCGGCTATCAGGAGTCGGTAACAGACCCGTCTTTTGCGGGCCAAGTTCTGACCTTCACGGTGCCGCACGTCGGTAATTACGGAGTCAGTGAACAGGCGATGGAAAGCGACCGAATCCACGTTCGCGGTGTCGTGATGCGAGCCGCCGACAACTCGGCCGACGCGCCAACCGCGGATCAAGGTTGGCTCGACTGGCTCGAAGCGAGCGAAATTCCGGCGATCACCGAGGTCGATACACGCGCGCTGGTGCGTCACCTGCGCAGTCGCGGCGCGATGCGCGGCGGAATCTTCGCCACTACAGACGAGGGTGGGGCAGCGGCGACGATCGAAGCCGAGCCGCCAATGGACGGCCAGAACCTCGCTGCCGAGGTTGGGCCTTCGCAGATGATCCGCCATGGCGAGGGCAATACCGGGCCGCGCGTCGCCGCGATCGACACGGGGATCAAGATGTCGATCGTGCGCCAGCTCGTCGAGCGAGGAGTGCGACTGGACCTCCATCCGTGCAACGTCAGCGCGGAGGATCTGCTCGCCGACGATCCCGACGCAGTCTTCCTCGCGAACGGCCCAGGAGACCCGGCGGCGCTCGACGGTGTCGTCGAGACGGTCCGCGGCGTCCTCGGAAAGAAGCCGGTCTTCGGAATCTGCCTTGGCCATCAGCTTTGCTGCCGCGCTCTCGGCCTCAAGACCTTCAAGCTTCCGTTTGGCCACCGCGGCGTAAATCATCCCGTCAAGGACCTGCGCACAGGAAAGATCGAGATCACCTCGCAAAACCACGGCTTCGCGGTTGCCGCTCCCGATGGCGGCTTGCGCGTAGAGAACGACGAGCCGATCCGTTGGGAGACAGACTTCGGCGCCGCCGAACTGAGCCATGTGAACCTGTACGACCGCACCGTTGAGGGGCTGACGCTGCTTGACGTTCCGGGCTCAACCGTTCAGTACCACCCCGAGGCTGGCCCCGGTCCACATGACGCCCGTCACCTCTTCGATGAGTTCGTCGAGCGCATCACTAAGGCGGCTGCCTGATGCCGCGGCGCGATGACATTCAAAAGATCCTCGTGATTGGTTCCGGCCCGATCGTGATCGGGCAAGCTGCCGAATTCGACTACTCCGGAGTGCAGGCCTGCAAGGTGCTGCGTGAGGAGGGCTACGAGATCGTCCTCGTCAACTCCAACCCGGCGACGATCATGACCGACCCCGAGTTCGCTGACGCGACCTACGTCGAGCCGCTGCTACCTGGCCCAGTCGCTGCCGTGATTGAGAAGGAACGCCCCGACGCACTACTGCCGACGCTTGGCGGCCAAACGGCGCTGAACCTCGCCAAGGCGCTCGCTGAGGACGGCACGCTGGAGCGGTTCGGCGTTGAGCTGATCGGCGCCGACTACGAAGCAATCGATCGCGCAGAGGACCGCGAGCGCTTCGCCGAAACGATGGCCGAAGCCGGGCTGAAGATGCCTCGCAGCGCAATTGCCACGACGCTTGAGCAGGCGATCGAGGCACTCGGCGACATTGGCCTGCCGGCGATCGTACGGCCAGCATTCACCCTGGGTGGCCGCGGGGGAGGGATCGCGCGCGACGAAGCCGAGTACCGAGCGATCGTTGCCCGCGGGATCGAGGCTTCGCCGATCGGCCAGGTCCTACTCGATCAGTCGGTACTTGGGTGGGGCGAGTTTGAGCTCGAGGTGATGCGCGACCGTGACGACAACTGCGTGATCGTCTGTTCGATCGAAAATATCGACCCGATGGGCGTTCACACCGGCGATTCGTTGACCGTCGCGCCGCAACAGACGCTGACCGACGCGCTCTATCAGCAGCTTCGCGATCAGGCACTAATCGTTATTCGTGCTGTTGGAGTCGAGACGGGCGGATCGAACGTTCAGTTTGCCGTCAATCCGGCGACCGAGGAGATTCTCGTGATCGAGATGAATCCTCGCGTGTCACGCTCGTCGGCGCTTGCGTCAAAGGCGACCGGCTTCCCGATCGCCAAGATTGCTGCGCGGTTGGCAGTCGGGTACACGCTCGACGAGATTCCGAACGACATCACGCAAGTGACGCCGGCCAGCTTTGAACCGACGATCGACTATGTCGTCGTCAAGTGGCCACGTTTCGCGTTCGAGAAGTTCCCCGGCGCCGATCCGCGTCTCTCGACGCATATGAAGAGCGTTGGCGAAGTTATGGCCTTTGGTAGGACCTTCCAGCAGGCGTTTGCGAAGGCGATGCGCAGCCGCGAACTCGACAGCCACGCCAAGCTCGACGGGCTGGGCGTTGATGACCTGATTGCCGCGCTCACGCCTGCCGGCGCCGAGCGCTATGACTTCATGCTCGAGGCCTTCCGGCAGGGGGCAACGCTGGAACAGGTTCACGAAGCCTGCCTCGTCGACATGTGGTTCCTGCGTCAGCTGCAACAGCTCGCGCTCGAACCCGAGGCTCCATTTGCGGGCGAACGCGTCTACCGCTCGGTCGATACCTGTGCCGCTGAGTTCGAGGCCCGCACGCCCTATTACTACTCGGGCTGGGAACAGCAGGCCGAAGGCGAGGTTGAGCGAGGCGACAACGCGTCGGTGATGATCCTTGGCGCCGGGCCGAACAGGATTGGGCAAGGGATCGAGTTCGACTACTGCTGCGTCCATGCGGCGATGACGGTCCGCGACAGCGGCCGCGACGCCGTGATGGTCAACTGCAACCCGGAGACGGTTTCCACCGACTACGACACTTCCGATCGTCTCTACTTCGAACCGTTGACGCTGGAAGATGTGCTGGCTGTCGCCGAGATTGAGAAGCCCGAAGGGGTAATCGTCCAGTTCGGTGGCCAGACGCCTCTAAAGCTCGCTGAAGGGCTCGTCGAGGCCGGTATCAACGTCCTCGGCACCAGCGTTGACGCGATCGACCTAGCCGAGGACCGGGGCCGCTTCGGAGGACTGCTGGAGAGTCTCGGCTACCAAGCGCCGCCTTACGCTGAAGCGCACTCGGTTGAGCAAGCTCTGAGCGTTTCAGACGAGGTCGGCTTTCCGCTCCTTGTCCGACCAAGCTACGTGCTCGGCGGCCGCGCGATGGAGATCGTCTACTCGCAGGACGACCTCAAGGATTACCTCTCTCGCCACGTGCGCGAGGACGGCCGCGCGATCTACCTCGACCGCTTCCTCGAGAATGCGATTGAAGTCGACGTTGACGCCCTCTGCGACGGCAACAGCGTCTGGATTGGCGGCATCATGCAGCACGTCGAAGAGGCCGGAATCCACTCTGGCGACAGTGCCTGCGTGCTGCCACCTCATTCGTTGGGGCCCGAGATGATGTCCGCCATCAGGGCCCAAAGCGAAGGGATCGCGCTGGCACTCGGGGTCGTTGGCCTATGCAACATCCAGTTTGCCGTCTACGGCGCCGATCTTTACGTGATCGAAGCCAACCCGCGCGCGTCGCGGACAGTGCCGTTTGTCAGCAAGGCAATCGGGCTGCCGCTGGCAAAGCTGGCTTGCCGCCTGATGCTTGGCGAGACGATCGAGCAGCTAGAGCTTCCGGCCGACCCTATGGGGCATGACCACGTCTCGGTCAAGGAGGCCGTGATGCCATTCGATCGCTTCGACGGCGCCGACGCACTGCTCGGGCCGGAGATGCGCTCGACCGGCGAAGTGATGGGCGTGGCGCGCGACTTCCCAACTGCGTTCGCTAAGGCCCAAGCAGCCGCTGGCGCTGCGCTTCCCGACGGCGGAACGGCGTTCATCACCGTCACCGATTCTGACAAGGCCGGGGCGGTCGCGATTGCCCAGACGCTCCACGACCTCGGCTTCAAGATCGTCGCCACGCGCGGCACACGCGAGGCGCTCGAGCGGATGGGTGTACCGGCGACCGAGCTGATGAAGGTCGGGGAAGGTTCGCCGAACGTCGTCGACATGATCGAGAGCGGCGAAGTGACGCTCGTTGTCAATACGCCGACAGGTTCCGGCGCGCGCACCGACGGTTGGGAGATCCGCCGCTCAGCGGTGGCTCGCAGCGTCCCGTGCCTAACGACGCTGGCCGGTGGCTTGGCGGCAGTGCGGGCGATCTCCTCGGCCCGCAGCGGCGAGGCAGAAGTGCTCTCTCTGCAGGAGATTCATCGCGGTTTGCGCTCGGTTGAGGCGGAGGCGTGAGCGAAGCCGCTGACCGCGTTCAGGCGCCGTTTGGCACGCGCGAAGTAACGATCAGCGGAACCGAGGAGATCGGTCCGTACCGAGTATTCAGCTGCGCCGACGCCGACGGGCCGCAGCCGGCTGCGGGGCAGTTCTACATGCTCGCGAGCTCGGAGAGGTGGGGTGGGGGCTGCGACGAGCGGCCCTACCTGCCGCGCGCCATTTCGGTGCTGGCCGCCGCCGACCGCCAACTCTCGTTCGTGCTCGAGGCGGTCGGCCCCGGCACAGAGCGGCTCGCTGAACTCGAACTGGGCGACGGCCTGCGACTGCTCGGCCCGCTCGGTAACGGCTTCACGGCTCCGCAGGCAGGGGTTCGCGCGATTCTCTGTGGCGGAGGGATCGGCGTCGCGCCGCTCGCAATGCTTCAGCAGGAGCTGATCGCGCAGGGCCATGAAGTGACTGCTTTGCTGGGCTTCCGCGATAGCGAGCATGCGGCCGGAGCTGAGTTTCTCGAGGCTGCGCAGGTTGCGACCGATGACGGTTCAGTCGGCCAGGCCGGCCTTGTGACCGAACTACTGTTGGCCGAACTGGACCGTGACGCGAACGCAGTTATCTACTCCTGCGGCCCGCCGCAGATGCTCGACGCTATCCGCGCAATCAGCACCGCGAGCGGGGTTCCGGCTCAGCTCGCGCTCGAGGCACCGATGGCCTGCGGCTATGGAGCTTGCTACGGCTGCGTAGTCAAGACCGCCGACGGCAGCTTCCGCCGCAGCTGCGTCGACGGCCCCGTCGTAGCGGCAGACGAACTCGCAGCCGACTGGCTCACGGTAGGGGGCGGAGGATGACGATCGACCTCTGCGGGATCGAGCTGGCGCATCCCGTCATTAATGGTTCGGGAACTTTTGACGTGATCGCAGCAAGGCGTGTATTCGGGGACTGCGTTGACCGGGAATTCCCTTTCGCGGCATTCGTTTCAAAGACGATCACGCTGGAACCGCGGCTCGGCAACCCGCCGCCGCGGCTCTTTGAGACTGCGGCAGGGATGATCAATTCGATCGGCCTGCCAAACCGCGGACTAGCCGGTTACATCGAACACGATCTGCCCGACTTGGCGACGCTACCGGTGCCGGTGATCACGAACGTGATGGGCTCCAACGCCGACGAAGTGGGCCAACTACTTGAGGCGATTGATGGCCGCGACGAGGTCGCGGCGATCGAACTCAACGTCTCCTGTCCGAACGTGAAGACCGGTCTCGACATCGGCTCCGACCCAGCCGAACTGACCAAACTGCTCGCCGCCGTACGTGGCAAAACGGCGAAGCCGCTGATCGTCAAACTGACGCCGAACACGGCCAACGTTGCACTCGTTGCGGCCGCCGCCGAGGCTGCAGGCGCCGACGCCGTCTCGCTGATTAACACTCTCAAGGCCTTCGCCGCCGACCCGGCGCGGCCCGGTCAGGCATGGCTCGGCGGCGGCGGCGGCGGGCAGTCTGGGCCGGCAATCCGAGCCGTCGCGCTGGCCCAAACGTGCGCTGTGGCGGCAGCGATAGCGCTGCCAATCGTGGCGATGGGTGGGATCACCAGCGCCGCCAACGCGCGCCAGTTCCTTGACGCCGGGGCGCTCGTAATCGCAGTAGGTACCGAGAGTTTTCGCGATCCGATGAGCGCCGCCAAGATCCGCGACGGGCTCGCTGGGCGGGTCTGAGCGCCTCCCGGGTCAGCGGTTAGAGGCGCGACGAAAGTCAAAACTCTCGACCTCAACTCGACGTTAAGTCGAATATTTCAGCCACGCCTCGCAGCGCTCTCAGAGTTGTGTATGCTCGCCGTCGTGGCTTCGGCAACCGAAAAAAATTCACTCGCGGCGGCAGAGGCACCAGAGCGTTCGACGGTCCAGCGGATGGAAGCTCTAGGGCGTGCGAATCAGATTCGCAGCCAGCGCGCGAAGCTCAAGCGCGACCTGCGCGCCGGCAAGGCGACGATCGATCGTCTGCTCGAATCGCCACCGGAGTACCTCGAGACTGCGAAGGTCTTCGACCTGCTGCTCGCAGTGCCGAAGTTCGGTCGCGTCAAGGCCAACAAGATTCTTCAGCAGGTTCGGATCTCACCGAGCAAGACCGTCGGTGGCCTATCCGATCGCCAGCGCGGCGAGCTCGTTCAGTTGCTGCGTAGCCGCACCCGCTAGTCGCGCCGGACGATCGCTTAGCCTGCGCTGATGGCGCATGTAATCGTGATAACCGGGCCCTCAGGGGTCGGAAAAGGGACAGTCATCCGGTTGCTGCGTGAGCGTATGCCCAGCGTCAGGCTGAGTATTTCGGCGACAACGCGTTCGCCGCGACCGGGTGAGCGAGATGGCGTCGACTACCACTTCCTTGGCGCTGAGCAGTTCGACCTTCTAGTTGAGGAGGGCGCGTTCGCAGAGCACGCCCGCTACGCCGGTCAGCAGTACGGCACGCTGCGTAGCGAGCTGCAGGAGAGTGATCGAGACGATGACGTAATCGTGCTTGAGATTGAGCTCCAGGGCGCGCGACAGATCCGCGAATCGATGCCGTCGGCGCTTCAGGTGTTCATCGCGCCGCCATCGTTTGAGACTCTGCGCGAGCGGCTCGTCGGTCGCGGCACCGACTCGCCGCAGACAATCGACGAGCGGCTCACCGTTGCTCGCGAGGAGCTTGATGCTCAAGACGAGTTCAGCGAGGTGATTGTTAACGACCGTCTTGGCGACGCGGTCGAGTCGCTGGAGCGCCTCGTTCAGGGCCAACTGCGCGGGGCGGTAGACTGATCAGCATGATCGCTCCTCGGATTGACGCCCTGCTCGAACAGGTGGACTCGAATTACGCCACCGTGATCGTTGCCGCTAAGCGTGCGCGCCAGATCAACAGCTACTACCACAACCTCGGTGAGGGAACTTTCGACGAGTTCCCGCCGCCAATGGTTGCCAGCCACTCGGCTAACTACCTCACGATCGCACTCGAAGAGGTCGCCGAAGGCAAACTGATTTACCGCTACCCCGAGTAGCCAAGCAGATTCAGGGGGAAAGATGGCCCGAATTCTTCTCGGCGTCACCGGTGGGATCGCCGCCTACAAGGCGCTCGACCTAATTCGCCTCGCAACCGCCGCGGGTCACTCGGTTCGCGTGATCCAGACCGAGAACTCGCAGCGTTTTGTGGGGGCGGCATCATTCGCCGCGATTACAGGTGCGCCGGTCTTGACCAGCGAATGGGAACGCGACCCAGCCCGCGGCGCCTTCCCGGACCAGCCCACGCCGGAGCACGATCCAATCAGCCACTTGGAATTGGTTCGCAACGCCGACTGTTTCGTGATCGCGCCCGCCAGCGCGAACACAATCTCCAAACTTGCGTCCGGCGCCGCCGACAATCTCCTGACTAGCGCGGCGCTCGCCGCCTCCTGCCCTTTGATCGTCGCCCCAGCGATGAACCATCAGATGTGGCAGCACGCTGCGACGCAGGCAAACATTGAGCTGCTGCGCGAACGTTCGGTGACGATCGTTGACCCCGAGGTTGGCTCGCTCGCCAGCCGCAACGAATGGGGGAGCGGGCGGCTCGCCCAGCCGGCCACCATTCTCAGCGCCGCCGAGCAGATCGTCCCCGCCGGTGCGCGGCCCTGGGATGGTCGCCGCGTGTTGGTGACGGCTGGCGGTACGCGCGAGCCAATCGACGCAGTGCGGTTCGTCGGCAACCGTTCATCGGGGCGGATGGGTTTCGCTCTCGCGGAAGCAGCCGCGGCTCGTGGGGCCGATGTCACGGTGATCGCGGCAAACGTGGATCTGCCCCGGCACGCACAGATTTCCTACATCGATGTTGGGAGCGCTGCGCAGCTCGAAGAGGCGGCGCGCGAACAGTTCCCCAGCTGCGACCTCTTACTAATGGCAGCCGCCGTCGCCGACTTCACTGCCAGCGAGCCCGCATCCGGGAAGCTGAAGAAGGACGGCCGCAGCGAATTGGAGTTGACTCTGTCGCCGACGACCGATGTGCTGGCAGCGCTTTCAGGGCTCCGTAGCGATGGCCAGACGCTGGTCGGCTTCGCCGCTGAGCATGGGCCCGACGCGGTCGAAGTAGGACGCAGAAAGCTGGCCAGCAAGGGCCTCGACGCGCTCGTCATCAACGACGTTTCTGGCGCCGACATCGGCTTTGAGAGCAGCTCCAACGAGGTCACAATCGTCACCGCTGGTGGCGACAGGCACGTGCCGAAGGCCGACAAGCTTGCTGTCGCAAATGAGATTCTTGACGCTGTCGACGAGCTCGATCGAGCTCAGGCTCGGGTCCCAGGCTGATGACGGACTCTGGGATGACCGATCCGTCGGCGTACGACTCCTACCGCAATGGCTTGGCGCTGCTCGACAGTGGTGATAGCCACGCAGCCGTGATCGCGCTGATGCGCGCGCGCGAAGTCGAGCCAGAGACTGCATCGGTCCGCGAGGCGCTCGGGCGGGCACTCTTTGGCGCCCACCGTTACCGCGAAGCAGCGGCCGAGTTTCAGGCCGTCGTCGACGGCGCGCCGACCAACGACTACGCGCTTTTCTGCCTCGGCCGTTGCCTGCAACTGCTCGGCGCCCATGACGACGCCCGCCGCCCTCTGGCGCTCGCCGCCTGCCTGAGGCCTGAACGCAGCGATTACCGCGCCTACCGTGACGCTGCACGTCGCCTAGCCTCCTGAGCTGAGCGCTGGGCGCGCTAGACCAGCGCCAAAGCGGCCGCGGTGCTATCGTTCAAGACGAGCTTTCGAAGTCCGGTAGCGCCGGTCACAGCAGCAACGGAAGTGGGCGCTAGCCCACTTTTTTTATCCCCTGATACCGATGAATACGACTCAAATACACGCCGAAATCGAGGCCAAGCTGGCTGAAACTCAGCCGGCGCTTGAGCTGCTGGCCGTGGAAGGTGCGGGGAGCGGAACCGTTCGCGTCGTGATCGATCATCCCGACGGCGTCACGCTCGATCTCTGCGCAGCGGTAACGAACGATCTCGAACTGGTGCGCGAGAAGGTCGGCATTGAGGTCTCCTCGCCGGGCCGTGAACGGCCGCTGACTCGGCCCGAGCACTACCAGCGCTTCCTTGGGCGCCGCGCGAAGGTACGGACGGCTGAACCACTAGAGGGACAAAGCAACTTCACCGGCGAACTGGTCGGCGCATCAGATCAAGAGGTAACGATTTCGGCCGGCGATGCGCTGGTCGCGATTCCATATACGGCGATTAAACGATCCAACCTGATCGAGGAGTAACAAGATGTCGACAGAGATCATCGAAGCAATGACAGCGCTCGCTAACGAGAAGGGGATCAGCCCTGAACGGCTGATCACGGCGCTTGAAGACGCGCTGCTTTCGGCCTACATGAAGCAGTCGACCTCGGTCAAGTATGCGCGCGTTGAGCTCGACCCAGCGACCGGAGACTACCGCGTAATCGAGCTGAAGATCCCTGAGCGGCTAGAGGCGCAGCTGATCGTCGAAGCGATCGACGAAGAGACCTATCTCGATCCCGAGACCGGCGAATACGTTGAGCCCGCTGAACCAGTGATCGATCCTGAGAAGTTCGCGATCTACCGCTCCGAGATCGAAGAAGCCGACGTAACCCCAGACGACTTCGGGCGAATCGCCGCACAGACCGCCAAGCAGGTGATCCTGCAGCGCGTCCGTGAGGCCGAGCGCGACATGATGTTTGACGAATACCAGGATCGTGTTGGCGAGCTCGTCAACGGCATCGTCCAGCAGTCCGACTCGCGCTACACGCTGGTGCAGCTAGGCGTTGGCGGCCGGATCGAAGCGCTGCTGCCGCGCTCCGAGCAGGTCGACGGCGAGCGCTACGACCACGGCCAGCGCGTTAAAGCCGTAATCAAAGAGGTTTCGGCCGACACGAAGGGTCCGTCGATCATCCTCAGTCGCCGCGATCCTGAACTAATCAAGGCGCTCTTTGAGCTCGAAGTACCCGAGATGGCCGATGGTCTCGTCGAGATCGCGAACGTCGCCCGTGAGCCTGGATACCGCTCGAAGATCGCGGTTGTCTCCTACGCCGATGGCGTTGACCCAGTCGGCGCCTGCGTCGGCCCACGCGGTTCACGCGTGCGGATGGTCGTCTCGGAGTTGCGCGGCGAGAAGATCGACATCATTCCTTACAACGAAGAACCTGCACGGTTCGTCGCTAAGGCGCTCTCGCCAGCCCGCGTGCGCGAGGTCGTCGTTGACGACGAGGCCCGTCAGGCAACGGTGATCGTTCCCGACGACCAGCTCGCGCTGGCGATCGGGCGCGAAGGCCAGAACGCCCGTCTTGCGGCCCGCCTGACCGGTTGGCGGATCGACATTCGCTCCGAGTCCGAATTTGCGACCGAGGCTCCTGATGGTTCGATGTCGGCCGACGAAGAGGTCGGAGGCCGCTGCGTCGCAGTGCTCACGAACGGGCGCCGTTGCCCGAACGCGGCTCTACCAGGCACGACCTCCTGCGGCCTTCCGGCTCACATCGCACTCGGCCGTTTCAGTGGCAACTCGGTTGCCTTTGCAGCCGAACTGAGCGAGGAAGAGGTAGCGCGCTTCGCCGATCCTGAAGTCCCAGCGGCTGAGTTGGCCGATCGCGTCGGTGAGATCGAGGCTGTTGTCGCCGAAGCACAGGCGATTGCCGCGGCCGCTGCTGCCGCGCAAGCTGAATCTGATGCGGCCGCCGCCGCTGAGGCCGCCGCGGCCGCTGAAGCAGAAGCCGCCGCTGACGGCGAAGAGGGCGCTGAGGCAGCCGACGTCGAGCTAGCTGGCGACGCCGTTGCCGATGCAGAGGACGACGCGGCTGAAGCCGACGAGTCCGCTGAAGAGGCCGAGGAAGAGAAGATCGAAGCTGAGGACGAGGCCGCCGAAGAAGAGGCCGATGAGGAACTGGCCGAGGCCGAAGTGGCTGAAGACGAAGCGGCAACGGAAGAGCTGGAAGAGGAGACAAGTGGCCAGTAAGCGCGTCCACGAGATCGCGAAGGAGCAGAACCTTTCCAGCCGCGAGCTGCTGGAGGCGCTCCGTGCTGCCGGCGTAGAGGTGACGGCAGCAGCTTCAAGCGTCGATGAGGACGAGGCGCTAAGGATCATCAAGTCGGCCGGCGAGAGCCCAACAGAGCGCCAAGCGAAGTCGCCGACGAAGCCGCGCACGCCGGCCGCACTGCGCCAGAAACCAGCTCCGAAGGCCGCCGTTAAGGCCCCGGCAGCTCCGGCTCCGACTCCGGCCGAACAGCGCAGCTTCGATCCGGGTGAGGGCGTCGACACAGGAGGCAACCGTGTCTTCGAGCCCGATCTAGCGACACCGATCAAGCCTCCGTCGGCTGGGGGCAAACGCGAACCCGCTCTCCCGCCGGCCCCTAAGCCAAAGGGCGCGCCGAAGGCGCCCGCCGCGTCGCAGCCTCCACCAAAGCCGAAGCCAAAGGCGCCCGCCGGTCAGCCGCCTCCGAAGCCAGCTGCGCCAGTCGAAGCGGCAGCCCCCGCCGTTGATCAGAAGGCGCCGGAAGTGCCAGTCGAAGCTGAGCAGAGAGCGCCGATCGACGAGATCGCCGCCGCCGCGACAGTAGGCCCGAAGATCATCGCCCAGCCAGATAAGCCGAAGCGCACGCCGCGCAAGCCTGCCGCCCCGGCAGAGGCTGGCGGTAAGCGCCGCGTCGTAATCGATTCGCAGGCCAACCGTCGCCCTGGCGGAGGCCCACCGCCAGGTGGCTTCCCGCAGCGCCGTCCTCGGCGGCGCGGACGCCGCAAGTTCGACGACACGCCATTGGCGCCGCTCGACACAACGGCGCAGAGTGCAACCGACGCGGTCCGCGTAAACAGCGGCGCAACGGTTAAGGATGTCTCCGAGTACCTCGGCGTCCCGGTCCCTGATCTGATCAAGCAGCTGATGATGATGGGCGAGATGGCGACACTGACGCAGACGCTCTCAGACGAAGCGATCGTGATTCTCGCCGAAGCGCTCGGCAAAGAGGTCGAGATCGTCACGACCGCTGATGAGGAAGCGGAAGAGATGATCTTCGCCGACGAAGAGTCCGATCTCGTTGAGCGTCCGCCGGTCGTCACGATCATGGGCCACGTTGATCACGGCAAGACCTCGCTGCTTGACGCGATCCGCAAGACCGAGGTCGTAGCTGGCGAGGCTGGAGGCATCACGCAGCACATCGGCGCCTACCAAGTGCACCACGACGGCCGTCTGATCACCTTCCTCGACACTCCCGGCCACGAGGCGTTCACGGCAATGCGTGCCCGCGGCGCGCAGGTCACCGACATCGCCGTGATCGTTGTTGCGGCAGACGACGGGCCGAAGCCGCAGACCGACGAGGCAATCGATCACGCCCGCGCTGCCGGCGTTCCAATCGTTGTCGCTGTCAACAAGGTTGACAAGGAAGGCGCCGACCCGACTCGTGTCCGCACCGAGATGACGGAGCGCAAGCTGCAGCCGGCCGAGTGGGGCGGGGAGACCGAATTCGTAGACGTCTCGGCCAAATCCGGGGCCGGGCTGGACGAACTGCTTGAAACCCTCCTTGTCGTATCCGAGCTTGAGGATCTGAAGGCAAACCCTGACGCCGAGGCGAGCGGGATCGTGGTCGAGTCAAGGCTTGATCCGGGCCGTGGGCCGGTCGTCACGGTTCTGATTCAGCGTGGAACGTTGAAGGTCGGCGACGCCTTCGTCGCTGGCGCTCACTGGGGTAAGGCGCGCGCGATGCACGACCACACGGGCGCGATCCGCGACGCCGCGCTCCCAGGCGATCCGGTCGAGCTGCTCGGCTTTGACGGCGTCCCTGACGCCGGTGAGGTCTTGCGCGTTACGAAGAACGAGAAGGTCGCTCGCCAGCAGGCCGAGGAGCGTCAAACGCGCATGCGCAACGAGGCCGCGGCGCGCCGTTCGGGCCGCAAGGTCTCGTTCGACGACCTTTTCAGCGGCATCCAGCAAGGCGTCCTCAAGGACCTCAACCTGGTCCTCAAAGCCGACGTCTCCGGCTCGCTCGAAGCATTCGAGGATGAGATTGCCAAGCTTCCGCAAGACGAGATTTCAGTCAACATCATCCACCGCGGCGCAGGCGGCATCAACGAGTCCGACGTAATGCTTGCTGCGGCGTCCGACGCGATTATTCTTGGCTTCAACGTCCGTCCAGTTGGCGATGCGCGTGCAGTTGCGGACCGTGAAGGCGTCGAGATTCGCAGCTACTCCGTGATCTACAAGGCGCTTGAGGAACTGCGCGACGCGATGACAGGGATGCTCGAGCCGGAAGAGGTCGAGGACGCTCTCGGCAGCGCCGAAGTACGGCAGACCTTCAAGGCCTCGAAGGTTGGAACGATCGCTGGCTGCCAGGTCACGGCCGGCAAGCTCGTCCGCAACGCGCCCGTGAGAGTCGTTCGCGACGGCACCGTTGTCTACGAGACGACGATCGATTCGCTTAAACGTTTCAACGATGACGCCAAGGAGGTCGCAGAAGGCTTCGAGTGCGGCATCGTGCTTGCCAACTTCCAGGACGTGAAGGAAGGCGACATCCTTGAGGCCTACACGACGCGCAAGGTGGAGCGCCAACTGGCCTGAGGCACGCGCCTCGGGTTGTTCAGCTGCCCTGCCGATGGCCTCCTCACGGATGAGACGCGTCGACGAAGCGATCCGCGAGGTCGCCGCCGACACGATCACGAAGCAGATCAAGGATCCGCGCGTAGGTTTCGTCACCGTCACCGACGTGCAGACGACTCCCGATCTAAGTAGCGCCCGCATTTACGTCAGCATTTTCGACTCGCCTTCAGGGCCGGACGACTGCCTTGAGGCGCTCAACGCTGCGCACGGCTTAGTACAAAGCGCGCTGGCCAGCCAACTTCGCATGAAGCGGACGCCGACCGTTCAGTTCGTAATCGACACGACGCCTGCGACGGCGGCGCGTCTCGAAGAGATCCTCGAATCGGTAGATTTACGCGGGGACGGGGAGACTGAATGAATTCGACTGCCACTCAGAGCCGCGAGCAGATGCTTGACGCCCTCCAGAAGGGGCACAGCTTCTTGCTCGTAACGCACGAGCACCCGGACGGTGATGCTCTCGGCTCACTGCTCTCGATGTTGCTGATCTTGCGCTCGCTCGGCAAGGATGCTGTCGCGTGCATTCCTGCCGGTGATCTCCCGCTCTCCTATGAGTACGACTGGCTCGACATCAGCGCGGTCGTCAACGAAATCCCCGACGATGCCGACGAGAGGGTCATCGTATTTCTTGACTGCGGTAATACCGAGCGCAGCCCACTTGTCGATGAGGGCGCCGCGCCTGAGCAGCTCCTCAACATCGACCACCATCACGACAACACCCGTTTTGGCAGCCTTGATTACGTCGTCGAAGACGCGTCGTCAACCGTTGAAATTGTCTGGGATCTCGCCCACGGCCTTGAAGTGCCTCTCACGATGGAGATCGCCGAGGCGCTCTATCTCGGCCTGATCACTGACACAGGCCGCTTCATGTACCCGAACACGACCGCAAGGTCGCACGCAATGGCGGCCGAACTGCTCGCGGTTGGAATCGATGGCAACCTGATCTTCCGCCGCGTCTACGAAAACCTGCCGGAGGCGAAGCTGCACCTCTTCGCCCGCGCGCTCAGCGGCGCCGAGCGCTACCTCGACGGACGCTTGACATTGACGGTCTTGAGCAACGCTGACTTTGAGCAGTGCGCTGCGCCTTCCACCTACACGGAAGGGATCGTTGATTTCTTGCGCGCCGTCGACGGCACTCGCGTGGCGGCCGTGATTCGTGAAACGAGCGATCAACAAGGAGAGAGCTACAGAATTTCGATGCGCTCCAGCGACGGCGGGATCGACGTGTCGAAGATCGCGCACGCCGGCGGCGGCGGCGGCCACCCGGCGGCAGCAGGATTTAGGAGCGAGCTCGGCCGGGATGATCTGATCGCGTTGCTTTGCACGCAGATCAGTGAACAGTCCTAGAACGATCGTGGACGGAATAGTCCTCGTCGACAAACCGCCGGGCCTCAGTTCGCACAAGGTAACCAACGATCTGCGACGTGCTCTCGGAGCGGAAAAGGCAGGCCACGCCGGCACGCTCGACCCGTTCGCGACCGGGCTGCTGATCGTCTTGCTCGGCCGCGCGCGGCGCGTGCAACGGTTCTTCATGGGGATGTCGAAGGAGTACGTCGCCGTCGCCAGGCTAGGGGCAACCTCAACGACCGGCGATCCCGAAGGAGAGATCACGCTGACCGGCAAGTTGCCGCCGCTGGAGTTCGATCCTGCTCTCGGCAAGATCAGCCAGCAGCCGCCGATCTACAGCGCGCTGAAGGTCGACGGCAAGCGAGCCTACGAACGAGCGCGAGCCGGCGAGCAGTTTGAGCTTCCATCGCGCGAAGTGGAACTGTTCGAGTTCAGCCAGCTCAGCCGCGAGGGCGACCGCGCCGAATACCGAATCCGCTGCTCGTCCGGAACCTACGTGCGGTCACTGATCTCCGATCTCGGCGACGCCTACACCGAACAGCTTCGCCGGACGCGAATCGGCCCGTTTAGCGTTGATGACGCCGACCCGAACCACGTCATCGGCCTCGACAAGGCATTCGGCTTCTTCGACTCCGTAGAGCTCGATGCTGCCCGGGCCAAGAAGGCCGCTCACGGAGTTGCGGTTGAGTGGGATGGGACTACGGTTGCGGCCGCGCTGAGCGCCCCCGAGGACCCAACGCCGGACGAGCTGCTGCTGACTGCGCAGGACGGCGTCGTTGCCCTTGGTGAGCGGCGTGACGACGGGATGATCAAGCCGGTCGTAGGCTTCCGGGCATGAAGGTCACGCCATTTCGGGATCTTGAACCGCGCGAGCGTGTCGTCGCCGTCGGCACATTCGACGGCGTACACCTCGGCCACCGCGAGGTGATCGCCGGCGCGGACACGGTGCTTACGTTCGATCCTCACCCGATGTCGGTCACGGCCCCGGAGCGTGCTCCAATGCTGCTGACCTCGCCTGAGCGCAAGGCTGAGCTGGTCGCGTCGCTTGGCGTGGAGGAGATGGTCGTCGTCAGCTTCGATCAGGAATTCGCCAAGCACACGGCAGAGCAGTTCATTGACGAAGTCCTTGTTGATCGGCTCGGGGCAAGGCGTATTCGCGTCGGGGCAAACTTCGGCTTCGGCCAGAAGGCCCAGGGGCGCCCCGAGTTACTGCTCGCCGACGATCGCTTCGAGACTGATGTGATGCCGCTGTTTGAGTTCGACGGCGCGCCAGTCAGCTCGAGCCGGGTCCGTACCTTGCTTCGGGGCGGCGAGATAGCGCAGGCCAATCGTCTGCTCGGCACGCCATATCTCTTCAGCGCGGTGGTTCAGCACGGCGAGAAGCGTGGCCGCGAGCTCGGCTTTCCGACCGCCAACTTGATTCCGACCGCCGGCTACTGCACGCCCGGCCACGGCGTTTACGCGGGCCGAGTCCAGCTCGATCGCGGCCAGACTTGCCTTGCGGCGATCAATGTCGGTATGCGGCCGATGTTCGAAAGCGAGCTAGGGGAGCTGATAGAGGCCTATCTACTGGACTTTGACGGCGATCTCTACGGCCAGCAGCTGAGGGTCGAGTTCATTGAGCGTTTGCGAGGCGAGGAGAGCTTTGAAAGCGTCGAAGCGCTGAAGCTTCAGATGGCCGCAGACGTCGATGCAACCCGTGCTCTGGTCGCGGGCTGAAGCGCTGTCCTGCTAGCCTGCGTCGTTCGATGAGCACGCTTACTCCAGAGAAGACCCGTGAGCTCGCAGCCACCTACGGCGGCAGCGAAGCAAACACCGGCGACACGCGCGTACAGATCGCGCTGCTCAGCCAACGGATTGAAGATCTGACCGAGCACCTGCGCGGCGCCAAGAAGGATCACGCTTCACGCCGTGGCCTGCTGATGCTGGTCGGTCGCCGTCGTCGCCTTCTGAACTACCTGCAGAGCAGCAACCTCGAGGCGTACCGTGAGCTCGTAGCAGCACTCGGCCTACGTAAGTGAGCATCATCGCGCCCGGCACGAAGGTGCCTCCATTCAGCTTGGCCCGCGAGGACGGTTCGAAGTTCACCGACGCCGATCTCGCAGGGAAGACCACCGTTCTCGTCTTCTACCCATTCGCGTTCAGCCTCGTCTGCACGAGTCAGCTTCAGGTCTACACCGAAGCGCTGCCGGAGATCACGATCGACGGTGCAGTGATGTACGCGGTATCGACCGATCCAAGCTTGTCTCAGATCGCATTCCGCGAACAGCTCGGCGTCCCAATCGAACAGCTCTCCGACTTCGAGCCGAAGGGTGCTGCAGCGAAGATCTTCGGCGCCTACTTCGATCCGGCCGGGATGACGAACCGGGCGATCGTGATCGTCGGCCCCGACGGCTGCGTCAGCTGGAGCCATCTCGCTGACAGTCCTGGCGATCTGCCTGGCGTCAATCTGATCATTGACGCACTCGCTGCAGACCAGTCGTCACCCTCTGCCGTCTGATCGCCGCCGTTCGATATCGCTCGCGAGCAGCGGAGCGATCACCTCAGCGCGGTAGTCGAAGATCGAGGCCACGTCGCGGCTAACCAAGAGGCTGTCGACCAGATCTCCGAACGGGCCGTACCCGATCGAATAGCGCACGACGTCGACCATCAGTGTGCGGTCGCCGGGCAGAGGCTCAAACGTGTGCGTGTGGTGCCAGAGTTTGTAAGGGCCTTTGATCTGCGTGTCGACAAACATCTCGGATGGTCGCCACTCTTCGATCAGCGTGCGCCACCGAATTGGCACGCGGTGAACCTTGAGCCGGTACTCGATTAGCGTTCCGGCGTGCATAGCGATCGGGCGCGGCGTCGTGACCTGAAAGGCGAGCAGCGGCGGCGTGATCGCTTCGAGATTGGTCGCGTCGGCGAAGAACGGGAAGACATCGTCAGGGCTGCCATCGAGTTCCTGGTGGCGGGTGAGTGTGTGAACGCTCATAGATTGGGATACGACGTTGTGAGGCTTATGGATCTACTGTTCGAGTGGCAATGCGCGATTTGAGCAGCCTGCCGGTAGAGCCGATCGGACCCGACGACCATCTTCGCGGCGGCGACCCCGAGCCACTGATCGTCTACGCCGAGTTCAGCTGCCCCGACTGCGCAGTTGCCGCCGAGCGCCTGCGGACAAGCGGCGCTTCGGTCTGCTTCCGTCACTTTGCTTTGGCGGCACGGAGCCCGCGGGCGGTGAAGCTTGCGATCGCATCGGAGGCGGCAGCTCGCCAAGGACTCTTCTGGGAGTTCCACGATTCGCTCTTCGCCGATCAGGGCCGGCTCGACGATCCGCACCTGTGGCGGCGCTGCGAGCTGCTCGGGGTCGATCTCGACCGCTTTGAAGCTGACCGCCGCGACCCAGCGCTCGCTGAGCTTGTCGCTGACTCTGCGACCGCTGCGATGCGCGCCGGAGTGGTCGGAGCGCCCACTTTCGTTTTCGCCGGCGAGCTTCGGAGCGAGTTTCCCGCCCTCTAGCGCTGACAGCCGTCCTGCGGCCGAACTCGAGAGGCGGCTAGGATGGCCGTAATCGGATATCGAAAAGAATTTAACTAACAGGCCGCAGGATCCGAAGGCGGCCTTGATGAGGAGTACAACACCAAATGACTACCAACACTGTGACCACGGTCTCGGCTGAGATCGGCGGCACTGAAATCACGATGGAAACTGGCAAGATGGCCAAGCAGGCCGGAGGCGCCGTAGTAATCCGTCAAGGCGACACGATGGTCCTCTGCACAGCGACCGTCGGCAACCTGCGCGACGTCGACTTCCTTCCTTTGACCGTTGACGTTGAAGAGCGGATGTACGCCGCGGGCAAGATCCCGGGCTCGTTCTTCAAGCGCGAAGGTCGCTCCGGCGAGAAGGGCACGCTGACGGCTCGGATGATCGACCGTCCAATCCGCCCTCTCTTCCCGAAGGGCTGGCACTACGAGACGCAGCTAGTGGCAATGCCTCTCAGCGTCGACATGGTTCACCCGTACGACATCCTCGCGATGAACGGTGCCTCAGCGGCGCTGATGATCTCGCAGGTTCCGCTACCGACCCCAGTCGGCTCGGTCCGTATCGGCAAGATCGACGGCTCGTTCGTGATCAATCCGACCGAAGAGTCGCTGCTTGAAGGCTGCGAGCTCGATCTAGTTGTCGCCGGCACCGAAGAAGCGATTCTGATGGTTGAAGCCGGAGCAACAGAGATCGGTGAGGACGAGATCCTCGACGCACTCGATATCGCTCACGGCGAGATCAAGAAGCTTTGCGCGCTGCAGCACGAGCTGCGCGAGAAGGCAGGGCGCGAGAAGATCAGCTTTGAGGCACCAAGCCTCGACGAGTCGCTGGTTGAGAAGGTTCGCGCCTCACACGGCGCCGATCTTGACACCGCAACTCAGGTTGAGGACAAGCTCGCACGTCAGGACGCCAGCAATGCCGTCTGCGACGCAATCGTTGCCGAGTACGCCGGTAGCCCCGACGACTCCGACTACAGCGCCAAGAAGGCGACCGCGCAGACGATCTTCTCGAAGCTTGAGAAGGCGACGATCCGTAACCGCATCGCCGTTGACAAGAAGCGCCCAGACGGGCGCGGCGCGCAGGAGATCCGCGACATCTCGATCGAGGTCGGCGTGGCACCGCGCACGCACGGTTCGGCGCTCTTCACACGTGGGCAGACGCAGGCGCTTTCAATCGCCACGCTCGGCACGCTGAAGGAAGAGATGCGGCTCGACACACTCGGGCTGGAGAAGAACCGCTTCTACTGGCACCACTACAACTTCCCGCCATTCTCGGTCGGTGAAGCAGGCTTCATGCGCGGCCCTAAGCGCCGCGACATCGGTCACGGCGCGCTCGCTGAGCGGGCGCTCGTTCCCGTCGTGCCTGACACCGAGGCTTTCCCTTACACGATCCGCGTCGTCTCAGACATCCTTGAGTCGAACGGCTCATCGTCGATGGCTTCGGTCTGTGGTTCGTCTCTCTCGCTGATGCAGGCAGGTGTGCCGCTAAAGGCACCGGTCGCCGGTATCGCGATGGGGCTGATCAAGGAAGGCGACGACTACATCGTGCTGACCGACATCGCTGGCGTCGAGGATCATCTTGGCGACATGGACTTCAAGGTCGCTGGTACGACCGAGGGGATCACGGCACTGCAGATGGACATCAAGATCACGGGAGTGACCTTCGAGATCCTCAAGGACGCTTTGACTCAGGCCAAGGAGGCCCGCCTCAACATTCTCGGTCAGATGGACGCCGTGATCTCGGCCCCAAGCGAGGAGATGTCTCCTTATGCGCCGCGGATCATCCAGGTTCAGATCGACCCGTCGCAGATCGGCATGTTGATCGGCAAGGGTGGCGAAACCATCCGCGGCCTGGCCGAAGAGTTCGAATCGCAGATCGACGTCAACGACGAAGGTCAGGTGCTGATCTACTCATCGAACGGTGAGCTCGGCGAGGCCCTGCGCGACCGCATCACGACGATGATGAAGGAGGTCGAAGTTGGTGACGAGTTCACCGGCAAGGTCGTCAAGACGACAACCTTCGGTGCCTTCATCGAACTCGCCAAGGGCACAGACGGGCTGCTCCACATCTCGAACGTCTCACCAGGTCAGCGCGTCGAGAATGTCGATGACGTCCTCTCCCGCGGTGATGAGATTCAGGTCCGCGTAGTCGAGGTTGACCGCGAGCGCGGTCGTATTGGCCTGCGGCTCGCCGACGACCCATCGATTGCGGGCAAGAGCGCCGACGAACTGGCTGCGGCCACTTCGGGCGGCGGCGGACAGCGTTCTGAGCGCAGCGGCGGAGACGGTGGCGGCTCAGACCGCCCCCGGCATCGCCGCGGTGGCCGCGACCGCGACTAAGGGGTCGGCATGAGTACTGACGGATCGGCAGCAGCAGACCCGATAAGGGTCGCCGTTGCCGGGGCCGCCGGCCGAATGGGCACGGCGGTCTGCGAAGCGGTTGAGAATGACGGCGGGATGGTTCTCGCCGGGCGCGCAGACCCAGCATTGGGTACGGCTGTGGCCGAGGTGCTCGCTGACGCCGACGTGCTGGTTGACTTCACGCAGCCCGAGAGTGCACTGCCCAATGCCCGCGAAGCGGTTGCCGCTGGCGTTCACGTAGTTATCGGAACGACCGGCTTCGATCTTGCCGAGCTGGACGGCCTCAGCGGTGCCAACGTGTTGGTCGCACCAAACTTCGCGATCGGCGCTGTGCTGATGATGCGGTTCGCTGCCGAAGCGGCGGCACTGATGCCCTCGGCCGAGATCATCGAACTCCACCACGACAAGAAGCTCGATGCTCCGAGTGGTACCGCCGCCCGCACCGCCGAGCTAATGAAGGATTCGACTGGCAAGGATGTACCGATTCATTCGGTTCGCCTGCCCGGCCTCGTCGCCCACCAAGAAGTGATCTTCGGCGGCACGGGGGAGACGCTGACAATCCGTCACGACGCGCTCGACCGTTCTTCTTTCATGCCTGGAGTGCTGCTCGCAATCCGCCGCGTCGGCGAACTGCCGAGCTCGCCGATCATCGGTCTTGAGAACGTGCTGTGACCGCCTCTCTTGGCTCGATAATCACGGCGATCGTTACGCCCTTCGACGAGCAGGGGGATGTTGACGAGGCCGGCTTCGTCGAACTGCTCGGTTACCTCGCCGCCAACGGCTCAGACGGCTTTGTCATCTGCGGGACGACGGGGGAAGCGGCGACGCTCTCTACTGAGGAGCATCTCGGCCTAATCGAACTTGCGGTCGCTAACCGGCCAGCGGGAACGTCGATCATCGCCGGCGCGGGCTCGAATGACACCCGCCACGCAGTCGAGATGACGGAGCGGTCGACCGAGCTTGGCGCCGACGCGATTCTCTCGGTAACGCCCTACTACAACAGGCCAAATCGTCGCGGCATCGTTGCCCACTACAAAGAGGTCGTAAAGGCCACCGACAAGCCGATCATCCTCTACAACATCCCGAGTCGCACGGGGACCAATCTTCCGAACGAATTCCTCGCCGAGCTGGCGCAGCTCGACCAGATCGAATTCGTCAAGCAGGCCAACCCCGACGACGTCGCACAGGTCGACGGACTCGGACTCTACGCGGGCAACGACGACATGCTCGCCGAAGTGCTCGATCTCGGTGGGATGGGAGGGATCCTTGTCGCCAGCCACGTCGTAGGGCCACAGATGCGGCAAATCGTCGAGCAGCCCGAGCAGCGAGCAGAGATTGACGCCGGCCTGGCTGAGATCTACGCAGCGCTCGGCGTCACGACCAACCCGATCCCGGTCAAGGCGGCGCTCTCGCTGCTTGGCCTTCCATCGGGGCCATTGCGCCTTCCACTGGTCGAAGCCAGCGCGGAAGAACGAGCCGTCGTTGAGGAGGCATTAACCAATCTTGGATTACTAGAAGGAGATGGCCGCTGATGGCCGATCAAATGTTGCGAGTACTGCCACTCGGCGGGCTCGGAGAAATTGGAAAGAACATGACCGTCGTTGAATTTGACGGCAAACTGTTGATTGTCGACTGTGGGGTTCGTTTCCCAACCGCAGAGATGGTCGGCATCGACCTTGTCCTGCCGGACTTCTCGTACCTCGAAGGCCGCGTTGACGACATTGAAGGAATCGTCATCACTCACGGCCACGAGGATCACCTCGGCGCCTTGCCTTGGATGCTGCGCGAGATGCGCCCCGAAGGTGAGCTGCCACCGCTCTTCGGTGCGCCGCTAACGATGGCTATGGCGCGCTCGAAGCTCGATGAGCACAAGATCAAAGAGATCGATATCGAAGACGTTCGCCCTGGCGATGAGATTGAGCTGGGGCCGTTCATGGTCGAGCTGATCCAGATGACGCACTCGATTCCCGACGCGATGGCCGTGGCGATCACAACCGACGCTGGCACGATGCTGATCACCGGCGACTACAAGTTCGACCAGACACCGGTCGACGGTCGCCCGGCTGATTTCGGGCGACTTGCACAGCTCGGTGCCGACGGACTGCTTCTGCTCTGCGGCGATTCAACCAACGCCGACCGGCCCGGCTACTCAGAGAGTGAAGCTGGCGTTGGGCCGCACCTCGAGCAGGCCTTCTCCGGCTGCGAGGGGCGGATCATCGTCACCTGCTTCGCATCCAACATCCACCGCGTTCAACAGGTCGTTGACGCTGCCGAAGCGCTCGGCCGCAAGGTCGCGCTTGTCGGTCGATCGATGGTTAAGAACACAAACATCGGCCGCTCACTCGGTCACATCGATTTCCCCGAAGGGATGCTCGTTAAGCCGCGTGCGCTCGACAACCTGCCCGACGATGAGATCGTGATCATCTGCACCGGTTCCCAGGGCGAGCCTCTGAGCGCCTTGCGGCGGATGGCTTTCAGCGAACACCGTGAGGTTCAGCTGCGTCGCGGTGACACAGTGGTCTTTAGCGCGACGCCGGTCCCCGGAAACGAGCGGGCGGTTTCGGAGACGATCGACCGCCTGTACCACATTGGCTGCACAGTGATGACGCCACGTGACGCGCCGATCCATGCCTCGGGACACGGCTACGCCGAAGAGATCAAGTTGATGCTGAACCTGACAAAGCCGAAGTACGTGATGCCATTTCATGGCGACTTTCAGCGGCTCGAGCTGCATGGGCGTCTCGCCGAAGCGGTCGGCATTGAGCCAGAGCGAATCTTCAAGGGTGAGAACGGCCTACCGCTCGAGATCACGGCTAAGGGCGCGCGCTTTGGCGAGCCGGTCCAGTCGGGGATGGTTTTCGTCGACGGAGTCGAGCTCGGTGAGATCAATGAAGCACCGCTGCGGGATCGGCGGATGCTCAGCGCCGATGGAATCTTTGTCGTCGTCGCGACGATCTCGGCAGAGGACGGCGCATCGGTCGCTGAACCTGAGGTGATCTTCCGCGGAGTCCCGTTCCCCGATGAAGCGAACGATCTGCTGGACGATGTGCGCGCCGGGGTAGAGGCGACGATCGCGAGGGCCGCTAAAGAGTCGGTCACCGAGATCGATGTGATCCAAGAGATGCTCCACGACGATCTCGCCGCACTGGTGTACGACCGGCTCCGTCGCCGGCCGATGGTGCTGCCGGTCGTCGTTGAGGTTTAGGCCGGCTCGTCGCCGGCTAGCGGCAACCGCACAACGAACCGCGAACCGGGCTCCGCGTCCTCAACGCTGACGGTGCCGCCGTGCGCCTCGGCTACGGTTCGCACAATTGCTAGGCCAAGTCCGGTCGAACCGCCACGGTCACCTGAACGCCTGACAAACCGTTCGAAGATTCGCGCGCGCTGCTCGGCCGCGATTCCGGGCCCGTTGTCGGCAACCGTCAGCAAGGCATCGTCACCAGCAGCGCTCGCGGCGATCGTCACGTCGGTTCCGCCTGGGGTGTGGCGGATCGCGTTCTCAACCAAGTTGGTCACGAGGCGGTGCAGTTCGTCGCGGTCACCGTCGATGATCAGCGGCGCTGCGGCTTCGACGGTCAAGAGGTGGTCATCTGTCAAGGCAGCGGCCTCAGCTGTCGCTTCGTTAGCGATCTGGGCCAGATCAACGCGCGTGCGCGAGACCGGCTGTTGGTCATCGCTGCGCGCCAGCAGCAGCAAGTCGGCCACGATGCGCCGCATCCTCTGGGAGCTGCGCAACGCCGAGGTAGCCGCTTCCTTGCGCTCTCCCTCGAGCCCGTCGGAGAGCAACTCAAGGTTGGCCAAGATGCTCGTCAACGGCGTACGCAGCTCGTGGGAGGCGTCGGCGACGAACTCACGTTGGCGCACCAGCGCGCCCTCCGTTTCTTGGCGCGAGGCTTCGAGCGAGGTCAACATCTGATCGAATGTGCGCGCCAGTTCGGCCACTTCATCGTCTGTCGCCGGTTCGGGGACGTGACGGTCGGGGTCGCGGGTGCGGGCGATCTCTTGAGCTGCCGCAGTCAGGTCGGTGATCGGGCGCAGAGAGCGGCGCGCTAGCGCCATGCCGCCGAGCAAGGCCAAGAGTGTGCCGCTGACGACGCCGACAACCAGCAGCAGTCGCAGCCTATTGATTGTGCGCTCGAGATCCTCGAGTGGTCTCGCGTACTCAATCCAAACCGGGAAGCTGAGCTTCTGCGGTGAGCTTTCGTCGCTCGCAAGCGCCGTGAAACGCGTTTCGACTAGGTAGCCGCCAGCTTCCCGCGTTCCTTGTTCAATTGGAACGCCAAGGTCGGGCGCAGACGGGGTTGAGCCGCCAGGGATCTGCTGCCGATCACCCCAGAAGAGCCGAATCGTGGCGTTGTTCGGTGATGCGTAAAGCTCCAGCGGTGGGCTGATGCGAAAGCGCGGAGAGGCGGTCGGTGTGATCGTCAAGCGATCCTGGAGACGAGTTGCTGCATCGGCGGTGTCGTGCACGAAATCCGAGCGCAGGCGCGAGCTTGTGAGCGAGCCAAAGACCGCGGCGAAGGCGCAGAGGATGAGGAATGTGAGGCCAGCGGAAACAAGCGCCAATCGCCAGCGAATACTGATCCGGTCAAACACGGAGCACGTATCCGACTCCGCGCACGGTGTGCAGCAGACGCGGCTCGCCGTCGGCTTCGAGCTTGCGCCGGATGTTCGATACAAAGACCTCGATCGTGTTCGTATCGGCAAAGGGATCGTATCCCCAGACGTCCTCGAGTAGCTGCTGGCGGCTGATCACGACGCGCTGATTGAGCATCATGTATTCGAGTAGTTCGAACTCGCGCTGCGTTAGGTCGACGCGACGATCGCCACGCAGCACTTCGTAGCTATCGGGCTTCAGGACGAGATCCTCGACAACTATGCTCGCCGTTCCGCGCGGTGGCCGGCGCCGCAACAGTGACCGCAGCCGTGCGAGCAGCTCGTCGCGTTCGAACGGCTTGACTAGGTAATCGTCGGCGCCAGCGTCGAGCCCCTCAACTTTCGACTCGGTCGCGTCGCGCGCGGTGAGGACCAGGATCGGGACGTCGCTGCCTTCTCGCAGCCGTCGCGCCACCTCGGTGCCGTCGATCTGCGGCAGGCCGAGATCAAGAATCACAAGGTCTGGATCGAAGCTAGCTGCGAGCGCCAGGCCAGCGGCTCCGTCACGCGCGATCTCCGTCTTGTAACCGTCGATCCGGAGCATCCGCTGGACGACTTCGGCGATTGCCTCGTCGTCTTCGACAATTAGTACTCGAGCTGCGCGTGATGACATTGCCCTGAGGAGGGTACGACGTTGGTTATAGGCCAGCTAAAGGGAGATTGCGATTGACGTCGAAGAGGCTACGCGTAGGAGATTCTTCGATGGCTACTGCGAAAACGAAAGCAAAACCGCGTCCTAAGAGCTCGCCTAAGCGAAAGGCACCGGCGCGGGCGGCCGCAAAGCCACGCAAACGGCCGCAGAAGAAGGCGTCAAAGCCACTGCAGTTGCCGCAGCTTAGCCAACGTCAGCGCGATCTTTCGGGCCTGGCGATGGTCGCCGCAGCGCTATTCATCGCATTTCCTCTCTACTCAGGTGGAGACGCTGGGATTGGCGGAGAGCAGTTCGTCGCAGCTCTGCGTTGGAGCTTCGGTCAGGTGGCGTACCTGATCCCCCCAATTCTCGCGCTCGGTGGCCTAGTGCTAATCCTCCGTCCCGTGATCAGCCTGCCGCAGACGCTTCGGATCGGCGCGCTCTGCCTACTGCTTGGTGCCTCGCTCGCGCTAGCGGCAGGGACGTTCGGCCTAGGCACCGGCACAGGACGCACCGTTCAGCTCAACCCAGAGCTCTTCGGCGATCGAGGTGGCGCGGTGGGCGATCTTCTCTACCTCGGCAGCGGCACGCTCGTCGGCCCGGTCGGTAGCCACATCTTCTCGCTCTTCTTGCTGCTGGCGGCCGTCCTGCTGATTAGCGGGCTCTCAATTGCCACCGTGCTCCGCCACGGCGGCAGCGGCCTCGCAGATATCGGTAAGGCGATTGGCAGCGGCCTCGACAGACTCTCGGACGGCCGCGCTGAAACGGAAGCGATCACGCCGCCCGAGCCCGAAGGCCTCGAACCTACGGTGCAGCAGCTTGGCGGCGTCGAGTTCTTTGACCTCGGCAACGATCAGACAGAGGCCTACGACGCCGAGCAGGAGGAGCTCCCTGAGTCACTGACGCCAGCGCCGCCGCCGCCGGTCGCCGCAGCAAAGCCTGCCAAAGCCTCATCGAAACCAGCGAAGAAGGAACCGGGCGCGCCGACCGTCTTCACGCTGCCTGACCCGAAGCTGCTGAAGCTGAGCTCAAAGAAGAACGCCGCGCCCGACACGACCGACCAGAGCCGTGTCTCCGTCGCGCTGCTCGAGGCGCTGCGCCACCATGGGATTGATGCGACGCTCGTCGGCACCGTTTCCGGGCCACACATCACGCGCTATGAACTGCGGCTCGCACCAGGCGTGAAGATGAACAAGATCGGCGCGCTGAAGGACGACCTTGCGTACGCGCTCGCGGCGACCGACATCCGCATTCTCGCGCCAATCCCAGGGAAGCAGGCCGTAGGCGTCGAGGTCCCCAACCGTACACGGCTGGAAGTTACGCTCGGAGACGTCTTCCAAGAGCTACCAGCCGATGCCAGCCCTCTGACTGTCTTCCTTGGCAAGGATGTTGGCGGTCGCCCGGTCACGGCCGACCTCGCGCGGATGCCTCACCTTCTTATCGCGGGCACAACGGGGGCTGGTAAGTCCGGCGCCGTCAACGCGATGCTTAGTTCGATTCTGCTGCGTGCCACACCTGACCAGGTGCGGCTTGTACTTGTTGACCCGAAACAGGTCGAGCTCAACCACTACGAGGCGATTCCGCACCTGTTGACGCCGGTGATCACGAGCCCTCGGATGGCCGCCAACGCGCTTGGCAATCTCGTCCGCGAGATGGAATGGCGCTACGGGGTCATGGCCGTCGCCCGGACCCGCTCTCTCGCCGAACTCAACAAGCACCGCGTAGAGCAAGGCGACGAGCCGTTGCCATATCTGCTCTGCGTGATCGACGAACTCGCCGACCTGATGATGGTTGCGCCAGCCGACGTTGAGAACGCCGTAATCAGGCTTGCGCAGAAGGCCCGTGCGGTCGGCATTCACCTCGTCCTTGCGACACAGAGCCCTCGCGTTGACGTGATCACCGGAATGATCAAAGCGAACGTCCCATCGAGGATTGCTTTCGCAGTTTCGAGCCAGACCGACTCGCGAGTGATCCTCGACCAGAACGGCGCCGAGAGCCTGCTTGGCCAGGGCGACATGCTCTTCTCGCCTGTTGGCTCTTCGAAGCTGGAGCGGATTCAGGGCGCCTACATCGACGAACCGCAGATTGCCAAGCTGACCGAGTTCTGGGCCGCTCAAGGTGAGCCGGCGCTACGTGAGGACCTGCTCGAGGAGATCGAGGCACCCAGCGATGCAGGCGGCTCCGGCAACGACGCCGATGGTTTCGATCCAGATGAGGACCCGATGCTCAGTGAGGCGATCGCGCTCGTCGTTGAGATGGATACCGCTTCAACATCGATGCTGCAGCGGCGGCTGCGCGTTGGATACACGCGCGCTGGCCGTCTGATCGACATGCTCGAACGTCGTTCAATCATCTCCGGATACGAGGGCTCTAAGCCGCGTCAAGTGCTCGTGACGGCAGCCGACCTTCCGCGCGTTCTAGCCGCGCTAGAAGGGCCGCAGGAGCCCGCAGACGAAGCTGTTGTGGGCGAAGACGCAACGCTGCAAGCAGTTTCGCCCGATCTTGCCGAAGACTGATTAGCCTCTGGCTATGAGCGACATCGCTAGCCAGCTAAGAACCGCGCGGACCGACGCCGGGATTGACATCGCTACCGCTGAGTACGCGACGAAGATTCGTTCGAAGTACTTGCGCGCACTGGAGAGCGGCGACTGGGCCGCATTGCCGGAGGAGACGTCGGCGAAGAGCTTCCTCAGGACCTATGGCGATTACCTCGGCTTGGACGGCCGCGCCTTGGTTGAAGTGTTCAAAGCCGGTCAGGTGTCGGTCGGCGATCCTTCCAGCTATGCGCCGAGAGCTCCGTACGGGTCTGAAACGCGCCGGCGCGGGTGGCGGACGTGGCTTGTCGTTGCACTCGTTGTCATCTTGATCGTTGGGCTCTTTCTGATTGGGACCAATTCTGACGCCGCTCCGCCACAGGCGCTGATCCACGGCGCAGCACTCGGCCTGCTTCCGTGAGCGCACGCGCCGGCATCGTTGTGACCGGCACTGAGGTCTTGACAGGCCGCGTCGTCGATCGCAACGGGCCATGGTGTTCGGAGCAGCTTCGCGCTCTCGGCGTTGACCACGAGAGCACGGTTGTCGTCGGCGACCGACCGGCCGACATTCTCGCTGCGCTGCGCTGGCTCGCCGACGAAGGATGCTCGCTGATCATCACGAGCGGGGGGCTTGGGCCGACCGCCGATGACCTGACGGCAACAGTTGTTGGCGAGTTCCAGCGACGCGCAATGGTCGTTGACGAGCCGCTCCACATGAGGATCACGGCAATCCTTGCGCGCCTTACGGCGCGCTGGCCGAGTGTTGATCAGGAATCAATTGCAGCCGGCAACCTGAAGCAGGCGACGATCCCCGAGGGCGCGACGATTCTTGAGCCGATCGGCACTGCTCCAGGGCTAGTCGTGCCGCCGCCGGACGGCGGCGACGGGCCTACCGTTGTCGTCTTGCCCGGTCCTCCGAGTGAGCTCGTGCCGATGTGGGAGGCAGCCGCGCGGACGGAACCGTTTATCGCCGCAACAGAGGGGCGAGTAGCGATTGAGCAATCGATGCTGCGGCTCTTTGGCATCCCTGAGTCAGAGATCGCGGCAACGCTACGGGCTGCGGCTGGGGCCGGCATCGCAATTGAGCAGCTCGAGATAACAACCTGTTTGCGGCGCGGTGAAATTGAAATCGTGACCCGTTTCACGCCCGATCGGCAGGCGCTCTACGACGACTTTGCCAACTTCATCGCCGACAGCCACGCTGACACGCTGTTCTCGATAGATGGCACGACGATAGACCAGCAGCTCGCAGCGCTACTGACTGGACCACCGGCTCGGTCCATCGCTGTCGCCGAGTCGTGCACAGGCGGCTTAGTCGCAGCGCGGCTGACCGAGACACCAGGGGCGTCGGCCTATCTTCGCGGCGGACTCGTCGTCTACAGCAATGAGGCGAAGAGCAGCCTCGCTGGAGTCCCGGCGGCGTTGATCGAAGAGTACGGCGCGGTTAGTGAGGAGGTAGCGCTGGCGTTGGCCGAGGGTGCCCGCACGGTCTTGGCAGCAGATGTAGGGGTCGGCGTCACCGGTATCGCTGGCCCGGGCGGAGGCACCGAGGAGAAGCCAGTCGGCCTCGTCTGGTGCGCTGTCTCGCTCAGCAGCGGCGAGAGTGCGGTGCGTAAGCTGCAGTTGCCAGGCTCGCGGCAGCTAATTCGTGACCGTACGACGACCGTGATCATGCATCTGGCAGCCCAGTTGCTTCGCGAACAGAGCTCGTAATTACGGCCTATATGGCCTATTTGGCATCAATTTCGGCCTAGCGACGTTCGATTTGCGCCGGTAGCTTCGCTTTTCCGTCCGCACGAGGACCGAACATAAGTTCTCGCCCGATAGAGAGGTCGTACCGACGATGCCAACTCCAGCAACAGATAAGGCAGCAAAAGCCCGCGATGACGCACTGAAAGGTGCTCTTTCGCAGATCGAAAAGCAGTTCGGACAAGGGTCCGTCATGCGCATGGGCGACGAAGGAGCACAGGTCAAGGTTGACGCGATTCCTACCGGTGCGCTCTCTCTCGATCTCGCTCTTGGAATCGGCGGGATGCCGCGCGGCCGCATCGTCGAGCTCTTTGGGCCGGAATCTTCCGGTAAGACCACTCTCGTCTACCACGTGATCGCTGAGGCACAAAAGCTCGGGGGCGTCTGCGCCTTCATCGACGCTGAGCACTCAATGGATCCGCTCTACGCCCGTCAGATCGGCGTCGACATCGACGAGCTGCTGGTCTCGCAGCCCGACTACGGTGAGCAGGCGCTGGAGATCGCCGACATGCTGGTCCGTTCTGGCGCTGTAGATCTCGTCGCAATCGACTCCGTCGCCGCATTGACGCCACGCTCTGAGCTAGAAGGGCAGATGGGCGACCAGACGGTCGGCCTGCAGGCGCGAATGATGAGCCAAGCGATGCGTAAGCTAGCCGGCAATCTCAACCGCGCACAGACGATGTGCCTCTTCACGAATCAGATCCGCGAGAAGATTGGCGTGATGTTCGGCTCGCCGGAGACGCAGCCAGGTGGCCGCGCGCTGAAGTTCTACTCGTCGCAGCGGCTTGACATTCGCCGGATCGAGACGCTTAAGGACGGGACCGAAGCGGTCGGTAACCGCGTCCGCGTCAAGGTCGTTAAGAACAAGGTCGCGGCGCCATTCCGTCAAGCCGAGTTTGACATCGAGTTCGGCAAGGGCATCTCGACGTCGGGTTGCATTCTCGATCTCGGTATCGAGCACGAGATCGTGACGAAGTCCGGTTCCTTCTTCTCCTATGGCGAAGAACGGCTCGGTCAGGGGCGCAACAACGCCAAGGCCTACCTCGACGAGAACCCGAAGATGGCGAAAGAGATCGAAGAGAAGATCTACGCAATCGTCGGCGTCGACAAGGACCTTGTCGTCCCGATTGACCGTGACGCCGATGCCGAGGTTCCGGTACTCGCCGAAGAGTCAACGGCTGCTGCCGGCGACGAGCCAACGGCTGAAGCCGCATAAGCAGTTGGCAAGCGCGCCACTCGATCACGGTCAAAGGGTTCAGGACGCGTTAGAGCGTGCCTTCAAGTTCATTGCCAAGCGCGAGCGCACAGTCGCGCAGGTGTCTGCGCGGCTAGAGCGTGACGGAATAGCGCAGCCGATAATCGGCGAAGTAGTCGCGCAGATGGTTGCCGATGGCTACCTCAGCGATCAGCGCTTCGCCGCGCTCTACGCTGAAGACCGTCGTGCGATCGACGGCTGGGGAAACGAACGGATCATCACCAATTTGCGCGAGGCCGGGGTCTCGACAGAGATCATTGACTCGGTAGTCGGCTCGCGCGGTCATGCGGATCAAGTCGAAGACGCGATTCGCGTGCTCGACCAGCGGGTCAGTGTGAGACCGAGCGACGAGCGCGAACGCGAACGCGCGCTAGGAATGCTGGCGCGGCGCGGCTACAGCCTCGAGATCGCATACGACGCAGTTCGTGCCTTCGAACGCGGCTAGTCGCGGCTCGCGCTAGCCTGCGTCGCTGATGGCCGCTTCAACTTTCCACGTCACAACCTTCGGCTGTCAAATGAATCAGCACGATTCAGAGCGGATCGACGGGCTGCTGGAGTCGCTCGGCTACGCGCAAGCTGACTCCGCCAGCGAAGCCGACTTGATTGTGCTCAATACCTGCTCGATCCGTGAGAGTGCCGACCGGCGCTTGGAGACGCAGCTCGGCAACGCAAAGCGGTTCAAGGCCGCCCGCCCGGGCGTCGTCGTCGCAGTTGGCGGCTGTTGGGCGCAGTCGCTCAAGGACGAGGTCTTCGAGCGCTATCCGTTCGTAGACGTCGCGTTTGGGCCGGGGCAGGTAGACCAACTAGGCCAGTTCTTGCTTTCAGATTCGGTTAGAGCGCAAGGCTACTTCGAGTTCGGCGGCTTCACCGGCGAACTACCAATGCGCTCCAAGCAGAGCGCCTCGGCCTGGATGCAGATCAGCGTTGGCTGCAACCAGAAGTGCTCGTATTGCATCGTTCCATCGACGAGAGGGCTGGAGCTGAGCAGGCCATTCGCGGACCTAGTGGCCGAAGCGGAGTCGCTCGTAGCTCGCGGCGCCCGTGAGATTACGTTGCTCGGCCAGAACGTCAATTCGTACGGCCGTGATCTGCGCCCTGAGCGGCGCAGTTTCAGCGAACTACTCGCAGCGATCGACGCCGTAGATGGAGTCGATCGGCTCCGCTACACGAGCCCGCACCCGCAGGATATGCGGGCCGACGTTATCGATGCGCACGTTGAGCTCGACTCGGTCTGCGAGCACATCCACCTTCCGCTGCAGTCGGGTTCGTCAAAGATCTTGAAGGCGATGCGCCGCACCTATGACCGCGATCGCTACCTAAGTCGAGTCGCGATGATTCGGGGTGCGATCCCCGACGTCAGCCTTACGACCGACATCATTGTCGGCTTCCCCGGCGAAACTGAGGCTGACTTCCAGCAGACACTCGCGCTAGTCGAAGACGCTCAATTCGACGCCGCCTACACCTTCATCTACTCGCCACGCCGCGGGACCGAGGCGGCACTATTGACCGACGGCCTAGTTTCGGCCGAAGAAGCAAGCGAACGGATTGGCCGCCTGATCGAGCTTGTCCAACGAGTCGCGACCGCCCGCGCGCAGCGGTTCGTCGGCCGCCCGGTCGAAGTCCTAGTCGAGGGCCAATCACGGACCGACCCGGAGCGGCTGCGTGGACGCAGCCGCCACAACAAGGCGGTCAACTTCTCCGGCGTCGCCGTTGCCGGCGAACTTGTAGAGGTTGAGATCGAGAGCGCCACGAGCACTTCGCTGAGCGGGCAGGCGACGTTGGTCGCCAGCGCGCTGCGTTAGCGCTTGTCAGCTTGGCTGTCGGCCATCTCGGCAGTGAATTTGGCGCTGCCGAGCCGGCGGACGACGGCGCTCATCACTCCCGGCGCAAGCTCCGAGACTTTCGTGGCGGCACGTACGCTGAGCGGCGCGACATCAATCTCGCCGCGGTCGTTCTCGACCGCTGAACGGACGGCGTCGGCGACGTCCTGCGGAGAGCTGGTACCGACATAGCCCGGAAGTTCAACCTCGCTTTCGTGGAACATCCCGGCGTCACGGACAAAGCCGGGGAAGACCACGCTGACGCCGACGCCGCTGCCAACAAGGTCGGCGCGCAGGCCGGCGCCAAAACCACGAAGGCCAAACTTTGTCGCCGAATAGAGGCTGCTGCCGGCCGTCGCGACCTTCCCAGCGAGCGAGGCGATCAAGACAATCTGACCGCTACCGCGGGAAACCATCTGATCGGCCAGCAGCCGCGACATGATCACTGGCGCGCGAAGGTTCACGTCGAGCGCGCGGTCGATCTGATCGAGCGAGAAGTCGGATAGTTCACCGGATGCCGGTAGGGCTGCGTTCGCGACGAGGATGTCGACGTTGGAGTGAGCCGCGACGAGTGCTTCGAGCTGTTCGCGGTCGGCGAGATCGGCCACTGCGACCGTCGCCCCTGTATCAGCGGCGATCCGTGCAAGCACGTCGGCTCGGCGTCCGCTGACAATCAGCTTTGCCCCGGCGGCGCTGAGCTCGTGGGCGATCGCTTCGCCGATCCCTCCGGTCGCGCCGGTTAGTAGAACTGTCTTTCCTTGGATCTGCACAGCGGCATTGTCGCACGCGCAGGTACCGTTGCGGCTGTGAACGGCAGATCTTCAGACCCCGACGCTCAAGGGCTACAAGTTGTTGCGCTTTTTGGGCCGACGTCGGTCGGCAAGAGTGAGCTCGCCGTCGCGCTATCAGAGCGGCTCGCGGGCGCCGGCCGTGGGAGCGTCCTGATCGCCGCCGATTCGATGCAGCTCTATCAAGGCCTAGAACTAATTAGTGGAGCGGCGAGTTCCGAGCAGCGCGCTCGCGCCGATCATCGGCTGCTCGGCTGCGTTCCGATAGACGAAGAGTTCAGCGTCGCCCAATACAGCGAATTGGCCCACGCTGAGATCGACGCTGCGCTGGCGCGCGGCGAGCAGCCGATCGTTGTAGGCGGGACGGGGCTCTACCTTCAGGCAGCTCTGACCGAGATGCCACTACGGCCTCCGGTAGCGGATGCCACGGAAGCTGCGCTCCAACTGAGGCTGCAACGCGAGGGGGCCGAAGTGCTCCATCAGCAGCTCGCGGACCATTCACAGCCGGCGGCGGCGCGGATTAACGTCGCAGACCACCGTAGGCTGATCCGCGCGTTGGCGCTGATCGAAGAGGGGCAGTCCGTCGATGACCAGCAGGGCGGCATTTGGACCTCGCAGATGCGTCACCCGACGCGGCTGATTGGACTAGTCCGCAGCCGCGAGCAGCTCTACCAGCGGATCAACTCGCGCGTTGACGAGATCGCTGCGGCCGGCGGTGCGGCAGAGGTCGCGAACGCACTCAGCGCCGGCGCATCGCGCACGGCACAGATGGCGCTTGGCTTCCGCGAATTGCAGAACGGCGACCTCGATGCGATGAAGCAGGCCACGCGCCGGTATGCAAAACGGCAGCTGACGTGGCTTAAGAAGCTCGACTCGGCCGAGCTATTCGACCTCGATCGCCGCGACGGCGGCGAGGCCGCAGATGAAATTCTTGCCGCGCTCGGTGGCCCGGCAGCGTACTCTGGCGCTGATGGAACTTGAGCGGTGGCAGGCGCTGGGCAATGAGTATCTGATCGTCGAGCGCGAACGGCTCCGCTTTGAACTCAACCCCAAGAAGGTTCGACTGCTCTGCGACGAGCGAGCTGGGCTCGGCGCCGACGGCGTCCTAGAGCTCAGCCACGGCGACGACGACGCAGTTAGCGCCGACCTAACTATTTGGAACGCTGACGGCTCGCAGGCCGAGCTTTCCGGCAACGGCTCGCGGCAAGCTTTCCTCTATCTGCGTGCAAGTGGATGGAGCGACTCAACTGCGTTGGCAATCAAGACGCCGGCGGGCGTCATCACGGCCGAACTGACGGGCCCCGACAGCGCGACCGTCTCGATCGGTCGCGCGACGACCGCAAGCAGCCAATTCCCTGGTGGCCCTGAGGATGGGCGCTCCGAGATCGAGATCGGCGGAGTAGGCGTTCCCTTCCAGTTCGTTTCGGTCGGCAACCCACAGTGTGTGTTTGAGGTTGCTTCATCGATGCTGCTCGATGCTCTCGAGCTGGAGAAGATCGGACCATTGGTTGAGAACGACGCGCGCTTTCCGGGGCGAACCAACGTCAGTTGGTGGACGCCGCTGGGTGATGGGAGGATCAGAGCGCGGATCTTTGAGCGCGGTGTGGGGGAGACCGCCTCCAGCGGCACCGGCGCGAGTGGCGCAGCTGTCGCGAGTGTGCTTGCTGGCGGCAGCAGTCCAGTAACCGTCGTTCTGGATGGCGGCGAGCTTCTAGTCGCGCTCGGCGAGCGGATGGCCGTCGAGCTCAGCGGCACGGCCAACTGCGTCGAGCGGCTGCGGCTTAGCGACGAGCTACTTGAACGCGTCAGCGCGGCCTGAGCGTCAGTTCGCGTGTAGGTCGGGGTTGAGCTCGCCCCAGTCGCCCTCGCGGAGCAAAGCTTCGACCGCGCCGCTCGTGCTGTTGCGACGGAAGAGCAGCCCAGACCGCCCGCTCAGCTCGCGTGCTTTCGCCTGTGCGCCGTCGGCCATCGTGACGACCGTGCCGGCTGTGATGTAGAGGCCGGCTTCAACGATGCAGTTGTCGCCGAGCGAGATTCCGATTCCCGCATTGGCACCGATCAGGCAGCCTTCACCGACCGAGATCTGTTCGCTACCGCCGCCGGAGAGTGTCCCCATCAGTGATGCGCCGCCGCCGATGTCCGAGCCGGAGCCAACGCAGACCCCCGCGCTGATTCGGCCTTCGACCATCGATTCGCCGAGCGTTCCAGCGTTGAAGTTCACGAAGCCCTCGTGCATCACGGTTGTCCCGGGCGCTAGGTGGGCACCGAGACGGACGCGATCTGCGTCACCAATGCGCACCCCTTCCGGGACGACGTAATCGGTCATCCGCGGAAACTTATCGACGGAGCGCACTTGCAGCGTGCGTGCGGCCGCCATGAAGCGCATCTTGGTCGCGCCGAAGCGTTCGACTGAGCAGGGTCCGGCGTCGGTCCAGACGACGTTCGTGAGGGCCGAAAAGATGCCATCGAAGTTGATCGTCCCCGGCGCGGCCAGGCAGTGCGAGCTGAGGTGGAGACGCAGGTAAGCGTCGTAGGCGTCGGCCGGAGGCATGCTGCAGTCCGCGATCACGGTCAGCACACAGACACTGCGAACGGCGCGTAGGTCGTCGGTGCCGACCGCGTCACCCAATTCGGGCGCTCCCAGTTCGGCGGCGTGATGGCCGTGGATTTCGACCGTTCCCGAGCTGCCATCGTGGCCAGCTGCGCGGATCAGGTCGGTCGGAGCGTCGGCAAGGCCGAGAGCGGGGGATGGGTAGAAGACCTCGAGTACGCTGCCGCTTGGTTCGGCGATAGAAGCGAGGCCGACGGCCCAGGCGCCCTCTTGAATCAGTTCAGCCACGGGTCGAATCTACTGCCCTAGCGCGACTAACGCCGCCGCCGCCGTTTCGCACTGATCGGTTGGCTGTACAAGAGCGACCCGCACGTAGCCCTCGCCGCCTGCTCCGAAGATCCGTCCAGGCGCCACGAGGACGCCGGCATCGAGCAGGCGACGAGCGGCCGCCTGGTCGTCTCGATCTCCGCCAACCTCGCACCAGAGAAAGAACGATGCTGGCCCTCCGACCGGTGTCAATCCGGCAGCTTCGAGTGGGGCGCTCATGATCTCGCGCCTCAGCTCATAGCGCTCGCGCATCTGCGCAACGTGCTCTTCGTCTCCCCAGGCTGCGATAGATGCGCGCTGGACGAAGTTCTGAGGCGTCACTCCCAGCGACGGGCGAACCGCCTTCATCGCCGCGATCAGCAGTGGATCACCGCAGACGGAGCCGGAGCGATAGCCGGCCATCGCCGACCGCTTCGACAGCGAATTGAAGGCGAGGATGTGAGTCGGGTCTGCAAGTTCGAGAACCGAGGCTGGCTTGTCGTCGCCAAGGTAGATTTCGCTGTACGCCTCGTCTGAGGCGAGCACTACGCCGTGGCGACGGCAGCGCTCCGCGAGCTGCTCGTAGAAGGCCAGTGGCGCCGCAGCGCCGGTTGGGTTGTTCGGCGAGTTGATCCAGATCACGGCCAGTCGCCGCCATGCCTCGTCGGGGATTGCGTCGATATTTGGGAGCCAATCGGACTGAGCGTCGAGCGGCAGCTCGAGCAGCTGTCCGCCGGCCAGTCTCGTACTGCGGCCGGCGACCGGGTAGCCAGGCGTCGTCACTGCGACTAGGTCACGGCCGCCTCCAGCCCACAGCAAGAGTCCAGCAAGGTGATAGATCGCCTCCTTGCTGCCGAGAGTCGGAAGCACCTCAATCGACGGGTCGAGCTTGGCGCCGTAGCGTCGCTGAACCCATGCCGCGATCGCTTCGCGCAGCTCGGCCATACCGGCGGCGAGCGGATAGCGCGAGTATTCCTCTTCCAGTACTGCGGTTGTGAGCGCTTCGCGGATGAAGAGGGGCGTCGGCTCGCGCGGAACGCCAATCCCAAAGTCGATCACTGAGAGCCCTTTCGCCTCCCGCTCTGCGCGCGCGTCTGCAAGCTCGTTGTAGGGGTATGCGCCGAGCTCTTCAACTAACGGGTGGATCTCCATTAGCTCGCCTCGTTGGCCAGCCGCTGAAGCGTTCGGTACGAGTAGGAGAGCGCGTCGACGGCGACGCTTTCGTCGACCGCATGTGCGGCCGACGGTGCGCCCGGGCCGAAGTTGACGGCATCAATCCCGGCGCCTTCAAACTCAGCTACAGGCGTCCAAGCCTGCTTCGGTTCGACCGGCGCGTCAACGAGTTCGATCAGCCGCGCGGCCAGCGCGCCGTCGAGCCGGACAGCGCCGGACGGTGAGCTGCTCTCAATCTCGATCGTGCCAAACGGCTCGCAGATTGAGCGCAGTCGCGCCTCGGCGTCGGCAAGCGTGATCCCTGGTGGAAACCGATAGTTGAGGTGGGCGGTTGCCTCGGCTGGAATCACGTTACGCGCGATTCCGCCGCCGACCTGTGTGACCGAAACCACTTCGCGGAAGACCAGCCCATCAAATTCGTGCTCTACCGGTTCTAGCGCGGCAATCGCGGTGATCCCCTCGCCGAGGCGTTCGATCGCGTTATCTGCCAGCCACGGGCGCGCCGAATGGCCGCTGCGGCCACTGAAGCTCCAGGTTGCGCCGCAATTGCCGAGGCAGCCGGCTTGGATCGCGTTCGCGGTCGGCTCCATCATCACGGCGAGATCCGCCTCGCCGAGCGCGGGGTCGCGCGCTAGCAGAGGGGTAAGCGAACTTTCGCTAGCCGGCAGCTCTTCGCGGCTGAAGAAAAGGAAGCCAAAGTCAACTGCCCGGTCGTCATCGCTGAGCCCAACGCCGGCGAGTGCCAGCTCGATCATTACGGCCAGCGAGCCTTTCATGTCAGAAGCGCCAAGCCCGTGAACCGAGTCGCTGTCGATCGAGCCAGGGATGTTGCCCTGTGCCGGAACGGTGTCGAGATGGCCGCCAAGCAGCACGAATGGCCGCTGACGGCGACTGCGAGAGCCGGCGATCAGGCAACCGTCACCGAGGTCGCTCACCTCAACGCCGCCGCCTTGTAGCAGCGAGATGATGTGGGCCGCGATCTCGCCTTCCGCGCGCGAAGGCGAGGCGATGTTGATCAGTTCGAGTGTTCGGGCGCCAATTCGCGCAGCAAGTTCGTCGCTCACCGCTTCGACGCTAGCGCGCCGGCGAGCTGAATGTTGGTCTCGTCGCGCCATCTGCCGATTCTCTTCGCGGCCCGGCCCGCGCTCTACACTCCGTCTTTCGTGCAGGAGCGCAATCGCCACGGTCGGAGCTCGACCCCACACGCCGCCGCCGGGGAACGCGAGGGGAGGGCGAAACAGCGCGCCTTCTGCATCGCGGCTTCTCAGGAAGAACCGGACCTTTCGGAGCTCTATGAGCTACTTGAGACGGCCGGTGTTGCGGTTGTCGGCGAGGTCACGCAGCGCCGTGAAACCGTCCATCCGAATACCTATCTCGGGTCCGGGAAGCTTGAAGAGGTGGCGGAGCTCGCAAAGGCTGCCGACGCCAACGTGATCGTCTGTGATGACGAGCTAACGCCACGCCAGGAGAGGAACCTCGAGGCCGCGCTCTCGATCCCGGTTGTTGATCGCACCGCGGTGATTCTCGACATCTTCGCCGGTCACGCGCATACGGCCGACGGGAAGCTTCAGGTCGAGCTCGCCCAGCTCGAATACAACCTCGCGCGAATGCGCGGGCTCTGGACGCACCTCGAACGGCTCGGCGGCGGCATCGGTACGCGCGGCCCTGGTGAGAGTCAGATCGAAACCGACCGGCGGCTGGCGCGTGACCGAATCTCGGCGCTGCGGCGGCGGCTGAAGGCGGTTGGTGACGCGCGCCAGACGATGCGCGCTGAGCGCGAGCGCACGCAGCTGCCAATGTTTGCGCTCGCGGGGTACACAAACGCCGGCAAGTCAACGCTGATGGCGGCGCTAACTGGAGCGGACGTTGAGATCCGCGACCGCCTCTTTCACACTCTCGATCCGACGACGCGAGTGATGGAGCTCGGCGGGCGAACGGTCTTGGCAACCGACACCGTCGGCTTCATTCGCAAGCTGCCACACCAGCTCGTCAAAGCGTTCGGGGCGACGCTGGAAGAGACGCGAAGGGCCGACCTGATCGTCCACGTTGTCGATGCGTCGGTGCCGGAGCCTCTGATGGCGGAGATGCTCTCGACCGTCGAGATGACGCTCGAAGAGATCGGCGCAGCCGACCAGCCGCGGCTACTGGTCTGCAACAAGATCGACCAGGCCGATGATGAACGGATCGCGCAGCTCCGAGTGCTCCATCCTGGTGCGGTCTTGATCTCGGCGCTTGAGCGGATCGGCGTCGACGAGCTGTGCGCCCGGATAGAGGCGGTCTTTCTCTCTGAGATGGAGAGCGTTGACCTGCTGCTCCCGTTTTCGGCCGGCGCAGAGCTCGCCGAACTGCACACGCTGGCGTCGCAGATAGAGCGCGACGAGACACCAGAAGGCGTCCGCGTCCACGCGATGCTGTCAGCTGAGGCTGCCGAACGGTTCGCCCGCTTCGCGGTCGCGCCGGTCAACGGTGGGCCATGACCGAACTTAGGTTTCAGCGGCTCGACCCGCGCGCTGTCGTGCCCTCGCGCGCTCACGCCGGCGACGCGGGCCTCGACCTCTGCTGCCTCGAAGCTGTCGAGCTCGCTGCCGGTGAGCGCGCCCGTGTAGCTACCGGGATCGCAATCGAGCTGCCGGCCGGTCACGCAGGACTGATCGTCCCTCGCTCTGGGCTTGCCGCCAAACACGGGGTTTCGATCGTCAACGCCCCGGGGCTGATCGATGAGGGCTACCGCGGTGAACTCCAAGTCCTGCTGCTCAACACAGACTCGTCCGCCGCGGTTAGCTTGAACGCCGGCGAGCGGATCGCGCAGCTTGTCGTGATTAGCGTCGCCGAGTTGGCGCCGCTCGAAGTCGATTCACTGGGGGAGAGTTCCCGCGGCGAAAAAGGCTTCGGCTCTAGTGGCCGCTAGCCGCTGAGGCCAGCCGCGCGGCAGGCTGCCCTGTGAGCTTCAAGCTCTAGATCGTCATCGAGCGGCACGAGCGGCGTCGCTGCGCCAAGCGCGGTCGTAATTAGCCAATCTGCGAACCAGGAATTGGCAGGCAGTAGTGGGCCGTGGAGGTAGGTACCGATTACGTTGCCGCTTCGACAGCCCTCATCGCCTGAGCGACCGTCGTTTCCGTGGCCGCGGATCACGCGCCCAAACGGCTCAGCTCCAGCTAACAGCCGTGTGCGGCCGCCGTGGTTTTCGAAGCCCGCGAGCGTCGCGCCAGCCGGCCCGCCTGGCAGTGAGGTCTCAATCGCAACGTTGCCGATTAGTCGCGGCCCGTCGCTGCGAGTCGTCTCGACGTCGAGTAGGCCGACCCCGTCGATTCGTTCCTCACCGAGCTCATACCAGTGGCCGAGCAGCTGGTAGCCGCCGCAGACGCCGAGCAGGACCGCGCCGTTAGCGGCCGCTGCCAGCAGGCCGTCGCGCTTGGTTTCAATCAGGTCGGCGGCGCAGCGGCGTTGATCATCGTCTTGGCCGCCGCCGAGGTAGATCAAGTTGAAGCGGCTCCCGTCGAGTGGTTCGCCGAGCCCAATCGATGTGACGCTGACATCGAGCGAGCGCCACTGGCAGCGGCGGCTGAGCACGGCGATGTTGCCGCGGTCGGCGTAGATGTTCATCTGCTCTGGGTAGAGCGCGGCGATTCTCAGCGCGGCTTCAGCGGCCAAGACAGACCACCGCCGATCCGATGTACTCATCGGTTGCTGGGATCATCCGTCGCGGCTCGACCTTCAGTCCTGCGGCTACGCCTTCGGCTTCTAGCTGTTCAGGCGAGAGTGCGTCGATCCAGTCGGTCGCTGACTGAACATCGACCGAGCCGTCAGCCGCCGCAACCTCGCGGCGGCGCTCGATGCCAATCTGACCCTCGCGCTGGTTTAGGGCGACCGCACGCGTCGAGTAGCTGGTCTCGCCGACCGTGCAGACGTCGGCCTCCGGCACTGCACCGCCTGCCGCGCCCTCCTCGTCGTCGAGCAGGTCGGCGATCGCAAGCGCCAGGCAGCCGCCAGCGAGCAGATGGCCTGCGGCGGCGGCTAGGAACTGCGCCCGTCCCTCGCTGCCGCCAAAGAGCTGCACCGTCAACATCGGCACGATGATAAGAGCGAAGTTGCGCTGAAGGTCGAAGTCGCGCGCGTCCGCGCAGGCGGTCTCGACGGTGGCACCGTTAGGCCGTTCGCTCAGCGCGGCCAACAGCGAGCGATCAAGATCAAGCGCCGTCACCTCATAGCCCAGCGCCGCGAGCATCAGCGAGATCCGTCCGGTCCCCGCGCCGACGTCGAGGATCGGCCCGCGATGATCGCTCGCAAGCGTCCGCCAGCAGTCGAGGTCGGCTTCGTATGAGCCGCACTCGAGGTCGTGCCAGATCGCCGCCTCGGAGATCACGCGAATGACCCCGCGGCAGCGCCACGCGAGACGAGCAGTTCGCGCACCTCGAGCATCGCCGTGTAGGTTGGCAGGATCACGAGGCGCTCGCCGCCTCCAGCGAGCGCTGCTGTCAGCGCCTCGCCAAGGTTTGGGGTCACGACGACGCGCTGGCCCTCGACACCGGCGTACTTCAACCGCAGCGCCAGCTCCGTGCCGCGGTTGCCAGAACAGATAATCGCCCCGCCCGACGAGGCAAGCTGTTCGAAGTCGGCGTCCCAGATCCAGCTGATGTCGCGACCGTCGGCGATTCGGTCGTTGAGGACAAGCAGTAAGTCGTGGCTCTGCCGGTCGCTCGCGAGCGTGCGCAGTACCTCGTTCGCGCCGGCCGGGTTCTTGATCAACATGATCGAACAGTCGCGGCCGGCCACCTGAAGCGATTCGGCACGCCCAAAGGCCGGGCTGGCCGCTGTGATGCCCTCGATGATCGCTTCGTTTGCGACGCCGAGGGAGTTGGCGAGAGCTGCGGCGGCAACGGCGTTGTAGACGTTGTAGAGGCCAGGCATCGCGAGCTCGGCCGCGAAGCTGTCGTTCTCGATTGTGAGCGTGAAGCTCGAACCACCCAATCCACTGAGATGGATCTCGCTGGCGCTGACAGTCGGTGTTGGCCGCGCAACGTGGCCGTGTCGACATGCGTAGTGGCCTAAGTGACCGACGAAATAGCGGCTGTAGCTGAACTGCTCGCCGCAAACCGGGCAGCAGGCCTGCTCCGACGCATGCTGCGCGCTAGTGCTGCCGACGGCGGTGTCTTCAATACCGAAGTAGATCGGGTCGTTTGCCTCGTCGCCAAGCCCAGCGATCAGCGGGTCGTCGGCGTTGAGGACGATCCGGCCGGCAGCGTCGGAACGCGCCACCTCACGCCAGCGCTCGACAATCTGATCGAGCTCGCCGTAACGGTCCAACTGGTCGCGGAAGAGGTTCGCTAGCAGTACCGAGCGAGGGCTTAGCTGTTCGACGAGACCTGGCAGCCAGAATTCGTCGATTTCAAATAGTCCGAAGTCGCCGCGCTGATCGTTGAGCGTGGCCGCGATTCCGCCAGCCATGTTCGCTCCGGCGCGATTGTGTACGAGCGTTGCGCCGTCGGCGCGCATGATTTCCGCGACAATTGCGCTTGTTGTCGTCTTGCCGTTGGTGGCCGAAATCACGGCGCAGCCGCGCTCCAGCCGAGCACTGCGCTGCTCGATCGCGCGTGGGGCCAGCGCGAGCAGGATCTTGCCCGGCGCGCTAGTCCCGCCGCTGCCAGTAATGCGGAGTAAGAACCCGGCCACTCTGGCCAGCGCGCTGGCGGCCGCTAGGCGCAGCCTGCTCACGCCGGCAGCAAAACCTTGACTGCCGACGGGATGATTCGGATCTCGGCTGGCAGCTCGGTCAAGGGATCACCGTCGGCGTAGATCGTGAACGGGCGGTCGGCGCTAACGACCACCTCGCGCGCGTGGCTGACGTCGAGGTTGTTGTCGTCGATGTGCGTCCCCTTGAAGACCTTCGGGAACATCCGGATGAAGCGCAAGCGGCTGCTGTCGAGCGTGCAGATCAGGTCGAACTGGTGGTCTTCAATAGATGCATTTGGCGCGATCAGCATCCCGCCGCCGTAGCGGCTGGTGTTAGCGCAGAGCACCGACCAGCCGTCGAAACTCTTCTCGGCGCCGTCGGCGGTGACGGTGAAGTGAGCCGGCTTCCAACGGATCACAGCCGAGATTGCACCCCAGATGTAGACGCCGCTGCCGAGCCAACGAGGCGCCGCGTTGGCCGACTCGTTTGCGAGTGAGTCGTAACCGAAGCTGGCAATCCCAAGGAAGCGGACGCCGTTTGCTTCGCCAAGGTCGATCGTCGTTGGCACACCGCTTGCCAGTACCTCGCAAGCCTCGATCGGGTCGTCAGGTATTCCGACATGGCCACAGAAATCATTACCGGTGCCGCCGGGGAGGACGCCGAAGACGCTCTCTGGCCTGTAAGAGGCAGTTCGCGCCACGACGCCCGCCACTCCGTCTCCCGAGAACGCGACTGGAATTTCGCCCTGGTCCAAGGCTTCATTGGTCAATCTGACCGCGTCGTCAAGGCTCGAGGTCAGCCCCGTGCGGTGCTGGATGCCGAGCGCGTCGAGCTTGCGGCGCACCGAAGGCAGCAGGTTTGGCACGCGGCCGCCGCCAGCGGCGGGGTTAGCAATCAGCAGGATTGAGGTCACTGCGTTCTATCTTGACGGCTGCGGGGGGCGAATTGGAGCTCCGCGCTCGGCTGGGCCACTAGAACAGTGCTCCTGTCGCCGGATCCGGCCCCGCTGGATCGACCGCTTCGATGCATTCTGGCCCCTGGTTGCGAGTGTTGTTGACTCCACGACTGACGGCCTGGCGAAGCAGCTGATCGTTCGCGCTGCGGGCCAATAGTGCCATCGCCTCAGTCGCGGGAACCGTCGGGTCAAGCCAGGCCGCCTCATCTTCGCGGCTGATAATCAGCGGCATTCGGCCGTGAACCGGCGAGACGACCGCGTTGGCGGCGGTGGTCAAGATTGTGCAACTGTCAACGGCCTCAACATCAGGTTGCGGCTGCCAGCTCGTCCAAAGTCCGGCGAAGGCGAACAGCTGCGCGCCCGCAAGATGAAACCACCATGGTTGCTTTGGCCCTTCCGCCTGCGGCTGCCACTCGAAGAAGCCATCGGCTGGGATCAGGCAGCGGTGTCGCTCCAAGAGGCCGCTGTAGGCCCGCTTCTCAGTGACCGTCTCAACCCGTGCGTTGATCATCTTGTACTGGCGTTCGCTCGACTGCGCCCAGGCTGGAATCAGTCCCCAATGAAACATTTCGCAGCTTGGGACCGAGTCGGCGCGCTGAACGATCGTCGCGACGGCCCGGCCCGGCGGCACGTTGTAGCCGGCTGCTTCGCCGGGCGGTGCAGCGACGGCGAAACGCTCGGCAAAGAGCGCCAGGTTGCCCGGGGCGAGCGTGTAGCGGCCGCACACAGCAGCGGGCGGCGCCTAGCCGCGGTTGGCTGCTGCAGCGGCGCGCGCCTTGCCTTGGCGCCTGCGCCCGACGAGGACGAGGATGCCGAGGACAACAGCGACGAGAATTGCACCGCCAACGATTGCGGGGCCAACGGCGACGCCACCGAACGGCAGTGAGATCAGCATCACAACGCCGAAGCCGATTGCCAGCAAGCCGACGACGAGCAGGAGCCCAATCACGATGCCGCGGATCTTCCGCCAGACGCTCGAGCCGGGGGGAGGGGAGAGGACGCCGGTAAGACGGAGCAGCAGTAGCTGGCGGTTCGATGGGGCTTCTTGCCCGAGCCGTTCAACGGCGGCTTTGAGGTCATCAGGTCGGCGCTCGGCGAGCGCCAGCGAAGCGTCGGCCATGCGTCGCACTTGCATCCGCTCCTGCGGCCGTGATGCGGCGATCGCGCGGCGGAAGTATTCGCGCGCTGCGGTGGCGTCGTAGCGCTCTGCGGCGCGGGCGCCGAGGATTGAGAGCGCCGCCGACTTGTATTTAGTCTCGCGTTCGAGCTCTTCGTCGCTGCGCTGTTCGAGCGCCTGCATCTCGTTCGCAGCCGACTTCTGACTGAGTTTGACCTGCCGTGCTTTCTGAGCCATGGGGGCAGAGTATCTGCCTGCTGGCAGTGATGCCGCGCCGTCAGGCAGCGATCGCGAGCGTCAATGTGCTGTCGTTGTTGGGTGCCGAACCCGGAATCGCCTGTATTGACGCGGCTGGATCTACCCGGCGCGGCCGCTCGCTGGGAGGCACTCGGCTTCTCGATCTCGAGCTCACAGATGCGGATCGGGCAGGTCCTCTGTCGCGTTGGCGCGAGCGAAGCGAGTTGGGGCTTCGACAGCGCCGACGTATTGATCAGCGAGATTGCCTCGATCGCATCGCCGCACGGTGTCGCCGGGGAGACGGCACCGGCGTCGATCGCTCACGCAAACGGAGCGTTCAAGATCGATCACGTCGTGCTAGCGAGCGACGACCCCGTGGATACAACGTCGCAGTTGGAATCGTTCGGGTTCGTCGCTAAGGGTGAGCGCGTTGTCGGCGACGCTGACGCGCAGCGCAGTCAGACTTTCTTCTGGAGCGGAGAGTTGCTGCTTGAACTCGTTGGTCCCGCACCCGCTAGCGGTGCCCACTCTCCGCGCGCCCGAATCTGGGGCGTTACGTTCGTGGTCGATGACCTTGATCGGCTGAAGCAGGCCGCAGGGTCTTTGCTCGGGCCGGCTCGGGACGCAGTGCAACCAGGGCGACAGATCGCCACAGTCGGCGGGGACGCTGGGGTTGGCCCCAAAATCGCGTTTATGACGCCACATATCAGGGGATCTAGCAGAGAGAAGTAGCCGATTTGCAGGCATTCCTGTTTTTTGCAGGGAATTCTGCAGGGCCGAAAAATCGGCTCTGCTACGTTGGCCTCTAGCCGAGTTGCCGTACCTCAGGGGCGGCAAGCGGGGGAACCATTGTGATCACCGTGATCACGGGGGCGAATAGCCGCAGTTTGCGGCTTAGCGCCGGGCCAAGTGCCTGCCGCGAGCCCGTCAGCTCACCTCGTAGGCGGAAAGAAGACTAATTCAGATGCCAGTCCTAGAACGATGCGTCCGCACGCGGACATTTCTGCTCACGCTTATTGCCGTGGCGCTGCTTGCGCTACCCGCAAGTGCCAGCGCTGTCGGCGTCGTCAAGCCCGGCTCTCGCGGTGTCAACGTCGAGAAGCTGCAGCGCGCCCTCCACATCGATGTCGACGGAATCTACGGCAGAGGGACAACGAAGTTCGTCAAGCGCTTTCAGCGCAAACATCGCCTCAAGGCCGATGGAATCGTTGGTCCAGCGACATGGCGCGCTCTGTTCAAGGGCGGCCCGACGCGTAAGGGCGGTTCTTCCGGCGGCAGCAAGCGCAGCGCGGTGAAGGCCCTCCAGCGCCGCCTGCGCATCGGCGCCGACGGTGTCTTCGGCCCCGGTACCAGCGCGGCCGTCAAGCGTTTCCAAGCACGCAACGGGCTCGGCGCTGACGGCGTCGTTGGTCCAGCGACCTGGCGCGCACTTGGCTTCCGCGGCAGCCGGCCTGTGCTGAAGCGTGGAGGCAAGCGTGGAGGCAGCGGCGGTGGGTCTCCGGTCCGTATCGCCCGTGCGATCAGCGCGGCTCACCGTATTGCCCGCAAGCCGTACATCTATGGCGGCGGCCACGGGTCCTTCAACGCGAGCGGATACGACTGCTCGGGTTCGGTCTCCTACGTCCTGCACGCTGCCGGCCTGCTCAAGTCACCAATGCCGTCCGGCGGCTTCGTGAACTGGGGCGCCCCCGGCCGCGGTCGGTGGATCACGATCTACGCCAACGGCGGGCACATGTTCATGACGATCAAGACTGCAAGCGGCGTCCGTCGCTACGACACGTCCGGGATGGACGACGGCACGCGCTGGGACAGCCGAGCGCGCTCCAGCAGCGGCTACTCAGTGCGTCACCCGGTCGGCTTCTAGACGACTACTGAACGCTATGCTGCCGGCGTGACCGAGAACCCTCAGGTTCTGTGGCAGCCCTCTGACGGCCAGATCGCCTCAACGAATCTCGCTCGGTACATCGAGTGGCTCGGCCGCGAGCGTGAACTCGAGTTTGACGTTGGCGACTACCGCGCTTTGCAGCTTTGGTCATCGACCGAGATCGAACAGTTCTGGGCGTCGATCTGGGATTACTTCGACGTGCAGGCCGATGGCGACCCCAGCGTTGTCTTAGTCGATCGGAAGATGCCTGGAACCGAGTGGTTCCCGCATACGTCACTGAACTTCGCCGAGCATGTTTTCCGCGGCAAGGATCCCGCTGCCTTGGCGATCGTCGAGCAGAGCGAGCTGCGGCCGCTGCGCGAGATCTCTTGGGCGCAGCTCAGCGATCAGACGGCGGCGATCGCGGCCGGCATGACGCGACTCGGCGTCGGCCCGGGTGATCGCGTTGCCGCCTACCTGCCGAACTGCAGTGAAGCGATCGCGGCCTTCCTCGCCGCCGCCAGCATCGGCGCAACCTGGTCGAGCTGTTCACCCGACTTCGGTGCCGACAGCGTCGTCGACCGTTTCTCACAGATCGGGCCGAAGCTGCTGCTGACGGTTGATGGCTACTCCTACAACGGCCGTAAACTGGACCGCATCGGCGAGGTCGCACGGATCGAAGCAGCGCTGCCAACTGTCGAGCAGACGGTTGTCCTTGGCTATCTCGATCCAGCCCCTGAATTGACTGAGCTGCGCGCTGGAACTAGCTGGAGCGACGCCTTTGGTCCGGCGAGCAGGCCGCTGAACTTTGCTCGCGTTCCCTTCGATCACCCGCTTTGGATTCTCTACTCCTCTGGTACGACCGGGATGCCGAAGCCAATAGTCCACGGCCACGGCGGCATCTTGCTCGAACACCTGAAGAAGATGTGGCTCCATCTCGACGCGCGCGAAGGCGACCGCGTCTTCTGGTTCACAACGACCGGTTGGATGATGTGGAACTTCCTCGCTGGCGTCTTACTGACCGACGCAGCGATCGTGCTCTACGACGGCAGCCCTGCTTGGCCTCAGCCGGACACGCTCTGGCAACTCGCCGAGGAGGCTGAGGTGAGCTGCTTCGGCGCTGGCGCGGCCTACCTCGTTAACTGCATGCGTGAAGGAGTCGTCCCGCGGACGCCCGAGCGCCCTCTCGCCAACCTGCGCTCGATCGGCTCGACGGGATCACCGCTGCCGCCGGAAGCGTTCAGGTGGGTTAGCGAACAGTTTGGTGACGACCTTTGGCTCTTCTCAACCAGCGGCGGAACCGATGTCTGCACTGCATTCGTCGGCGGCTGTCCGGTGCTCCCGGTCTACGAGGGCGAGCTTCAATCGGCTTCGCTTGGCGTCAGCCTGAGAGCCTTCGATCAGGCTGGCGAGTCGCTGATCGGCGAGGTGGGGGAGTTGGTCATCACTGAGCCGCTGCCGTCTATGCCGGTCAGCTTCTGGGGCGACGACGATGGCAGCCGCCTTCGTGAGAGCTACTTCGAGATGTACCCAGGGCTCTGGCGTCACGGTGACTGGATCGAGATCACTCAGCGCGGCACGGCGATCATCTACGGTCGCTCCGACTCGACGATCAATCGCGGTGGCGTGCGGATTGGTACGTCTGAGATCTACCGCTCTGTACTGCGCGAAACTGGGATCGCCGATGCTCTCGTAGTCGATCTTCCGACCGATCGGACGGCCGCTGAGAGCACGATTCTGCTCTTCGTTGTCATGGCCGATGGAGCGGAGCTCGACGAGCAGATGATTGGCCGGATTCGCGGCGACCTGCGGGCGACTTGCTCGCCGCGACACGTGCCCGATGAGGTGATCGTTGTTCCGTCGGTGCCGCGGACGATCTCAGGAAAACTGCTTGAAGTGCCGGTCAAGCGGATTCTCGGCGGCGCCGACCCTGAGCAAGTTGCTAGTCGCGGTTCGCTCGCCGATCCCGCGGCGCTGGATTGGTTTATCGAGTACGCGGCAAACGCCGCTGCGCGCTAGCTGTCCTCGCTCTGCTCGCGAACTCCAGCGCTCGCTTCGCGCTCCTCGGCCGTTTCGATCACGCCGAGTAGCTCGCCAACGCGGCAGACCAGTAGCCGCTCCTCCTCAACTTCAACCCAAACGCCGCCCGACGCGGGAAAGACGACGTGGTCGCCGGGTGCGACCGGCATCCGCACTCCGGCCGACTGCCACCAATCGATCCCTAATCCGATTGCGAGCACGATTCCGTGTTGGGGTGGTGGCTCGTTCTCGCCGGGCGCAACCAGCAGCCCTGAGCGACGGAACCGTTCCGGCTCCAGTTCCTTGATCACGACCCTGTCGAAGAGTGGCCTTAGCTGCTGACGCATAGCTCCATTGTAGGTGCGGTTCGCGGATCCGTATATTTCGCTAAACCATGGAGATTTCAAGACTCGAAACCACCGAAGGCTTCATCACCGATGATGGCTCAACAATTCACGAGCTCGCCGGCCGCGTCAGTCTGGCAACCGTCAATCAAAGTCTCGCGCAAGCGACGCTCGAGGTCGGTGGCGAAACAACTGAGCACTTTCACATTGAGGCCGAGGAGATCTACTACCTGACCTCAGGGTCGGGACGTTTGCGCATCGGCGAGAACGAGTCCGACGTCAAGGCCGGTGACTGCATCGTGATCGCGCCCGGCGCTCCGCACAAACTCTGGAATACGGCCGCCGAGCCGCTCACGTTGCTCTGCTGCTGCTCGCCGCCATACCGCCACGACGACACGGTCTTAACTGGCGCATAGGGTGGTGCCGGGAGCTCGATCTGAGCTCCGCTCGGCTAGCCCCGAGTTGGTAGGTTCTGAGCGTGCTGAGACTGATCCTTGCCACCGCGCTCGTCATCGGGCTCGCTGCTACGCCGGCCGGAGCGGCCACCTCTCCCAAGGCCGGAATCGTTGCCGCCTACACGCTCGTCGTTCCAACTTCGATCACGAATTCGCACCTTCAAGCCCGTGCCGTCATTCCTAATGGCGTGAGCTGCCCAAAGGTCACCAAGACCTACGCCAACGGACGCAAGAGCGAGAGCGCTATGACGGTCCGCACGCCCGGCGCGACCACCGGGCCGGCGTTCGCTTCGCTGCGAGCCTGCGAGGCCAACCTTCCGTCGGGGCTGGCCTACGCGCGGGTGGGGGCGATCGGCGTGCCGGCGAAGTTTCAATCGAAGTTCGACAAAATCGCTGTCTTCGGTGACACCGGATGTCGAGTCACGACCAAACAGGTACAAGACTGCAACAGCCTGTCGGCTTGGCCGCTCGCAAGAAACGCGCAGTCAGTTGCTGCTGCGAAGCCAGACGTAGTCTTCTTCACAGGTGACTTCTTCTATCGCGAGGCCGCCTGCCCGAAGGACATGCTGACGTTCTGTGGCTCGAGCCCTCCGCCGGCGATTCCGCCGGCCGCTGGCCAGAAGTTTGCGCCGATCGCCGACACCGGCTACGGCTGGGCCGCGGACGCGCTGATTCCGATGGCGCCGGTCTTCGCCGCCGCCCCGATCCTCGTCACACGCGGCAACCACGAGAGCTGCTTCCGTGGCGGCAACGGCTGGATGATGATGTTCGAGATCCAGCTGAAGCCAAGTTCGTGCGCTCCAACTTCAGCCGGCGCGAGTGCACCAGACAACATCGCGCCGACCTACTCAGTTGATTTCCCGATCGCGGCTGGGCGCACTCTGCGGGCGATAATGGTCGACAGCAACGGAGGATCCAACCGCGAGATCACGCCAGCCTGGCAGGCGCTACAGAAGCCCGCTTACCAGCAGGCGAACAAGCTCGCTGGCGCGCAGAGCGGCAAGGAGTCCTGGCTGATCACGCATCGGCCGATGTTCGGAATTGACCCCGTACTCCAGATCGATAAGCCAGACCCAGCTGCTACTGCGTCTGATCCCGGCGTGCTCAACTGGACCTCGATCGACCAGACCGGCGCGGCGCTCGGTTTGACATCGAACTTCAATCTGATGCTCGCTTCGCACATTCACGTCGCGCAGGTTGTCCAGATGCCAGGCCAGCCAGCTCAGCTAGTTTTCGGTAACGGTGGAACGCTCTTCGATTCAACTAATCCGGCCGACTACACCGTTCCAGCTTACGGCCCACTTAACACCCCTGCTGGCCAGCCGATCGATCCGGCGTACCCGCCGATCAATCAGCTTCCGAGCTACGTCTGGACGAAGATCAAGTACGGCCATGCGATCTTCACTCCAACGGCCAAGGCCGGCGGCTGGTCAATCTCACAGCGAGATACGACGGGCAAGCAGTTCGCCGCATGCACCGCCACAGGCAAGAAGTTCACCTGTAAGTAGGCGGCCGCTCAACCGCTCACGCCGCTGCTCCCGGTCATACCGCAACGAAGACAGCGTCATCGTTGGCGACTAATGGTGGAAGCGGATTCATCACAACTTCGCCCGCGCCGCCGGCAACCGACGCCGTCACCCCGCGCGGTGGTGTAGCTTTGCCAGTTATGGGGACTCGGGGGAGATCGGTTTTGGTTCTGTGCTGCGTGAGCATCGTTGGTTTGCTCAGCTCTGGCGCCTCCGCGAACGCCAGTGATTCGCCGCGAACTTTGCGCGTAATGAGCTTCAACGTTTGGTACGGGGGCGATCAGATCGCCTTTGGGCAGGTTGCCGAGGCGATCAAGGCGGCTCGGGCCGACATTGTCGGGATCCAAGAGCCGGACGGCAACCTTCGCCGAATCGCCGACGCGGTTGGCTTCGCCTACGTTGACGA
>CAMCVN010000009.1 GCA_945881845.1 Bifidobacterium breve | reverse complement strand
ACCCCCGCGCCGACCAAGGCGGCGCTGAAGCGGCCGTCGCCGCAGCCAAGATCAAGCACGCGCTGGCCTTCAATCACGTCGGCCAGCAGCAGCTCGCGGCGCTGCTCAAAGCGCTCCGGCAGCGCATCGGGCGGAACCGCGGCCCAAACCTCTTCGTGCCAGTCGGCCACCTAGAAAGCGCCGCGACGGCGCAGGACGGCGGGGATCGTCTGCACGATGATGCTGAGGTCAAGCGCCAGCGACCAGCGCTCGATGTAAAGGAAGTCAAGATTTACGAGGTCATCGAAATCAAGCTCAGAGCGGCCTGATACCTGCCAGAGACCGGTCATTCCCGGGAGCACGAGATAGCGGCGGCGGTGCCAATCTTCAAGCCGCGCATAGTCGCGCTGCGGCAGCGGCCGAGGGCCAACGACCGACATCTCGCCACGCAGCACGTTCCAAAGCTGCGGCAATTCATCAAGCGAGAACCGGCGCAGCATGCGACCGACCGGCGTGATCCGCGGATCGTGGCGGATCTTGAAGAGCGGCCCGTCGGCCTCGTTCTCATCTTCCAGCTCGGACTGACGCAGCTCCGCTCCCTCATACATCGTGCGGAACTTGAGGCAGGCGAACGGTACGCCGGCGATTCCGGGCCGGCGCGAGCGGAACAGCACCGGGCCGCTCGAGCTGACCTTGACGGCAACAGCGATCAGCAGCAGCAGCGGGCTGAGGACGATCAGGGCGAACACTGCTCCGCCAAGGTCGAAGAAGCGCTTAAGTGCGAAGTCGGCGCCATCGAAGACCGGCGCGCGCAGCTCGAAGAGCGGCACCGCTGAGCCGGGCACGAATTCGGCGCGGCGCGCAAGCAGCTCGCTCGTCGACGGAGCAACCCGGACGCGAACACCACGCTCATGGCAGCGGTCAACGATCTCAAGTACGCGCTCCTCGCTGAAGCCTGGGTCGGCGATCACAAGCTCATCGAAGTACTGCTCGTCAAAGGCCTCATCGAGCTCAGCTGGCCCGACGATGTCAACGATCTCAACCGGGTTGGCGCGGCTCGACGAGAGCGCCACGCCAACCGCCGCGGCGTGCGCTCCGACTCCCACCAGCAGCGCGCTGCGGCGGTAGCCGGCGGCGCGCAGAAGTCGTCCACTAACGCGGTCATAGAGCGCGCGAAGCGAGCCGACGATCACGACGGCAAAGATCAGCGTGCCCCAGAAGATGTAGTAGCTCGAGAAGTCGCGACCGACGACCAGCGAGTAGATCAGCGCGACGAGCGCGACCGAGAAGAGCGCCGAGACGACGGCCCCGAGCCCCGGCCGCGAACCGCGGTCTCCGTATAGGCCGGCGCGGCCGAACAGCAGCAAGGTCAGCAGCACGGCGAAGACGCCGTAGTTGTAAGCCTGAGTCGCGTTGGCGCTCAAGCTGACGCCGTCGAAGAGCAGCGACTTGCTCTCCAGCGCGACGAGGATCGCCACGTAGATCCCAGCGGCATCCACGACGGCGAGCGAGGCGACGCGCGCAACGCTGCGCAGCGTGTCCATCGTCAGCAGGAACGAAAGCGGCGTGCTGCGGCGTCGATAATCGTGACCGTCGGCAACGACCTCCAACTCCGGCGGCGGCGCGAACGGATCGCGCGGCGCACTATTGGGTTGGCGGGGCTTCTCGGTCATGGCTCTTCTAGTACCTACAACACGCGAAGGCCACAAAAGTGACGCTCGAGGTCAGCTTGGAATACCGAGCAGCGCTTCGGCGCCGGATTCTTCAATCGTCTGCGCAAGTCCTTCACGCAATCCGATCTTCGGCTCCCACTGCAGTAGTTCCTGCGCACGCGTGATATCTGGCTTGCGCTGCTTCGGGTCATCGGTAGGCAAAGCCTCGTGAATAATCTCCGAGCGCGAGCCGGAAACCTCAATCACAATCTGCGCTAGCTCCAGCAGCGTGAACTCGTCCGGGTTGCCGATGTTGACCGGCTGATGCTCACCCGATTCACTCAAGGCGATAAGCCCGCGGATCAGGTCAGAGACGAAACAGAAGGAGCGCGTCTGCGAACCGTCACCGTAAACGGTGATCTGGCGGTCGGCGAGCCCTTGGCGCAGGAAGGTCGGGATAGCGCGGCCGTCGTGGGCGCGCATCCGCGGCCCGTAGGTATTGAAGATCCGCACGATCGCCGTGTCAACGCCCTGCTGGCGGTGGTAGGCCATCGTCAATGCCTCGGCGTAGCGCTTAGCTTCGTCGTAGACGCCGCGTGGGCCGATCGGGTTGACGTGGCCCCAGTAATCCTCAGTCTGCGGGTGAACCTGCGGGTCTCCGTAAACCTCGCTGGTTGAGGCGAGCAGGAAGCGGGCGCGGTGCTCCTTCGCAAGACCCAATGTGTGATGAGTTCCGTGCGAGCCAACCTTCAAAGTTTGCAGCGGCAGGCGCAAATAGTCGATTGGCGACGCCGGCGAGGCGAGGTGGTAGACCGAATCTATCGGCTCCTCGATGAAGTACGGCTCGGTGATATCGCAGTTGACGAAGGTGAACTCGTCGGCGCGGATGTGCTCGATGTTGTGCAGCGAGCCCGTCTCGAGGTTGTCAACGCAGATAACGCGGTCGCCGCGGCGCAACAGCTCGTCGCAAAGGTGCGAACCAAGAAAGCCTGCGCCGCCAGTAACTAGGGAAGTAGCCATCGGCCAAGGGTACGGAGTTAAAGATCTCTGCGGCGGGCCGTTTCGTGCGGGCAAGAGGCCCTAGGCTCTCTAGATGACCTCAACCGCCTTCGCCAACGCCGTAAACGAGCAGATCGGCCATGAATACGCCGCGCACCAGCAGTACGCAGCGATCGCCGTCTTCTATGACGAGCAGACGCTGCCGCACATGGCGCAGTTCTTCTACAAGCAGGCGCTCGAAGAGCGTGGCCACGCAATGATGATGGTGCAGTATCTGCTCGATCAAGACGCTGGCCCAATCGTTCCCGGGATCGCCGCGCCGCAGACGAACTTTGACGACATCGCCGCGCCCGTAAGCCTCGCGCTCAAACAGGAGAAGACGGTCACCGACCAGATCAACGCAATGGCCGCGGTCGCGCGCCAGGAGAGCGACTTCGCTGGCGAGCAGTTCATTCAGTGGTTCATCAAGGAGCAGGTTGAAGAGGTCTCATCGATGTCCGACCTGCTGACCGTCGTCGAGCGGCTGATCGACAGCCCGATGCAGATCGAAGATCACCTCGCCCGGGAGATGGCCGCGTCGGCCGGTGGCAGCGTAGACCCGACCGCGCCAGCGCAGGCCGGCGGCGCTTCGGCTTAGTCCTGAGGGCGTTTCGGCGCTTCGCCTTCGACGCGCCGTCGCTCGTCGCCCTCAACCTCGACCTTCCAGATCGGCGCGCAGGCCTTCAGCTCGTCGATGATTTCGCGAGCGCCGGCGAACGCTTCGCCGCGGTGCGGCGCGCTGGCGGCGACGATCACGCTCGCTTCGCTCAAAGGAACCGTGCCGACGCGGTGCTCGGCCGCGGCGGCGCAAAGCCCGTGGCGCTCGATTGCCTCGTCAACAATCCGGGCCATCTGCTCAAGCGCCATCTCGGCGTAAACCTCGTAGTCGAGAGAGTCAACGTCTCGCGTGACTCCCGAGAAGCTGACAACAGCTCCTGCGCGCGGGTCGCGGACGCGCTCCAGCAGCGAATCGAGCGAAAGCGGCGAATCGCTCAGAGCGACGTGGGCCTGCGCGCCGCCTCCCGAGACCGGTGGAATCAGCGCGAGCTCATCACCGGCGGCGAGGACGAGATCATCGTTGGCGTACTCGCGGTTGACCGCCAACAGGCAGCCGCTGGCGTCGACCTGGCCGCTGAGCGCGGCAAGCGCGTCGGCAACGCTGGCACCGTCGGCCAGCTCAAGCTGCAGCGAATCGCTGCCGAAGCGCTCGCGCAACCCTGCAAATAGACGGATCGAAACCTGCATAGCGCGCAGCGTACGGCACAACCTCTTTTTCGATCCGGCGGTACGGTTCCCCAATGGCTTCTTCAGAGCAGGACGAGCGCCTCACAATCGCGCCGATCGTTGGCCCCGACGACCCGCGCCGCTTCACCGATTCGGGAATCGAGATAGACGCCCTCTACAGCGAGGCCGACGTTCCCACCGAGCTTGAGCTCGGCCAGCCCGGCGACTTCCCTTACACGCGAGGCGTGCACGAGCAGATGTATCGCTCGCAGCAGTGGACGATGCGCCAGTACGCCGGCTACGCCAGCGCGAAGGAATCAAACGAGCGCTACCGCTACCTGCTCTCGCGTGGCGGAACCGGCCTCTCGATGGCCTTCGATCTACCGACCCAACTCGGGCTCGATTCCGACAACGCGCTCTGCGAAGGGGAGGTTGGCCGCACCGGCGTCGCGATCGACACGATCGACGACATGCGCACCGCGTTCGATCAGATCCCACTCGATCAGGTCTCAACTTCAATGACGATCAATGCCCCTGCCTCTGTGCTGCTGATGCTCTACGACCTAGTCGCCGAGGAGCAGGGTGTACCGAGCGACCAGCTCCGCGGAACGGTTCAGAACGACATCCTTAAGGAGTACATCGCGCGCGGCAACTACATCTACCCGCCCGACGCTTCGATGCGACTCACGACCGACGTCTTCTCGTACTGCGCCGAAAACATTCCGAAGTGGAACACGATCTCGATCTCCGGCTACCACTTCCGCGAGAAGGGCTGCTCTGCAGTCCAGGAGGTTGCGTTCACGCTTTCGACCGGAATCGCGTACGTGCAGGCGGCGATCGACCGCGGCCTCGACGTCAACGATTTTGCGCCGCGCCTGGCCTTCTTCTTCAATGGCCATAACAACGTCTTCCAGGAGGTCGCGAAGTTCCGCGCCGCGCGCACGATGTGGGCGCAGATCATGAAGGAGCGGTTCGGTGCGACCAACCCGAAGGCGATGATGCTGCGCTTCCACACCCAGACCGGCGGCGTCACGCTGACAGCGCAGCAGCCGGAGAACAACATCGTCCGCGTCGCGCTGCAGGGCTTCGCCGCCGTCTGCGGCGGCACGCAGTCGCTCCACACGAACGGCTTTGACGAGGCGCTGGCGCTGCCGAGCGAGCGGGCCGCGAAGACGGCGCTGCGCACTCAGCAGATCATCGCCGCCGAATCCGGCGCGGCCGACACGGTTGATCCGTTCGCCGGCTCCTACTACGTCGAATCGCTGACGGCCGAGATCGAAAGCCGCTCGGCTGAACTGATCGCCAAGGTCGATGAGCTAGGCGGCGCCGTTCACGCAATCGAGTTCATGACCGCCGAGATCGACGAGTCGGCCTGGGGTTACCAGGAGCGCTACCGCACGAAGCAGGACATCGTCGTCGGCGTCAACGAATACATCGAGGAGCAGATCGAGGTGCCCGGCCTGCTGCGCGTTGACCCTGAATCGGAGCGCGAGCAACTAGACCGCCTGGCGGCCTTCAAAGCTGACCGCGACCAGCAGCTAGTCGCCGCCAGACTTGAAGAGTTGCGCGAGGTTGCCCGCGGCGAAGAGAACTTGATCCCGACGATCCGCGTCGCCCTCAAGGACCGCTGCTCAATGGGTGAGGTCTGCGGCGCAATGAAGGACGTCTTCGGCGGTTACAAGCCAGGCCTCTAGCGGCAATCTCCTAGTCTTAAGACGATGATCGCCATGCGCCTCTACGACTTCGTCCTTTGGATCCACGTGGCCGCAGTAGTGATCGCCTTCGGTGCACCGTTCATCTACCCGATCATCCTGGCCCGCGTAACGAACGCAAACCCCGAGGCGCTGCCCGGCCTCTACAACGCGATGATCCACGCAGGACGAACGCTGATTACCGGCGCCTACCTCGTGCTCTTCCTCGCCGGCGCCTACCTCGCGACAGACGGAGATCTTTGGTCGGCCAGCTGGGTTTCGAGCTCGCTGCTGATCTTGATCGTGTTGATCGGCTTCAGCCACGGCCTGGCGATGCCGACCGAGAAGAAGCTCAGCGCGATGGCGACGAAGGAACTGGCGGCGCGCGGCAGCAGCGGGCCGATGACCTTCTCAGCCGAATACGAAAAGGCCTACCGCAAGCTCAACCTTGTAGGCATGCTCTCGAACGTCTTGGTCTTGATCGCGCTCTTCCTGATGATCGTCCAGCCGGCTTAGCCAGCTGAGCGGCGCGGGCGCAGCGTTGCAGAGTCCGACTTCGGCAGGAATGGCCTTCGCAGAAGGGAAGAGAAGACGACGATGTCAGCGCACAGTGCAGAGCGCAGGCTTGTTAAGTCTTCGCCGGAGCTTTGGGCCGAGGTCAGCGATCAGGAATCGCTTGGCCGTCGCCTCCATGCCTTTGGCGAAATCCGCATAACCGGGACCGATCCCGAAACCACTGTCGCCTGGGAGGGCGATGAAGTTAGCGGCACGGTGGCAATCGCATCGGCGGGTTGGGGAACGAAGGTGACGCTGACGGTCGAGGTTCAGGACCGCCCGGTCGCCGCTTCCCCAGTCCTTGCGCCCGAGCCTGAACTGACCGAGCCCACAGTGAACGAGCCCGACGTGATCGAGCCTGAAGTGATCGCTGTGGCAACGCCAACCGGGCCGGCGGTCATCGCCGCGCCAGCGGCAGCGGAGGCCGAACCCGCGCCCGAACCTGAACCCGAGCCAACGCCCGAGCCAACCCAGGCCGCCCCCGTCAAGCGCGGCTTCTTCGCGCGACTGCTCGATTTCGGTCCACCAATCCCCGACCCGGCGCGACCAGCGGCGATCAGCGACGAGCCAACGCCCGATCCGGAGCCCGAGCCAACGCCCGATCCGGAGCCTGAACCAACACCGCAGCCAACGCCCGATCCGGAGCCTGAGCCGATGCCCGATCCGGAGCCTGAACCAACACCGCAGCCAACGCCCGATCCGGAGCCTGAGCCGATGCCGGAGCCAATAGTCGTGCCCGAAGTTGAGCCTGAGGTCAGCACCGAAGCGCCTGAACCGGCGCCGCTGAGCGCCGAAGCAATTGACGAGATCCTTAAGACCGTGCTCGACGACCTCGGCGCCGCGCACCACCGCCCGTACTCGCGCTCCTGAGCGCAGCAGTGGCCGCAGGCCCTACCGCCCTGCCCAGCATCTAGACTCAGGCGCCTGATGGCGACCGAACCTGAGGCTGAAGACCTCACCGCAAAACTGGCGCTGCTCGGCGAGATGCGCGAGAAGGCGATGCACTCATCGCCAGAGGCTGAGGCGAAGCAGCACGACCGCGGCAAGTACACCGCGCGCGAGCGGATCGAGAAGCTGCTCGACGAGGGCTCGTTCCATGAGCTAGACACCTTCATGCGCCACCGCACCTTCGACTTCGAGATGCAGAAGAACCGTCCTTGGGGCGACGCCGTCGTCACCGGCCACGGAACGATCGACGGGCGCCGCGTTTGCGTCTTCAGCCAAGACTTCACCGTCTTCGGTGGCTCGCTTGGCGAAGTGATGGCCGAGAAGATGTGCAAGGTGATGGATCTAGCGGCAAAGATCGGCTGCCCGGTGATCGGCATCAACGACTCCGGCGGCGCGCGGATCCAGGAGGGCGTCGTTTCGCTCGGCGCTTACGGTGACGTCTTCGTTCGCAACGTGATGTGTTCCGGCGTGATCCCGCAGATCAGCTTGATCATGGGGCCCTGCGCCGGCGGCGCCGTCTACTCCCCCGCGATCACCGACTTCATCATGATGGTCAAAGAGAGCTCGCACATGTTCATTACCGGCCCCGACGTGATCAAGACGGTCACCGGCGAGGAGGTTGGTTTCGAAGAGCTCGGCGGCGCTATGACGCACAACACTAAGTCCGGTGTCGCCCACCTCGCAGCGGAGGACGAGGACTCGCTGCTTGAGGACACCCGCTATCTGCTCTCGTTCTTGCCGCAGAACAACCTTGAGATGGCGCCGCGCGTCGCGCCGACCGACGATCCGCAGAGGATGGACGAGTCGCTCGACAGCATGGTTCCTGAGAACCCGAACAAGCCTTACGACATGCGTGAAGTTGTCAAGACGGTCGTCGATGACGGCGAGTTCTTCGAACTCCACGAGCACTGGGCGAAGAACATCATCTGCGGTTACGCGCGCCTCAACGGGTACTCGGTCGGCGTAGTCGGAAACCAGCCGGCGCAGCTGGCCGGCGTGCTCGACATCGATGCCTCATCGAAGGCCGCCCGTTTCGTCCGCACCTGCGACGCCTACAACATCCCGATTCTGACCTTCTGCGACGTGCCCGGATTCCTACCGGGAACCTCACAAGAATGGGGCGGCATCATCCGCCACGGAGCGAAGCTGCTCTACGCCTACACCGAGGCGACGGTGCCGAAGATCACAGTTATTACGCGCAAGGCTTACGGCGGCGCCTACGACGTGATGGCCTCAAAGCATCTCTTGGCCGACTTTAACTTTGCTTGGCCCCAAGCCGAGGTCGCCGTGATGGGCGCCGAGGGCGCGGTCAACATCATCTACCGTCGCGAGCTGGCAGACGAGAAGACGCCTGAAGGCCGCCGCGCGGAGCTGATGGCCGATTACAAGGAACGCTTCGCGAACCCTTACGCCGCGGCAGAGCGCGGCTACATCGACGATGTGATCATCCCGCACGAGACGCGGCCGAAGGTAATCGGCGCACTTGAGACGCTGCTGACAAAGCGCGTTGATCAGCCGAAACGAAAGCACGGCAACATTCCACTGTAAAGATCTTGTTGTTATCAGCGCCAAGGCGCTCGAAATCGTGGATAATCTCTCTTAGTCAACTACGAGAGGGAACGAATGTCTGACGCAACACGCCGCAACTTCCTTCGTGGCGCTGGAGTAACCGGCGCAGCCCTGATCATCGCCCCTGAGGCGCTCGCAACAGGCGTTAACCCGCGCGCCTTCGCTTCCGCCGCTGGCGGAACCTTCGCTGAGGGCATCATCGCCGGCGACCCAACGACCACTGGAATGACACTCTGGACACGCTTGCACGACGTCGCCGGCAAGATCCCGGTGGCGCTCGAAGTCGCAACCGACAAGGGCTTCCGCAAGGTCGTCGCGAAGCAGAAGATCTCAGCCGTCGCCGCCTCCGACTTCTCAGTCAAGGCGCAGATCAAGGGTCTCAAGCCCTACACCCAGTACTACTACCGCTTCGCAACGAAGAGCAAGGACAGCCCTGTAGGCCGCTTCCGCACCGCTCTGCCCGCCAGCTCCAACGAGAAGGTCCGCTTCGCCTTCTTCTCCTGCCAGGACTACACCTTCGGCTACTACAACGCGCACGCTGCGATGGCCAAGGACGACCTCGATTTCGTAATCAACCTCGGCGACTACATCTACGCCGAGGCCTACCACCAGACCAGCGGCGACGGCGTTCGCAACGACCCGGGCGGTGAAGCGGTGACGCTGAAGCAGTACCGCGACAAGTACAAGCTCTACCGCACCGACGCCAACCTACGCGCGATGCACGCCAACTTCGCGATGGTCTCGACTTGGGATGACCATGAGGTTGTCGACAACTACGCAGGCGGCGCAGGCGCTGACGGCGGCCTCGCCCCAGCGAAGAAGTACACGCTTGCGCGCCAGAAGGCTGGCTACCAAGCGTTCTTCGAAAGCATGCCGATAAGCCCGATCAAGGGTGGCGAAGGCCAGCAGATCTACCGTTCGCTGCGCTTCGGCAAGCACGTCGAGATCATCATGCTCGACGAGCGTCAGTACCGCGAGAACCAACCGCTCGACGACAGCGGTCAGGTTGACCTGACGAAGCCAGAGAACGTCGCCGCGCTAACCGCCCCGCGCCAATACCTTGGCGCCAAGCAGCTCGCTTTCCTCAAAGGACGGCTGAAGAACTCGACCGCCACTTGGAAGGTGATCGCCAACGAGGCGATGATGATGAACACCAAGTTCACTTCCACAACCGATTACAACCTCGACGACTGGACCGGATACCAGGCCCAGCGAACCGAGGTTCTCAGCTACATCCGCGACAACTCGATCAAGAACGTAATCTCGATCGTCGGTGACATCCACACCTTCGCCGCCGGTGACCTGCGCGTGACCGACGACGATGCGAAAGCTGTTGGGACCGAGTTCGTAGGTGGCTCGATCAGCTCGCAAGGGCTCGGCGACGGCGGGCTCAACGCCGCGTTCCCAGGTCTACTTGCGGCCGACGTCGCTACGACGCGTTTTCCACGCACAGGTAAGGCGATCTACGACATCCTGCTCGGCGCCAACCCGTGGCTGAAGAACGGCGACGTTGACCACCACGGGTATGGCCGCATCAAGGCTGGCGGCACTGGCTTCGGCTGCGACCTCGTGCGGATGAAGACGGTGAAGCAGAAGTCGACCGAAAAGATGCCGCTCAACGACCCAGCAGGCAAGCCATGGAACGGCATCAGCGGCACCTTCTCCTGGACGATCAAGCCAGGGCAGGCCGGGCTCAGCGGCTAGCGCGTCGCCGCGCTAGGGTCAGGCTTGATGCCTGAGCAGCCGACCGCGATCGAAATCAGCAGTCCAGCAGCCTCCGAGGCAGAAGCCGCGGCCGTTGTCGCCGCGCTGCGCCGTTTTCTGGACGACAACGCACCAGCTCCGTCGGCAGACGGGCAGCGACAGCCTGCTTGGCTCGCGGCGGCACTGAGCGAAGGCGTCCAGCGCCAACCGCAGCTCCCGGCCAGCTGGGCAGAAAGCCGGGCCTAAACCATGATCGGCCGGAATCCCTTCAATCCGCTCTGCGGGTAAGCTCCGCGGCCGAATGTTCAGTTCAATTCTGATCGCCAACCGTGGCGAAATTGCACTCCGCGTAATCCGTTGCTGCAAGGAGATGGGGATCAAGTCGATCGCCGTTTACTCCGAGCTCGACCGCGACGCGCTCCACGTTCAGGCCGCAGACGAGGCCTACCTGCTTGGCCCTGGGCCGGCGGCTGAGAGCTACCTCAACGTTGAGAAGCTGATCGAAGTGATCAAGGAGAGCGGCGCCGAGGCCGTGCACCCCGGCTACGGCTTCCTCGCCGAGAACGGGCCCTTCGCTCAACGCCTAGCCGACGAGGGGATCGTCTTCATCGGCCCTCCGGCCAGCGCGATCGAATCGATGGGCAGCAAAACATCGGCCCGTGAGCTGATGCAGGCCGCTGGCGTACCGATCGTCCCCGGAACCACTGAGACGGTTGAGAACGTCGAGCTCGCACGTAAGATCATCGACGAGGAGGTCGGCTACCCGGTCGCGATCAAAGCTTCCGGCGGCGGCGGCGGCAAGGGCTTCCGCGTCGCATTGACGGCCGACGAGCTCGAAGAGGCTTTCGAAGGCGCCTCGCGCGAAGGCGAAAAATTCTTCAGCGATGGCCGCGTCTACATCGAGCGCTACCTGCCAAACCCGCGCCACATCGAAGTTCAGATCCTCGCCGACACGCAAGGCAACACGATCCACCTTGGCGAGCGCGATTGCTCGATCCAGCGCCGCCACCAGAAGCTGATCGAGGAGGCGCCTGCCGCCGAGTGGGTCGTTGATGAGGAGCTGCGCGCAAAGATCGGCAAGATCGGCGTTGATGCCGCCAAGGCGGTCGGCTACGTCGGGGCAGGAACGGTCGAAGGGATGCTGCAGGACGGCGAATACTTCTTCCTTGAGATGAACACGCGCGTTCAAGTTGAGCACTGCGTGACAGAGATGGTGACCGGGATCGACATCGTGCGCGAAGGAATCCGCGCCGCCGCCGGCGAGCCGCTCTCGGTAACGCAGGACCAAGTTGTGATGCGCGGCCACGCGATCGAATGCCGCATCAACGCTGAGAACGCAGCGAAGAATTTCGCCCCCGCCCCCGGCAAGATCGGCCGCTACATCGAACCGGCAGGCCCCGGCGTGCGCGTTGACTCTGGCGTCGGCGCGAACAGCGAAGTGACGCCGATGTACGACCCGATGGTCGCCAAACTGATCGTCTGGGACGTTGACCGCGAGCACGCGACAGCTCGAATGCTGCGCGCGCTTGGCGAATACGAGATCGAAGGCCTCACAACGCTGATCCCCTTCCACAGCGCGCTGCTGGCGACCGATCAGTGGGCCAAAGCCGAGATCTGCCGCGACCTGACCGAGGACAAGAAGTGGCTCAAGTCAACGGCGCCAGAGAAGCCGATCGAACGAATTGACGCCGACGGCAGCGAGCTACTTGAGCAGCAGTACACGGTTGAAGTTTCAGGCCGTCGCTTTGACGTCAACGTGATCGGCCCGCCGCCCAGCGGCGGCTCTGCGCCGGCCGCAGGAGCGGCGCCGAAGCCCAAGCGCGGCGAGCGCAAGAGCAGCTCCGCAGGCGGCGCCGACACGCTCGAAGCTCCGCTCCAGGGCAACATGTGGAAGGTCGTCGTCAAGGCCGGAGACAAGGTCGAAGAGGGCCAGCTGCTCTGCATCATCGAAGCGATGAAGATGGAGAACGAGATCACTGCGCATAAGGCCGGCACGATCGCCGAGCTGCCGATCACCGAAGGCGCGCCGATCGGCGCTGGCGACACGATCGCACGGATCGTCAGCGAATCACCGGCCGAATGAGCGACCACCGCGTCTGGGTCGCATCGGTCGATGAGGCAGACGAGGTTACGCGGCTCCTGCTGGGCTTTCGCAACGACCTTGGCTACGGCTGGCCAAGCGATCAGGACTTCACCGATGGCGTCGCAAAGCTGATCAGCGGCGACTCAACCGACTACCTGCTCGGCGCTGTGGCTGATGGGCCGGCCGTTGGCGTCTGCCAGCTGCGCTTCCGCTACGGCCTCTGGCAGGCCGGCAACGACTGCCTGCTGGAAGATCTCTTCATCGAGCAGCCGGCGCGCGGCAGCGGCCTCGGACGGGCGATGACGGAGTTCGCGGTCGAACATGCCGCCACCACACGAAACAGCCGCAGGATTGAACTTGACGTCAACGAAGCGAACGAGCCAGCGTTGAAGCTTTACGAATCGCTCGGCTTCGGGATCAAGAACACTCACGGCGGCCGCGACCTCTACCTGCGCCGCAACCTCGGCGCAGACGCCTAAGAGCCAGGCTCGGCTTCGACCTTCAGCAGGTTGGCAGCGTGAATCCTCTGCTGCTCGCTGTCGCGGCGCGCCAGCGGCAACTCAAGCGTCTCAAGGTAGTTCAGGTCCTCGCCGAGAATCGCCAGCGCGCGCGTGCGGTCCAAGACTGCACCATGGCCAGGGACTACATGCTCCGATCGCTCTACCAGCTCGCGCAGCCGCTCCAGCGTGGCGCGGTAAGCGGAGCGCGAGCCGCCCTCGGAGAGCATTGGGATCTCGACCGGCGAGAGGTAGTCGCCACAGATCAGAACCTCGGCCCAGGGCACGAAGATCGCCATTCCGTCGGCCGTGTGACCACCTGTCGGATAGAGCTCCAGCTCCTGATCACCGATCTCCAGCACGCCTGGCACCGGCAGAGCCTGAACCTGCCCGAGCGAAAGTGGGGCTGGCCGCTCGACGTAGTTCTGTTCGTCGAACTTGCGGAGCTCACGCGCCGCGGCCCCGGGCTCGGCCTTCAGCCGCGCCGAGCTGGTCTCACAGCAGCCGAGCGCAAGGCCCGGGAAGGCGAGACGGCCAAGCAGATGATCCCAGTCGGCGTGCGTTGCCAGCAGGCCGCTACAGCTCCAGCCAACGTGCTCCAAGACCCCGCCAAGCGCCTCAAGCTCCTCGGGCAGCGGCGGCGAATCAACGACAAACGTTTCATCTCCGCGGTGCACGACCGTGCAGCTCGTCTGCCAGTAGGCCGAGCGGCCGACCAGAACGTCCTCGTGCAGCGCGACTACCCGCACGCCCGAAGACTCCCTACGCGGCGCCGAGCAGCTTCGCGGCGGCCAACAGCGTCTTGACCTCGGCCGTCGGTTGCTTCTCGTTCGGCTCGAGCTTGCGCTTCGTACGGTTGACCCAGATCACAGGAACCTTGGCCTTCAGCGCCGGCAGCACGTCGGCCTCATAGCCGCAGCAGATGTGGACCCAGTCCTTCTTACCACCAACACGGCGGGCGAACTCTTTGAAGTGGGCTGGCTCCGGCTTGTAGGAGCGGACCTGCTGCGCGGTTACGACAAGGCCGAACTCGAGCGGCAGGTAGCGCCGCGTCTCGCCGAGCAGACGGTCATCGATGTTGGAGATCAAGCCGGTCTCGAACTTCTTCGCGAAGCGGCCGAGCTGGAGGTTGGTCTCCTTGAATGGACGCCAGCGGAGAATCGAATCAGGAAGGAAGCCTGCCCGCGAAGGCTCAAGGTCCCACTTGATCTCGTCCGCGATCTGCATCGCAACGCGTCGCAGAACCTCGGCATAGAGCTCGTAGGAGCCGCTTTGGATCTCATGCTGGAGCTCGACGAAGCGGGCGAATACAGCGTTCGGATCCTGAATCTCAAAGCCGCTGCGCTTGGCCTCGGTGGCAAACGCGGTCTTAACACCGGTCTCCCAATCGATCAGAGTTCCGTAGACATCGAAGGTGACCCATTTGGGTTTCGCGGGAAGTGGCATCGCGCTTAGTCTAGGTCGCGACGGGCAAGGGGCGCTCTCCGCTACCGTTTCGCCTCGCTATGGACCTTCTCGAATACCAAGGCAAACAGCTTTTCGCGCGTCATGAAATTCCCGTTCCATCGGGAATTCCAGCGCGAACAGTCGACGAAGCATTGGCAGCAGCCGAGCAGATTGGCTACCCCTGCGTAGTCAAGGCGCAGGTCAAGATCGGCGGCCGCGGAAAGGCCGGCGGCGTCAAGGTCGCCGCCAACGCGACCGAGGCACGCGAGTACGCCGAAGCAATTCTCGGCATGGACATCAAGGGCTTCACGGTCTACGAGCTTTGGATTGAAGAGGCCTCGGAGATCGAAGCCGAGTACTACGCGGCAATCGTCTTCGACCGTTCGGCCCGGGCCGCCCTAGTGATGCTTTCAACCCAAGGAGGGATGGACATCGAGCAGGTCTCGGAAGAGAACCCGGAGGCAATCGCAACGCTGCACGTTGACCCGCTGCTCGGCTTCCAGCCTTTTCAGGCGCGTCGCTTGGCATTCGAAGCCGGGATCCCCGCCGACCTGATCCGCCCGATCGGCGACTTCCTCAACCGCCTCTACGCAACCTTCATCGCCGAGGAGGCGATGCTGGTTGAGGTCAATCCAGTGATCATCACGCCGGACGGCAAGGTCAAGGCGCTCGACGCGAAGGTCACGCTCGACGACAACGCGCTCTTCCGTCACGCCGAGAACGCAGCACTGCGCGACCCAAGCGACGAGGACCCGCAGGAGCAGATGGCGCGCGACTACGGCCTCGCCTACGTCAAACTCGACGGCAACATCGGCATCTTCGGCAACGGCGCCGGCCTCGTAATGAGCACTCTCGACGTCGTCACGCTCTTCGGTGGCGAACCGGCCAACTTCCTTGACGCTGGCGGAGGCGCCAAGCCGGAGGCGATCACGCGCGCCGTCGAGGTGATCTGTTCGAACGAGAACGTCACCGCCGTGCTGTTCAACATCTTCGGTGGCATCACGCGCTGCGACGATGTTGCCGCCGGGCTGATCGAGGCCTTCGCGACCAACCCGCCGAGCGTGCCGTTCGTGGTGCGCCTCGACGGCACCAACGATGTCGAAGGGCGCCGAATCCTCGCCGAGGCTGATCTACCCGGCGTCTACACCGCATCAACGATGAACGAAGCCGCCGAGAAGATTGTCGCGCTGGCGAAGGGAGAGTCGCTATGAGCGTCCTCGTCGGTACTGAAACCCGCCTCTGCGTCTCCGGGATCACCGGCAGCGAGGGCAGCTTCCACGCGCTGAACAACCGCTCCTACGGCACCAACGTCGTCAGCGGCGTAACGCCAGGCAAGGGCGGCCAAGACGTTGAGGGGATTCCGGTCTTCAACACCTTCCACGCCGCGGTTGAGGAGAGCGGCGCCAACACGGCGATGATTTTCGTGCCGCCGCCGTTTGCTGCAGATTCGATTCTTGAAGCGGCCGACGCGGGGATTGAGACGATCATCGCGATCACCGAAGGCATCCCCGCCCACGACGAGCTACGCGTCTACACGCAGCTGAAGCGGATGCCAGGTGTCCGCCTGATCGGCCCTAACTGCCCCGGCGTGCTCTCGCCCGGCAAGGCCAACGTCGGCATCATCCCGGCCTCGTTCTTCAAGGAAGGAAACGTCGGCGTGATGTCACGCTCAGGCACGCTGACCTACCAGATTGGAAACGAGCTAGCCCAGAAGGGCTTTGGCAATTCCTCGATCGTTGGCATCGGCGGCGATCCGATTCCAGGCAGCAGCTTTGTCGATGTGCTGGAACTGTTTGAGAACGATGACCAGACTGAACTGATCGTGATGAGCGGCGAAATCGGCGGCGACGCCGAGGAGGTTGCGGCCGAGTACATCGCCGAGCACGTGACGAAGCCGGTCGTCGGCTACATCGCCGGTTTTTCGGCTCCTCCCGGCAAGACGATGGGCCACGCCGGCGCAATCGTCTCCGGTTCGAAGGGCACGGCAGCGGCGAAGACCGAGGCGCTTGAAGCGAAGGGAGTGCGCGTTGGTCGCACCCCGACCCAGGTTGCCGAGATCGCCGTTGAAATTCTCGGCGGCTGAATTGCCCGCCAGCAGGTAGCGTCAGCCGGGCGATGAGCGACGAGCAGCCAGGCGACGTACGCGACACCCTCAGCGGGCTTGAACGTCGGCTGCGCGAGATGGAAGGCGACCTGCGCAGCGGCGCAGCCGGGCCTGACGCTCAGACGCCAGGCGCAGGTGGCTCGGGTAAGGACGGTTCGGGCGGCAGCGGAGGAGAGCGGCAGCGGCCGTCCGGGCTGCTGATCGCTGGGTTCTGCTCGGCCGCGTTGCTGATCGTCGTCTTGGTCGCAGTGCTCGCCAGCTCCGGCAGCAGCACGCAGAGCTCCAACGCCGGCTCGTCCGAGATCGTGCTTGGAGCAGGGCTCTCTGGCAATGGCGAAGTCGCGGCGATAGCGAAGCTCAGCGGCGTCCGCGCGGCGCGCGGCAACGCGGCCGCTGAGGCCTGCGCCGGCACGGCAGGCGCAGCGTTGGTAATTGTTCAACCGGCGCCGACGACGGTCGGCTGCGCCGGGTTGAAGGAACTTCTGACGATGACCGTCTCAGCGACCGGCGTTGCCCAGCGCGGTGGCAACAGGCGCTGCTTGCGCGGCGGCCAGGTGGCGGCGCAGCTGCGGCGCCCAGCGCGCGGCCTCACGCGTCAGCGCGCGGCGCGAGTCTTGAAGGCGCGCCGTGCGGCGGCCGCGAAGGCGCAGGCCAGTGGCGTTTCAGGAGCCGCCAGCATTAACGCCCAGCGCCGCGCCGCGGCGATCGCCGGCGGCAACTTCGACGCGGCCAACCGCCTCAGTTTGACGAAGGTCCGCAATACCGGCGGCAGCTGCGTCGCGCCGACTGCCTCAGCGCTGCGCTCCGGCGCCTACCCGCTTAGCGTGCGGATCGCACTGCTCGCGCGACCAGATAGCGCATCGAACGCCAGCGTCAGCGAGACCGAGGCGGCTCTGCGCAAGGCGCTTAGCGGAGCCGTGCCGGTTGAGGCGGCAGCGAGGCGTTAGGAGTGTCGATGGTCGACAACGATGCGGCGCCAAAGCGCGTGTCGCAACTACGCGGTTGGATCGCGTAATGGGCGACTACGAACTAAGCAATCTCGGGGTCCTCGAATCAGACGCGATTCAGATCATGCGCGAGGTGGCCGCCGAGTTCGAACGCCCGGTCTTGCTCTTCTCCGGCGGGAAGGACTCGATTGTCTTGTTGCGCATTGCTGAGAAAGCCTTCCGCCCCGGCCGCTTCCCGTTCCCACTGATGCACGTCGACACCGGCCACAACTTCCCCGAAGTAATCGAATTTCGCGACCGCCGCGTTGCTGAGCTTGGCGAAAAACTGATCGTGGCCAGCGTGCAGGAGTCGATCGACAGCGGCCGCGTAGCCGAGCAGAGCGGGCCGCGCGCCTCCCGCAACCAACTTCAGACAACGACACTGCTCGACGCGATCGCGGAGCACAGCTTTGAGGCCGCGCTGGGGGGAGCACGACGCGACGAAGAACGCTCGCGGGCAAAAGAGCGGATCTTCTCGTTCCGCAACGATTCCGGTGGCTGGGACCCAAAGAACCAGAGGCCCGAACTTTGGAACCTCTACAACGGGCGCATCAATCAGGGCGAACAGGTGCGCGTCTTCCCGATCTCCAACTGGACAGAGCTTGACATCTGGCAGTACATCGCCGAGGAACAGCTCGAGATTCCCTCGATCTACTTCGCCCACGAACGCGAACTATTCGAGCGCGACGGGATGCTCTATGCGACCAGCGAAGTAAGCGAACTGCTCCCTGGCGAGACGCCCTTCACCGACTCGGTCCGCTACCGCACGGTCGGCGACATGTCGTGTACCGGCGCTGTGCGCTCCTCGGCCTCGACACTCGAGCAGGTCGTCAAAGAGATTGCTGCCACGCGAATCACCGAGCGCGGAGAGACGCGCGCCGACGACCGCGCGTCAGAGGCAGCGATGGAAGACCGAAAGAAGGAGGGCTACTTCTAATGCGAACGGCCCCGCCAGAGGCACCAGTAACTCGGAAAGCAAGACTCCGCTAATGGCTGCGACAGAACTGCTGCGCTTTGCAACCGCGGGCTCGGTCGACGACGGTAAGAGCACGCTGATAGGCCGACTGCTTTATGACACAAAATCGATCATGCAGGACCAACTCGAGCAAGTTGGTGAAGCATCGGTGCGCCGACACGGCCAAGACGGCGGAATTGACCTCTCACTCCTCACAGACGGCCTTCGCGCGGAACGCGAGCAGGGCATCACAATCGACGTCGCCTACCGGTATTTCGCCACCCCCCATCGCAGGTTCATCATCGCCGACACCCCGGGCCACGTTGACTACACGCGCAACATGGTTACTGGTGCCTCGACCGCCGACCTTGCAGTTGTACTGATCGATGCCCGCAACGGGATCACCGAACAGTCGCGCCGCCACGCCTTCATCTCATCGCTGCTGCGAATCCCGCACATGGTCGTCTGCGTCAACAAGATGGATCTAGTCGACTGGAGCGAACAGCGCTTCGCCGAAATCGTCGAGGAGTTCAGCGACTTTGCGGCCAAGCTCGAGATCGTCGACATCACCTTCATTCCAATCTGTGCGCTGAGCGGCGACAACGTCGTCGAGCGCTCGACTCAGATGGCCTGGTACGACGGTGCGCCGCTGCTCTACCACCTAGAGAACGTCCACATTGCCTCGGATCGCAACTTGATCGATCCGCGACTACCCGTGCAGTGGGTGATCCGCCCCGGCGGCGACGAACACCACGACTACCGCGCTGTCGCCGGGCAGGTAGCCGGCGGCGTATTCCAGGTTGGCGATCAAATCGTCGCGCTGCCGAGCGGGGCGCGCTCATCGATCGAGGCGATTGACAGCTTTGACGGGCCCTTGACCGAGGCCTTCCCGCCGCTGTCGGTCGCGCTTCGGCTCAGCAGCGAAATAGACGTCTCGCGTGGTGATCTAATCTGCCGCCCGCGGAACCAGCCGCAGGTTAGCCGCGACATAGACGCGATCGTCTGCTGGCTCGATCAGCGCGCAGCTGAGCAATCCGGGCGTTACCTGATCAAGCACACGACGCGCACGGCGACTGCCGTAATCAGCAGCCTCGACTACAAGATTGACGTCGACACGCTCCACCGCGATGTCAACGTCACCAGCCTTGAGCTCAACGACATCGGCCGCCTGCGACTGCGCACCAGCGTGCCCCTGGCCTTTGATCTCTACAACCGCAACAGACTTACCGGCAGTTTCATCTTGATTGACGAGGTCAGCAACAACACGGTCGCAGCAGGGATGATCATCGGCGAAGCCAAAGTTGGCGCTGAGCAGGCTGCCGAGCTCTCGGCCCAGCGGACAGTCGGTGTTAGCTGGGATTCGGGCGAGATCACGCGCGAGCGTCGCTGGCGTGCGCTTGGCACACGCGGGGCAACAATCTGGTTCACCGGCCTACCCGCGTCGGGGAAGTCGAGCCTCGCAGCAGCGACCGAGCAAAGCCTCGTAAAGGGCGGCCGCTCTGCTTACCGACTCGACGGCGACAACCTGCGCCACGGCTTGACCGGCGACCTTGGGTTCAGCCCCAAGGATCGAGCCGAGAACGTCCGGCGCACCGCCAGCGTCGCTGCTTTGTTGGCCGACGCTGGCGTGATTGCACTCGTATCGCTGGTCAGCCCCTATGCCGCCGACCGTGCGGCGGCGCGCGAGCTCCACGAGCAGCAAGGAATCGAGTTCATCGAGGTGTTCGTCGACACGCCGCTAGAAATCTGCGAACAGCGCGATCCAAAGGGGCTCTACGCTCGAGCGCGTAGCGGCGAGCTGAAGGAGATGACTGGAATTGACGCGCCGTATGAACCTCCCGAGCAGGCCGAGCTTGTAATCCGGCACTCAGATGAGGAGCCACTGGAACGGGTACTCGAGCTGCTGCGCAGCCGCGGAGTGGTCACTAGTGGCTGAGGCTGGCACGCCAGAAACATCGCGCTAGCGTAGATTCCAGCTAATGGCTGACTCAATCTCATTCGCGCGCGGCGCGCCCTCACTCGACATCATCGACATCGAAGGCCTGAAGGCCTCGGCGGCTGAATCCTTCAGCGAGGATCCGGGAGGAGTAACGGCCTACGGCACGGCCGGCGGCTACGCGCCGCTGCGCAAATGGATCGCCGACGGCCACGGCGTTGGCGTCGACCAAGTAGTCGTCACGAACGGCTCGATGCAGGCCAACGCTTTTCTCTTCGATGCGCTCGTTCAGGCCGGTGACGCGGTCGTCGTTGAGCGCCCGACCTACGACCGCACGCTGCTCGGCCTACTGGATCGCGGCGCCGACGTGAAGATGATCGAACTGGAGCCCGACGGGATCGATACCGCCGCGCTGCGCGCAGAGCTCGAGGGCGGGCTGCGGCCACGCTTCGCGCACATCATTCCCAACTTCCAGAACCCTGCCGGTTACACGCTCAGCCAAGCGAAGCGCGAGGAGCTGCTGGCGCTGGCGGCGCAGTACGACTTTCTGATCTTCGAGGATGACCCGTACATCGAGATCCGCTTCACAGGTGAGCGGCTACCGACGATGCTCTCGCTCGACGGCGCCGATGGCGGCCACGTCGTCTACGCCTCGTCGTTCTCGAAGACGGTCTGCCCAGGAATCCGCGTTGGCTACCTCGTCGGTCCCCCGGCGCTGATCAAGGAGATCACGACGGCGGCAACCAACACCTACATCTCGCCCGACATGGTCGCGCAAGGGATCGTCTACCAGTTCTGCGTTTCCGGGCGGATCGAGCAGTCGGTCAAGACCGTTAGCGCTGCGCTGGCAGATCGCGTCGCAGCTCTAACGGCGGCGCTCGACGAGCACCTGCCTGAGGCGCAGTACAACGCGCCCGAGGGTGGCTACTTCATGTGGGTTGAGCTGCCGGAAGGAACAGACGTGGGGGCGCTCGAGCAGGCAGCAGCTGAGCGCGACGTCGTCTTCGTCAAGGGCGAGGACTTCGTGATCGAAGGCGCGACCAACCAGCTGCGTCTGGCCTACTCCGGCGTGACGCCTGAGCAGATCAGCGAAGGCATTGAGCGACTAGCCGATGCCTACCGCTCGCTCTGATCAGCGGCCGTAACGCTCGCTCGACATCACGAGATGCTCAGGCAGAGCGGTCCGTGACGGCGGCGACGGGTCGGCGATCACTGCGACCGTCTCAGCGACGCTGCGCGTGACGATGCACTGCTCGCCAGCTTCGCTGAGCATTACGACCTCCTCGTCATCGGAGCTCTCCAGCGTTCCCTTCAGGCCCGGAGCGAACCCTGCGGCTTTGAGGTACTGGAGCAGATCCTCGGCCTCATTCTCAAAGCGCATGATTTCAACCTTGGCGCCGAGCGCGACGTCGGCCAGCGGCACGCCCTGATCGCGCGTTCCGCCCTCAATCGGATGGCCGTGCGGGCAGGTTGTGGCGTCACCGATCGCGGCCATCATTCGCTCCTCAAGCACCGGGCTCATCGCGTGCTCGAGCCGTTCGGCTTCCTCGTGCACCTCATCCCAGGGAATCCCGAGCACGTCGGTTAGGAAGCGCTCAATCAGGCGGTGGCGGCGGACGATTTCGTGCGCTGTCTTGTCGCCGCTCTCAGTGAAAGAGATCGTCTTGTCGTCGGCGCGCTCGATGTAACCATCGGCCTCGAGCCGGCCGATCATCTCGTGCACGGTCGGCGGCGAGAGCTGCATTGCGCGGGCGACGTTGGCGCCGGTCATCGGCAGCCCGGCCTCGCGCAGCCAGAAGATCGACTGGAGGTACTCCTCTTCGGCTTCGCTGGCTTGCGCTTTCGACATCGCTTCGATCCTATCGCGCACCGGATAGGCTCGCGCAATGGAAATCGGACCGGGCACGCGGGCATTCATTACCGGCGCCTCACGCGGGATCGGTGCCTCGTTGGCGTTGGCTCTGGCTGAGCGCGGCGTCACCGTCGGTCTTGCCGCGCGTTCGCTCGATCAGCTCGAAGCGCTCTCGGCCTCGCTGCCCGGCGAACATTTCGCATATCAGTGCGACGTTCGCTCCAGCGAGTCGGTCAAAGCGGCTATCGATCGCTTCGCCGACGAAGCAGGCGGGATCGAACTACTTGTCGCTAACGCCGGCATCACGCACTACGGCCCGTTCCGCGACGAGCCGCTCGACAACGCGCTCGAGATGAGCGAAATCAACTGGCACGGCACGCTACGCACAGTCCACTACGGGCTTCCATACATGCTTGATCGCGCGCGCGGACAGGTCGTCGTGATCAGCTCCGGGGCGGCGCTGCGCTCGTTCCCTTGGGCGGCGGTTTACGGCGGCACAAAGGCAGCGCAGCGGCTCTTCGCCGAGGCGCTGCGGCACGAACTGAGTGGCACCGGCGTCTCGCTGACAACCGTCTACCCCGGAGAAATTGAAACGACGCTCCACGCTCACGAGCGTGACCGAATGCCGGATTGGTACCGCGGCAGCGACGCGGCCGACCCCTCGCACCTGGCCGCGAAGATCATCGAAGCTGTCGAGGAAGACCGGCGCGCCGTCTACTTCCCGCCGATCGTGCGGTTGCTGCAACTGGTCCACAACGTCAGCCCCCGCGCCGGCGACGCGCTGCTGCGGCGCCTTCGCGGCGGCACAGCCGCGCCGCGACGCGACTGACGCAAAGCAGCACCGCATCTTCCGCGCAGTAGTAGTGTTTCAGGGGCTGTGAACATGGTTCGTCTGACAGCAGCGGTTGCGATCTGCCTGGTCACCGCGATCAGCGCCTCAACCGCGGCGGCATCGTCGTCTTTGGGCAGCTACAAGACGCGGCTCGTCGCGGTCGGTGACATCGCTTGCCCGCCGGGCGCCGCAGTTACTGCGACAACATGCCAGCAAGCGGCGACCTACTCGCTCGCAGCCAGCCTGAATCCCGACCACGTGCTGGTGCTCGGCGACAACCAATACGACAGCGCCACGCTGGCCGACTACCAAGCTTCCTACGCGACAACTTGGGGCAAGCTCAAGAGCAAGACCTTCCCCGTTCCCGGCAACCACGAGTACATCACGCCCGGAGCGACCGGCTACTTCGACTACTTCGGCTCGGCCGCCGGAGGTCGCACACAAGGGTGGCACTCTTCGACCTTCAGCGGCTGGCGTGTGATCGGGCTCAACTCCAACTGCGCTTCGATCGGTGGCTGCCAAACCGGCTCTGCGCAGGAGAAGTGGCTGCGCAGCAACCTCTACACGAACCGTTCAAAGAAGTGCACGATTGCGCTCTGGCATCACCCCCGCTTCTCTTCCGGTCAGCACGGCGATAGCCCCGAGATGGCCGACCTCTGGAAAACGCTGCAGGACTACGACGCTGAGATCGTGCTCTCCGGCCATGACCATGCCTACGAGCGCTTCCTGCCGATGAACAGCGACGGAACCGGCGGCGGTAGCGACGCGATCCCAAGCTGGGTCGTCGGTGGCGGCGGCAAATCGCTCTACCCGATCGTCCACTCTCGCCCTAACAGCACCGGCTACAGCCTCAGCTTTGGTGTCCTCAAGCTGAACCTTTATTCGAAGGGCTACACCTGGCGTTACTACCCCACCGGCGGCGGCTCGACAGATAACGGCACCGCGTACTGCCGGTGACCCGGGCGTGGGCGGGGCTAGCGGTGGCTGCCACAACGCTGCTGCTGGCAGCAGGCTGCGGCGGCTCGAGCTCGGGCAACGCGACTTCAGCGACGGTTGATCGTTCGCTCGGCAGCCACACCGCGCGGCTCGCCGTTGTCGGCGACATCGCCTGCGCTTCACCAAACCCGATTGGGGATCAATGCCATCAGGCGGCTACCTACGCCGTGGCAGCGAAGATGAAACCCGACCGCGTGCTCGTGATCGGCGACACGCAATACCCGAACGGCGCCTTGCGACTCTACAAGAAGTCGTACGCCAAATCGTGGGGCAAGCTGAAGCCGATCACCTTCCCCGTTCCCGGGAACCACGAGTACGAGACGCCGGGCGCAGCAGGCTACTTCGACTATTTTGGCGCTGCCGCCGCCAACCGCAAACAGGGCTGGCACGCTTCGACGATCGGCGGCTGGCGCGTGATTGGCTTGAACTCAAGCTGCGAGCAGGTCGGTGGCTGCGAGGCTGGATCGCCGCAATCCAAGTGGCTCGCGAACGACCTGAAGCAGAAGACCAAACTCTGCACACTGGCGATCTGGCACTACCCGCGCTTCAGCTCCGGCCCGCACGGCAACCATCCAAACCTCGCCCACTTCTGGTCGCAGCTGAACGAAGCTTCGGCCGAGGTCGTGCTCTCCGGTCATGACCACGATTACGAGCGCTTCGAGGCGATGACCAGCGACGGCAAAGAGTCGAGCAGCGGAATGCCGAGCTTCATCGTTGGCACCGGCGGCGTGAAGCGCTACCTCGACTTCAACCAGAAACCGGGGAGCGCCGCTCACTCACTCAACTTTGGTGTGCTCCAGCTCGATCTTTACGCGCGCGGCTACAGCTGGAAGTTCATCCAGACGGACGGCAAGATTGCCGATAGTGGCAGCGCAGCCTGCCGGTAGGCTTCAGCGATGCCAAACGACGCGCGAGCGGTGCTCGTAGCTCCCGATTCATTTAAGGGAACCTTCCGCGCCAGCGAGGTCGCTGCAGCGATCGGCCGCGGCCTTGAATCTGTCGTCGCCGCCGCGCCCGACCTGATGCCGGTCGCTGATGGCGGTGAAGGGACGCTCGAAGTGCTGCTGCTGGCGCTTGGTGGCGAGACCGCGGGCGCGAAGGCATGCGATGCCCTGCGGCGACCGATCAAAGCCGGTTTTGGACTCGTTGAGAATGGGTCGGTCGCGATCGTCGAGACGGCGCAGGCGATCGGCCTGCCACAGATTAAGCAGAGCGAGCGCGACGCCGAGGCAGCGAGCTCCTACGGCGCCGGGCAGCTGATCGCGGCGGCCGCGCGGAGCGGCGCGGAGCGGGTGATCGTCGCCGTCGGTGGCAGCGCCAGCAGCGACGGCGGCTCCGGCGCGATCGAGGCGATCGAAGAGGCCGGCGGAATCGGCGAGGTGGAGCTAATCGTCTGCTGCGACGTCAATACCCCGTTTGAGCTGGCGGCCGAGGTTTTTGGCCCGCAGAAGGGCGCCGATCCGGCGGCAGTCGAGCGGCTCACTACGCGCCTCAACGAGTTCGCCGAGCAGCTTCCGCGCGACCCTCGCGGCGTCGAGATGAGCGGCTGCGCTGGAGGGCTCTCGGGCGCGCTGTGGGCGCAGTACGGCGCAGCGCTTGAACCTGGCGCCCGTTTCGTGCTCAGCGCCTTGGACGCCGACGAGAGGCTCCAAGCGGCGCGCGCCGTGATCGTCGGCGAAGGACGGCTTGACCGCACAACTTTGGAGGGCAAAATCGCCGCCGAGATCTCGGTTCGTGCGCGCCAGATGGGAGTTCCCTGCTACGCCGTCGTTGGCAGCAACGGGCTTGAAGCGATCGATCAACGGATCCTCGATATTCAAGCAATTATCGAAGCGACGACGCTCGACGAGATCGAACGGGCGGGGCACGAAATTGCCGCGTACCTCTGAGCGCGCGGTGGGGTACGTAGAGACCGATGACCAAACGTTCAGCTTCAACCTTTAGGGGTTCCACCCCGCGCCGCGCCACCGTCGTCGGCGCTGGCTCGTTCGGTACCGCGGTCGCTGTGCTGCTGGTACGCGCTGGCGTACGCACGACGTTGCAGGCCCGCACCGCCGCGCAGGCCGCCGAGATTCAGCGCGACGGAGAGAACCGCGCCTACCTTCCAGGTGTCGCTCTCCCGCGTGAGTTGCGAGTTGAAACTTCTGCCGATTCACTGGAGCGCGCCGACGTCGTCCTACTCGCGATTCCTTCGATCGCGATTGCTGGCGTGATTGCCGGACTCGGACAGCGCGGGCTAGGGCCGCGCACGCCGATCGTTTCGCTGGCGAAGGGGCTAGTTGCGCCGACCGGCGCGGTCACGACCTCGATCACCGGCGCTCTTTTTGGCGCCGAGCGCGTGGCCGTGATCGGCGGCCCAGCCCACGCCGACGAACTGGTCCACGACGGCGGCGCGCTGGTAGCGGCATCGACCGACGAAGGATTGGCAGGGATGCTCGCCCATCTCTTCACGCGCGGCGGCGTGATCTGCGAAATCTCAAACGACCCGCTCGGCGTCGAGTACGCCGGTGCGGCGAAGAACGCTGCGGCGCTCGCCTCCGGCGCAACTGAGGCGCAAGGGCTGAACGCCGCTGGCGCCGCGGCAGGCCACATCTTCCAAGAGATCTGGCGCCTCGCGGAGAGTCAAGGCGGCAGGCCCGAATCGATGATCGGCCTCGCTGGCACCGGCGACCTCGTCGCGACCGCGTTGGCCCCCGGCAGCCGCAACCGTCGCGCCGGTGAGATGCTCGGTTCGGGCGTGCCTGCTGCTGAGATCCCAGAGCGGATCGGCCAAGCCGTCGAAGCACTGGAATCGGTGCCGATGCTGTCCAAGGCGCTGGCCGACGCCGGGATTGATGCCCCTGTCACAAGCGGCCTCAGCGCGCTGATCTCAGGCCAGCTCAGCGTTGAGAGCTGGACTGGGCTCGTTCGTACCTCGGTGCCGCCGCCCGCGCTCTGGCGCAGGCGCGTGCGGCCCGGTTTCTGGGCGCGTCTACGCGCTCGCCTAACCGGCCAGCGTTAGCGAGTGCGGGTTGGGTCAGACGCCGCGGAGCGTCGTCAAGATCGCTTCGTAGACGCCGGCGCCGTGAGCCTCTTCGGCGACGCGCGCGTTGGCGTGCCCCGCCATCGCTTCAAGTAGCTGCGGGTCACGCTCCAAGGCGTTGGCGACGAACCAGAAGCTGCCGACCGTCGTCGCGACGCGCAGGTCCTCGCGCGAGTCACCGATCGCAACGCACTCCTCCGGCTTGTAGCCGCGCATGCGCTGGTGGGCGGCGACGGCGTGCGCCTTTGAAACCCCACGCGGGCGCAGGTGGTAGGCGTGAACCTCGGATAGCTCGGCGAGTGCTGGCGAGCGGCGATGAACGGCGCCGTTGTCGGTCATCTCAAGCTCCTCGTGGCCATTGTCGGCGAGGAAGTGGTCGGCGGCGTTGGTGTCGATCAGGCCGCGCAGCAGGTGCGAAACCTCGCGCCCCGTGTGCCACGGGTCGTGAACCTCAAGGCAGCCGGAGTACTCCTCGAGCAGCAGCGCCGGGGCACCGCTGTCGGCGATCTGCTGGTGAATTGTGCGCTCATCGGGCTGCCAGGTACCGGTCAGCCAGTAGGTCTCGCCTTCCATCACGATGCCGGCGCCGGTTTCGAAGATGCAGCAGCCTTGGCCGAACAGTCGAGCGTCCTCGATCGCCGTTGAACGGCGACGGCCGGACATCACGACGACCTCAATCTCGGAGCGCAGGCAGGCTTCGATCGCCTTCGCACCGAGCGGCGCTACCTCACCGTCCGGGCCAGCGAAAAGACCGCCGCCGGGGCCGAGCAAGGTGCCATCCATGTCAACGTATGCGCAGCGCACATGATCGAGGGTAGCCATCGCGCATACCATCACCAACGTGAGCACCGTCCGCACGACTGAGCCTTGGAGCGCGCTGCTTGATGCAGGCCGCGCCGACGGCCGTCTGGTGCGCGAAGCATTCGAAGGTTCGCGCGCCGCAAAGACCGCCCCGATACCAGCAGATCTGCAGCCAAAGCTGCTCGCCGGATTGGAAACGGCCGGGATTGAGCAGCTCTATAGCCATCAGCTCGAAGCGCTCGAAGCGGCCTGGCAGGGAACGACGATCGTCACGACCGGAACGGCCTCCGGAAAGTCGCTCTGCTTCCAGCTGCCAACGCTTGAGGTGCTCTGCGGCGACGCTCATGCTCGAGCTCTCTACCTCTATCCGACGAAGGCCTTGGCACAGGACCAAGCCCGCTCTATCGCCCGCTTCGGACTTACCGACGAGGTCCGGCCAGCGATCTACGACGGCGACACGCCGCGCGAGCAGCGCTCGGCGATCCGCAAGCGCTCAAACCTGATTCTCACCAACCCCGACATGCTCCACGTTGGGATCCTGCCGAACCATCAGGCCTGGGGCGACTTCTTCGCCAACCTCGCCGTCGTAGTGATCGACGAGGCCCACGTCTACCGCGGTGTCTTCGGCTCGCACGTAGCCAACGTGCTGCGTCGGCTGCGCCGGATTGCACGCGCCTACGGCACAGAGCCACGTTTCTTGCTCGCCAGCGCGACGATCGCCAACCCGGTCGAGCTGGCTGAGCGGCTAACCGGCCTTGAGCCTGTCGCTCTCGTAGATGACGACGGCGCGCCGGGCGCTCAGCGGCAGATTGCTATTTGGAACCCTCCGATCGAGGATGAGGTTCTACAGACGCGGCGCAGCCCGTTGAGCGAAGCGGCGTCAATGGTCGCTGGCCTGGTACGCGCCGACGCTCGGACGATCTGTTTCATCAAGTCGCGCAAGGGCGCCGAGCTGGTCGCGAAGATGGCGGCCGATCAGCTTCGCCGGCGCGGCGACGGAGCGATGGCCGACCGTGTCGCCGCCTATCGCGCTGGTTACACGCCGCAGCAGCGTCGCGAGCTGGAACAGAAGCTGGTTAGCGGCGAGCTGCTGGCGGTCGTCACAACCGACGCGCTGGAGCTCGGGATCGACATCGGCCAGCTCGACGCTGCGCTCTGCATAACCTTCCCCGGCACGGTCGCTTCGCTACGGCAGATGTGGGGGCGGGCAGGGCGCCGTGGCCGCGGCCTCGCGGTTTACGTTGCCGGCGACGACGCGCTCGACCAGTTCTTCTGCCGCCATCCCGACGAGTTCCTTGATCGGCCTGTCGAAGCGGCGATTCTCGAATACGAGAACGAGCAGATTCACTTAAGCCACCTAACCTGCGCCGCCCACGAAGGGCCGATCAACCCGGACGACGACGCTGAGATTCTCGGCCCGCGCGTTCGAGCCCACTGCGAGGCGCTCGTCGCTAGCGGCGTGATGATCGAACGGCGCGGCAGTTTCACGCTGCGGTCGCCGGAGGACTTTCCCGCCGCGCGCGTTTCGCTCCGCTCGGCCTCGCCCGATTCGATCAGCGTGATAGACGTCAAACAAGGCGAACTGATCGGCACGGTCGAAGCGGCGCGTGCCTGCTCAACGATTCACGACGGCGCGATCTACCTCCACATGGGCCGCTCCTACTCAGTCAGCGCGCTTGATCTCGACCGTCGCGAGGCGCTGGTCGAACCGTTCAGCGGTGACTGGTTCACGCAGCCTAAGAGGGAGACCGAAACAGTGATCGAAGCGCTGCTAGACCGCCGCGAAACGCTCGGCGTGCAGCTCAGCTTCGGCCGCGTCGTCGTAAGCGAACAGGTACTCGCCTACCAGCGCAAGCGGCTGCCGAGCAACGAGGTGATCGACCTCAACTCGCTGATCCTGCCGAAGACGCAGTTCTCGACTCAGGCGCTTTGGTTTGAGACCGGCTCGCTCAGTGAGCAGTTGCCGCTCGACGTTCTGCTCGGCGCGCTGCACGCCACCGAGCACGCTCAGATTGCCGTCCTGCCGCTGCTGGCGATGTGTGACCGCTGGGACATCGGCGGCCTGTCGACCAACGCGCACGTGCAGACCGGCGGCCCGACGATCTTCATCTACGACGGCCACCCCGGCGGCGTGGGGATCACGCGGCAAGGCTTCCTCAACTTCGAACAGCTTGTAGGCGACGCCCAGCGACTGATCGCCGAGTGCCCCTGCAGCGAGGGCTGCCCTTCCTGCGTGCAGTCGCCAAAGTGCGGCAACCTCAACGAGCCGCTGCACAAGGCTGGGGCGCTTGAGTTGCTGGAGCTAATGCTTGCTGCTGGCGCGTAGTTTGCTTGAGTTAACTCTGCAAGCGAGCGTTCAGTTTTTTCGCCACCGCGTCGAAAGGGTCTCCTCAGGCGTTTAGACGACTATGAACCGACTTCTTCTCCCAACCCTGCTGGCCTCGGCAGCGCTGCTTGCTTGCGCCAGCCCAGCCCTCGCCACGACCGGCGGCGTCGACCCCGACCAGCCAGCTTCACCGGGCGAACAGAGCGGCGGCGCCGGTTATGGGGCACCGCTCGTGACGCTCCCCGGCAAGCCTCGCCTTAGCGCCCAGAAGCTCTCCAGCAGCACGATCACGGTAGGGAGCCGAGCCTCGGTAGTCGTGCGGATCAACCGTTCGAAGGGGACCAGCGCGCAGGTGAGAATTGCGATCGCTCGCAAGGGCGGCAAGACGATCAACTACTCCCCCGGCCGCGTGACAACCAACCGCTCGCAGGTGCTTCCTCTGCCCGCGCTTGCCGCAGGCAGTTACCGCGTTACCGTCAGCGTCTTTGGCGCGACGGCGCAGGAGACCGTTCGTGGCGGCGTGATGGCGCTGACCGTGAAACCCAAGAGCGTCACGAAGCCGAAGCCGACGACGCCAGCCCCGCCATCGCCAACCTCCGGCGTCTTTCCTGTCCGCGGCGCTTATAGCTTCGGCAGCGACGGCGCACGCTTTGGCGCCGGGCGGACCGGGCACATTCATGAAGGCCAGGACGTCGTCGGCAACTCCGGGTTGCCGATCGTTGCACCGCTCGCAGGCGAGGTTCGCTACGTCGACTACCAGGCATCCGGCGCAGGGCGCTACATCGTCTTGCGCGCCAACAACGGTTGGGACATGTTCTTCGCCCATTGCCAGTACAGCTCAGCGGCGGTCAAGGCTGGAGACAGAGTGAAGGCCGGCGATCGCCTCTGCCTGCTCGGCTCAACCGGCGACTCGTCCGGCCCCCACCTCCACTTTGAGATCTGGCCAAACGGCTGGCGCGACAGCCCGGGAACGAAGCCGATCGACCCGCTGCCGCAGCTGAAGAAGTGGGCAGCTAGCTAGATCACCAGCTCCCGGTCGTAGCCAGCAATCGAACGTTTGAACCAGCGCTGAGCTGGCAGGTCAAGAGAATCCGTAAGCTTTGCGCTCGCAGCCGCGCAAACCACTCCGAGCGGACCAGATCATCTTCGACCAGCTATTCCAGCCCTACCCGCTCGGCGAGTTCGAACTCCCGAACCGCCTCGTGATGGCGCCGCTAACGCGGATGCGCGCCGACGCAGATGGCGTAATGGGCGAGCTGAACGCCGAGTACTACGCGCAGCGAGCAACAGCCGGCCTGATAATCGCCGAGGGCTCTTTCCCCCACTCCTCCGGCAAGTCCTTCCCCGGCCAGCCGGGAATCGAAACCGCCGAGCAGATTGCCGGCTGGCGGCTCGTAACCGACGCCGTTCATGGAGCCGGTGGCAGGATCTTCCTTCAGCTGATGCACGGCGGCAGGATCGGCCACGAGCTTATTGCGCCGGGCGGAGAGCGGCCGGTCGCGCCAAGCGCAGTCAGGCCGCAAGGAGACGCGCGGATCGCCGGCGAGAAGATTCCCTTTGACGAGCCGCGGGCGCTCGAGCTTGAAGAGATCGCAGAGCTGCAGCAGCAGTTCGCGCAGGGCGCACAGAACGCGCTAGAGGCGGGCTTCGACGGCGTTGAGCTGCACGGCGCCAACGGCTACCTGCTGCACCAGTTCCTCTCCGACGTGACGAACCTTCGCAGCGACCAATACGGCGGCGATGCGGCGAACCGCTGCCGCTTTGTCGTCGAAACCGCGCAGCTCGTCGCCGAGCGGATTGGCGCCGAGCGGGTCGGAATTCGGCTCAGCCCCAACCAGAACGTCAATGACATCTCGGAGAACGATGCGCAGACGCTCTACCCGCAGCTACTCGGCGAGCTGAACGCAGTTGGCCTTTGTTATCTACACATGATGGAGACGCCACCCGACGCCGGCTGGTCGTCGGTTGGGGTCGCACGCGAGGCCTGGAACAGCACGCTGATTGTCAACTCCAACTTCCAAGTTGACTGGCCACTCGAGCTGGCCGATGAGATCGTCGCTGAAGGCCGCGCCGACCTGATCTGTTACGGGCGCCGTTTCATCTCCAACCCCGATCTGGTCGAACGGATCCGATCCGGCGAGCCGATTGTCGAGGCCGACTTCCAGACCTTCTACGGTGGCGGCGCCGAGGGATATACCGACTACCCGGCGCTGGCCGAAGCGGCCGACGGAAAATAGGAGCGCGCGATGGCTCGAATTCCATTCCCTGAGCGCGATTCGCTCTCACCCGATACGCAGCGCTCGCTCGCGTCGCTCCCCGACCTCGGCATCTTCCGCCTGCTCTCGCTTGCCGACTCTGCGTTTCCAAAGTTCATCGCGCTGACCGGCGGCCTCTGGACTAACGCGGAGCTCTCACCGCGCCGGCGCGAGCTTGTGATCCTGCTCGTCGCGCGGCGGCTGGACTGCGAATACGAATGGTTTCAGCACATCGAGGTCGCACGGATCTGCGAGATCAGCGACGACGAGATAGCTGCGATCGATGCGCTTGAGCTGGCCAGCTTCAGCGACGACGAGCAGGCAATTCTTCAGCTGGCGCAGATCACGCTCGAGCGCGGCCGCCCCTCCGACGAGCAGTTGGCGGCGGCGCGCGCGGCGCTCAGCGACCGTGAAGTCGTCGAACTGCAACTCGTCGTGGCGATCTACTCAGGCCTCGCGGCAGTGATGGCCGGGCTCGACCTCGAGCTCGACGAGCGCAGCGGCGCGAGCGAGCTGACGCGCGATTCGCGAGGGCCAAGGCTCGGCGAGTAGCTGCAAGCCACCAGTCCCGGTGACGCTTAGGCGGCGCCCGCGATACCCTGCCTTTCGCGGCGAGATAGCTCAGCTGGTAGAGCACACGACTGAAAATCGTGGTGTCCCGGGTTCGAGTCCCGGTCTCGCCATCGAGACAGACGACCAAACAGAAGAAGAAACTCAAAGCTCAGGCTGCTGAACGGATTATCAGCCTAAGCCCGCAGTTCTATTCGGTTGACCGCGTGAAAGGATGACTAGCTTGAGCTCGGAAGACCGACACAGCATCTTGTTTCGGACGGCCTTCGCGCTGGACTTGGTTGCGGTTGCCGCTTTTGCCGTCTATTTTCTCGTGACCGGCGGCAAGGGACGCAGCGACAACGGGGATTTCTTCTCTGATCTGCTGCCGGATGGTTTGGCGGCCTTGTCACTGGTGTCCCTGCTGGCTGCCGGTGTGGTCGCCGCGTGGTCTCTGATACGCGGCCCCAACCGCAGCGCGCTTCTTCTAATCCCGCTGCTCCTCGGAGTAAGCGCTTTGCTGTTCTTTCTTGGCGACCTCGTTTTTCCTCAGTAGCCAAAGAGATTCCTGTCGTCTCTGCGAGCGAGTTGGCGCTCAGCGCGTCAGCCAGCCGCCGCGGTCGAGCGCGCGCAGCAGGAACGGTGCCAGCGTGCCGTTGAAGGCGGGTGTCACATGGTTCTCATCTGAGTTGACCAGCAGCCCGCCGATCACCGGGTAGCAGCGCTTCGCGTCACAGTAAAACTCGCTCAAGTCGACGGCGCCAACGCCGCGCCGGCCGAGCGACTTGGCGGCCGCTACCGCAGGGTCTGGGAAGACGTCCAAGGCGACGGCACGCGAGCGAGCGCAGAGCGCGCCGGCGGGGCGCTTTGCCGCGATCGCCCGCTCAACACAATCGAGCGTCGCTGGCTTGATCCGCGGGTTGTCGCGCAGCACGACTATCTGCTTGATCGACGGCGGCAGCTTGCCCCACTGCTCGCGGTATCCGGCGACCGATGCTTTGAAGGTCGAAGGCGAGTAGAGCTCAGCGATCTGCGCAACGAAGAGCGTCGACACCTGTGGATGGCTCTTGAGCCATCCAAGCACCTCGTTCTTCCATTGCCTGCAGGCGCTCTCCGTTGCCGCCCTGCCAACGGGCACAACCGCAGTCGAGAACTGGCAGCCCTCAAGGCCGATCGAGGTTACGTTCCAGCTTCGCTCCAGCGCCGCCGCGAAGATGCCGGTGCGCCACTTGAAGGAGTGGCTGTCACCGACAAGCGCGGCCTGCAGTTTGGCCCGTTCTGGCGGAACGCCGAGCACGCAGAGCTTTAGAGTTCCGTAGCGCTGCGTGCGGTCGTTGGTGCAGATCTGGCTGTTCGTCTTCGTGCCCTCTCCAAGACGCGCGCTGGCAGGCGACGGAACTACCGAGAGTCGCAGCTTCGGGTTCACGCAATTCGGGTTAAGCGGGTCGCGCGCGGCGGCACCGAGACATGGCGCCTTGCTGCCGAGCAGCGCCTTCGCCGCGACGAGGTCGTCGTTCTGTTGCGAGTTCAAGACGGCGAGCGCGCCGAAGGTGGCGAGCAGCACGGTGCCGGTTCCGGCGAGCACGAAGGCAAAGCTGCGGCGAGGTCGGTGCGCAGCAAGCAGCGGCCCGGAGCGCATCGGATCTTCAACGAAGCGCTTGGAGAGCGCGGCGAGGATCAGCGTCAGCGCAACCAGCGCAAGCTTGATCGGCGTGTCGAGCTCCCGCAGCAGCAGGAACGGCGCGAGTATCAGCAGCGGCCAGTGCCAGAGATAGACCGAGTAGGAGACGTCTCCGAGCCACTGCGTTGGGCGCAGCTTCATCCAGTGCCAGGGCGACCAGCGCAGCTCCGGGCTGCCGGCCCAGATTACGGCGAGCGTGCCGACGATCGGCAGTATCGCCGCAGTTCCTGGGAAGGCTGTCTTCGGCGTGAAGACGAAGGCCGCAACCAGGATCATTCCTACTCCCAGCCATGAGACTGCGGCGCGCAGCTGCGGCCGCGCAGTGCTGGTCGCCAGCATCGCGAGAAGGCCGCCGGCGCCGAACTCCCAGACCCGCGTTGGGGTTACGAAGAAGGCCGCCGCCGGGTCGTTGGCTGTATGCCAAATCGAGTAAGCCAAGCTGAGCCCTGTGAGCAGCGCCAGCATCACAAGGATCGAGCGGCGGCGCAGCAGCGCAGAGCCCTTACGCGCGATCATCATCGCGATCAGGATCAGTACCGGCCAGACGATGTAGAACTGCTCCTCAACCGAGAGCGACCAGTAATGCTGCACCGGCGAGGGTCGGTTGTCGGCGCCGAGGTAATCGACCGCCTGGTCAGCGAGGTACCAGTTTTCAACGTAGAGCGTGCTGGCCTGAATCTCGCGGAAGAACTGATCCCAGAGGTTGAGCGGAACGATCAGGAAGGTCGCGACGGCGCAGAACAGCAACACAAGCAGCGCCGCAGGCAGGATGCGCCGCGCGCGGCGGGCCCAGAAACCGGCCAGTGAAACGTGGCCACTGCGGTCAACCTCGCGCACTAGGTGGCCGGTGATCAGGAAGCCCGAGATCGCGAAGAATACGTCGACGCCGATGTAGCCGCCGCTGATTAGGTCGGGCCAGTAGTGAAAGACGACGACGGTCGCGACGGCGATCGCGCGGAGCGCCTGAATCTCCGGCCGCAGCAGCCGCTTCTTCGGCGCGTTCGCGTCCGCAGGGAGTTCAGATTCGTCGGTCACAGGATGAAGGACCCTGCCCAGCTTGTATGCGCTGCAGGCGGGGCCGAGGCGAGCAAGTATACCTGCGCGCAGGCAGCCTCCGGGGGCGCTAAGAGAGCGCCTTAGCAGCGGTTTACGGCGCTAGCGGCGGGGGCTTATCGGCCGATGTTGACGAGCGGCGCGAAACCGGCGAAGTAGGCCGTGACGTCGTTCGTCAGAGGCTTCGACTTGACGCTGCAGTCGACAGTGCCAAAGGGATTGAAGGCGTAGAACGTTGACGAGGTCGACTTGACCTTGACCGAGCCGCGCACCTTGCCGGTGCTGCATGACGGAATGTTGAGGTTCCAAACCGAACCCTTCTTCAGCGAAGAACGATTAGCGCGCAGCCAAGCGATCGTCTCTTTGACGCCGGCTGCCCAGCCCATCGGCGTCGCGAGCCCTTGGCTTGTGGCAAGCGCGGCGATGCCGTGAGCGGCGCCAGCGCGCGCAGCGCCAACGGTGCCTGAGAGAGGTACGAACGGGCCGATGTTAGCGCCGAAGTTGATGCCGGCAATCACAAGGTTGGGCTTCTTCTTGCCGGTCAGCAGACGGTCAAGCGCGTAGTTGACGCTGTCGGCCGGGTAGCCGGTGACGGCGACCGCGGGGAAGCCCGCGAGCGTGCTCGTCTTCGACGTTGTCAGAACACCGGGCGTCGTCTTTCCGCCCGTCCCTGACTGGTTAGTAAGCGGAGCGACGACGGTCACAGTGACCTTCTTCTCCTTGCGCAGCGCGGTTACGAGTGCGCTCATCCCTTCGCCCTTAATTCCGTCGTCGTTAGAGACGAGGATGTGGATTGGCGCAGGGGCCTTGGCGGCGCTGGCGCTGGCGGCTGGCAGCACGGCAAGCGCGCTGATCAGAGCAATGGCGAAAAACACTTTCTTACTCAACATCTGAGGGATCATAAGCTGGAAACGCTAGCCCCGTCGCGGTTGCGAGAAGGTGACGGTTTGGTGATCGCGAGCGGGGCGCGGTTCCAGCCCTACTACTCTCAGTACACGGCCTTTCCATTCGGGACGTCCCGGAGGCAAGGTCAACTAGCCATGGCTGAACGCAATGACATCCGTAACGTCGCGATTATCGCGCACGTCGACCACGGCAAAACGACGCTCGTTGACGCGATGCTGCAGCAGTCTGGAGTATTCCGCAAGGGCGCTGAAGTAACCGATCGGGTGATGGACTCGATGGACTTGGAGCGCGAAAAGGGAATCACGATTCTCGCCAAGAACGCTTCGATTCCGTACGAGGGCGTGAAGCTGAACATCATCGACACTCCCGGCCACGCCGACTTCGGCGGCGAGGTTGAGCGCGGCCTCTTCATGGTCGACGGCGTACTACTGCTCGTTGACGCCAGCGAAGGCCCGCTGCCGCAGACCCGCTTTGTTCTGCGCAAAGCACTTGAGGCGAAGCTTCCGGTGATCCTCGTTGTCAACAAGATCGACCGCCCCGACGCCCGAGTGGCCGAGGTCGTGCACGAAGTTGAGGAGCTCTTCCTCGACCTCGACGCAGATGAGGAGCAGATCGCCTTCCCGATCGTCTACACAAACGCCAAGGCCGGCACCGCCTCGCTCGATGCCGAGACGCAAGGCGAGGACCTCAAGGCGCTGCTCGACCTTCTCGTCGAGACGATCCCTCCCCCCACCTTTGACCCTGAGACGCCGCTGCGGATGCAGGTCACGAACCTCGGCGCCTCCGACTACCTCGGCCGCCTAGCGATCTGCCGCGTCCATGACGGCACCGTCAAACGTGGCCAGCAGGTTGCTTGGTGCAAGCGCGACGGCACAATCGAAAACGTCAAAGTGACCGACCTCTTCATCACCGAAGCGATGGACCGCGTCGAAGCTGACGAGGCAGGGCCGGGCGAGATCGTCGCCGTTGCCGGCATCGCCGAGGTAACGATCGGCGAAACGCTGGCCGACCCGGCGGATCCTCGCCCGCTCGAGCTGATCGCCGTCGATGAACCGAGCCTCAGCGTCACGATCGGCATCAACACTTCGCCGCTGGCAGGCAAGGACGGCTCAAAGCTGACCGCACGCCAGCTACTGAGCCGGCTCGACGCCGAGATGGTCGGCAACGTCGCCCTGCGCGTGCTGCCGACCGACCGGCCGGACTCGTGGGAGGTTCAGGGCCGCGGCGAACTGGCACTGGCAATCCTCGTCGAGCAACTGCGCCGTGAAGACTTTGAGATGACTGTCGGCCAGCCGCAGGTCGTAACGCGCGAAATTGATGGCGTTCTTAGCGAGCCGGTCGAGGAGCTGACGATCGACGTTCCTGAGGAGCACGTCGGCTCAGTGACCCAGCTTCTCGCGCTGCGCAAGGGGCGGCTCGAAGAGATGGGCAACCACGGCAGCGGCTGGGTGCGGATGGAGTACCTCGTTCCGGCCCGCGGCCTGATCGGCTTCCGTACCGAGTTCCTTACCGAAACGCGCGGCACCGGCATCGCCCACCACGTCTTCGACCGCTGGGAGCCCTGGTTTGGTGAGCTGAAGACGCGCCAGACCGGCGCCCTCGTAGCCGACCGCACCGGGCCGGTCACGGCCCACGCCTGCTTCGCAATGCAGGACCGCGGCACGCTCTTCGTCGAACCCGGCGAAGTGGTCTATGAAGGAATGATCGTCGGCGAGAACAGCCGCTCGGGCGACCTTGACGTCAATGCAGTCCGCGAGAAGAAGCTCAGCAACGTGCGCTCATCAACCGCCGACGAACTTGTTCGCGTAATCCCGAAGAAGCTGCTTTCGCTGGAGCAGGCCTTTGAGTTCGTGCGCGCCGACGAAGCTGTCGAAGTGACCCCTTCTCACGTCCGCATGCGCAAGGTCACGCTCGATCACGTGGGCCGCGAAAAGGCAGCGCGCCGCTCGGCCAAGGGCGCAGCGCCGCTAGATCCAGTCTCGTAAGGTCGCGCCGCTCAGGCTGCGAGCAGCTTTGCCTTCTGCGCTGCGAACTCTTCTTCGGTCAGGATCCCTTGATCCTTCAGTTCAGCAAGCTGTTTGAGCTGCGTGACCATGTCGGTCTGGGGTGCGGCTGCGGCTTCTGGAGCCGGAGCTGCCGGAGCGGCGTCGGCCTGCCCCTGAGCGTCCTTCTCCTGGAAGCGCTGCGACTGGCGGCGCGAAACGCCACCGGCAACGGCGGTCGCAGTACCGGCAACAACAGCGGTGCGGGCCATTCTTCTCATCAGCGGCATTACTGGCTCCTTGTTGGTAGTTAGGCGTCTGCGTCTGCGTCGTCGAGAGCTGCGGCGGCGTCGACGAGATCTTCGGCGGCGACACGCTCGAAGGCGACGAAGTGGCCGCCATTGCGATGCACCGCGGTAATGAACGGCGCTGCCCAAGCGTTCTCAAAGACGATCATCACAGCGGCGCCGCCAGGCTCAATCGCTTCGGCCGCGAGCTGCATGTCTTCGTCGCCGATCAGCCCGGTCGAGGCGCCCTCGAAGGCAATCAGATCCGGAATTCCATCACCGTCAACGTCGCCGATGTTGATCCCAGCGAACGAGCCGTCCTCGGCCTTGGCGACGGCCAAGACGTCAAGTATCCGAATCACTCCGCGGTCAACGAGGTCAAGCAGCAGCGGCAGCGCCTCGCCGCTGCGCGCCGCGTCGGCCGGATAGCCGATAACTGCGATATCTACTGGGCCAAGTTCAAGCTCGCCTGAAGTCATGGCCCAATATTACGGTACGCGAATGAACGCGTACCGCTTGACCGCCGGCTCGGCGGTCAGCTCCGGAGCTGGGTCCGTGTAGAACGCCGCCAGCTGCATCAGCCCTCCCCCTCCGGCCGATGATGCATTCAGCCCCGGCGCCAGCAGCTTGGCGCAGACGTTCTTCGGCAAGCGCTTCACGCTCGCCGGCCCCTTGTGCGTCAACGCGTCCTCAGAGGCGGCGAAGGTCACCGAGTCGAGCGCTGAGCCGATGTGGCTTACGCTGCGGCCCGGGCAGACGTCCTGGATCAGGATGTTGGTCGCGCCCTTCAACGATGAGGTCGGGTTCTTACCGGTGGTCGGCTGAACCGTCTCATCGGTTGCAGTGCGAACCGTCGTCCACGATGTCGGACCGACCGACTCGTCGGGCTCAGCGTTAAGCGCCTTGAGCATGTTCGAACGCGCGGCCTGCTGCCAGCTCGCAGCCTGACACGGGTTGAGCGCGCTGCAGTTGCCGAGGCCTACCGTGGTGCCGTGCTGGGTGCCGGCCACGGCGATGACGTCGCTCACCTTGGCGCGCAGGCTAGGCCAGTAGGTCAGCGCCCAGCGCGGAAGAAGGCCGCCCTGGCTGATTCCGAAGACTGCGATCGGCTTGCCGTAGCTGGCGGCCATGCGGCGGATGCCGGAGACGAGATACTCGGCGGCGACCTGAATGTCGCCGGTTGTGCGGTAGGGAAAGTTGACGTAACAAATTGGCCGACCTGTCGTCTTCAGTGCGGCCGAGCCGATCGAGTAGGCCTCCTCGCCGGTATAGCCGGTGCCGGTAACGAGCATCATCGGCTGAATCCCTCCGCGCTTGATCGCGGTTGGGCAGACGAGCGACTCGGCAAGGCGCGCCTTTGGCGCTGTGAGCGCCGGCTCCTTGTAGGAACGCTTGGCAACTGCCGACGAAGCGAACAGCGCGGTTGCGATCAGCGAGAGAGTGGCGGCGGCCAGCAGGGCGCGGCGAATTGGGTAGGTCATCGGCGCAGCCTACCTGTTGGCGGCGCAGAGTCGCGCCGGTCACCGTTTCCGTACGCTTGCGCGTATGCCTGAGATCTTCCGCACACCAGACGAGCGCTTCGAAAACCTTCCCGGCTATGCCTACGAGCCCAACTACGTAGAGGTCAATGGAATGCGCCTCCACCACCTCGACGAGGGCGAAGGGCAGCCGGTGCTCTGCTTCCACGGCGAGCCGAGCTGGTCATACCTCTACCGCAAGATGCTCGACCTTCTCGTCGCCGATGGCAAGCGCGTGATCTGCCCCGACCTCGTCGGCTTCGGCCGCTCAGACAAGCCGACAGACCAGCAGTGGTACACGTACGAGCGCCACTGCGACAGCATGAACGCCCATCTCGATCAGATCGAAGGGCTCGAGGACGTAACCGTCGTCGTGCAGGACTGGGGCGGCGCAATCGGCCTGCGCTGGGCAGTTGAGCATGCCGACCAAGTTGGTCGCCTGCTGATCATGAACACCGGCATCTTCACCGGCCGCGTAAGTAAGGGCTTCATGGCTTGGCGCGAGTTCGCCGAGAAGACGACCGACATGCCGGTCGGGAAGATCATCGACAACTCAACAACGAGCGAGCTCAGCTCGGAAATCATCGCCGCCTACGAAGCGCCGTTCCCGAACGTCGCAAGCAAGGCCGGAGCGCACCAATTCCCGCTGCTGGTGCCAATCAGCAACGACGAGGTTGGCGTCACCGAGATGATGGCCGTGCACGACGCGCTCGCCGATTGGGATAAGCCGACGCTCGTCGCCTTCGCCGACCAAGACCCCGTCTTCCCCTACCCGAAGTCGGGCGACCGCTTCACTGAGCTGATCCCGACCGCAGGCGAGCAGGTAAGGATTGAGAACGCCGGCCACTTCCTTCAGGAAGACAAGCCGGAAGAGATCGTCGCCGCGATGCGCGCCGAGCTCTTTAGCTAAAGGCGATCACGCTGCGGATCCCGTCCTGGGCCTCCATCAGCTCAAAGCCGCGGTTCACTTCGTCGAGGCTGAGGCTGTGCGAGATGAACGGGTCAACGTCGATCTCGCCTTCGAGGTAACGATCGATCAACTGAGGCACCTGGTCGCGGCCCTTGACGCCACCGAACGATGAGCCGCAGACGCGGCGGCCGGTAATTAGCCAGCGCGGAATGATGTCGAGCGTCTCGCCTTTGCCGGCAACACCGGCAACGGTGCAGAGCCCCCAGCCCATCCGTGCCGACTCGACGGCCTGCTCCATGACGGAGACGAGGCCGGTCGCCTCAAAGGTGTAGTCGGCGCCGAAGCCGCCGGTCTCTTCGAGAATTCGTTCAACCGTGTCGGGGCCTGCCGTCCAAGTGTCGGTCGCGCCTTGCCCGCGCGCCAGCTCCAACCTGTCGTCGGAGAGGTCTACGCAGATGATCCTTTCCGCGCCCTGCAGCCGCGCGCCGGCGACGGCGCCAAGGCCAACCATTCCAGCGCCGAAGACAACGCAGGTCGTGCCCGGCTCAACCTTCGCCGTGTAGATCGCCGCGCCAAGCCCGGTCGAGAGGCCGCAGGCGAAAAGGCAGGCGTGATCGAGCGGCGCCTCTTTCGAAATGTTCGCCAAAGCGATCTCCGGCATCACGGTGTACTCGGCAAAAGTCGAGGTGCCCATGAAGTGGCGCAGCGGCTCACCGTCGAGTGAGAGGCGCGTAGTTCCATCAGGCAGGTAGCCCTCGCCTTGCTTCTCGCGAATCGCAAGGCAGATATTGGTGCGGGGGTCGAGGCAGTGGATGCACTCTCGGCACTGCGGCGAGAAGAGCGTCACGACGTGGTCGCCGACAGCAACCGAAGTGACACCCTCACCGATCGCCTCAACTACGCCGGCTCCCTCGTGGCCGAGCACCGTCGGCGCATAGCCGGAAGGGTCAACACCCGAGGCCGTGTAGAGGTCTGTGTGGCAGACGCCGCAGGCGACAAGCCGCACCAGCACCTCGCCGGCCTTCGGTTCCGCGAGATCAACCTCGCGAACGACGAGTGGCTTGCCGAATTCTTCGAGAACTGCTGCGCGAATCTTCATGCGCGCATCTTATGCGCTGCGCTAGATCGTGTTCGACGAGAGCAGCAGCGCGGCGATCGAGATCGGCATGCCGAAGTCCCAGATCAGAATCATTGTGTTGTTCGGCGCGTAGTTCTTGTCGCGCACGATCTCAACGAGATGGTTGATGCCTGCGAGCAGAAGGAAGGTGATGATCGGAAGCGAGATCGCAATCCATGCCTCTTTGCCGTGCTGGCTGGCGTAGAGACTCCCGAGGCCAAGGCCAAGACAGACGAAGCCAATCTCAAGCTGGAACCCATTCGTAACCCAGCCGATCGATTCGGCCATCTTCTTCGCGAAGATTGTGTGCATCACCGAGGAGGAGAGGAATACCCAGCCGGCCATGTAGAGCATCCAGCGCAGGTAGGTGATGTCGGTCAGTTCACCGGGGACGTCACCGGGGGGCGACTGGCCTGACAGCGCAAAGATCCAAGCGAGCACGAAGAGGCCGGGCAGGACGAGGCTGGAGACTTTTCCCATGCGCCAGGACTTCGCTGCAGTCAGCACAATTCCTCCCCTACGGGTCCGCCCGAAATACCTGCCAGCGCCGGAAACTACCTAGCTTTCTCGACTTCGTGTTTGTCCCGAATGCTGGCTTGGGCCCGGCAAGGCGCGCTGGAGCGACAAAGACGACCGCCGGCGGCTGCCAGTTTGGCCGAGATTCGGTCGAAGCCCAGGTTCCCTGCACTTCGCTGAGCGGCAGCTCTAGTTTCCACGCCAGCCCCGTCTGCTCATACGGGTTGATCGCTGGCTTGCCTACCGCGACGACGGCTTCGCGCCCGCCAACTGCGCCGATCGCTCCGCTGAGTTGCTCGGACTGCGCAGCGTCGAGCCGCGCAACGCTGAGCAGGCGAGCATCGGTGCGCAGCACGAAGAGGCCAAAGACGAGGAACAGGATTGCCAGCGCCCCACTGGCGGCGTACTTGAGCGAACGAGCCGAAAGCGCGGCGATCAGCCAGCCGGCACCGACGCCCGCCAGCACGCAGCTAAGCGCTGCCGGCCCGACGAGGTAGCGACGCGCGCCGGTGAAGCCAAACTCGGCCATCAGGGCGACAACAACGACCCACCCCACCGCGAGCAGCGCGATCAGCAACAGCTGACGATTTCCGCGTCGCCAGGCAACCACGATCGCGGCCGCCGCGAGCAGCAAGACCGGCAGTATCACCGAGTCACCGAGCCGGCTGAGGACCTCGAGCGATGGGCTCGCCGCATTCGCTGCCGTCGTCGGCGTGGTGCTCTGGGCGGTCTCGGCGCCCTGCGCGAGGCCGCCCGATCCGGCCCATTCGAGTGCCGACCAAAGAACCGCTGGCGCGACGATCAGAGCGACGGTCAGTTGTCGGCGCGCGGGAACCGAGTAGAGGCACCAAAGCCCGTAGATCCCACCGACGAGCCAAAGCTCAGGGCGGATCAGGCCGCCGACGGCAATCAGCCCGAGCGCGACGAGCGGGCGATCGCTGAGGAAGGCGAGGACCGCGGCAAGAACACAGACGATGAGCAGCGGCTCCGAAGCGCCGTACAGCGCGGTGCGCGGCAGGTCGGTGCTGACGAGCAGCGCGAAGGCGGCGAAAGTAAACGCTGCCGCGGCCGCGGGAGAGCCGGCCAGCCGCGCCGCGCAGCGCCCCGCCAGCCAAAGCGAGTAGATCGCGGCGCCACGGATCAGCGCCAGCCAGAGGAACGGCGCGAGCCCGTCGATCCAAGCGAATGGCGCGCTGACCAGCACCGGCAGCGGTTTCCACGAGGGTCCGCCGGTCGTGTCGAGCGAGAGCTGGGTTAGCTCGCGCGCCCAAACCATCCAGGCCCACGCGTCGTAGCCAAGCGCGGGGGCGATCAGAACCGTCGCCGCCCCGAGGAGAAGGCAGCAGGCGATAACAATCCGCTCGTCGGGCCTGGCCACGGGCCGAGACTATCGGCGCGGCGGCCGGGAAGCTGACCCCCCGGTCGATCGCTCGGTAGCCTCCCGCCTAGGCGCGGTCAGATGTCGGTCGCCTGACGAAAGGAACTGAAGTGGACGATTTCAAGGGACGGACCGTTTTCATGTCGGGCGGAAGCCGAGGTATCGGGCTCGCGATCGCCGTTCGCCTCGCTCAGGAGGGCGCCAACGTCGCGATCATGGCGAAGACCGACGAGCCGAACCCGAAGCTGCCGGGGACGATCCACACCGCTGCCGAGGAGATCAACGCTGCCGGTGGCAATGCGCTCCCGATCCTTGGCGACATCCGCTACGAAGATCAGGTCGCCGAGGCGGTCGCGAAGACGGTCGAGACTTTTGGTGGGATCGACATCTGCGTCAACAACGCGTCGGCGATCGACCTGCGCCCAATCGGCGAGCTGCCGCCGAAGCGTTACGACCTGATGGCCGACATCAACGTCCGCGGCACGCTGGTAGTTACGCAGGCCTGCCTGCCACACCTTCGTCAGTCAGACCACGCCCACGTGCTGACGCTCAGCCCGCCGCTCTCAACCGACCCGAAGTGGCTCGCGGGCCACGGCCCGTACACCGTCGCAAAGTTCGGAATGTCGATCCTGACGCTCGGGTTGGCAGAGGATGAGCGCGCCAACGGGGTCGCGGCGAACTGCCTATGGCCGCGCACGCTGATCGCCACGGCGGCGGTTCAGAACCTGCTCGGCGGCGACGAATCGATGGCCAAAGCGCGGGCACCGCAGATCGTCGCCGACGCCGCCCGCGAAATTCTGATCCGCGACCCTGCGGGGTGCACAGGCAACGCGTTCATTGACGATGAAGCGCTGGCGCAGGCTGGGATCACCGACCTAAGTGGCTACGCCGAGGACGACTCGCAGCTCGCGCTCGACATCTTCGTTGACAGCTGGCCGGAGAGCTGATTTCAGTAAAAATCTCGTTAAGGCGCAGCGGGAGTGGCAACAGAATGGCGAAGTGGTCCTAGGCTCGTTACAGACCACCAAATGTCATACGTAGATATCCATTGCCACATTCTGCCCGCCATCGACGATGGTGCGCGCGACCTTGAAGAGAGCGTTGCGTACGCGCGCAGGCTCGTTGACGAGGGCGTTCGCGAACTGATCGCAACACCGCACGTCGGCAACCCGCGCTTCCCGTTCGACCCCTCCGAGGTCGCCGATCGCGTCGCCGCGCTCAGTTCCGAGCTCGAGCAGCGAGAGATCCCGCTTCGAATCCACGTCGGCGGTGAACTCCACCCTTCGGAGCCAAACTCACTCAGTGACGATCAGCTCGAGCTGATCGCCAACGGCCCTCCCGGCGCCCGCTGGCTGCTCTTTGAGATCCCTTTCGCTGGCGTTGACCAGCGCTTCGCCGACGACTGCCGCGAGCTGATGGCACGCGGCTTTGGCCTCGTGATCGCCCACCCCGAGCGCGCCCGCGGGCTCTTCAGCGATGGCGGATGGCAGCTACTTCGTGGCCTCGTCGCGGAAGGTGCGCTGCTGCAGATCAACGTCTGCTCGCTGCTCGGCAACAACGGCCTCGAAGCGCAGGAGGCCGCTGTTGGGCTACTGCGCAGCGGCTACGCCTTCACGCTTGCCTCCGACGCCCACCCGGGCACGCGCGACCACACCGCAGCGCTCGGCTTCGCGCTGACGCTCAAGGCCGGTGCCTCGTCGCTTCAAGCTTGGCGCCTAACCCAAGCAAACCCACGCTTCCTCCTGCGCAGCGGCATTCCGGCCGGTTTCAACGAGCAGCGCGGCGCGAACTTCGGCCAAGTGCCGCTGCCCGTCGCCTGAGCCAAGCTTCGCATCTACCAGCGGCTCCCAAGCCGCCCAGCGCTATCGCTTAAGGACTGCCCGGCGCGCAGCGCCCGTAGGCGAGGAAGTACTCGTTGCTGTCGAGGTACTTGAATCCGGGCGGCGGGATCTGCAACCCCTCCCAACCATTGTCGACCGCGTACTCATTGACGTTGAGGTCGGGGCGCGTCTCGAAGGCCGGGTTGATCATGATCGCAACGCCTTCAGTCTGCACAGGTGCGGTGAGGTCGGATCGCGGGATAATCTGCGGCGGATCGAGGCGGAAACTCCACTTGGCCTCGGGCAGCAGCTTCTGGTTCGGAACGCTGACAGGGCCGCAGAGGCGCGCCTTCAGCACGGCAGGCTGAGTCATGATCTCGCGGAACTGGTTTGTGATCGCGCGGCGGCGACGGATGTCCTCGTCGACCCTGCTGAGGTTGAGGTGAGTGACCGTCCAGCCCGCCCCGACAACCACCAACAGAAGCGCACTACCAGCCCAGATCTTCTTGAAGGTCGAACCGCGCTCGGTCTTGCTCCAGCCTGTAACGGCGTATGTAGCGAAGAGAATCAAGCCAACTACGGCAATCAGGATGTAGCGCCAAACGTTGGCCAACCCGCCGCTTGCAATCACGAGGTACGAGAACCAGGTCGTCGCGACCATGATCGCTGGGACGATTAGCTGCTTGCGGCGCTGCTGGATCGCCAGTACAACGCCAAGGCCGGAGAGGATCGAGAGCGGCAGTTTCAGCACCGAGTTGGTCCAGAAGAGCGTGTAGTAAGGCAGCGTCCCCAGCGGCCGGCTGCGGCCGAGGTCGACCGCGGTACGGCTCGTTACCGTCAAAGAGAAGACCGGATTGCCGGTCACAATCCAATCGGTTGCGACCCAGATCACGGGCGCGATAGCGGCGTAGCAGAGAATCCGAAAGCGGCCCGACCAACTCAGCGGATAGCCGACCCAAAGGAAGTAAAGCCCGAGCAGCAGCCAAGCTTCGGGGCGCAGCAGCCCCGCCATGATCAGCAGCACCCAAACGATGCCACCGCGGCGCGGTGAACGCGCTTCAAGGTAGGCCGCCCAGCAGATCAGCGCCGCGTACGGCGGATCAAGGAAGCCGACGCCGGCGAGCCAGGCGACGTCGAGCCGCGTTGCCATCAAGCCGATCGCTACAAGGCCGCCGAAGATGCCGGTGATGAAGAAGCCGAAGCGGAAGACTGCGATCAGCAGCGCTACGTAGCCAATCAGCGAGAGGGCGACAAACATCTGCGGTCCGGCGGCGCCGAACGGCTGCAGCAGCAGCCCGATCGCGAGCATCAGCGGATGCTGTGTCGGCGCACGGTAGGCGCCGAAATTGGGCAGGTTTCCGTCCCAAATATCGCGCGACCAGTTCAGCGCCGAGAGCGTGTCAAAGGTGGCCGGCGGTTGGTACTCGATGAAGCCGACGATCACCGCGACCGAAATCACGATGATCAGCGCGATCATCACGTAGCGCTCTAGGCGTTCGTCGCCGCCGGCGCGATTGCGTTCGGTCGTCGACACGACGCTTCAGACTAGCGACCGCGGCGGATTACCAACGACAGCGGGCCGCTCACTTGAGCGGCCCGCGTTCAGCAACTTGCCGTCGTTCGGTTTCTAGCGGTGGCCGTTGAACTCAATCGCCTGCTGGAAGGTCGGGCGGTTGGTCCAGCGCATCGTCGTACCGGTCAGAAGACCCGGTGCGAACGTGATCCGCTCACGGGTCGCGCTGGAGTGCCAGGTGGCTGGGTCGACGCGTCCGGTATCGGCCGCGAGCCCGTCCGCTGCAGCCTTGACCGCAGCCCATAGCGCCTCTGAGCAGCTATTGACTGTGCCGTCGCCACAGTACTGGTTGCTCCACGGCGCCTTCACCTTGTCGCCAAGAATCTGTCGCAGATCCTTGTCGATGTAGGAGTACCAGCCGCTACCGAACGACGAGCCGCCGGAGCTTGGGTTGTTGGAGTAACCCATCTGCTTCTTCAGCGCGTCGGTCATGTCGGTGCCGAGCTTGCCTTCCATAACGGCGCGGGCGATGCCAGGGAAGGCCTTGTCCATGATCGCAGCGCCCGGAGCCGTGATTTCACCGTTGCCGGTTGTGTCGAGGCGGTCGGAACCGGCTGCGACCCAGGTATCAATCTGTTCCGCTGCATGCCTGGCGAGCGTGCTTGGCGCGTCGGTCTTGGCAAGCACGCGCTTGATGACCGGCCAGTTGATCGAGGCGCGCAGATCGCGCGTTGCCGCACCGTTCATCACGCCGGCGACGTTCTCGAGCTTCGACTTCGCCGGGAAGCCGGTGAACAACTCAACCCGCTGAGCTGAGCCCCAGCCGTACGTACCGTCAGCGGCGCCCCACATCGGAGCTGGCTTGTTGTTCCAGTTGAGGATGTAGCCGGACGGCGGATCGGCCTGGTGCGGGTGCTGCTTCTGGGTCAGGAAGCCCTTCCAGTCGTAGGCGCCGGTACCGAGCGTTGCGAGGCTTGGATCGGTTCCCTTAGCGCGAACTGGCAGACGGCCTGACGAGAAGAAAGCGATGTGCTTGCGCTCGCTGTAGTGAATGTTGAAGGTCGTCTCAAGCTCGTTTGCGATCTTGAAGAACGAAGTAGGCGAGGTGACCTTGTTCTCGTTCATGTGCTTGAAGAAGAGCGCCGAGATCGGCTCGCGGCCACGTGTTGCGCGCATCGTCGAGATCGCGTAAGGCTTCCCGCCGACGGTGACCGTTCCACCGATCGGCCCGTGGACCGACTCGTTGAAGACCAGTTGACGGGCAGGCTCGGTCGCGCTTGCCCCAAGCAGGCCGGCGTCGAACCGCTTCATCGCTATGCACTTGCCCTTGTAGTTGTAATGCGTTGACGTCCGTGTTGGGGTTCCCCCGCCCGGCTCGCAGAGCTGCTCGAGGAAGACGTCGGTGTTGTCGTTGCTGGCGCTGGTCAGCGACCAGGCAAAGTCCTTGCCACGGCCGAGCAAGCCGTAAGGCATCGTCGGAGGTGCAGCGCCAGCGAAGTCGAGCCCGCCTCCGTGAATGTCGACCTGCATCACGATCTCGGGGTAGAAGTAGCCGAGCTGTGGGCCCATGACGGCGAGCGAATTGGCGCTTGCCGACTTACCTGGTCCCACAAGCAGCGCGTTTGAGGCAATCCGGTGGCTCGAGGCGGTTGCTGCGAGCGTTGCGTCCGCTGAAGCACCAGCGGAATCAGGATCAACGAGCGGCGAGCCTGGGGTGGCGCCTTTCGGAACAAGGTTGTAAGGGAAGGCGTTCGGGATCGAGGTTGCCGCTTCGGCCTCGTTCGTTTGGCTTAGCTCGCGGTAGATTTTCGTACCGTCTGCAACGCCGAACTTGGTCTGAAGCTGGTTCAGGAACATCGAGCTGTTGACTCCGCCGCCACCCCCGTTGCCGAAGATCGAGCCGATGAAGGCGTAGGCCGCGATTGCTTCGGTCAATCCGACGCGCGGCATGCGGTCGGCCGGCGCGCGCTCGCGCAGGTTGAAGGCGTTGACGCCGTCTGCCCAGCACTTGAGGTCGGCGAGTACTTCCTTGCCTTCCTTGCCGTACTTCGTCATCAGCTTGGCCTGATCGGCGACGAACTTCCGCGCTGCAGCGCTTGGAGTGAACTTGCGGCCCGAGGTTACGAGGCCGAAGGCGTTGATGCCGGGGATGTCAAGCGTGGCGGCGAACGCTGGCCCGAGCCCGAGGCCTAGCAGCAGGCCGCGATCCTTGGCGGCAACGTAGCCCATGCCGAATGTGACGTCGCAGCGCGTCTTGCCGGTGATGTGTGGGATTCCGTCGGCGGTGCGAACGATCTTCAGGCCCTTGCGGCCGGTGCTCTCGGTCTTGACGATCTTGCCGGCTGGGCCGAACTTCTCTGACAGGAACTTGGTCTTGAGGTCTGCGGCTGTGACGTTGCCGCGCAGAGGCGTCAAGGCGTCGTAGAGCGCAGCTTGATCGGTTGAGTTGCGCGTTAGCGGCAGGTTGCCGTCGGCACCGGGAGAGAGCACCTGGAATGCCTTCCCGGCGAAGTCGGTACGAGCCGAAGCTGCGGCCGGAAGGATTGCAATCGCGCTGATCGCACAACAAGCACCAACCATAAAACGCTTCATCTAACTCTCCCTTTAGATCAGACCGTCTGCCGCCCCAATCGGCGACCCGCGCGACGTTACAGCAAAGTGAAGTCCGCGCGTGCCAGTTGGCTTACAGCCACTCGTAGTGGAGCGCAGATCAGTCTTCGCTGCGAGATTTCGGCGCCGTGCCGAAGACGTTGTCCCAGTACGGCGCGCTCACGCCATAGCCGCGATCGTGGTCCTGAAAGTGATGGCGCATATGAAGCTCGCGCAACTTGCGCCCAACGGCCGTCGTCGGACGGCGGTGGTGGAGGTAGTAGTGCGTCATGTCGTACGTGAGATAGCCGATGAAGAAACCGGCGCTGAGCATGCAGGCCTGCGAGAAGGGCAGCAGCAACTGGAAGGCGGCGATGAAGATCAGGCCGAGTGGAATCGAGGCCGAAGGCGGCATCACGAGCCGCATCGGGTCGTTCGGGTGGTCGTGGTGGACGCCGTGGATCATCCAGTGGAGCCGCGCGCCAAGTGGATGATCGGGCTCAAAGTGGAAGACGACGCGGTGGAGCCAGTACTCCGTAAGCGTCCAAACGGTGTAGCCGCCGATCGCCCAGAGAATTCCTTGCCAGAAGACGATCTCGCGCAGGCCAAGAATCGCGAAGGCGACGATCACGGGGATGAAGATGACAGGCACGACGGCAACGTGGACTCGCGTGAAGCGATCGAGCCAAGGCGTCCCAAACATTGGCGGTGACGCCTTCAGCAGCTCTTGCCGCGGCATCTCTGCCGGGTCTTGGCTCGTGATCGATTCAGCGCTCGTCATCTACTACTTTCTAGCACAGTCGACCGCCGTGATAAAGCTAACCACGGGGGTTTTGCCGCATGAATTACTGCGTACCGGCAAGTACGAGAAGTGCTGCGCCGAGCGCGCCGCCATCATCGCCGAGCTCTGTCGCCAGCAGCGCCGGCGGCGCCTCCTTGCGGAACAGGTGCTTGGCAGTCTCGCTCTCGAACTCGGCTTGACGATCGCTGAAGAAGCGCTCGCCCATGCCACCGCCGATCACGACCGCCGGAACGTCGAGCAGGTTGACGGTCGAACCAATCCCCGCCGAGATCGCTGCGATCGCCCGATTGACTGCCTTGGCGGCAAGCTTGTCGTCGGTGCGAATCCCCTTCGCCCAAATGCCGCTCGTGAATGACTCGCGTTCGCGGTGCTTCATGATCTTGACGAGGTCGGTCTTCTTGCCCTTCTTGCGCTGCTTGCGAACCCAGGCCTCCATGTCGCGGCGCCCAGCGTAAGCCTCAACGCAGCCGCGATTGCCGCAGCCGCACTTGGCGCCGCCCAGCTCGATCACCATGTGGCCAAATTCACCTGCGTAGCCGCGGCCATCCCACTGGCGGCGATCGATAATCAGGCCGCCGCCGACGCCGGTTCCCCACCAAACGCCGAGCAGCGAGTCGTAAGGCCGACCTGCGCCGAGCTTGTACTCGGCGTTAACCGCCACGCTGACGTCGTTGCCGAGCCGCACGGGAAGGTTGCCGAAGCGCTGGGAGAGCACGCCGCCGAGTGGGAACGGTTCCATCCAGTCGGGCAGGTTGCTGGCGTTGGCGACCGTACCGGCTGCCTGGTCTACCGAACCGGGCGAACCGACGCCAATCCCCTTCAGGTCCTTTGCGTCAGCTCCAGCTTGGCCGAGCGCGTCATCGATGTTGGTCGCGATCTGATCGGCGACGGCCTGCGGGCCACCTTTGTGAGGGGTTTCGGCGCGCGAGCGAGCGAGAATCTTGTTGTTGCCATCAACGACGACGACGAGGATCTTTGTGCCGCCGAGGTCAACGCCGGCGCGCAGTTCGCCGGGCGCGCCAACCGCTGCCGGCGCTGTTGTCGCGGCCGGGGCTGGGACGCCGGCCACAGGGGTGGCAGGGGCGGTGTCGCGGGAACGTCGACGCAGTGGCATTAATCAGGCCTTTCCGTATACAGGGATATGGGCACCGCTTGTGGCGGCAAAATCTGGACTGCAGAGATCGAAGATTGTGGCACCGATCTGCGCTGCTGTCACCCAATTGGCTGGATCGGCATCAGGCATTGCAGCGCGGTTTCCTGGCGTGTCGATCGTCGAGGGAAGCACGGCGTTGGTGCGAATGCCGTCCTCGTGGTACTCAACGTGGAGCGCGTCGACGAGCCCGAGCACGGCACGCTTGGCGGTTGCGTAGGCGGCGCCGCCGGAGAATGGTTCGAGCGCGGTACGCGAGGAGACGCAGACGATCGCGCCTTCACCGGCCGCCAGCATCGCTGGAATTCCAGCTGCCGTGACGAGCCAAGCGGGGGTCAGGTTGATCCGCAGCTGGCCCTCAAGCTCAGAGACGTTCGTTTCGTGCAGGCGACCGCCGGCCGCGAAGCCGCCGACGAGATTGACGACGGCGCGCAGATCGGCGCCGGCCTCAGCCGCGAGTTCAGCGACCGCCTGCTCGTCAAAGAGGTCGGCCTGAACGAGCACCAGATTGTCGTTGCGCTCGACGCGCTCAAGTTCCGCCTCGTTGACCCAAGGGACGATTACGCGCCAACCGCCGGCGATGAAGCGCGCGACAACGGCGGCACCTAGGCCGCCAGTTCCACCGGTAATTATCGCTGTCTGTTGCATCTGTCAGATCACTCTCGCCTGAAGCGACCATAAGCCTATGCGAATTGCCCCTCTCCCGTCCGAAACCCTCCCTACCGTTGCCGACGTGCTGCTTAGTGAATTCAGCGATGGCGACGATCTTGATCAGGTGCTTCTGGTGCGCAGCGCTGAGCTACGAGATAAGAAGGCCGGAGGCTCTTTCCTCAGGCTCTCTTTGGGGGACCGCAGCGGCTCTCTGACGGGGATGGTTTGGGACAACTACGACGAGGCGCTCGAACTCTGTAAACCCGGTTCGCCGGTCCGTGTTCGTGCCCGCTTTGAAGTCAACCCCAAGTACGGCCCGCAGCTCAAGCTCTACGACCTGCTCGAAGCTGAAGCCGGCAGCTACGACGAGGCCGACCTGCTCGACGGCCCGCCGCGCGACGCGGCGACGATGGAAAGCGACCTTCGCGAGCTCGCCGCAACGGTTCAGGACCCTTACCTGCAGCAGCTACTGGGCCGGATCATCGGGCCAGACGCACCTACTTGGGAGCGCTACCGCGACGCACCAGCAGCAAAGTACTTCCACCAGGCTTACGCGCACGGGCTACTTGAACATTCGCTGACAGTCGCGCAGGCAGTCAGTGCCAGCAGCGCGATCTTTCCTGGAGTCAACCGCGACATTGCGGTTACCGGAGCGCTGCTGCACGACGTCGGCAAACTTCAGGCCTACGGCGACGTCGACGGCATCATCGACCTAACCGACGCTGGCCGCCTGCAGGGCGAGATCCCGCTCGGCTACGCGCTGGTGCGCGACCAAATCAGCGAGATCGCTGACTTCCCGCCGGAGCTCGCGTCGGCAATCGAGCACATCATCCTCAGCCACCACGGCTCGCTCGAGCACGGCAGCCCGGTCGTACCAGCTACGCGCGAGGCAACGCTCGTGCACATGATGGACAACCTCGGCGGCCGGCTCGGAAGCTTCGACCGGATTGAGAAGGAACTGGCACCGGGAGCCGCATGGTCGAGCTTCGACCGTGCGATCGGCGGCGGCGCCTACTTCGGCCCGCGTAGCTCAGACGAGCCGCGACGCGCCGCTGCCTGAGCCGTCCGAGCACGGCTTACCAGCGAAAATGGGCGCAAACTGCGGCGAAAGTTCGATTCTTGATGACGACCGGCGCGGCCGGTCAATAGGGTGACGCGCTGATGGCAAAAGACACGGAAAAGCTGATCCGCCAGCTCTCGCTGATCTCGTACCTGATGGCCGAGAGACGGCCAGTGACTGCGCTAGAGATCCGCCGCGACGTTGAGGGCTACAGCGGAATGAACGAGGACGCATTCGCGCGGCGCTTCTACGCCGACCGCGCCGAGCTCCACTCGCTCGGAATCCAGCTGACCGTTGACCGCCCCGCCGACGGAGCCGCCGAGCAGGAGAACTACTCGCTGCGGCCGGAGAACTTCCACCTTCCAGCAATCGAATTCACCGACGATGAACTTGCCGCGCTCCAATTCGCGCTCAGCCTGCTCGATGGCGAATTCGCCTACGCCGAACCGCTGCGCCTCGCCCTGCAGCAGATCACTTGGGGGCGCCCAAGCCCGCTCGAAGCTCCCGACCAGCGTTCGCTGGCGCTTGGCATCACGGCCTCAGCCGGTGGCCACGAACTCTCAGGCCGGCTGGCAAAGATCGAGACGGCGATCTTCCGCCACAAGACAATCACCTTCGAGTACTTCACAATCGCCCGCGACGAAGTTGGCTCGCGCAAGGTTGACCCCTACCACCTGCTCTTCCGCGGCAGCCAGTTCTACCTGCTCGGCTACTGCCACGACCGCGAAGCGATCCGCGTCTTCCGCCTAACGCGAATTCAGGGCAAGGTCGCCTACGCAACGAAGGCCGAGCACGACTTCAAACGGCCCGACGACTTTGATCCACGCGCCTACGCCAAGCGCGCCGATTGGCAGTTTGGTGAGGAGCGGGGCGTCGCAGAGATTCTCGTCTCCGAACGGCTCGCCTGGCAGGTCGAGCGCCACTTCGGTCGCTTCGGTGAGATCCGCAAGGCCGACAGTGAGAACGAAATGCTCTTCACGACCCCCTATGCCTCGCCTCGAATGGTTATCTCGTTTGTGCTCGGCCTCGGCGAGCACGCCCGCATTGCCGGCCCACCGGAGCTTGTTGCGGAGATAGAAGAGCGGATCGTCTTGATTCAGGAACGCCACGACGGTGAGCTGGAGATGGCCGCTATCTTGCCGAACGCGGCCGGCGGCGGTGAGGACGGAGCAGAGGCCGAAGAGATCGACACGCGCCCCGACGTCGCGATCCGGCCCGAGCGCTTCGCTCGCCTTGTAACGCTGGCTTCGATCCTGATCAGCTCCGGCCGGGCCGGCGCAACCCTTCAAGCAACCGACGTCTGTGAGCAGGTCCAGATCACGCGCGAGGAACTGGCTGAGGACATCGCCGTGCTCAACGTCGTCAACTTCGGCGGCGGCTCGTATGTGCTCTACGCCGAGCTGGCCGAGGACGGAACGATCGAAGTCGACCCTGAGCCCTACGCCGACAACTTCGACCGCCCAGCACGGCTGCTGCCGGTTGAGGCGAAGGCTTTGATCGCCGCGATCGACTTGATCGGTGACCATATGCCGGAAGGAACACTGACCAGTGCGCGCGAGAAGATCGTCGCCGCGCTCGGCGCCGACCCACTCGAGCAGGGGCTTCAGGTTGCCGACGGAGGCGCCGACGATTCGCAGGTCGCACGCGTCGTCTCAAAGGCAATTTCAGCAGGCAAGATGCTCAAGCTTGACTACTACAAGCCGAACGAGGATGAATTCACGGAGCGCGTCGTCGAGCCTTACGCGCTCGTCAACGGCCGCGAGGGTTGGTACGTCGCCTCGTTCGATCCAGAGCGCGACGACGTTCGTCACTTCCGCCTCGACCGCGTACGCCACGCATCGGTAAGTCGCAAGCAGTTCAAGCGGCGCCCCGAGGTCAACCCGTCGGCCGATGTCGAAGGCTGGCCGAAGACCGGTGAGCTGCCGGCCTCGAACACGGCGCTGATCTGGATCTCGCCCGAACGCGCTCGCTGGGCACGCGAGGAGAGCACCGTCGTCGAAGAGCTTGCCGATGGCGCAGTCCTGATTGAGACGACCTACGCCGGCCGCGACTGGCTCGTGCGCGAGGTACTCAAAGAGGCCGGCGACGCGGCAGTGATCAAGCCGGTCGCAGCGCGCAAGGCCGTCCTCAGCGCAGTGCGCAAGCTGCGTACCGCCGCACGGGCCTAAGGCTCGCCGCGATGGCAAGTCGCCGCGACCAGATCCGAATGAGTGACGAGGAGGTCGTCGCCTTTCTCGGCGAAGAGAAGACGATGATCTGCGCGACCAACGGCCTCAGCGGATGGCCGCATCTGATGCCGCTCTGGTTCGTCGTCCGCAACACCGGCCCTGAGGACGCCCCCGAAATCTGGGCCTGGACCTTCGCCAAGTCGCAGAAGACGAAGAACCTTGAACGCGACGCACGCGCCTCTCTGCAGATTGAGGCTGGCGAGGAATATCAAGTTCTACGCGGCGTGATGCTTGAGACCGAGGTAGTGATCCACCGTGAGGTTGAGGACGTGCTCGCGCTCGGGATGGAGATCTTTGCGCGCTACACGCCGGGGCTCGAGGAGGGTCTCAGCGAAGAGGTACAAGAGATGATTCGCGGGCAGGCAGCAAAGCGCGTTGCCTTCCAGTTTGTCGAGCAGCGGCGGGTCAGCTGGGACCACCGCAAGCTCGGCGGCGTCTATTAAGCCCCCACGCGGGTAGCCTGCGGCTGATGGAACAGCTCAAGGGCCTAATTCTCTCCGGCGGTAAAGGCACGCGCCTGCAGCCGATCACCTTCACCAGCGCCAAGCAGCTGGTGCCGGTAGCCAACCGCCCGGTGCTGTTCTACGGGATCGACGCAATGGCCAGCGCCGGGATCAAAGAGATCGGGATCATCATCGCGCCCGAGACCGGCGATGAGATCCGCGAGATGGTCGGCAGCGGCGAGCAGTTCGGCGTCAACGTCACCTTCATCGAGCAGGACCAACCGGCCGGACTCGCCCACGCTGTGCTGACGGCGGAAGAGTTCCTCGGCACGGATCCGTTCGTCATGTACCTCGGCGACAACCTGCTGCAGGGTGGGATTAGTGACCTTGTCGAAGCCTTCCGCTCCAGCAGCCCCGACGCACTGATTCTGCTGACGCCGGTCTCCGACCCTGAGAACTACGGCGTTGCCGAGCTCGACGGCGACCGCGTGATCAGCCTTCAGGAGAAGCCGCCGGAGCCGAAGACCAACCTCGCGCTCGTCGGCGTCTACATGTTCACGGCAGGGATTCATGACGCAGCGCGGGCGATCGAACCGTCGGCCCGCGGCGAGCTTGAGATAACCGACGCGATTCAATACCTCGTTGACGAGGGCAAGCGCGTTGAGCCTCACGTGGTTCAGGGTTGGTGGAAGGACACCGGCCGGCTCGAAGACATGCTGGAAGCGAACCGGCTGGTACTCGACACGGTCGAGCGCCGGCTCGACGGCGAGCTGATCGATTCAACCTGCGAAGGACGCGTGATCGTCGAGGCCGGAGCGATCCTTGAGCGCTCAACGGTCCGCGGCCCGGCCGTAATCGGCGCCGGAGCACGGCTGATCGACGCCTACGTTGGCCCCTACTCGGCGATCGGTGAGCGCTGCGTCGTCGAGCGGGCCGAGGTTGAAAACTCAATCCTGCTCGAAGGCAGTTCGGTTACCGACCTCAATGCCCGCGTTGAATCCTCGTTGCTCGGCCGCGATGTGACTATCGCCCGCTCCGACGGGCAGCCATCGGCTTACCGCTTCCTGGTAGGAGACCGATCCGACATCGGAGTTGTCTGAAGGTGGCGAAGCTGCTCGTCAGTGGCGCCAGCGGGATGCTCGGCCAAGCGGTCGTCGCGGCTGCCGAGAAGTCTTCTGACCAGACGCTCGCTCTAGGCCACGGCGAGCTCGATATCACCGACGCCGCCGCGGTGAGCGCAGCGATCGAACAGTTCGAACCCGACGCCGTGATCAACTGTGCCGCCTGGACCGACGTTGACGGCGCCGAAGCGGAGGAGGCTGCCGCAAACGAGATCAACGGAGGCGGCGCGGCAAATCTGGCCGCTGCCTGCACTCGCAGCGGCGTTCGCTTGGTCCACGTATCAACCGACTACGTCTTCGACGGGAGCGCGACTGAGCCGTACGTTGAGTCCGATTCCGTCAGCCCGCAGTCGGCCTACGGCCGCAGCAAGCTCGCGGGAGAAGCGGCGATTGAAGCTGGCGGCGGCGACTACGCGATCGTCCGCACCGCATGGCTGTTTGGCGCCGGTGGCCCGAACTTCGTTGACACGATGCTCAGGCTTGGCGCTGAGCGCGAACAGATCGAGGTCGTCACCGACCAGATCGGCTGCCCAACCTGGACCGGCCACCTCGCGCCAGCGCTCGTCGCCTGCGCGGCGGCTGACGGAACCGGAATCTTCCACGCCGTCGGCGGCGGGCGCTGCAGCTGGTTTGACTTGGCGAGCGAAACGATTTCGCTCGCGGGTCTTGACTGCAAGGTCGAGCCGACGACAACCGAGTCCTTCCCACGCCCCGCCCCACGCCCGGCCTTCAGCGTTCTAGGGAGCGAACGTGGCGACGAGGCCATCGTCCTGCCAGACTGGCACGACGGGCTCCGCGGCCATCTGGTCGCAGCGGGCGTAATCGACTCGGCCGCAAACGCGGCACAAGGTGCTTAAGTGAAACTTCTGGTCTGCGGTGGCGCAGGATTTATCGGCTCCAACTTCGTCCGCGCCCGCGTAGGCGAACACGGAGACGAAGTAACTGTGCTGGACAAGCTGACCTACGCCGGTCGCAAGGAGAACCTGCAGGACGTTGAACACCGCTTCGTCCACGGAGCGATTGAGGATCCATCCGCCGTTGCCGACGCGATCGCCGGCGTAGACGCGGTCGTCAACTTCGCGGCCGAAACGCACGTTGACCGCTCAATCTCCGAACCCGACGCCTTCGTCCGCACGCACGCGCTTGGAACCTTCGTCCTGCTCGAAGCTGCTCGCGAGCATTCGCTCCGCTACCTCCAAGTATCAACCGACGAGGTTTACGGATCGATCGAATCCGGTTCGTTCACCGAAGAGAGCCCGCTCGAACCGTCATCGCCTTACAGCGCAACGAAGACCGGCGCCGACCTGCTCGTCCAGTCGTACAGCCGCACGTTCGATCTCGAAACGGTGATCTGCCGCGGCTCAAACAACTATGGCCCCTACCAGTACCCGGAGAAGCTGATCCCGCTGATGATCCTCAACGCGATCCATGGCGACCCGCTGCCGGTCTACGGCGACGGCCAGCAGGTACGCAACTGGCTCCATGTGAGCGATTTCTGCGCCGGCATCGGCCATGTTCTCGCCCACGGGACTAGCGGCGAGGTTTACAACGTCGGCGGCCCAGACGAGTGCGTCAACCTTGAGGTCGTTGAGCGAATCATCGCGCTGACCGGCGCCGACGAGTCACTGCTGACCTATGTAGATGACCGCCCCGGCCATGACCGCCGCTACTCGCTTGGTTCGGAGAAAGTGAAGGCACTTGGCTGGGAAGCGAAGGTTCGCTTTGAAGAGGGTCTCGCCGAAACGGTTGCCTGGTACCAAGAGAACACTTGGTGGTGGGAGCCGATCCGCTCCGGTGACTACCGCGAGTACTACGAGCGCCAGTACGGCAGCTCGCTCGGCTAACTAGCGATCGTCCGCTGCGGTTGCTGTCAGCGCGGCGATGAGGACCGCCATGATCAGGTTCTCGAGCTTGGGGCGGTCGTTGATCGCTTGAGCGCGCCATTCGTCGGATGAGTCTTCGAGAAAGCCGTAGACGCCGAAGAGCGCGGCGCGTACTTCAGGGGAAGGGTTCGAAGTTCCAAGGTGGTTGGCCGAGACCCCTTCCATCACGGCGAGCCTCGTCGCGACCGCGCAGGCGCGGAGGTCATCGTCTGCGCTGCGTAGCGAGCGGACGTAGAGCTTCCAACGATCGGTCGGGGCCAACGCCTCGTCGACGTAGCGCGCGACGTTCGCGGGCATCTTATTCGCGACCGGAATCTCGGGGCTTGACTCAAACATCGCTTCAAGCTCCGCGCAGGCGCGTTTTACGGCCTCGAGGTGCAGTTCGCTCTTGCCACCAGGGAAGTAGTGGTGGATCAGGTTTGGCGTGACGCCAACTTCGCTTGCGATCTCCTTCAACTCGACGGCGGGGTAGCCGCGATCTGCGAAGGCGGCCATCGCCACATCGATCATCTGGTCGCGGCGAACCTCAGGGTCGGAACGTTCTGCGCGCGTGGCTTTTGCAACGGCCATCGCGCAAATCATACCGGGCGGCAACGCAGGCGCCTTGACCGGAGATCAGTACCGGCGCTTACCTGAGATCAATATGGCTATGCTGCAATTTACGCCGACTCAATAAGTAGTTCCCACGAAATCCCGCCGGAGATATACCCATGAGAATGTCCAAGAAGAACTCATCCATCGCACTCGCCGCAGCAGCCTTGCTCGCCGTCGGCGCAGGCGCCCTCCCCGCCGCCGCGTCGGCAGCGGCAACAACGACGACGTTCGCCACGCTACCGAGTGGCGCATCGCCCTGGGGCATCGCGCTCGATTCAAGTGGCAACGTGTACACCGCCAACGCGGCGCTCGACACAGTCTCAAAGATCAACTCTTCCGGAACAATCGTCGCCACTTACGCGACCGGTGACAACCCGCATGGGATTGCAATTGATTCGGCTGGAAATATTTACACAGCCAACTACACCTCAAACGACGTCACGCGGATAGCAGCCGATGGCTCGACGACGACGATCGCGCCAGCGCCAGCCCAGCTCAACCCTTACGCGATCGCGATCGACAGCGCCGACAACGTTTACGTGACCAACGAGGGTTCGCGCAGCGTAACCAAGATCACTGCCGCCGGATCAGCGTCGAAGTTCAACCTTTCCAACACCGGAACCAACCCGCACGGAATTGCGATCGACTCCGCTGGCAACGTGTACACAGCCAACTACGCCGTGGCAACGGTTTCAAAGATCACTTCGGGTGGTACGACTACAGGTTCCTTCGCGGCGGTTGGAACTATGCCGGAAGCACTTGCGATCGATTCCAGCGACAACCTTTACGTAGCGAATTGGGCTTCTGCGACAGTCTCGAAGATCACGACGGGGGGCGCGGTTTCCACGCTCGGCAGCACCGGAGCTCAGCCCAGCGGCATTGTCCTCGACGCTGCCGGCAATGTCTACACGTCGAACTTCGGCTCCAGCACGATTTCGAAAGTCACACAAGTCGGCGGGTCAAGCACCTTCGGCTCGGGAATCAGCTCAAGTTGGGTCTACCCCCGGAGCATCGCGATCAACGCCAGCGGGACGCTCTTCGTGACTAACGAGGCGACCAACCGCGTTTCGACGATCTCTGAGCTGCTGGCCCCCGGCACGCCGCCAACGCCAACCGCCGTTGCCGGTGACGGTTCCGCAACAGTGACCGTGGCTGCAGGAAGCGGCGGCGCGCCCACCAGCTACACAGTCACCGCATTCCCCGGAGGACGTACCTGCACCGTCACCGGCGCGGCAGGCTCATGCACCGTCACCGGTCTCAGCAACGGCACCGCATACACCTTCTCAGCAACCGCCACCAACGCTGGCGGAACGTCGGGCGGCTCGACGGCCTCGGGTTCGGTCAACCCAGCCTCCGCGACCGCTGCCCCCGGCACGCCACCGGCGCCGACCGCAGTTGCCGGTGACGGCTCGGCGACGATCACGGTCAGCGCTGGCAGCGGTGGCACTCCAACCAGCTACACAGTCACCGCCTCACCGGGCGGGAAGACCTGCACAGTTACCGGCGCGGCCGGCTCGTGCACGATCACCGGCCTAACGAACGGAGTGGCGTACACCTTCTCCTCCGTCGCAACCAACGCGGTCGGCACATCAACCGGCTCCGCGGCCTCCGGCTCGATCAGCCCGGTCTCCGCCGTCAAGGTTTTTGAGGCCGTCAAGTTCACGCCGCTGATCACGAAGACGGCAGTAACCGTCGTAACCGCCGTCAGCGTGCCAGGGGCCGGCAAGATCACGCAGATCGCCACGACGCGCGTCACTAAGAAGAAGGCCAAGAAGGCAGGCGTCAGCAAGAAGAAGAAAAAGGCCAAGACGGTCACGCGCTGCAAGGTGACGAAGATCGTCAAGGTTGCTGGCAAATATCCGCTGAAATGCAAGATGAGCAAGAAGAGTCGAGCCGCTCTGCGCAAGAAGGCGATGACGCTGACGATCCGCACGACCTTCACACCAGCGAAGGGCAAGCCGACCGTGAAGACGAAGATCGTCAAGCTGAAGCGCAAGCGCTAAAGCTCGCGACAGCGGCTAAATCGCGGCGCTAGGCGACCGCTGAAGGCCGCGGTAGCGCGCGAAGGCAACGACTGCCCAGATCACCTCGACGACGCCGAAGGGCCAAGCGCCTGCGAGGAAGCCGTACGCGCTCGACAACAGGCAGCCGAAGCCGAAGAAGAGAACAAACTGGGAGCCACGGCTCTCCAACGCATACATCAACATCATGAACGTCACAGCACAGGCACCAAAGAGAGTCAGCATCGGCAACACAGTACGAGCCACACGCCTTAAGTGGTTCGTCGGCGCGCCGGCCGAGGAATCCCGTGAAAGCCAGCCCGGAGGGCGCTTTCACGCCTCGGCGGCGCGACCGGCGAAGCACTTAAGCCCAAGTCAATACTGAGCCCAAGCAGCACTGCGGCCCAAGCCCCATCAGGGACCCGGGCCGCGAGTGTTGCGCTGCTTGAGCGTCTAAAGAACTACTTGGCTGGGCAGCCGAGCTTCTCGAATGCCTTCTTGTCCGCGTAGTACTTGGAGTCCGGCAGGTAAGCGCCGAGAACCTTCTTCTCGTCACCTGGCGTGCTCGTGCCCTGGATCGCGTGCTTGAAGCCAGCAGCCGGGAGCATGTTGCGGATCTGCATCCAACCGAAGTCGGTGTCTTTTCCGCCGTCTCCACGAGACGACCATTCGATCCATGCCACGCCGCACTTCTTGGTCGCGTTCTTTGGCTTGTCGACAGCGCGGCTGGTGATCACGAGGTACTTGCGGCCGGCCCGGAGCGGGACCTCCTCGTCGTACACGCAGTCCATCACTCGCGTTGTCTTCGGCGATTCGTTCATGCAGAACGACTGATAGCGAAGGTCCGTCGCCTCCCACTTGCCCTTCGGGTTCGTGAACGTCTTCGCCGCCGTACCGATCTTCCCACGCAGCGCGTAGACCTTGCCGAACTTGCGGTTGATCGCGTTCCTTACATACTGGTTGTCACCGTTCGGGAAGAACCCTGCCTGGCCGAGCTTGGTCGCGCCCTGCATCGGATCGGCCTCCGGGTGGAAGAGGTTCAGCAGGTACTGGCGGTTGTACTGCGTGCGCCAGTTTGGCTTTCCACCAGCAAGCGCCGGGAAGTAGTCCGGCTTGCCTGGCTGGTAGCGGAGCGCGTCGTACTGCTCGGCTGAGAGCAGCAACGCCGATGGATCGAGCGTTTGCGCTGTCTCTGAACCGAGCGCAGCGCAAGCCGCCTGACCGGTCAGAACGGTGCCGTCAGCGAGCGTTAGCTCTGGCTTCGGCAACGATACGCCGCCCTCAATGTTCTTACCCTTGTTCGGAATGTAAACGCGAATTGCGATCCCCCGGATCGTGTCGCCGCCAGCGGGCTCGGTGTAGATCGTGTTGCGAGCCGCAGCGTTGGAGCGCCGGTTGGGATCGAACGCGATAGGCGAGCGATCGGGCGAAATCGTCAACGTGTAATTACGCTTCGCGACGTCACGCCGAACACCAACCCGGTACGGATTGGACGAGCCTGCATCAGGATTCCACTGGAAGTCGCTGATCGTGTCCTGAATCGCGCCGAGTCGGTCGTAGGCGTTGAGCGAGGTGTAGCGCGCATAAGGGAACTGGCCCTTGAGGCGCAGCGTTGAGCCCGGGATGTGGGTCCAGATTGCGCCCCAGTAGTGAGCGCCGGCGTCTGGGTAGGCGATGTTGTAAGTCTCGACACCGATAGCGCCAACATGCCAGAAGCAGGTCGAACCGTCGCCGCCGTAGAGCAGGGCAGGCCCTTCGGCGACCGGAGCTACGGCGCTGCTCGCGCTGGAAGCCGGAGCCGCGGGGGCGGCAGCTACGGAAACCGCTGCAGCAAC
>CAMCVN010000008.1 GCA_945881845.1 Bifidobacterium breve | reverse complement strand
CGCGGGTACACTGCGGCGCAGAGGTCAATTCTGATGCCAGCCGACGAACCACGGAGTCTCGATGCCGAGCCTTCCCAAGCCTACGCTGCGACGACCTCTGCGTCGACGCGGCAATGAGTCGGTCCCCGCAGCCGAAGAGCTGGGCGCTGCCCGCGTCGAGGTAATTGAGTCGGGCGACGGTGAAGACGGCCTGAAGTGGATTAACTTCGGCGACTGGCGCTCAGTCGAGCGCGATTGGCTGAAAGAGCACTTCGACTTCCACGACCTCGACTACGAGGACCTCAACTCGCGAAACCAGCGGCCGAAGGTCGATGAGTACGACGACTACCTCTTCATCGTGCTGCAGTTCCCGCGCTATGACAAGGAACTGCGCCGCCTTAGCGCCGTTGAACTCGACGTCTTCGTCGGCTCCGACTACGTGATCACAATTCCGAAGGCGCCGCTGCCAGCGGTTGACTACCTTTTCGAACGCTGTGAGAGCCGCCCCCAGGTACGCGACGAACTCTTCGGCAAGGGCGCTGGCTACCTGCTCTACCGAATCGTCGATGACTGCGTCGATGCTGGATTCCCGATGCTGCGCAAGATTGGCAACAAGCTCGAGAAGCTCGAGAATGACGTCTTCGAAGGCCGCTCAACCGAAGTTGTCCGCGACATCTTCACCGCCAAGCAGGAAGTGATTAACTTCCGCTCCGTCGTTCGGCCTATGCGACCGGCCCTAGCCGATCTCGAACGGACGACGAAGCGTTACGCCGCGGCCGACCTCGACATGTACTTCGATGACATCAACGATGCCTCGGAGCGCGTCTGGGACATGCTCGAAAACTTCAAGGAGGTCGTCGAGGCGCTAGAGGAGACCAACGAGTCGGTCCTCTCGCACCAGCTCAACTCGATCCTCCGTGTGCTCACGGCAATCAGCCTCGTGCTGCTGCCGCTGACGCTGATCGCGAGCATCTTCGGAATGAACGTGAAGGTGCCTGGCCAGGGCGAGATCAATGCGTTTTGGATCGTCGTTGGCGCGATGGTAGTCCTGCTGGTCGGCTTAATCACGCTCTTCCGCCGCCGTGGCATCCTCTAGCGGCGCGCCGCGCCGGCGGATGCTCGTGATCGTTAACCCGTACGCGACTTCGGTCGATTGCAAGATGCGCGATCTCGTCTTGGCAGCGCTCGCGAATCGGTACGCAGTCGAGGTTGTTGACACGACTGCGCCCGGCCACGCGCGCGAACTAGCGGCCGCCGCGAGCGCCGACGGAACCGAGGTCGTAGCGACGCTAGGTGGCGATGGGACGCTCAATGAAGCCGCCGATGCGCTTGCCGGTTCACGCGTCGCGCTCTATCCCCTCCCCGGCGGCTCGCAGAACGTCTTCGCGAAGCTGCTCGGACTTCCGAGCGAGATTGTCGACTCGACTGCGCGACTGCTTGACCTTGCAGACAGTTGGCCGCTGCGGCGCGTTGATCTGGGCCGCGTCAACAGCCGCGTCTTCACGTTCTCCGCTGGCGTTGGCCTTGACGCGAGCGTCGTCGCCAAGGTTGATGCCAACCCCGAACGCAAAGCGCGGATGAGGCAATGGTTTTACGTGCAGAGCGGCATCACCGTCTTCCTTCGCAGCTACGCGCTGCGCAAGCCGCGGATCGCTGTCGAGACCCAAACTGGTGAGCTCGCGGCGGCAACCGTTCTGGTTCAGAACGGTGAGAACTTCACCTTCGCTGGCGCGAAACCGGTCACGCTCTGTGGCAACGTTGGACTGGACTCGGGCAGCTTCTCGGCCGCAGTCGTCAACAGCGGAGCGCCGCTGAAGGCCGGCGTCACGGCGCTGCGGATCGTCGGTGCGACGGCCGACAGCGGCGGCAATAACGGCACGACGCAGCTTGGGCCGCTAACGAGTCTGCGCCTGCGCTCGAGCGACGGCGAACCGCTTCCGCTGCAGGTTGACGGCGACTTCGCCGGTCTGCATCAGGCGGTGGAATTCACGATTGAGCCGGGCGCGCTAACGGTGCTCGCGCCGGCGCTCACGCGCCAGGCGTAACGCGGTAGGCGTCAAAGACGCTCTCCACTGCCCTCAGTCGCGTAATCGTCGCTTTCAACACGGCCGTATCGACGACCTCGATCACGAAACGGTTTGCCACCATCGGCCGGTGATCGAGGCAACGTGCTTCAACGATGCTGGCGCCCTGCTCACCGATCGTCCGCGTCAGGTCCTCGAGCAGACGCGTACGGTCCCACGCATCAACGTGGATCTCGGCGAGGAAGCCGGTCTGGTTGTCACCATCCCAGCGAACATCAACGAAGCGAGCGGGATCCTTGCGCAGCGCGTTGACGTTGCGGCAATCGTCACGGTGAATCGTGATGCCGCGACCTAGCGAGACGTAGCCGACGATCCCGTCGCCAGGAACTGGATGGCAACACTTCGCTAGGCGAAGCATCACGCGGTCTGCGCCCTTGACCTTGATTCCGAGGTCGTGCGAGCTGCCGCTCGGCATCCGTGGGCCGAGACGGCCGGCTTCCAAAGCTTCGCCGGCGGTTGGCTCGGGCTCGGCCGTCTTGCCTTGGCCGAGCTGGGTGATGATCTTCGCGACGACAACCTTCGCTGAGATCTTTGAACCGCCGAGAGCGACGTAGAAATCTTCCGTCTTGCGGAACCCCATCTCACGGATTACGGCGGCTAGCAACGGCGAACCGGTGATCTTCTGCACCGGTAGGTCGGCGCTGCGTAGCTGTGCCTGGAGCATCTCGCGGCCGTTGCGCTCAGCGTCGTCACGGTTCTCGGCGCTGAACCACTGCGTAATCTTCTTTCGCGCGCGGGTCGTAGTGACCATCGCCAGCCAATCACGCGACGGGCCGCGCTCGCGCCGCCCCGTCAGTACCTCGACGCGATCACCGGAGCGCAGTTCGTAGCCGAGCGGAACGAGCTTGCCGTTGACCTTCGCTCCGACGCAGCGGTGGCCGAGCTCAGTGTGAATCTCATAGGCGAAATCGAGCGGCGTGGCGCCGGAAGCGAGCGAACGGACCTCGCCTTCGGGTGTAAAGACGAAGACCTCCTCCTCGTCGTCCTCAAGCCCGCCCTTCAGGTTGCCGACGAACTCGTCCGGGTCGGCAAGCTCTTGTTGCCACTCAAGCATCGAGCGCAGCCAAGTCAGCTTCGTCTCACCGACTGGCGTGCCCGGCGCGGCGCCGGCGAGCTGATCCTTATACGACCAGTGCGCGGCGACGCCGTACTCGGCTGTCTCATGCATCTCACGGGTGCGAATCTGAATCTCCAGCGGCAACCCTTGAGGGCCGATCACCGTGGTGTGCAGCGACTGATAGCGGTTGGCTTTCGGCATCGCGATCATGTCTTTGAAGCGACCGGGCAGCGGCTTCCAGAGCGAATGGATCACGCCGACTGCGCCGTAGCAGTCCTTAACGCTCTCAACTGTGACGCGCATCGCAGTTAGGTCGTAAATCTCGTTGAACTCGCGATCCTTCTTCGTCATCTTCGAGTAGATCGAATAGAAGTGTTTCGCGCGGCCCGAGATCCGGGCTTCGATCCCAAGCGCTTTCAGCTCGGACTGAAGCACGTCGCCGGCCGCTGCGACGTACTGCTCGCGCGCCTCACGCTGCTGATTCACAAGCCCTTTGATCTCGCTGAACTTGCGTGGGTGAAGTGCGGCGAAGGCGAGGTCTTCGAGCTCCCACTTGATCGCGTGGACGCCGAGCCGGTGCGCGATCGGGGCGTAGATCTCGAGCGTTTCGCGCGCCTTCTCAACCTGTTTCTGCTTCGACATTGCTGAGATCGTGCGCATGTTGTGTAGACGGTCAGCGAGCTTGAGCAAGATCACTCGAATGTCGGTCGCCATCGCGACGATCATCTTGCGGTAATTCTCGGCCTGCGCCTCGTTTCTCGACTTAAACGAAAGCGCGTCGAGCTTCGTTACTCCGTCAACGAGCGACGCCACCTCGCCGCCAAAGATCTGTTTGATCTGTTCGAGCGAGGCTGCCGTGTCCTCGACGGTGTCATGGAGCAGGGCCGCGACGAGCGTCTCAGTGTCGAGCCCGAGGCCGGCGCAGATCGTCGCAACGCTCACCGGGTGGCTGATGAACTCCTCGCCGGAACGGCGGCGCTGATCGCGGTGCTGATGACCAGCGAAGCGGTAAGCCTCAATGATCTTCGTTTTGTCGATCGGCAGAGCGCTCCCCGGCTCATGCTCGGCGATCACGGCAAAGAGCTCCGAGAGCGCTTTGCGCTCGTTCTCGTCTAGTGGCGCTTGCTCTGCCGACAGCGAGCTGGGCGCCGCGACTACGCCGCCAGCGATGCGATCGGACTCAGCCATGCTCTGGCCTCCTCGACGGCCCGGGCGTGCTCAGCGAAGGAGGGCGAGCTGTCGAGCTCACGGCGTTCGGGTTCCTGCGCCAGCAGCGTGAGCGCCGATCCGTCAAGGCTGGCGAGCCCGAGCTCGTCGAGTACGCGGATGATCGTTGCCATCTCAAGTGGCGTGCGCAGCGCATCACCACTTGCGAGCTGCTCGAGCAGCGGCGACTCGGGACTGTCTCGCAAGGCCCGATAGACGTCGGCCAATGAGCCGCGTAGATCCGCATTCCGCTCAAGTTCATCGAGTGAGAAGCGTAGCTCAGCCGGCCCCCAAAGCTGGTGAGCGAAGCTCCCCGCGCTGCCGACGCCAAGCAGGCGCTCCGCGGACGCCGATGGCGGAGGGTCGAGTGCAACAAGGTGCCGGAACTGCTGGGCCAGCTCCGGCTGAGCAAGCAGGAGCGCCCATGAGGTGAGCGCGAAGCCACCGATCCGTCCCGTTAACTGGGCGCGCCTGCGCTGCTCCGAGGCGGAGATGACGAGCACAGTTTCGCCGCTCGCGACCAGCGCCCCGAGAACCCCGGCGACGCCGCAGCCGCGTCGATCGAGCAGCTCTCGCGACCCCGCTTGCTCGGCTCCGTCTTCTGCCACGGCCGTTGCAGCGAGCGCCGCTGACACCGCTGCCAGATCGTCGTCGGGACGACCGACTAGCTCAATGCGGCCGGCGGGCGGAACCGTCTCTGAGATCGTGAAGCGCAGCTCCTCGGCGCCGCGCCAACGGTTTACCTCGAGCGAGCCGAGGACGTCGAGAGCAGTATCGGCGCCCTCGGGCAGACGCGAAGTGCCAAAGGCGACCGCACTAATCCGCAGCCCGGCGCTGTTGACGGTGCAGCGCAGGTGCTTCCCGTCGCCCATCGTGCGCGCGCCATCGAGCCGCGCGCCGGGGATCATCAGCTGCGGTTTCGGGTTGCCAATACCAAAGGGCCCGAGCGCGCCGAGCTGCTCAGCCAGTTCCATGCTGAGGCCATCACCACCGACGACTGCGTCGGCGTGATCGGCAGGCCCAGCGGAGCGACCGGCAAAGACGCTGGCGCAGTACTGCTCGAAGTGATCGGCGAAGCCGCTAACAGCGTCGGCCGCGACCGTGCAACCGGCGGCAGCGCGGTGCCCTCCAAACCTCAGCAGGTCATCGGCACACGCTTCGAGCCCAGCCAGCAGGTCGAACCCGGGGACGGAGCGCCCCGAACCGCTCCCCTCTTCGCCATCCAAGGCGACGATCACAACTGGCCGCTGATGCGTCTCAGCCAGCCGCGCGGCGACGATGCCAATTACGCCCGGATGCCAATCCTGCGAGGCCAAGACGTAGCCATCGCGCGGTCCGAGCGCGGCCGCCTGCGCTTCAGCTTCGTGACGGATCCGCTGCTCTACGAGCTTGCGTTCGTTATTGGCGTGGTCGAGCTCGGCGGCGATTGCGTCGGCGCGGACGGGATCGTCGGTGAGCATCAGCTCAACGCCGCTGTCGGCGCGCTGCATCCTTCCAGCAGCGTTGATTCGCGGTGCCAATCGAAAGCCGATTGTCTTCTCGTCGATCTCGGCCGGGTCGACCTGAGCGACACGCATCAAAGCGCGCAAGCCGGGACGCTTCGTTCGCGCTAGGGCGACGAGCCCTTCGCGCACGAGCCGACGGTTCTCACGGATCAGAGGTACGCAATCGGCGACCGTCGCGAGCGCGACGAGGTCCAGATCATCATCGCAGTCCTCTCCCTGCCCGCCGCTGGCTAGGCGAAGCGCCTGGGCGAACTTGTAGGCGACGCCGGTGGCACACAGCTCAGGGTCGGGGTAGCCGTTGACGAGCGGATGGACGATCGGCGCGTCCGGCAGCAGCCCATCGGCTCGGGGGCGATGGTGGTCGGTGACAATCACGTCAAGGCCCAGCTCGCGGGCCCGCGCGACCTCGTCGACGGCAGTAATCGCGCAGTCGACGGTAATCAACAGAGCTGCAGGGCCGGCCGCGAACCGCTCGACGTTCTCGAGGCCCAGCCCGTAGCCGTCCTCGCGACGGCCCGGAATAAACCATTCAACGCTGGCCCCGAGCTGCCGCAGCGTCCGCACAAGAATCGCCGTCGAGCAGACGCCGTCAACGTCGTAGTCGCCGTGAATCATGATCGTTGAGCCGGCTTTGACGTGGCCGAGCGTCAGTTCCACCGCCTCCTCAATCCGCTCGAACTGAGCTGGCTCGTAGCGGTCATCGGCGAGCAAAAACTGCCGCGCGGCCTCGGCGTCACCGAGCCCGCGCCGGACGAGTAGCTGAGCGACAACCGGGTCTAGCTCGAGCGCGTCGGCGAGCGCCAACACCTCTCTAAACGGGGCTGCTGCGATCTCGATGCGAGCCGTTTCCACTACTGGACAGTAGGCCGAAAGGCCGACGGAAGCGCTGCTCTAGAGATGGAGTGCCGGATTACCGCGCCGCACGCCAATTGCGTAGGCGGCTGCCAATCCCAACAGCGCGCCAGGGATCGCTTCGACAGCGTCCATCACGGTAATCGACTCGTTACCCGGGACGCTGAAGCCGCTGAAGGCCAGGCCGATGATCACGGCGCCGACGATCGCGCAGAGCAGACTGCCGACGATGCCGCCCCAAAAGCGGTCGGGAATGAAGATCGCGAAGTGCCAGATTGCCAGCCCCATCATCACCCAAGCCAGAGCAGCCATTAGCGCCTCCCGTGCTTCTTGTTGCGTTTCCGTCGCGGCGTTTTCGGCGTCGACGATTCGTCCTTGAGCACCAAGTCTTCGGGCAGCGCGTCAGCGCCGCTACTGGCGGCCGGGGGCTGCTCTGGCGGCGCATCATCTGCTGGCGGCTGCTCAGTAGCTACAGCGCCCTGTGGCTCGTCGCCCTGCATCTCATCGCCCTTGGCGTCGTCGCCGTGGAGCTCGCGGACCATCTCATCAAACTCTTCACCGCTGACGGCGCGCTCTGGATCCTCGGGGGCTGTGAGGCGACCACGGGCCTTCTTCGTCTCCTCGACTTCGACCTCAGTCGCAGCGCCGCCTGCAGCGGTCGCGTACGCCGGGACGACGCCGCCGTTAGCGGCTGCAATCCGCGCGCGGCGCGAGCGCCAGACGCCTTCGCCTTCCTTCCAGTGCATCAGCACCGGCGTGGCGATGAAGATCGACGAGTAGGTACCGGAGATAACACCCACGGCCAGCGCCAGCGCGAAGTCGCCGAGCGTCTCGCCACCGAAGAAGAGCAGCGCGAGGATCGGGAGCACGGTGCAGAACGACGTCGCCAGCGAACGCATCAGGACTTCGCTCATCGAACGGTTGAGGATCTGAGAGAAGGTGGCTCGTGGCATTCGCGGCACGTTTTCGCGCACGCGGTCGAAGACGATGATCGTGTCGTAGAGCGAATATCCAAGAATCGTCAGCAGTGCGGCGACGGTCGCCGTAGTCACCTCCAACCCGAGTAGAGCGTAAACGCCGGCCGTGATTAAGAGATCATGTATCAGCGCGACAAGTACCGGAACCGCGTAACGCCACTCAAAACGGAGCGCAATGTAGGCGCTGATCACGATCAGCGAGGCGATGATCGCGATGATCGCGCTGTCGGCGACCGTTTTGCCGAAGGTTGGCCCGATCGTCTCAAAGCTGTAGGTGCCGTTCCCAAACTCCTTGTTGAGCGCCTGCTCGATCGAGGCCCGCTCTCCCGCCTGAACCGTGTCAGTAGAGATCTGGAATGCGGCCTCGCCTTTGAACTCATTGCCGCTCAGCTTCTGAATCTTCGCCTTACTAAGGCCCAGCGGGGCGATCGTGTCACGGACCTGCTGCTCTGTCGCCTGAGTCGGTAACTCGGCGACTAGGCGCGTGCCGGAGGTGAAGTCAATGCCGAGATTGAGCCCGTTAACGCCGACGGCCAACGCGCCGATCAGCAAAATCACGCCCGAGAAGGAGAAGAACCACTTCGACGCACCCATGAAGTCCCAGCGGAACCGCTGCCGGGTCGAGTGCGTGCCAAGCATCGCCGGGCTTGCGGCGATCTTTGAGCCCGCCAGCCTGCCGAGCACTGCCTGAGTCAGGAGGACGGCCGTCAAGAACGAGACGAGCGTGCCGACGCCGAGCGTAAAGGCGAAGCCCTTGACGCCAGCGGTCGCGAGCATGAAGAGGATGAAGGCGACCATGAAGGTGACGACGTTGGCGTCGATGATCGCCGAGAGGCCTTTGCGGTAGCCCTGACTGATTGCGACTGGAATTGAGCGCCCGAGACGGACCTCTTCCTTGACTCGTTCGAAGATCACGATGTTGGCGTCGGCTGCAACGCCGATCGTCAGGATCAAACCGGCGATTCCCGGCAAGGTCAGCGTGATTGGGATCAGCTTCACGATCGCGAACAAGAATGCGGCGTAGACGCCGAGCGCACCGATTGCGATCAACCCGAGCAGGCGATAAACGATCAGCAGGAAGAGCGCCACAAGCGCAAAGCCGATCAGGCCAGCGATGATCCCCTGGTTGAGAGCCGCCTTACCGAGCGACGCTGAGACCGACGAGGCTGAGATCAGGTCGAGCTTGATCGGGAGCGCGCCTGTCTTCAGCAAGTTGGCGAGCTCCTGCGCGGTCTTGATAGTGAAGCCGCCAGAGATCTCCGAACCGTTCGTCGCATCGATCCCGTCAGGGTTCTGCTGGAAGTCGATGTAAGGGGCTGAAATTAGCTTGCCATCGAGCACGATCGCGAAGTGTTGGAAGGCGCTGCGCGCGTCGCCACCGAAGAAGCTGTCCTGCCCACGCTGCGCGATCTCGCGCGTGATGTCTTGCCAGATCGCCTGACCCTTCTCGGTGAAGCTGAAGTTGACCGTCGGCGCCCCGCTGCCGCCACCGCCGTTGGCGAAGCTCTGCTTCGGGTCGGTGATGTCGGTACCGCTAAGCGCCGGGTTGTCCTTCAGCACGTAGTACTGATCGGCACCCTTGCCCTTCGCCGGCCCCTCTGCCTGGACGACAATCGTGCCCGGCTTCACTTCAACGATCGAGGTGTCGGCGTTCTGGGCGATCTTCTTCGTCGTAATCTCGGCGTCGAGGTCGGCCTTCGTCTCCTGTGGCCCCGCGAGAACCGTTTTCGTCTTGTTGTTGACGAGGTAATAAGAGCCGGTTGTCGTCTCTTTACCGGTGTCCGTCTCGGGGCAGCTAGCGGCGCGCTGAACGGCTTCGTACTGAGTCAGGGCGCCAGCGCCACTTCCGGCCGAGGAGCCGCCGGTTACGGCCGCGTCGGCTGGCGCTGCCTTGCAGCCGGGCCCGAGGACGTTTGTCTCCCAGTCGTAGAAGTAGAGCTGGGCGGTCTTCCCTACCTGCGCCGCCGCTTGGTCTGCATTCGTGACGTTCGGTAGCGACACATCAATCTGGTCGGCGCCGGTCCGTTGAATCTCAGGCTCGGCAACGCCGAGCGTGTCAATTCGCTTGCGCATGATGTCGATCGTTTGATCGACCGACTCAGTCGTAACTTGCGCCTGCTTGGTCGGCTTCGCTTGGTAGACCAGCGAGACGCCGCCCTTGAGGTCCAGCCCAAGCACGGTTGGCTTGGTTGCGATCACAAGCCCGGAGAGAACGAGCAGCCCGGCCACGAACAGCAGGATGAATAAGTTGCGGCGGCGGTCGGTCATCAAGCTAGAGAGACTACTTCGCGGGCGTCAGGACTAGTAGCAGCCCGCCGTCGTCGTCGTATGCGGGGAAGAGATCGGCACTCGCTTTTGCCGGAAGATCGCCCTCGGCGTGGACTTCTACCTGCTGACCAAGTGAGCGCACTCCCCACTCCAGCACGGTTCCGACCGGATCAGCGTCGCCGTCGAATTGCAGCCCTAGAACATCGTTGACGGGGCGACCGAGGACGCGTTCGTCGTCGAGCCCCGTCAGCTCAAAGGCACCGCGCCCGCAGGCGATCACGCGGGCGTCGTTGTCGCAGACGAAGAAAGCCGCGTCTGGAGCCGGGAAATAGTCGTCGAGCAACTCGAAGATGAAGCCAAATCCACACTCACGGCAGCCTTTCGGCTCCGTACGGAAGCCGTTACCGGCATCAACTGAGAGCGAACGATTGCCGCATTGGGGGCAGATGAAATGGTGCGCCATTAGAGCGACCAAGGGTAGGGGTAGTTGGCCGCCTCTGCGCCGCGACTACGCCGCAGCTCCGGTTAGAAGAGAGCCGAGTCGCGCGGCGGCTCGAGCCCGAGGTGCTCGTAGGCGCGCATCGTCGCCGTCCTTCCGCGCGCGGTCCGACTGATCAGCCCACACTGCACTAGGTAAGGCTCGTAGACCTCCTCGATCGTGTCGGACTCCTCGCCGACGGCAATCGAAAGCGTCGAAAGGCCGACCGGCCTGCCGGAGTAGGTGGTGCAAAGGACGGTCAGAATTTCGCGATCAAGCCGGTCGCAGCCAAGCTCATCAACCTCGAGCAGTTCGAGCGCGCTGCTCGCTGCCTCAGCAGTAACAGTCCCTGTGCCGCGCACCTCCGCCCAGTCGCGAACGCGGCGCAGCAGCCGGTTGGCGACGCGCGGCGTGCCGCGGCTGCGCGAAGCGATCGCGAGCGCCCCATCGTCATCGAGCGAAACGTCAAGGATCGCCGCCGAGCGTCGAACGATTGCCGCGAGCTCTTCGGGGCCGTAGTTCTCAAGCCGGTATTGAATCCCGAAGCGGTCCCGCAGCGGCGTCGAGAGAAGCCCTGCGCGAGTGGTCGCGCCGATCAGCGTGAACGCCGGCAGTTCGAGCGTGACGACTCGGGCACCGGCGCCCTGGCCGATCGTGATCGGCAGGCGCCGATCCTCCATCGCTGGGTAGAACGTCTCCTCCAGCGCACGACTGAGGCGGTGAATCTCGTCGACAAAGAAGACCGAGCCAGGCTCGAGCGCCGTCAGAAGTGCTGCGATGTCGCCCTTGCGCTCCAGCGCCGGCCCTGCCGTCTGAACAAAAGGGACGCCGAGCTCAGTGGCAATGATCTGCGCTAGTGACGTCTTGCCGAGCCCTGGAGGGCCAGCGAGCAGAACGTGGTCAAGCGGCTCCTCGCGCGCCGTCGCGGCCTCCAACGAAACCGCGAGCTGGTCACAAAGAGCCTGCTGGCCGATGAAGTCCTCAAGCGTCTGCGGGCGAAGCGAGCGATCAAGCTCATCCTCCTGGGCCAGTGCGCCGGGCGTCATGATCGGCGCCTCTTCTGGAAAGTCGTCACTCATTGACGGGCCGCCTTGAGCGCGCTCTGCAGCAGATCCTCAGCGCTCTCGCCTTCCGCCCCGGCCACAAGACCGTCGGCCTCCTGGATCGTGAAGCCAAGTTCAACGAGGCCGTCGCGAGCGATTCTGCGTGGGTCGTCGCCGCGCGTGACGGTGATCTCGCCGTTCTCTGCCCCGAGCGCAATCATCTTCTCGCGTAGCTCGACGAGGATTCGCTCGGCCGTCCGTTTGCCGATCCCTGGAACCGACTGCAGGCGAGCGACGTCGCCGCTGGCAAGCGCGCTGGCGAGCTCGCGCGGCGGACCGCCGCTGAGCATTGCGAGCGCGACCTTCGGGCCGACCCCTTGGACGCCAAGCAACATCAAGAAGAGATCCCGCTCTTCCTCGCTCGCGAACCCGTAGAGCGCCATTAAGTCATCGCGAACGACAAGATGGCAGTGGAGAGAGACCGGCTGGCCAACTGCTGGAACGTGAGCGAGAGTCTCGGCCGATACGGATAGGTGGTATCCGACGCCGCCTCCGGTTTGGACTACGACGTATTCCTCGCGCCGGCCGACCACTTCGCCGCTGATGAAGGCAATCATGCGACGCGCGTGTCAGGAACCTGAGCGCGCAGCGTCGCGCTGCGCAGCGGGGCATGGTTGGCGTGGCAGATAGCGACTGCGAGCGCGTCGGCGGCGTGGTCCGGGGTTGGGGGCTCGGGCAGAGAGAGCAGACTCTGAACCATCCGCGTGACCTGCTCCTTTGGAGCACGGCCGCTGCCGCAGACCGCGCCCTTGACCTGCTGGGGCGTGTAGTCCTCGCACGGGATCGAGCGGCGCCCAGCAGCCAGCATGACGACACCACGGGCCTGCCCGACAGCGAACGCCGAGCTGACGTTCTGGCCGAAGTAGATCGCCTCGAGCGCGACGGCGTCCGGCGAGTGGCGGTCGAGCAGCTCATCGACCTGGGCGAAGAGATCGGCCAGACGATGCTCGGGTGACCGCTCCGAGCGGGTTCGCATTACGCCTCCATCGAGAGCTACCAGGCGGCCAGCGCGGCGGCGCACAACTCCAAAGCCGGTATTGGCGATACCGGGGTCGATTCCGACGACGATCATTGCTCGTGATTCTGCGCCCTAGACCGGATGCCTCCCCTTCTGGAGAGCCCGCCTACTGCTTCGTAGCGGCTGCAGCTGCTGCGCGTGCACTGCCGAGCGACTCGCCTGACGCGACCCGTTCCAAACCAAGCCAGCAGAACTCCATCACTCGATCGACCACAGCGGCGCGCGGCACCGTGTCGTGGTCGTACCACCAGTGCGCGACCGCCTGCGTTGCGCCGGCCAGCAGCTGAGCATGAAGTTCGAGGTAGAGCGCGCCGTCGCTTTGGTCGGCCTTGTCGCTTTCGACGCGATCGGGATCCGACGCCATCAACGCCGCAATCACTCCAACGGCCTGCGACTGGACTGCCGCGAGCGATTCGACGATGTCAGGGTCGGCAGCATCGCGGAACAGCACGCGCCATGCGTCGCGGTCCTCTTCGACGAATGCCAGGAAGGCATCGACGCCGAGCCGCAGCCGCTCTTCGCCGGTCGCGCCGCTCTCAGCGCAGATCTCAAGCCGGGCGAAGATCTCCGTTGCATGACGACCGAGTAGTTCGGCGTGGAGCTCGCGTTTGGATCCGAAGTGTTCGTAGATCAGCGCCTTCGAGACCCCTGCCTCTCCGGCAATCTGCTCCAACGAACAGCCGTCGTAGCCGGACCTGGCGATCACTGTGGCGGCCGCGTCGAGAATCTCGTCTCGGCGCTGCGGCGCTGTCATCCGTCGGCGTGGCGTATCGCTCATCGCGTTCATTCTGACAACACCGCGCGAGCAGGCCCCAAAAAACCCGCGCAGAGACCGTCAGCCGGCGATTCGGTCCAGCACTTCGGCATCGATCTCGAAGTTCGCGTGGATATCGCCGACGTCATCGTTGTCTTCGAGCGCATCGATCAACTTGAGCAGTGTTGACGCATCAGCTTCGTCGATCTCGACGCGCACAGCTGGCCTCTGCACCAGCTCCGCCGACTGGTAGCCGATACCAGCTTGATCGAGCGCGGCGCGCACGGCTGACAACGCGGCGGCAGGAGTAATCACCTCGTAGACGTCTTCGTCGAGCTCAATTTCCTCGGCACCGGCATCGATTGCAACCATCAGCTGCTCCTCGCTGTGGGCCTCGGCATCGACGACGATCAGCCCACATTGGGAGAAGAGGTACGCGACCGAGCCGGGCTCCCCAAGGCTCCCCCCGTGCTTGGTCAGGGTGTGGCGGACGTCGGCACCGGTGCGGTTGCGGTTCTCAGTCAGAGCCTCGATCAGCATCGCCACTCCGCCAGGCCCGTAGCCCTCGTAGACAACCGCTTCATATGCCTCGGCATCGGCGCCAGCACCTGTTCCACGAACGATCGCGCGCTCGATGTTGTCCTTCGGCATCGACGCGTCCTTGGCCTTCTGGACCGCGAGCGCCAGCGAAGGATTCCCATCGATCTCTCCCCCACCCTCCTTGGCGGCGACGGTTATCGCTCTGCCGAGTTTCGTGAAGAGCTTGCCCCGGCGAGCGTCAACGATCGCCTTCTTGTGCTTGATCCCCGCCCATTTTGAATGGCCAGCCATTGACGAGTAATGGTAATGCTCTGATTAATCGGCGAGGACGCCGGGGTGCGCGCGGTACCAATCCAGCGTCAGCGCGAGCCCCTCCTCAAGGCCGACCCTTGGCTCCCAGCCGCTCAACCGGTGCAGCTTCGACGAGTCGATCCAGTGCCGCTTGATCTCGCCCTGCGGGACTCCACTGCCGCGGACGTCAGGCTCAAGCTCGACGCCAGCCAGACGACACATCACCTCGACGATGTCGAGCGCCCGTAGCGGGACGCCGCTTCCGGCATTGAAGGGCTCGCCTGCGCCGACCCCATCTTCAAGCAGGTCGAGGATTGCCAAGTAGGCCTCGACCGCGTCGGTCACGTAGAGGAAGTCGCGTTCAGGGGAGCCGTCGGAGCGAATCACGGGCGACCGGCCAGCAATGATCGCCGCGGCAGTCTCTGGAACCAGCCGCGAGCGGTTGCGGTCCCCTCCGCCATACAAGTTGGCCATCCGTGCAACGGCGACCGGGAGACCGTAGGTCGACCAGTAGGAGCGCGCGATGATGTCGGCTGCGGCCTTCGAAGCGTCATAAGGATGAGATGCCTCAAGCGCCATCGCTTCCGTGTAGGGAAGAACCTCGCTCGGGCCGTAGGCGGTGTCGGATGAGGCGACGACAACTCTTGACACGCCGCTCAGGCGGGCGGCCTCCAGAACGTTCCAAGTGCCGACGACATTCGACTCGAAGGTTTCGCGTGGCGAGAGGTTGGCTGGCCCAACAGTCGCCTGCGCAGCAAGATGAACGACTGCGTCGACCTTGCCGTCCGCGAAGGAGGCCTCAAGTAGCTGGGCGTCGAGCAGATCGCCGTTGACGACCTCAAAGTCGCGGCCCGATGACTCGACCAAGGCCGGGTTCGCCGGGTGCAGATCGCGGCGAAGAACGGTCAGCTCAGCTCCAAGCGATAGGAGGCTGCCGACTAGCCACGAACCAACGAGACCGTCCGCCCCGGTGACGAAGACCTTCCGGCCCTTGATCGTCGTTCCGTATTCGGTGCTCATCTCTCCCATTGGCGCGTGATGCTCGCAGGACTGCGCGCGCCGTGTCGGCAGAGGGAGCGCCAGCGCGGCTAATCTGTCAAATCGTGAAAGCTCCAGACGAGATCTTCAAGGCCTACGACATTCGCGGGCTCTACGGCGAGCAGATCGACGGCGATCTTGCCGAAGCTATTGGGCGGGCCTTCGTCCGCGTGCTCAGCCAGATGACCGGTCGCGATACCGCCGACCTAGGCATCGGCCTTGGCCACGACATGCGGCTCGAAGCTCCAGAGCTGGCCGAGCGCTACCTCCAGGGGATGCTCTCGGAAGGCGCCCACGTGATCGACATCGGAGAGGTCGGCAGCGAGATGCTCTACTGGCTCGTCGGCAGCCGCCAGCTCGACGGCGGCCTGATGTGCACGGCCTCACACAACCCAGCGGCCTACACCGGCGCGAAGCTGGTCAAACGAGGAGCGATTGCGCTCTCCGGCGACAGCGGCATCGGCGACATCCGCGACATGCTCGCGGCCGGTCTTGGACCCGCGCCTGGCGGCGGCACCTCAGAGTCGATCAAGATCTACAACCCTTTCCGCGCCGCCGCATTGGAGTTCATCGACCCGACCGCGGTCAAGCCGCTGAAAGTCGTCGTCGATGGTGGCAACGGAATGGCGGGGCCGATGGTTGGCCCGCTGCTTGAGTACCTCGGTCTTGAGCTTGACAAGAACTACTTCGTCCCCGACGGCAACTTCCCAGGCCACGAGCCGAACCCGATGCTGCCCGAGAACCGCGCCTTCATCATGGAACGCGTCGTCGAGACCGGCGCCGACATCGGCATCGCCTGGGACGGCGACGCCGACCGCTGCTTCTTCATCGACGACAAGGGCGAGTTTGTCGCCGGCGACTTCCTCACCGCGCTGCTGGCCGAGAGCCTGCTGGCAAAGCAACCCGGTTCGACAATTCTCTACGACGTGCGTGCATCTCGCGCCGTCGCTGACACGGTTGAAAAGCTTGGCGGCACTGCTCTCGTGAATCGCGTCGGTCACGCCTTCTTCAAGACGCGGATGCGCGACGAAGACGCAATCTTCGGCGGTGAAGTTTCCGGCCACTACTACTTTCGTGACTTCTACTGCGCCGACTCCGGGACAATCCCGGCGCTGCTGATGTTGGAGATCCTCTCGCAGGCCGAGCGCCCGCTGAGCGCGATGCTCGCCGAGCTGAAAGCGAAGTACTTCATCTCCGGCGAGATCAACTCCGAAGTTGATGACGCGCAGACGAAGCTCGACGAGATCGTCGTCATCTATGAGGCCCAGGGGGCGACTATCGGTCACCTCGATGGAGTCAGCGTTGACTTCGACGACTGGCACTTCAACGTCCGCGCCTCGAACACCGAACCGCTGCTGCGCCTCTGCCTTGAATCACTTGTCTCGGTCGAAGACATGGAAGCGCGCCGCGACGAGGTTCTCGGGCTGATCCGCGCGTGAGCGCGCTCTGGGAGCCGTCCTCGGCTGAAGCAGCTACCGCGCGCGAACGCGGCATCCATTGCATTCCGCTGCCGACGCCGTTCGGGATCGGGCCAATCAACACTTACCTGCTCGACGACGATCCGCTCACGCTGATTGACACGGGGCCGAACTCCGGACTGGCGCTCGACGCGCTGGAGTCGGAGCTAGCCAAGCTCGGCAAGAAGATCGAAGATCTTGAGCTGATCATCATTAGTCACCAGCACATGGATCACCTTGGCTTGACCGAGATCCTCGCGCGCCGCTCCGGCGCTCCGGTTGCCGCGCTGGCCTCACTAACCCCGTGCCTAGCTCGTTACGAGGAATGGATGGAGGCCGATGACCGCTTCGCCGCGGCGGTGATGCTGCGCCACGGTATCCCTGAAGAAACCTGCCTTGCGCTGCGCAGCGTGTCGCGCTCATTCCGCGGCTGGGGCGCGCCGGCGACGGTCACTCGGTCGCTGGCAGAGGGCGACACGCTGGAGCTCCGCGACCGCACGCTCACGGTTCACCACCGACCAGGCCATTCGCCATCGGACACGATCTTCTTCGACGCTGACAGCGGCACACTGCTCGCCGCCGATCACCTGATCGCCAGCGTCTCATCGAACCCACTGATCGCCCGGCCGCTTGAGGCGCCGATCGACAAGCCCGAGGATGCAGCACACCTGAAGCGGCCGAAGTCGCTGATGATCTACCTCGACTCGCTCATTAAGACGCGCGAGATGGGTCCGATCGACCTAGTCCTACCCGGCCATGGCCCCGGATTCACCGACCACGTCGAGCTGATCGATGAGCGCTTCCGGCTCCATGAACGCCGGGCCGCCAAGCTCTACAAACTGATCGCCGAGCGGCCGCGCAGCGGCTACGAGCTAGCGCAAGCTCTCTGGGGCAACGTCGCCGTGACGCAGGCCTACCTGACGCTCTCCGAGGCGCTTGGCCACGTCGACGTTCTGATCAGTGAGGGCCGCGTCGCCGAGCTCTTCGATGACGACGGGATCGCCTACTTCGAAGCAACCAGCTCGCCGACTAGCTGATCGAGCGAAAGAGCCGTCCGCTCCCAGCTGAACCCCGCCGCGCGAGAGATTCCCGCCTCGGCGAGCTGCCGGCTACCGATCGCGGCAAGGATCTGGTCGGCGATCGCAAGCGGATCGAGTGGGTCGGCGTAAAGCGCTGCCGACGAGCCGGTTTCGGGAAGAGCGCCAGCGTTCGAAAGAACAGTCGGCACGCCACTAGCCATCGCTTCAAGCGCCGTCAGTCCAAACCCTTCGTGGAGCGAGGGCAGCACGAATGCGCTGGCGCCTGCGTAAAGGCCGGGCAGGAGCGCGTCGTCGACGTAGCCGAGGAAGCGAACCGCACCGGCGCCAGCTTGCTCTTTGAACTGGGGCCGGTCACCGCCGGCCACAACCAGCTCAATCCCCTCGGCCGCCAGCAGCCGCGCGGCCGGCTCCAATGAGGCGAGGTTCTTGCGCGCCGTGCGGCTCGCGACGCAGAGCACGTACGGCGCTGCGAGAGCGAGCTTCGCGCGTGCCCCAGCCGAGTCGGCGGCCGGCGTGAAGCGCGCGTCTACGCCGCCCGCGATCACGTGGATCTTCGACCCGCTGACGCCGAGCAGCTCGATCAGTTCGGCCTTTGAGAATTCACTTCCGGTCACGATTGCCTCAGCGCGGCGAGCCACCTGCGGCAGTAAGCGAGCCTGATAGCTGGAGTAAAGATTCGAGTACCAATCGGGCTGGCGCAGCGCAGCAGCATCGAAGATGTGGACGAGGTTGTGGGAGAACGCCAGCGGCGCGAGGTTGGCCGGGTTGATCAGCAGCGGCGTGCCTACTCGGCGCGCTTCGAGCGGCAGTGCTAGCTGCTCCCACAGCTGGCCGGCTCGGTGCGTCATCCGACTCGGCGGCCGAACGAGGCGATATTCGCGCGTGCCAAGCGCTGGCAGCCGCGCCGCCAGCTCGCGCGCCCAGCGCTCAACGCCGCCCAGTTCGGGGCGCGAGGCGGCGCGGCAATTAATAAGGATCGCGGCTATCGAGCGAGTTTATGCGGCCGTGAGGCGCGCATCGCTAACGCTTTGGAGAAAGAGCGCGTGTACACGGTCGTCGTCGCCAAGTTCAGGGTGGAATGCGACGACGAGCACTGAACCTTCGCGCGCCGCCACCGCGTGCCCCTCAACCTCAGCCAAAATCTCGACGCTCGGTCCGTGCTCGGCGATCCAGGGGGCGCGGATAAAAATCGCTTCGACCGGCCCTCCCTCGAGCCCAAGCTCGAGTGGCGCTTCGAAGCTGCGTACCTGGCGGCCGAAGGCGTTTCGCTCGGCACGGACGTCAATGATCCCAAGGTGGTCGCGGTCGAGCATGATCAACCCTGCGCAGGTACCGAAGATCGGCTTTCCTGCGGCGTGGAAGGCGCGCAGCGGGTCGCCGAGCTGCTCACGTTCGATCCCAAGCGTGATTGTCGTCGACTCGCCGCCAGGGATGACCAGCCCGTCGAGGCGATCGAGGTCGGCCGGAACGCGCACTTCTCGCACCTCAGCACCCAGCCGTTTCAGCACAGCCCCGTGCGCCTCGAAGTCGCCCTGTAGGGCGAGTACACCAACGGTTATCTGCTCGCCGCTCGCACGCGGCGACGGCACCCCGTTCACCAGCCGCGGTTGCTCAGCAGCTCAGACTCGTCGAGCTTGCGCGACTCGATTGAGTCCATCGCAGCGCCGAGCCCTTCCGAGGCGCGCAGCACGCGCTCAGGAACCTCGTAGTGGGTCGTCGCTTCGACGATTGCTGCGGCCCGAGCTTCTGGGTCCGCGCTCTTGAAAATCCCTGATCCAACAAAAACACCTTCAGCGCCGAGCTGCATCACGAGCGAGGCGTCGGCCGGTGTCGCGATGCCACCGGCGCAGAACATCACTACCGGCAGGCGGCCGCTTGCAGCGACTGCACGGACGAGCTCGAGCGGCGCTGCGTTGTCCCTAGCCGCGGTCGCAATCTCGGCTTCGCTGAGGCCACCAAGGCGCTTGATTTCACCGTTGATCGTCCGCAGGTGGCGGACCGCTTCGACGATGTCGCCGGTTCCAGCCTCGCCCTTCGAACGGATCATTGCGGCGCCCTCGCCGATCCGGCGCAAAGCCTCGCCGAGATTGGTGGCGCCACAGACGAAGGGAACCTTGAACGGCCACTTGTCAATGTGATTGGCCTCGTCGGCCGGAGTTAGAACTTCGGACTCGTCGATGTAATCGACCTCCAGAGCCTCGAGCACCTGTGCCTCGGCGAAGTGGCCGATGCGGGCCTTAGCCATCACCGGAATCGTCACGGCCTCTTGGATCGATTGGATCATCTCAGGGTCGGACATCCGTGCCACGCCACCATCGCGGCGGATGTCGGATGGGACACGCTCGAGCGCCATTACGGCGCAGGCGCCAGCGGCTTCGGCGATCCGTGCCTGTTCCTGGTCGATCACGTCCATGATCACGCCGCCCTTGAGCATTTCTGCCAGGCCAGCTTTTACTTTGAAGGTTGCTTCGTCGCGCATCGTGATCAGTCTACGGCCCAAAGGCCGCGAAAGACTGCGTGGCAGAGATTTTGCGCGCCTACTTGAGGCGGAAAGCCTTGATGCGATCCGCGTAGCGCTCAGTGTCGCGGCTATAAACGCCGTAGGCGAGTGCCTGAATCACGCTCAGCAGAGCAACGTGCGAGCGGACGTAGGCCGGCGAGTTGGACGAGTAGTAGAGCTGCACTTGGGCGAGCTTCGCGACCTCTGAGAGCGTCGCGTCGGTGATCGCGAGCGTGCTTCCGCCGCGATGTCGGGCCAGCTTCATGCCTCGCAGCACGAGCGGATGAGGCCGCCCTGCGGCGAGTCCGATTACGAGCGAGTTCTCGTCGATCCGCCCAAGACGCCCGAGCGCGTCCTGCGACGGGCTCGCGACGGTCTCAGCCTCGATGTCAAGCAGCATCAGCAGATGGCGCAGATAAGAGGCGAAGAATGCCATCTGATCGGTGCCGACTACGAGCACTCGTGACGAGTTTGCGATCGACTCGATCGCAGCTTCTACATCACGCCGCGAGACTTTACGCGCCGTCTCTTCAACGTTGAGGTGGTCGGCGACGAGCGCCGTTTCGAATTCGTTCTGATCGAGCGCGAAGAGCGGCTCTGAGCCGGAGCCGCCGCCCTCCTGGCCGCTGGCAACGCGGCGACGGTATTCCTCGCGTGCTGCCACCTGAAGTTCAGGGAAGCCCTCGAAGCCGAGCGCCTGTGAAAAGCGCACAACGGTCGAGCTGGAGGTGTTGGCTCGCCTCGCGAGCTCCTCCGCGGTTTGGAACGCGACTTCGTCGAGATGATCGACGATGTACTGAGCAACGTCCTTTTGGGAGCGCGAGAACTCATCGAAGCGTGCCTCGATGTAGGTAGACAGGGCCTGATGGCCGCTGCCCTCGCGCCGCGTGGTCGTGGAAGTACTTCCGGTTGTCTTCATAGGCCTGCTCTGTTTCGACGTGCTGCCCCCTTCTTCCTTCCCAATCCGGTCACGGGCTAGGATCGAGCCGTGAGCGAGGACGACAAAACCCAGCAGATGCAGCGGATCGAGATGGATGGTTCCTCAATTGAGGCGCTCGTCAGGAGCGCCGCGATCGAGGAGCTCCGCGGCGACAGCACCGAACTTGAGCGCCGCCAATCACTCTCCCGTGGCGCGACCGCGCTCGACGCCCTCTGCGGCCTCAGCGATAGGCAAGGCACCGGCGCGGTCTGGGACGTGCTCTGTGAGCTCGACCGCGCCCAGCTGCTGAGCTTCGCGACCTTTGCGGTTAGTGAGCTGGCCGAGCACACTCAGTACCACTGGGCCGACCGACCCGACGACTAGCTCGGTTGCGCCACGAGCGAAATTACTGACCAACCGGTCAGTTACAATAGTGGCATGACAACCACTGAGCAGGTCCCAAATTCTGAAGTGACCCCCGACGCCGACGTCCCCTTCAACCTCGCTCTCTCTGAAGAGCAGAAGGAGATCCGCGATTGGGCTCACGGCTTTGCAGCAGACGTAATCCGCCCCGCCGGTGAGGAGTGGGACGAGCGCGAAGAGACTCCGTGGCCGGTGATTCAAGAGGCAGCCAAGATCGGCCTCTACGGCTTCGAAGGCACGGCTCAGTTCTTCGGCGACCCGACCGGCCTTCTGCTGCCGATAGTCAACGAGGAGCTCTTCTGGGGCGATGCTGGAATCGGCATGTCGATCTTCGGCACGACGCTTGCCGTCGCTTCAATCTTCGGCCAAGGCACAAATGAGCAGATCGGCGAATGGATTCCGCGTTGCTTCGGCAGCGTCGACGACCCGAAAGTCGCTTCCTTCTGTGTTTCCGAGCCAGACGCAGGGTCAGACGTTTCGGCGCTCCGCACGCGAGCCAAGTTCGACGAGAAGACCAACGAGTGGGTACTCAACGGGCAGAAGGCTTGGGCAACCAACGGCGGTATCGCCGACGTCCACGTGATCGTCGCCTCGGTCGAGCCTGAGCTTCGCTCGCGCGGCCAAGCCGCTTTCCTAGTGCCGTTTGAGACGAAGGGCATGAGTCAGGGCGTGAAGGTCAAGAAGCACGGCATCCGCGCCTCGCACACGGCAGAGGTTCTACTCGACGAAGTGCGAATCCCAGCCGAGAACGTGCTCGGTGGCAAGGAGAAGCTCGACGAGCGCCTCGCCCGCGCACGTGAAGGAACAAAGAACAAGTCGCAGGCCGCAATGGCAACCTTTGAAGCCAGTCGCCCAACCGTTGGCGCGCAGGCCGTAGGAATCGCCCGCGCCGCCTACGAGTACGCGCTTGACTACTCGAAGGAGCGCGAGCAGTTCGGTCGCAAGATCATCGAAAACCAGTCGATCGCGTTCATGCTCGCCGACATGAAGATGGAGATCGATTGTGCTCGCCTGCTTGTTTGGCGCGCCTCATGGATGGGCCGCACCGGCCAGGACTTCAACAACGCTGAAGGCTCAATGAGCAAGCTGAAGGCAGGTGAGGTCGCTGTATGGACGACCGAGCGAGCGATTCAGATCCTCGGTGGCAACGGCTATGCGCGCGAGTACCCGGTTGAGCGCTGGCACCGTGACGCGAAGATCTACACGATCTTTGAGGGCACTTCGGAGATTCAGCGACTGGTAATCAGCCGCGCGATCTCCGGCATGCACCTGAGCTAATCGACTCGATCTAACCGCCGGCTTTGGCGATCGCTCGGCGCAGTTCGGCGAGTGAGAAGGCCCCTTCGATCCGCTCGACAACCTTGCCTTGGGCGTTGAGCACGAAGAGCCACGGTTCGGTCGGTAGGCCGTAAGCCGCGGGCTGCGTTCGCAGTCCGCGGTCAACTCGGTTCTCCTGGTAGATCTCGTTCGCGATGTAGGCCGTCTTGCCGCTCTTGTCGGTCGCGCGCGCCTCTTCGAGAACATCGACGACCGGGCCGCATACACGGCTCTGGCAGAGCGCCGGGGTCGCGAACATCAGCGCCACCGGCTGCTTGCCGTAGACATCAAAGAGATCGGTCGTGAGTAGCCCGGTGGCAGCCGGCGAACGAGTTGAGATCCGCGCCGCATCGCCAGCAACCGAGTCGAGCGTCGGTGTGTGAACTTTCGGTGCTGTCTCCCCCACCTTTGGCGGCCCTCCCGGTTGACCGACCTGCGCTTCAAACGCCGAGCTCAGAACGAGGCGGCCGTCGAGCTTGGCCAACGCTACGACCTGGTACTTGCCGGCCTTAGGAAAGTTGATCGGGGCGACATAGACGCTCTTGGCCGCCCCCGCGTCTTGCGAGCTGTTCTCGCTTGTGTACTGCGGCGCGACAGCCAGCGATTCGCTGCGCGCAATGAACGGCCCGCGCAGATTGGTGCCGTTTCGGCTAGCGGTGTAGAGCGCTACCGGAGCACCAGAGATCTGCTTTTGCGCCGGGTCGAAGAGTGCGAAGCCATAACGGTTGGTGCCGGGCTCAAGGACCGAAACGCTTGGTGCCAAGATGACCGACTCCTGATTCGCCTGCTTCAGCTCGCCGAGCGAGGTTGAGGCGGCTTTCGGGAAGTTGGCAGCGGCGCTTTCGGACGAGGCGATGCTCTGAACCGTCCCGCCCTGCCCCTGAGAGGACGAGCTGTTGCCGCAGCCAATAAGCGCAGCGGCGGCGAGCAGTGCAACAGGAGAGAGAGTGATCAAACGCATCGCACCATTCTATGGGCGGCGGCCGCGAGGCGAGCCAGTCACCGCCCAGAACAGCCGATGTGATCGAATACGCACTAACGGCATCGAGCCATCAACTGAGGAGAACCAAATGGCAGAGCGAGCGGCAATCGTTACGGGAGCGTCGAGCGGCATTGGGCTGGCGATCGCCCAGATGCTTGGCGAGCAAGGCTACGGGCTGACCGTCGCCGCGCGCCGACCGGAGAAGCTTGAAGCAGCCGCCAAGACTCTGACCGATCAAGGCTTTGACGTTCTCTCTATCCCTGCAGACCTAGGCGACGAAGAAGCTATCGCCGGAGTAGTCAAGAGCCATGAGGAGCGCTTCGGCAGGCTCGACGTGCTCGTCAACAACGCAGGCGTTGGCTTCGGAGAGCTGGCCGACAACTTCACGACGAAGAAGATCGACCTTCAGCTCAACCTCAACCTGCGCGCGATCTTCCTCTTCTACCGCGAAGCTATGCCGATGCTGCGCAAGTCGGCTGAGGAGCATAAGGGCACTTTGGTTGTCAACACGGCCTCAATTTCAGGCATCCGCGGAGAAGGACTACTTGGCATCTACTCAGCGACAAAAGCAGGCGTGATCGGTTTCACTCAGGCGATGAACAAGGAGCTCGGACCGGCGGGAATCCGCAGCACCGCGCTCTGCCCCGGCTTCGTCGACACGCCGATGACCGACCCCTTCGCTGAGTACGTTCCGAAGGACACGATGATGCGACCTGAAGACATCGCAGCGGCGGTGAGCTTCCTGCTTGAGGTCAGCCCGGCCTGCATGGTTCCCGAAATCCGTTTCGAACAGCCCGGCGGACTTTCAATCCCCGGCATCAACTAGGAGGAAGATCAGATGAAGCTCGGCGTGCACATCGGTTATTGGGGACTGGGCCTGACAAGCGAAGATCAGCTCGAAGTCGTTCAGGAGGCTGAGCGGCTCGGCTACGACTCGGTCTGGGCCGCGGAGGCGTACGGCTCTGACACCGCGACTGTGCTCGGTTGGCTCGCCGGCCAAACCTCAACGATCCGGCTCGGTTCAGGGATCTTCCAGATGCCGGGCCGCTCGGCAGCGATGACGGCGATGACGGCGGCGACCCTCGACCAAATCTCGAACGGCCGGATGATTCTTGGCATCGGCTCGTCGGGCCCTCAGGTCAGTGAAGGCTGGCACGGGGTTCGTTTCGGCAAGCAGCTCGCACGCACGCGCGACTACGTTGCTGTGCTGCGGATGGCCTTGGCGCGCGAACGCGTTGAGTACACAGGCGAGACGATGGAACTCCCGCTACCTGACGGCCCAGGCAAGGCGCTCAAGCTGACTATCGGCACCGTGCAGGAGCAGATCCCGATCTACATCGCCGCAATCGGGCCGAAGAACACGCAGCTCACCGGTGAGATCGCTGACGGCGTGATCCCGACGCTCTTCTCCCCGGAGCACGTCTCTGTTATGCGAGACGAGCTTCAGATTGGCGTCGACCGCGCCGGCAACGGAAAGACTCTGGCCGACATCGACATCGCGCCGACGGTGCAGGTGTATGTCAGCGACAACATGGAAGATGCCCGCAACCTGATGCGTCCGTTTATCGGCCTCTACGTCGGCGGGATGGGTTCACGCGAGCAGAATTTCTACAACCAGCTTGTTCGTCGCTACGGCTTCGAAGACGCCGCCCAAGAGGTCCAGGATCTCTACCTCGACGGCAAGAAGGAAGAAGCGATGGCGGCGTTGCCGGACGAGCTGATTGACATGGTCTCGATCTGTGGCCCGGCCGACCACGTGCGCGAACGGATCGCCGCCTACCGCGACGCGGGCGTTGGCACGCTCGGCGTAAGCCCGGTCGCCTTCACGCGCGAAGAGCGGATCACGCAGCTACGGCTGATCGCCGAGCTGGCGGCAGACTGAGTCCGGATGCGACTGCTGCTCGGCGCCTTCGGCGACCCGGGCCACGCCTTCCCGATGATCGCGCTCGGCCGCGCGCTGCGGGCGGGCGGCCACGATGTGACGCTGCAGACTGCAAAGCACTGGGAAGAGGTCGTGCGCGGAGAAGGCCTGGCCTTTGCGCCCGCGCCGGAGTACCCCGTCTTTCCGACCCGCGAGGCACCGCTGAAGCCCTACCAGGCTGTGTTGAAGGCGACAGAGGAGACGCAGCCGCTGGTAGAGCAGTGCGCGCCGGATGTCGTCGTCCACGACGTCCTCACGCTCGCCCCTGCACTTGCCGCTGAACGAGCTGGAGTGAAGGTCGCAACGCTCGTTCCCCACGTTGATCCCCGGACCGCCCCGGGTGCGCCGCCCTACTCGGTCGGCGCACTGCCGCCGAGGAGCGCGTTCGGCCGACGCTTCTGGGGCGCTCTGCGACCAGCGACGAACCGCGGGCTTGAGACCGGCCGCGCGGAGTTGAACGAAACCCGTCGCCGCCTCGGGCTCCCAGCCGTTGAGCATCTCCACAGCGGGCTCTCCAGACAGCTCACGATGGTCGCCAGCTTCCCCGCGCTCGAATACCCGCGCCCCGCCGAGCGGGCGACCGAAATCATCGGCCCGCTTATCTGGGAGCCGCCAACCGAGCCGATCGCGATCCCGGCCGGCGATGGTCCCCTCGTGCTCGTCGCTCCGTCAACAGCCCAAGACCCTGAGCACAAGTTGCTGCGGGCAAGCATCCGCGGACTCGGGGAGCTCGACGGAGTCCGCGTGCTCGCGACGTGGAACCGGCGACCGCTACGCGAGCCGATAGAGCTACCCGCCAATGTCACGCTGGTTGAGTGGATTAGCTACGCGCAGACGATGAGCGACTGCGACGTAGTGATCAACCACGGCGGCCATGGCACGCTTGCGCGCGTTTTGGCGAGTGGCGCGGTACCGGTTGTAATCCCGGCAGGAGGCGACCAATCCGAGAACGCAGCGCGCGTCGCCTGGGCTGGAGCGGGGGTCCGCGTGGCCCCACGCTTTGCATCGCCCCGGGCAATCCGTGGCGCTACGGAACGCGCGCTGTTTGAGCCTTCCCTGCGTTCCAAGGCACGAGAATTTCAAGCTTCATATCAGGCGCATGATGCAGGCGCCCGAGCGACCGAGCTGCTCGAGAAGCTCGCCGCAAGTTAAAGCGAATCCGCGCCGCGCTGCGGCGGTGTCGTACCATGCAGCTCGCTGCGTCGCCAAGCGACAAGCGCAATCCGGGGTAGCTCAATGGCAGAGCGAACGACTGTTAATCGTTAGGTTGTGGGTTCGAGTCCCACCCCCGGAGCTGCTCTCACGCCTTACCCTTAGAGTCGATGGCGGATTTCAAACTCCACAGCAGTCGCGGTGCACGGATCAAAGCGATTGCAGCGTTAACGCTGTTGGCTCTTGGACTAGTCACCGCGATCCTGGCAACTGTCTGGGGCTTTCCGGCACACTTGGCAGCGGCCGCGCTGCTGGTGCTTGCGGCGCTACTCGCGCTCGACGCCGTGATTCAGCGCGCCGTCCGTCGATGGCTGGAGCTTGGCGCCGCGTTGGTCCTCGCCGCGGCCTCTCTCTATCTCCTGGTGGGCAGGCTCGAACTGATCGCCGACCTAGCGACGATCGTGCTTTGGGGAAGTGGCATCTGGCTCGCCCGAGCCGCCTTCGGGACCAGCGCGTCGCTCAAGCCGGCGTCGTCGCCCCGCGCCGCAGTGATGTTCTGGAACCCCAAGTCTGGCGACGGGAAGGCACTGGCGGCGGGACTCGCCGGGGAGGCTCAGGCGCGTGGAATCAAGCCGATTGAGCTGCGACGCGACGACGACTTGAAGCAGCTCGTGCTGGCCGAGATCGACGCTGGCGCCGATGCGCTTGCGGCAGCTGGTGGCGATGGCACGCAAGCTATCGTCGCCGGGCTCGCCGCCGAACATGATCTGCCTTTCGCTTGCATCCCAGCCGGAACGCGCAACCACTTTGCACTTGATCTGGGCGTTGACCGAGACGATCTTGTCGGCTCGCTGGACGCGTTCACGAACGGCGGCGAGAAGCGCGTCGACCTAGGCGAGGTCAACGGCCATGTATTCGTCAATAACGTGTCGCTCGGCCTCTACGCTGAGGCCGTGCAGCGAGAGGACTACCGCGGCGCGAAGGTTCGCACTCTGCTTGACATGGCCCCCGAGGTGGCCGGGCCGAATGGCAGCGGGCTGGAACTTGACTGGGCTGGTTTCTCGGCAGGGGCCAACGAGGATGCGGTTGCGATCTTGATCTCCAACAACCGCTACCGCGTTGGCCGCCTGCTCTCTTCGGGAACTCGCCCATCGATCGAGGACGGCCTGCTCGGAGTGACGGTCTTTGAAACAGCAACGCCGGGCCCCGCCGATGGCCTGTTGCGCCGGCCATGGCGCGAGTGGACGACGCCGGAGATTGAGCTGGACGCACCCGAGCCCGTCGCCGCCGGCATCGATGGCGAGGCGACAATGCTCGACGCGCCGATCCGCTTTCGAATCCGCCCGCGGGCGCTCAGGGTAAGGATCGCCAACCATCACCCCGGCGTCTCTCCATCTGCGGCCCTGCCGGACAAGCTGATTGATCTGCCTGCAGCACTCTGGGCGAAGGCGCGAGAGAGCGGCTAGCGGTCGCGCATGCCGAAGCGGCGCGCGTAGTCAAGAGTAGGTGTACCTTTTAACTATGAAGCGTTCACTACTCGCGCTAGCGGTTGTCGGTCTTCTCGTCGTGCCGGCGTCCGCCTCTGCTCGGTCGGTTGACTGGGTTGGGACGCACGGCACGCCTGGCGTCCACAGTTTCGTTGGGATTCCGTTTGAGACCTTGCAGCTCAGAACGAGCGGAGGCAAGGTTTGGATCAAGACACTTCAGGTCGTGCTCGCCTGCACCGACAGCTCCGACGGCAGGGTCAACCCAGTCGCGTTCACGATCCGTAACTCACCTGTTCGTGACACGCTCAGTCGCAACAGATTCGTAATCGACCTCGCGGCAGTCAGCACCGGCCGCCTCGCTGCAGTTCACATCAGAGGAACGCTCGGCTCCAACGGGCGCGGTTCAGCACGCATTCGCCTGCTCGGTAACAGCACCGACTCCGAAACTGGGGAACGGCTCGAAGAGTGTGAGCGCGAAGTGACCATCGCAGTGCGCCGCGGCCCTCGCTAAGCGCTAACTCTGCGGTTCGCGCGTCTGCTCGAGGCTCTCTTCAACCTCGCGTTCAATCTGATCGCGCAACCTCTCGCGACGCTCTACGAGTTCAACGAGCTTTGCTGGGTCATTCTGCTGAGCGAGGGTGATCTCGCGTTCCGTCCGCGCTGCCTCAAGCCGCAGCCGCTCAGCGCTGAGCGCCGCGCGCGAGCTCGCGTTCTGCACCGCGCGGACCTGAAGCTCGGCAAGAGTACGGCCCAGCTCTTCATCGTCGGCAGGTGCATGAATCTCTCCGCCGGCCGGTGCAGCGAGAATCAGCTGCGCGGCGCGCAGGAAGACCGGGCTGACGAACGTCGCCTCAAGTTCTATCTCCGAAAGGACCTCTCTGCCGATGCCCGGATCGGCGAGGCATTGGACGAGAAACGCCCGCTCAACCCTCGCGCCCGGGTCGATCACGGTCGTCGGCGGGCGCTGCGGCTGGGACTCGCCGTCTGAGTCAGAGATGGTGTGAACGGCTGCCGCTGGTGCCGGTATGGGGCGTGCTCGAGCCAACCATTCGGTCAGCTTCGCGCCGCTCACGCCGAGTGCGGCAGCGGCCAGCTCGGTTAGCTCGTCGCGCATCGCGCTTGCAGGCAGTGGCGTGATTATCGGAGCAAGCTCACTGACGGCTCGATCCTTTCCTTCCGCTGTGGCGAGATCTGCGAGAAGCAGCGCGCGGTCAACGCGGAAACGGACGAACGGCACAGAACCGGCGACGAGCTTTGTGATCGCCTCGCGCCCTTCCTGCTGAACGATGTCTGCTGGGTCGTTACCGGCCGGGAGCGGCACAACGCGCAGCTCAAGCTTGCGGCCTTCGGCGACTTTCGCTGCGCGGATCATCGCTTCCTGACCCGCGCTGTCGGCATCTAGGGCAAGCGCTACTACCGGGGCCATCCGCGCCAGCTCGGAAACCTGATCCTCAGTCAAAGCCGTACCCATCAGCCCGACTGTGTTGCGCAGGCCGGCCTGATGAAGCGCAATCACGTCGGTGTACCCCTCGCAGAGGATCACCTCGCCGCTCTTCGCGGCCGCGGCGCGGGCCAGATCGGCGGCGTAGACCTGGCGGCCCTTATGGAAGACGACGTTCTCGGAGCTGTTCAGATACTTGGGCTGCTGGTCCGCTCCGACCGCGCGTGCGCCGAAGCCGAGAACGCGGCCACGGGGGTCGCAGAGCGGAAAGGTGATTCGGCGACGGAAGCGGTCGTAAACGTTCCCCTTCTGATTCTTCGCTGTCAGTCCGGCGTCCCAAAGCTCGGCTTCGCTGTAGCCGCTCTGGCGTGAAGCGACCAGCACTTTGTCCCAGGCGCTCGGGGCGTAGCCGACGCGGAACTCGCGCAGCAGCGCCTCGTCGAGCCCGCGGCTGGCGAGATACTGCCGTGACTCCTCAGCCTCCGGCGACTCCCAAAGGTTGCGGACGTAGAAGGCGGCGGTGCGCTCCAGCAGTTCCAACAGGCGATCGCGCTTTTCGCGGCGTTGCGCAGCCTGCGGATCCTCCTCGGTTAGCTCCATCGTCACGCCATAGCGGTCCGAGAGTGAATCGACGGCCTCTCGGAAGTTCAGCCCCTCAGTCAGTTGGACGAACTTGAAGAGGTCTCCCCCCTCGCCGCAGCCGAAACAGTGAAAGACCTTCTGAACTGGATCGACGCTAAACGACGGGCTGCGCTCATCATGGAACGGGCAGATTCCCATTAGCTGCTGGCCGGAACGCTTCAGCTCCGTCTTCGCGCCGACGAGTTCCGCCATGTCAACGGTCTGGCGCAGGCGCTCGATTGAATCGTCGGTATAGAGCGCCATCGGTTGCAGCCTACGCGGCGAACGACTCCGGCACGGTCAACTGTTCAAAGACGCGGATGCAGTAACGATCTGTCATCCCGGCGAGATAATCGGTCACTCGGCGGTCAAGGCTTGCTCCTGGGGCACCGCCGGCGTCAGGGATTCGGTCTGGATCATTCGCGTAATGGTTGAAAAGCGTTGTGATTACACGCTCAATTCGACTGTGTTCGGCGCGTGCGCTCGCGCCGAGATAAACGTTCTCGAACATCCAGGTCCGCAGCTCGTCCATCGCTGCGCCCGCCGCTTCGCCCTGGACGATTGCGCCAGCGGCCTGCGAGTGCTCGACGAGGTCGTGGACAAGATAATCGATCCGCGCCGACCCACTCTGGCCGAGAGCATTGATTGGCCCGAGCGGCAGATCGGCCTCAGAGACAACGCCTGCTCGCGTGGCGTCGTCGATGTCGTGGTTGATGTAGGCGATTCGATCGACCAACCGGACGATCGCGCCTTCCAGCGTGCGCGGCGCCGGCGCACGGCCCGAATGGCAGGCGATGCCGTCGCGGACGTCCTCTGTCAGATTGAGCCCCGCCCCGTCGCGTTCCAACACGTCGACAACGCGGAGCGACTGCTCGTAGTGGCGAAATCCGCCGTCAAAGCGCTCCTTCAGGCACTTGTCAAGCACGGCCTCGCCGATATGGCCGAACGGCGGGTGGCCGAGGTCGTGGCCGAGCCCGATCGCCTCAGTCAGGTCTTCGTTGAGCCGCAGCGCGCGGGCGACTGTGCGAGCAATCTGAGTCACCTCGATCGTGTGAGTCAGACGTGTGCGGTAGTGATCGCCTTCAGGCGAGACGAAGACCTGCGTCTTGTGCTTGAGGCGGCGGAAAGCTTTGCAGTGAACGATCCGGTCACGATCGCGCTGAAGCGGTGACCGCAGCCCACAGTCAGATTCGTCAACGACCCGGTGCGCCGGCCATGACCGGGCGGCAAGCGGCGAGAGCAGCTGCTGCTCAAGCGCCTGCTGGCGCTCTGCGAACTCTGCGGCAACGGGACCGGGGTTGGCGTGTGGATCCATCTCGCTCATTCTCGCAGCCCAACGCGGGTTGCTGCCAGAGAATTCAAGCGATCGCCTTCAGGCGCACTTGGCCGTGATGGGCTGCGGTCTCGCTGATCGCGCGGTCGGCAAGCGCGATCACGCGCGGATCAGCGCTTGGGGTTTCTGCCAGCGGCCGTCCGAGCGCGTCGGTCAGGAAGCGGTGCGTTTCAGCGTCGAGCTCGAATGAACCGGCTTCGCAGGAGGCGCAGATAACGCCGCCGGCCGCCGGTGAGAAGCCGACCAGCTCGCCGCTCTCGCCGCAGCTAGCGCAGGCTGCGAGCTGCGGCGCGAAACCTGCCGCGAGCAGCAACTTCAGGCGGAAAGCAACCTGAAACTCATCTGTCGCCCTCTCGGGATGCTCGTCGAGCAAGCTCAAGGCGCTGCAGAGCAGGTTGAACACCTCAGGGTGCGGCTCCCCCGAGTCGAAAACACGCCCGAGCGAGTCGCAGGCCCGAGCGGCGCTGTTCAGCGCTCCCTCATCGGCGCGCAGCTTCGCGTAGGCGCTGACCGTTTCCGCTCCGGTGACGGTCATCAGGTCGCTACGTCCCTCGTGGAGCTCAAGGTTGAGCCGGAAGAACGGTTCGAGCCGGCCGCCAAAGCGGCTCTTGGACCGCCTCACGCCCTTTGCAATCGCGCTGATCTTGCCGCGCATCGGCGTATACACGTGCAGAATCCGATCGGCCTCGCCGTAGCGCATCGAGCGCAGCACGACGGCCTCCGTCTTGACGGGGCCAGCCATCAGAGCGCCACGGCCGGCATCGCTACATTCATAGGCATGCCGAACGTCGTGATGTATTCATCAGATCGCTGCCCACTCTGCACCCAGGCGAAAGCGTTGCTTAACGCGCGTGAGATTCCGTTTGAGGAGATCAATCTCGAAATGGATGCCGAGGGGCGCGTCGCGCTCAACGAGAAGACGGGGATGATGACCTTTCCCCAGATCCTCGTCGATGACGAGCTGATCGGTGGCCTCCGGGAGCTCATGACCGCTGACCAGAGCGGGAAGCTGCAGCAGCTCCTCGTCGCTTAGAAGCTCCCCGCGGGCGCGTTTGACACCGTTCGCAAACGTAGGTCCCGCGCCCAGCGACAACCATCTTGCGCACCTCGGTACCGCAGCGAGGGCACGGTTCGCCGGCCCGCCTGTGGACTAGGAACTCGTCTTGGAAGCTGCCGTAGAGGCCGTCGGCGTGACGGAAGTCGTCGATCGTTGCGCCGCCCGCGTCGAGCCCGGCTTGGAGCGCGTCCTGAATCGTTGTCGCGAGCAGTTCGTATTGCGCTGGCCTAAGGCTGCCCGCCTCGCGCAGTGGATGGACCTCGGCGCGAAAGAGTGCCTCATCGGCGTAGATGTTTCCGATCCCCGCGACGGCGCGCTGATCGAGTAAGAAGGCCTTGATCGATGTCCGCTTGCCCGATGCCATCGACTTCAGCGCCGCTCCATCAAGTGCGCCTGAGAATGGCTCAATCCCGAGCCTGCCCGCGAAGTACTCGTATAGGGCGTCGCCTCCAATCACTACTTCGGCGGTGCCAAAACGGCGCGGGTCGGTGAATCGGAGAGTGTGGCCGCCTTCGAGTCCGAAGACGGCGCGCTGGTATGCCACGTCCGGCTCGGCGTCATAGAGAAAGTTGCCTGTCATTCGGAGGTGGCAGATCAGGTAGAACTCATCGCCGAGATCGAAGATCAGGTACTTGCCACGGCGGCTCAGCTGCTCAATCTCTCGTCCCTCGACTATTCCAACCAGTTCACTGGCGGCGATCGGGCTGCCCCACTTGGCGTCGATCACATCAAGCTGCTCGATCCGCTTGCCGCACAGTGCGGGCGCCAGCTGGCGGCGAATCGTTTCGACTTCGGGCAGCTCTGGCATCACCGCCGAGGATAGGCGCGTTGCCCGTCGTCTGCGCGGAACCTAACGAGCGCGGCCGATAGTCGCCCGCGGGTGGGCGCCAAAGTACTGATCCTTAAGCCGTTCGGCTGAGAGGTGCGTGTAAATCTGCGTTGTCGCGATGTCGGCGTGACCGAGCATCTCCTGCAAGGCGCGCAGATCGCAGCCGCCGGCGAGCAGATGCGTTGCGAAGGTGTGACGGAGCGTGTGTGGGCTCATCAGCCCGGCCAGCCCGGCCGCGCGCGCGTGTCCTTGGACAATCTTGTAAAGCCCCTGGCGTGTTAGGGCGCCGCCGCGCTGATTGACGAAGAGATGTTCCTCATCAGCGATCCCGACCAGCTTCGGTCGCGCATCTTCGAGGTAGACCCGCAACGCGTGGACAGCCGCGCTGCCGACGGGGATCAGCCGCTCCTTCGAGCCTTTCCCCCGAGCGCGCATTACGCCCTCATCAAGATCGATATCGCCAACGAGCAACCCTGTCGCTTCCGACGCGCGTAGACCGCAGGCGTACATCAGCTCCAGAAGCGCTCGGTCGCGCTGAGCTGCTGCAGTATTCCCCTGCGGCGCGGCGAGCAACATCATCACTTGGTCCCGGCTCAGCACCTTCGGCAGGCGGCGGGACTTGCGCGGCGCGCGAAGGTCAGCGGTCGGGTCGTGGTGAATCAGCTCTTCACGCCTGAGATGGCGGTAGAACGAACGCAGGCACGCAGTCTTGCGCTGCAACGTCGCGGCGGCAACCGGCGGGCGGTCAGGCCCGCCCTGCGTCAGTTGATCAAGGAAGCCTGCAAGCTCGCTGTGCCCGGCCGTGAGCACGTTCGAGCCACGCTGCTCGAGGTAGAGGCCGAACTGCATCAGATCGGTTCTGTATGCCCCGAGCGTGTTGCGCGAAAGCCCTCTCTCCAGCTCAAGGTAGGCAAGGAAATCCAACACGTGATGCTGGAAGGTGGGCTGCGCCGGAGCGGTCGTGATCGCCATTGGGGTGCAGTTCGCCGCCGGCCGGTGCCTTCCTTACCGTTGCAACAGTCGCTGCGTGGCCCAGCGCGGAATCCTCAGCTGGCGAGGTCAAGCTGCGAGGCCAGAAGGGCGCCCCCCGCCAGAGCGGCGCCAAAGAAGAGCGGGTCATCGTCGATCGAGCGACCCATCGTTGTGCCGGGGAGCCCGCTAGCTCCATAGCCGGCGAGGTCGACATCGAGTTCGACGACGCTGTGGCCGCAGCCGCGCGTGATCGTGTCCCCCGCGCCGCGCGGCGCGCCAACGCTGACCGGAGCGAGCAGCAGATCAAGCACCGTCTGCGTGTGATGCGAGCAGCCTTGGTGGCGGTCGCGCTCGTCGCCGTTCGACATTCGTGGCGCAACCACGACCGGGCAACCAAGCGCAAGCGCCGTGTGGGCGGCGTCGAGGGCCGCCATCCCCCCGTGGCCAAGCCGCGAGCCGGAGCCGATTATTCCCGGCCCTGGCGCGACCACAGCAGCATCCCAACCGAGTTCTCCAATCCCATGCGCGAGCCCACCGGCGAGAGTTATCGCTTCGGCCTCTCCGCCATAACTGGCGCCCGCCGTAATCGTGCCGGCGAGCAACCCTTGTTCGCGTAGCTCGATCACGGTCCGTGAGTGACCTCCCGGGAGCGCCCCGCCGCTTCCTTGGACGTAACCGAGCTTCGTTCCTGCGCGCCCCTGCGCAACAGCCCAGGCGAACGGCGCGAGCTGGCCGTGGAGGAAGCAGACACCAACCGGCTTGGCCGGCGGCAGCCGGTCGCTGCCATCTTCGACCGGGAGAACGGCGTGCTGGAGCGAGCTGTAGTTGAGCTTCATCACGTGTGCTCCGGCGAGCCCTTCGCCGCCGAGTCCACGGGTCAGGTTGACGTGGACAACATCGAAGCCGCCCGAGCCGAGTGCGAGATCGGCCGCCTGCGTGTTGACGACGACCGTGTCTCCCACTTCGCAGTGACCTACTAGGGCCGTGTCGGCCGTCGCTGCGCGCGGACCGCGACCGGGAACGTCAACCAAGAGCTGCTGCTCTGCGGCGAGCGGACCGACTTCGGTGACAACTCCTTCGTGGAGCACGAGCATCTCTTAATCCTCCCCGAATACGTCGACCAACGCGAATGTCACGTTCAGCATCGCCTCGAGCTCAGCTACTGCAACCCTCTCGCTTGGTTGATGAGGGTTCTGCGTGCCGTTCGCGAGGTTGACGCAGTCAACTCCTTTGGCGCGCAGCGCGTTCGCGTCGGAGCCACCACCACTGGCGACAATCTTCGGCTCGTAGCCGCAGGCTTCCAGTGCGGCCTTTGCGGCGACGACGCTGGGCTCACCCTCGTCGAGTTTGTAGCCGACAAACGAGCGTTCAATCGTCAGGTCAAGATCGCACTGGCAGTCCGGCCGATTGGCTGCGTCCTGAAACGCCTCGGCAACAGCTTCGGTCATCAATTCAGCCCGACCCTGCTCGAGCGAGCGAACCTCGCCGTCTACCTGGCAGTGCTCTGGCACGACGTTGGTGCCAGCGACGCCGCCGCGAATCCGCGCCACGTTGGCGGTCGTTGATTGATCGATGCGGCCGTCGGGCAGTGCGGCTATTGCGCGCGCCGCCGCTGTGATCGCGCTACGGCCATCCTCAGGCGCGATACCGGCGTGTGCCGGCCGACCGCGGATGTCGGCGCGCCAGCGAATGTGCGTCGGTGAGGCGCCGATGATTTCGCCGATCGGCGTGGCGTGGTCGTAGACATAACCGACCTCAGATCGGAGAGCGCTTATGTCGAGAGCGTTCGCTCCGAGCAGCCCGGGCTCCTCGGCGACCGTGAAGCAGAGCTCCAGGTCAACCGGCGCGCCTTCGATTGTCGTCCTGCGCGCAAGCTCCAGCAGCACCGCGACGGCGGCCTTGTTATCGGCGCCAAGGATTGTGTCGCCGTCGCTCTCCCAGCCACCGTCAACGAGCACCGGGAGCACGCCGCCTTCGTGGGGAACAGTGTCCAGATGGGCGCAGAAGAGAACCGACTGCCCTCCCCTGTTACCGATTCGAGCCAGCAGATTGCCGCTCTGGCCGCCTACCGCGGCTGCCGCGTCGTCCTCGGCAACCTCAAGCCCGATCTGTTCGAGCTCGTTGCGAACATATGCCGCTACCGCACCTTCGCACCGCGACGGGCTTGGGATTGCGCAGAGCGCGGCGAACGTCTCGCTCAAGCGCCGCGTCTCAAGCTCCGAGGCGGGCCTCATAACTGAAGCGCTCAGGCCGTGCGGCGACTTGCGTGAGCGTCATCTGCAGCGTCAACTTGCGCTTCACCGCCGCGAGCAGCGAAGGCAGCAGCGACGAACTCGCGGAAGAGAGGCGCCGGGCGCTCAGGCCGCGACTTGAACTCCGGGTGGTATTGCGCCGCGACGAAGAATGGGTGGATGTCGGTCGGCAACTCGATCGCCTCGACGAGCCGCTCGTCGGGCGAGGTGCCGCTGACGATCAGCCCAGCATGCTCAAGCTTCTTACGCAGCGCGATCGAAACCTCGTAGCGATGGCGATGACGTTCGTAGACAACAGCCTCGCCGTAACAGTCGCGAACGATCGTGCCGCTGTGCAGTTTGATCGGGTCGGCGCCAAGCCGCATCGTGCCGCCGAGATCGGAGACCTCTTTCTGCTCGGGTAGCAAGTCGATTACCGGCCACTCGGTCTCAAGATCGAATTCGGTCGAATTGGCGCCGTCCATGCCAGCGATCGAGCGAGCGAACTCACAGACCGCCATCTGCATGCCGAGACAGACGCCGAGGTACGGGATCTTCTGCTCGCGGGCGACGCGCACGGCGCGGATCTTCCCTTCGATGCCGCGGCCGCCGAAGCCTCCTGGAACGAGAATGCCGTCTGAGTCGCCAAGCCGCTCAAGCGCGACCTCATCGCCAACGAGGTCTTCCGAGTCAACCCAGTCGATCTCAACGTTGGCTCCAGCAAGGTTTCCGCTGTGAATCAACGCTTCGGTGACCGACTTGTAAGCGTCAGCCAGCGCGATGTACTTGCCGACCAGCGAAATCTTGACCGGCGCTGTCGCCTCAGCGGCGCGTGTGACAATCGCGTCCCACTCACTGAGATCGGCCGGGGCGGCATCGATCCCAAGCTCGTCGCAGATGAAGTCATCAACTTTCTGTTCGCGGTACCAGAGCGGCACCTCGTAGATGTCATTGACGTCCTTGGCCGAAATGACGGCCTCAACTGGCAGCGAGGCGAAGAGTGCAATCTTCTTGCGGATGTCGACCGAGAGCTCGCCCTCGCTGCGGCAGAGCAACATGTCGGGCTGGATGCCGATCCGGCGCAGCTCGTTGACCGAGTGCTGCGTCGGCTTTGTCTTCAGTTCACCGGCGTGCCCGATGTAGGGAACGAGCGTCAGATGAATGAAGAGGCAATTGCGACGGCCGACATCTACCGGGAACTGGCGGATCGCCTCGAGAAACGGCAGCGATTCGATGTCCCCCACGGTTCCGCCAATCTCCGTGATCACGACGTCAACGTCGCTCGTTTCGGCGATCAGCTTGATCCGGTGCTTGATCTCGTCGGTGATGTGCGGAACTACCTGAACGGTCGCCCCGAGGTAATCACCGCGGCGCTCGCGGCGAATCACGGCATCGTAGATGCCGCCAGCAGTTACGTTCGAAGCGCGAGTCGTGTTGGAGTCGGTGAAGCGCTCGTAATGACCAAGGTCAAGATCTGTTTCAGCGCCATCTTCAGTCACGAAGACTTCGCCGTGTTGATACGGCGACATAGTCCCGGGATCGACGTTGATGTAGGGATCAAACTTCTGGAGGCCGACGGTTAATCCGCGCGCAACGAGAAGCCGGCCGATAGAGGCCGATGCGATTCCTTTTCCGAGGGATGAGACGACTCCGCCTGTGACGAAGATGTGACGGGGCTGGCGTTGGGCGTCAGGCACGATGAACAATTCTCCCTAATGAGTCTAGATGACTGAGTCCCGGAGTTGATTCGACGAGCGTGTTGATCGAACGAACTTCTCCGTAAATGGTTAATAGAACGAGCACTGCTGCTGCAATCGCAAGCCCGGTTGTTCCGAGCACGAGTACGAGCCAGATGCCGGCGACAACGCCGACGACATTTGAGCCGCTGTCACCAAGGATCCCCCGCTCGCGCAGATCGAGCGCGCCGCAGACAAGAATCGGACCGACCCAGAGGCCAAGGCTGAAAAGTGAATCGAAGCTCCAGGCACCGAGCGTGCAGCCGACACCGAGGAGCACGAACACCTTGACCGAGCGACCCGGTCGCAGATCAAAGAGATTGAAAAGATTGGTCGCGAGCACAATCACCAGCGAGGCGAGCAGGAAGCGGGCAATTCCGTCCTGGGTCACGGCGCACCAGGCGAGCGCCAAACCGAGCGTTCCAACGGCTTTCAGCGCTCCAGTGCTAAAGGCTCCGCTCAGTGCAGCCCCGCCGTGTCCGCGCCAGCCGCGCGAGCTTCCGGCGAAAGCGTCGTCGGCGATACCGAGTGCGACGACGCCAAGAATCAACGGCAAGCCGACTAAATCGAGCGTGTTCAAGTCGAACAGCCCTGCGAGCAGCGCGAGCGGGATCAGCGCTGCCAGCGCGGCCGCCGGGATCAAGAGGCCAAGCGGGCAGGGAAGCATCTCGTCGCGGTAGTTGGAGCGCAGATGGCCACCCTCAGTGAGGAAGCTGACAAGCGGACCACAGAGGACTAGCGCGAGCAGCAGAGAGAGGATCAATGGCAGCGCTGGCACCTGAGGAACCTACATAGCGTCGCGGACGAGTTTTTCCGTCGGCCACTCCGCTTCGCTACCGTTGAGGCAAGCCCGAACAAGGAGAGCACGATGACCAGCGAAGAGCCGACCCAACCCGCCGAGATGACAGACGACCAGTGGCGCCAGAAGCTCGACCCTGAATCATTCGCAGTGCTGCGCGAAGCGGCGACCGAACCCGCATTCACCGGCGCCTACAACGACGAAAAGGGCGCTGGCATGTTCCGTTGCAAAGGCTGTGATGCGGAGCTATTCGCCTCCGATACGAAGTTCGACTCGGGCTCCGGCTGGCCGAGCTTCACCGACCCCGTGGTCTCCAGCGCAGTGACATTGGTCGACGACAACTCTCACGGAATGATCCGCACCGAAGCGATCTGTGCCAACTGCGGAGGCCACCTCGGCCACGTCTTCGATGACGGACCGGGCGCCAGCGGCCAGCGTTGGTGCATCAACTCCGCCGCGCTTGATTTCGAGGAGCGCGAGTAGCTGTTAACCGGCGGCGAGCTCTGGCCCTGGGAGCAGACTGCCAGCGTCAGGCCCGCTGCCGAAACTGCCCTGCGCGCCAGCTAGAGCAAGCACCAGGGCCGCATGCCCGGCGGTCTCGTCAACGTTGTCAACGCTTGAGAGCCCATGCGAGCGGTACCAAGCGACTTGGCTCGGAGTCGTCGCCGTCGTCTCAACACCAACGATCGGGCTGCGCGTCTTCGTGAGGCCCGCCATCAGTCCGTCCTCGAGCAAGTTCGTATTGGCGGCCTCTTCTGCATTGAGCACGCGCGGCACCCGCACAACGACTACGGCGTCGAACGGACCGAGACCACCGGCGCGGGTCGTGAAGAGCGCGTCGGCCTCACCCCTCAGCAGCTGACCGCCGAGGATCATCTGCCGACCGATCGTCCTCCCGAACGAGCCAAGCAACGCTGGTGAGGTGTCGAGCTGCGAGTAACGACTAGAGCCTGCGTTGGCAGCCAGCGCAGCGGTATCGGGCGGCTGCCTCAGCGCCAAGGTGCCGGTCAGCTCGCCTCCCGTCGCCTCCAGCGCCGCGCGGACGTCGTCAGCGATTTCCTCGTCAGGCTCGCCGAGGAAGAGCAACCCGACCTTTGCGCCCTGAAGCCGCCCAGCAACAACGAAAGGGTACGAGGCGCGCGAGTAGCGCTTCTCGGCCTGCAGTTGATCTGTCGCCTCTTGCTCCTTCGCCTGTGCGCCTCGCACATCGTCGCGCAGACTCGCGCGGACCTGCTTCTCGGCCGAGGAGACAAGGCCCGCGTCGCCAATCGCAACGCCGAGTAGAACGCCGACCGCCAGCGCAACCAGTACGGCCGCCAGTGAGACGGCGTGATAGCGGAAATCGAACACGCCGCGACCCTAGACGTTCCCGCCGAGCAGCACGCGCAGCTTGAGCCAGAAGAGATCGACTACCTCACGCAGAGCTGGCGTCACGAGGATCACGATGACGAAAGCTAGAAGCCCAGCGGCGAGCACAATCACGGCCGGAGATAGACCCGGCGACGGGCGGTAGAGCCGGCTCACTCCCTTGGCGTCAACGATCTTCTCTCCTAGTCGCAGGCGAGTGAGGAAGGTTGACGACATGCCACGACGGTTCTTGTCCAGGAACTCGACGAGGTTGAACTGCGACCCAACCGAAACGATCAGCGAGGCCCCTTTCTCACCGGCGATCAGCATCGCGACGTCCTGGCTGGTGCCTGGGGCCGGGACAACTTTGTGGTCGAGAGCGAGACTGGCGAGGAGTTCGCGGCCCGGCGCTCGTCCATCAGGGTAAGCGTGGACGACTAGTTCAGCGCCGCTGCGCAGCGTCGCGTCGGAAGCCGAGTCCATGTCACCGACGATCATGTCGGGCTTGAAGCCCTCCTCGATGATTGCGTTGGCGCCGCCGTCGACGCCAACGAGGACCGGGCGCGTGTCACGGATGTAGGGGCGAAGCGCCTGGAGGTCGGCTTGATGATCGACGCCACGGACGACGATCAAGGCCGGCCTATCGCGAAAATCAGTATCGAAGCGCGGAAGGTCGATCTTGCCGGAGAGAAGATCCTGCTCCTCAACCATGTGCTCGACCGTGTTGCGCGCGAAAGCTTCGAGCGCGCCTCCAATCTCGCGCCGACGCTGCTCGTTGTCAGCGCGAACGAGCTCCGGCATCTGCAGAGTTCCTGCGGCGAGCATCTCTCCGGAGCGCCAGACCTCGCCGCCGCGCAATTCAAGCGGGTCACCGTCGCGGCAGAGCTCGAAGAGCCGGTCATCGGGGAGATCGATCAATGTGATCCCGGCCTCGATCAGCAGTAGCGGCCCCATGTTCGGATACTCCTCGGAGCGCGAACCACGGCAGTTGAGCACCGCGACGGCCTGCGCCGCGATCAGATCCTCGGCCGAGACGCGGTCGAGATCATCGTGATCGATCAGCGCAACCTCACCCGCGCGCAGCCTCGAAACCAGCTTCTTCGTCTTTCGCCCACAACGGACCGGTCCTCGGATCGTTCCACTCGGGGTCGTCTGTGCTGGGAGTGTCATCGCTCCGCGAGTTTAGGCCTAGAGCACCTGTTAGGGCTAGGCGGCGCTGCGGAGTTCGCGCGCGTGACGCAGCGCCGCGCTGTCGTCCTCGTCGGCTCCAAGCATCCGCACCAGCTCGCCGACGACCTCCGGTTCGCGCAGTTCTGTGACCGTTGTCAAGACCGGATCGGTCGCCGAATCCTTCTCGATCGAGAAATGACGGTCGGCGAGCGAGGCGATCTGTGGCAGGTGGGTAATACAAAGAACCTGACGATCGGATGCGAGAGCGCGAAGCCGCTCACCGACTACGCGGGCCGTCTTTCCACCGACGCCAGCATCGATCTCATCGAAGACGAGCGTCGTCACCGACCCGTCGTTGGCGACGCCGAGCAGCGCCAACATCACGCGCGAGAGTTCGCCGCCGGAGGCAATCTCGCGCAGCGGCCCGGCCGCAACACCGGCGTTGGTTGCGATCATGAAGTCGACCGCATCGGCGCCGCTCGGGCCGCGGTCGCGGGCGCTGAGCTCAACGGCGAAGCTGGCTCCGACCATCGCCAGTTCATCGAGCCTCTGGCAGACCTGCTTGGCCAACTTCGGTGCGGCAGCGCCACGCGCTTTGTGTAGCGCGGCGGCAACCGCTGAGCTAGCGGCGCTCGCCTCAGCGAGCTCCGCCGTCGCCGACTCCAACGAGGCTTCAGCGTCGGTCAGGAGCGCCAGTCGCTGGCGCGAATCGTCTGCGTAGGCAAGGACTGCAGCGAGCGAGCCGCCGTGTTTACGCGAGAGGCGATCGAGCAGTGCGAGCCGCTCTTCGGTCGCTTCGAGCAGACCTGGTTCAACGCCGAGCGATTCGCAGTAGCGCCGCAGCTCGGCGGTGAGGTCATCGGCCTCAATCGCGAGCGACTGCCAACGCGCAGTGAGCGGATCGAGCTGCTCGTCAATGCCGCCAACAGCGTCGAGACCGGCGCCGGCTGCTGCAAGGCTCGAGTTGACTCCCTCGCCGTCCTCCGGCGCCAGTGCCTCGCAGGCGGCGTATGCGGCGCTGCGGAGTCCTTCGACGTGGGCGAGCTTGCCGCGCAGCGCAAGCAGCTGCTCTTGTTCGCTTTCGCTTGGGGCCGCCTCGTCGATTTCGGCCAGCTCGAACTGCAGCAAGTCGAGCTCTCGTTCACGGGCCCCGTCCAATGCCTTTAGCTGCTCCAGGCGCTGTTCGCAATCCACTACCCGTGAATGCGCCTCGGCCATCTCGGCGCGCCGCTGCAGTTGCTCCGGGCCACAGAAGCCATCGAGGATGTCAAGCTGCGCCGAAGCGACTGTCAGCTTGCGATGTTCGTGCTGTCCGTAGAAGACGAGCATCGTTGCCGCGACGTCGCGCAGATCGCCGACGCTCGCGGAGCGACCGTTGATCGTTGCCTTCGTGCGCCCCTCGGCCGCGACGCGGCGAGCCAAGACGAGTTCATCCGCGTCGGCCGGTATTCGGTCACCGAGCTGAGCGCGCATCTCGTCGCCGAGTTCGAAGACCCCTTCGACGTACGCCTCGTCCGCGCCGGGCCGGACGATCCCCGCCCGCGGTCGACCCCCGAGCAACAGATCGAGCGCATGAGCGAGCACCGTCTTCCCGGCGCCCGTCTCGCCCGTCAGCACGTTGAGACCGGGCGCGAGCCGCAGCTCGGCGCTTTCAATCAGCAGCAGATTCTCGACTCGTAGCTCGTGCAGCACTGCTCCGGTTTAGCAGCGCGCGGGGACGGATTGGGCCTGACGTTGCGGCTGCTGTGACGCTTCTGAGCGCGAATAGCCGAGCGTCGTTACCTAGCTAGGACGAAGCTAGACGACCGAATGTTTCGCGTAGCCGTCGATAGAAGCTCGAATCGATCGGCAGCGCCAGTACGGCGGCGTCGGGACTGAACCGCGCCGTCACCTGACCTCCTGGTGCGATCTCGGCAATCGGCCGTCCGTCGACCGAAAGTTCAACCGGGTCGTGCGAGCGATTGTCGATCGTGAGTTCGTCCTCGGGAGCGATCACGAGCGCCCTCGCGGTCAAAGAGTGTGGCGCAATAAATGAGACGACGTAGCCCTCCACGCCCCAAGCCATCACCGGCCCTCCGTTGGCGAGGTTGTAACCGGTCGACCCGGCCGCCGTCGCGACTACAACGCCGTCACAGCGGACGCTTCCAGCCTCCTCGCCCCCAACCGCATAGGCGAGCTGCGCGACGCGGTCGCCGGCACGCCGCGTGATCGCGATGTCATTGATCGCCAGCGCCGAATCGTTGTTGAAGTCAACTTTGATTGCCGGCAGCGTGAGCCGTTCGAATTCGCCGGAGATCGCTCGGTCGAGGCCGCCGGCCAGATCGTCGCGCCCAATTGCTGCGAGAAATCCGATCTCGCCAAAGTTGATCCCAATCACCGGGACGCTGGTTCCGGCGTAGGCCCGGAGCGCCCGCAGCACCGTCCCATCACCGCCAAACGCGACTGCGAGGCCGGCGTCGAGATCTAGCTCGGCATTCAATTCGACGCCCGGCCCGGCAGCTATCGACGGATGCTTGGCGGTCTCATCAGGATCGAGCCGCACGGTCAAGCCCCGCTCGTGCGCCAGCCCGATCAGATGACGGAGCGCGTCGTCGGTTTCGCCGGGGCGTGCATGCGAGAAGGCAGTGATTGGTCCGCTGATCGGTCGGCTGTTCATAGCCCAGCCTCGTCCAGTACAGCGCCAAGATTGCCGAGTGCGCCTTCGCGGCCAGCCTCGGCGAGATGAATGAAACTCTCCTGATTGCCTTTCGGCCCGGGAAGGCCCGAGGAGGCAAAGCCGAGCACCGAGGCGCCGCAGCGTTCGCGGGCGAACTCGGCAACCGCGCCAACGCTCTCCTTGCGCAGCTCGCTGTCGCGGACGACGCCGCCGCGGCCGACGCGGTCGCGTCCAACCTCGAACTGGGGCTTGACCATCACAACAGCATCAAAGTTATCGGCTGCGCAGTCAGTTAGTGCAGGCAAAACCTTTGTCAGCGAGATGAATGAGAGGTCGGCAGTGATCAGGTCAGGCCGATACGGAAGCTGGTCGGCGACGAGTTGACGGGCGTTGGTGCGCTCGAGAACATGAACTCGCGGATCCTCACGCAGCGACCAAGCCAGCTCGCCGTAGCCAACGTCCACTGCGATCACCTCGGCGGCGCCTGCCTGGAGCAGGCAGTCGGTGAAGCCACCGGTCGAAGCGCCGGCATCGAGGCAGCGTCGGCCACTGACGTCGAGCGAGAGAAGGCCGAGCGCGTTTTCGAGCTTGATGCCCCCGCGCGAGACGTAGCGGGCCCGCTCCGTTACCTCGACCTCGGCGTCAAGTAGAACCATCTGGCCTGGCTTTGCCTTCCGAGCGCCGGGGGCGCAGAGGCGGACGTCACCCGCCATCACGGCAGCGGCCGCGCGCGAGCGGGACGGGAAGAGACCGCGCTGCGTCAGCAGCGCATCGAGGCGGATTCGTTCGCTCATAGCAGCCAACGCTACCGGCACTCGAAAGCAACGCTGCAGTTTGTGTGCCTCGTGGAATCCCGTGGGTATAGGAATTGTTCCAACGTGCGGTCATCTAACTTCGTGCTAGTCGCTGCCAAGGTACGCCGGATTTAGCGTTCCCTACGCGACGCGTGACCCGTGCGGCGACCGTCAACGCGGCAACGCCGGTAGAGCGCCACAACAACCACTCTCCAAGCTGAAAAACTCCGCGCCCTCACGGGCACGAAGCAAACCGCTTAACAGCAAATAGTTAAATAGCTAAAAAGCCCGAACCGGCCTCACTCGGGTGACGTCGTTCTTAACGTTGAAGTTCTGCCAGTAGAACCCGCCGCCGAGGCCGACGGCCTGGCCCCACGCGTTTTCCACATCACCCTGCGACGACGACCAGTAGAAGCCACTGGGAAACAACCCACCAACACCATTGTCAGAAGATGGGCGATTGGAGGTATCAAGCGCGTTGAGCTCATCCTTGGATGGCAGGAACCAGCCCGTGACGACCACACCATTGACGGTCGGCGCATAGGTTGAAGCAGCAAGCGCAGCAGGAGCCGACTGAGGATTTAACGGATCAGTGTTGGGGCAGTCAGCCATAATCGCGGTGGTATTCGCGAAACCAGAACCAATACCAGTGCCCGCAGCGCCAGGGATGACCTTATTACTGCACTGCCCCGCAGTGCGGCTCCCGCCACCCCACTGAAGGATTGGATCAGGACTACCACCGGAATTCCAACCCGCCGGCGCAGCCTCCAGGTAACGACAGCTCAAACCACACGCCGCGCCAGGCACAGTCTCTGAACCACCAAGGACGTAGAAGACCTTGCCGCCGCCAGGACCAGTGTCACCAACCACACACACCGCGCGACCGTTAGCGCACGACGCCACGCTTGGCGTAACGGCAGCGGACACCACCGAAGCGCCCGAATTACCAAGAGCATTAGTTGCCACCGCAGTGAACCTGTAAGGCGTGCCATTAGTTAGCCCAGTGACAGTGCAAGACAGGGTTGCCGTTGCGCACGCTTGTGAACCACCACCAGGCGCAGTGACCGTGTAACCGGTGATCGCAGAGCCACCATCACTAGACGGAGCCAACCACGACACCACAACCGAAGTGTCACCAGCCACCCCCGAAACACTCGTCGGCGCGCCCGGCACCGTGGCCGGCGTAGCGGCAGCGGACGCCACCGAAGCGACCGAACTACCACGAGCATTCGTTGCCACCACAGTGAACGTGTAAGGGCTGCCGTTCCTGAGCCCAGCGACCGAGCAGGAAAGGGCGCCCGTCGTGAAGCACCCAGCCGAGTTACCAAAACCAAGCGCAGTGACTACGTAAGCGGTGATCGCAGAGCCACCATCACTAGACGGAGCCAACCACGACACCACAACCTGCCCGTCACCAGCCACGCCCGAAACACTCGTCGGAGCGCCCGGGATGGTCGCTGCCGGAACAGGCGCTTCCGGCGAGCCAACCAAAGTTGACTTAACCACCCACGCCGCCTTCTTCGCCTTCGTATTCGTTTCCAACCTGAGCTGATACTGAGCACCATTGACCAGACCGGTGGCCTTGTACGAACGCGCGGAAGCCTTAAGCACCTTCAACCCAAGCCACTTAGCTGACCACACCGCAGTTGGCTTACCACCCTTGAGCACACGCCCACGCCAACTAACGCGATAACCAGCAGCACCCTTCACAGCAGACCACTTCAAAGTCAGAGCGCGATCACCAGCAACAACCGAAGGGGCAGACGCAGCCGAATTAGCAAGAGCAGACGGCGCCGCAAACGAAGACGAGAAAACCGAAGCAGCCTCAGCACGGCCCACAACGCATGCCGCGAGCGCAGCAACCAGCACGCCAGCCAACACAAACCGCACCCCACCAACAGCCAAAACCCTCGCCATGTACCTGATCCCCAATCCCAAAAACGTTGATTTGTCAACAGGCAGCGAGGCGACGAACGTCGCACGTCAACAGATGACTTAGAAGTACCTCTGCGGCAAACTACCAGCCCGGACCACCAGACGCGCCAGTAGGGCACCAGACTAGGCACACGGCAGGGTGGCGTTGAAAGCTATATCCACGCGATTCCAAGAAGCAGTTTGTGTGCCTTACCTCACACAGCTTGTGTGCGCCCCCTCACACACAAGCGCACACTTCTGCGTCACAGTGCTCCTTAGTCGTCTGCAACATATTCTCCGCAGCGACTGCACAGATGGACCCACATAGAAGTATCTCTCCTCCTGAAACGGCTCGCCAAATTGGCGGGTCGTTTCTTCTTGGTGGATCGATCAGGCTTCGCTGGTGACTTCGTCAGCGACGCCAATCAGCGCCGTGATCCGCTCGGCGATCTTCTCACCGGTCAGACCGACCTCTTCGTAGAGCAGCTCTGGCTTGCCGTGCGTGACGTAGCGGTCTGGCAGGCCAATCCGGAGCATCCTTGGCGTCGGGATTCCAGCCTCGTTGTAGTGCTCCCAGACGCCGGTGCCGAAACCACCGGTCAGGACGCCGTCTTCGACTGTCACCAGCAGATCATGTTCAGCAGCCAACTGCGCGAGCAGCGCTGCGTCGAGAGGCTTGGCGAAGCGTGCGTCGGCAACCGTGACCTTGATGCCCGCCTCGGCCAAGATGTCGGCCGCCTCCAGCGCCTTCGCAACGCCAAGACCGTAGCCAAGCAGAGCGACACTGCGGCCTTCGCGCAGAATCTCGCCGGTGCCGATCTCGATCAGCTGCGGCTTGTCAGGCAAAGGCGTGCCCACGCCCACGCCGCGCGGGTAGCGCAGCGCGACCGGGCCCGATTCGTGGGCGATCGCGGTGTGCAGCATGTGCACTAGCTGTGCCTCGTCTCGCGGAGCCATCAAAGTCATGTTCGGCAGCGGCCGCATGTAAGCGATGTCAAAGACGCCGTGGTGGGTCGGGCCGTCGTCGCCGACGAGTCCGGCGCGGTCCATCGCAAAGATCACCGGCAGCGACTGCAGCGCCACGTCGTGGACAATCTGGTCGAATGCGCGCTGCAGGAAGGTCGAGTAGATAGCGCAAACCGGCCGCACTCCCTCAAGCGCCATCCCGGCAGCGAAGAGCACCGCCTGTTGCTCGGCGATACCGACATCGAAGTAGTGATCGGGTTCGGCCTCCTGGAGAATGTTGAGCCCCGTGCCCGAGTTCATCGCGGCAGTAATTCCGACAACGCGCCGATTGGCGCGGACCTCACTCACGATCGCGTTGCCAAAGACCTCGGTGTAACTCGGAGTCGGTGGCGCAGCGTCCTTGGCCGGCGCTGACTTCTTCTTCGCGACCGGAGCGCCGTCGGCAATCGAGCCAGGCTTGGCAGCGTGCCACTGCTCCATCCCCTCGAGCCCGCCCTCTTCAGCTGGGGCGAAACCCTTGCCCTTAACGGTCGTGATGTGGACTACGACCGGGCGGTCGGCTGCGAAGGCGGCCTCAAGCGCTTGGCGCAGGGCTGCAACGTCGTGGCCGTCGACGACACCGACGTAGGCCCAATCGAGTTCCTCCCAGAAGAGGCCGGGTGCCCAGAATGCCTTCAGCGACTCCTTGAGCTGCGGGCCGAGCTTCTCGACCTTGGCGCCAATTCCGGCCGGAAGGTGACTGAGGCGATCCTCTACCCCTTCGCGGGCATGCCAGAACTTTGGGTTCAGCCGGACGCGGGTGAAGTAGCGCGAGAGAGCGCCGACATTTGGAGCGATCGACATGCCGTTGTCGTTGAGCACGACAACCATCGGCGTGCCGAGCCCACCGGCCTGATGAATCGCTTCGAAGGCCACTCCCCCGGTCATCGCGCCATCACCGATCACAGCGGCGACGCGACCTTGGTTGGGACGACCAAGCAGGCGCATCCCTTCCTTCAGCCCAACTCCGTAGCCGATCGAAGTCGAGGCGTGACCGGCGCCCATGATGTCGTGCTCGCTCTCTTCGATAGAACAGAACGGCGCTAGGCCGCCGTAGTGGCGGATCGTGGCGAGCTGGTCGCGGCGGCCGGTCAGCACCTTATGCGGATAGGCCTGATGGCCGACGTCCCAAAGAATCTTGTCGCGCGGCGAGTCGAGCACAGAATGCAGCGCGACGGCGAGCTCACAGGTGCCAAGATTGGCGCCGAAGTGGCCGCCGATCTCACCCACGGTGTCGATGATGTACTCGCGCACCTCTTGAGCGAGCTGCTGCAGCTGGGCGTCATCAAGACCATTGAGGTCCTGCGGGCCGTTGATTGAGTCGAGGATTCGTTCCATTCAGAGTCTCAGCTTAGATACGCAGCTGCCTAGTCTAACTCTCACTCTTGGGGCAGACGCGTGGAAACGTGTCAAGCGCCTAGTTGCCGCCCAACGAGCTTGTACTTTCCTAGGGTGGCCATTGACCGCGCGCCGCTCCTGGCGACCGCTGACACGGCCCGTCTTCCTCGATCGTGACCGATAGCTCCTCAGCACAACCCAAGAAGGCCAAAGGCGTGCGCCCTGAGATCCAAGCTCTGCGAGCGATCTCAGTGACGACGATCATCATCTTCCATTACTGGCATGGGCTGATCCCTGGCGGCTATGTCGCTGTTGACATCTTCTTCGTCATCTCGGGCTTCCTGATCACCGGGCAGCTGGTGCGCGAAGCCGACCGCACCTCAACGATCTCGATGAGTCAGTTCTGGGCGCGCCGAGCGCGGCGCATCCTCCCCGCCGCACTCTTCGTGCTGTTCGTCGTTGCCGTAGCCACCTACCTGATTGTGCCGCTCAACCTCTGGGGCCAGTTCTTTGATGAGATCAAGGCGAGCGCCCTCTACATAGAGAACTGGAACCTCGCCGCCCAGGCCGTGGATTACCTCGGCGCCGAGAATCGCCCCTCTCCCGTTCAGCACTACTGGACGCTCTCGGTTGAGGAGCAGTTCTACCTCATCTGGCCGCTCTTGATTCTGGTCGGCGCAGCCCTAGCGCGCAAGGGTTCGGCGCTGGCACGACGGCGCCTAATTGGCTTGCTTTTGGCGATCCTGACGGCCGCCAGCTTGATCTACTCGGTCGTCGAGACGGCGAACGACCCCGCCGCCGCTTACTTCATCACGCCAACGAGAATGTGGGAATTCGGCGCTGGTGGGCTGCTCGGCCTGTTTGCTGCCGAGCTAGGCCGCGAGAGGCTGCGCGCGGTCGTCTCCTGGCTCGGCGTGGCGGCGATTCTCGGTGCCTCATTCATCTTCACGGCAGAGACGCCGTATCCCGGATCCGCTGCGCTGCTCCCTGTGTTCGGCTCGCTGGCCGTGATCTGGGCTGGCGCCCCGGACGTCCGCTGGGCTCCTCTCTTCTGGATGCGGCTGCGCTGGGTGCAGTGGGTTGGCGACAACTCGTATTCGATCTACCTCTGGCACTGGCCGCTCCTAATCCTCGCGCCTTTCCTACTGCTGAGGGAGCTTGACACTCCGATCAAGCTCGTGCTGATCTTGCTGATGCTGATCCTCAGTTGGCTAACGAAACGCTTCGTTGAGGATCCGATCCGCTCCGGCCCGCTACTTGTTCTCAGGCCACCGCGTCAAACCTTCTTCGTCGCGATTGGCGCCACTGCCGTCGTGCTGATATCGAGCTTTGGTGCTTTGCAGGTCCTTGAGCAGCGGCAAGCTGAAGACCGGCAGACGACGGCGCGACTGCTCTCGAGCGGCGCACGCTGTCTCGGCGCGGCCGCACGCGACCCCGAAGACCAGCCATGCGTCAATCCAGCACTGCGGTACTCCGTCTCACCGTCTCCCGCCACGGCGCGCGAGCTTGTGATCCCCCACGATGGAACGGAGGCCAATAAGAGCCCACTCTGCCAAGGTGGCCTGAAGATCATCGGTCTGCTCGAGCTCTGCACGTTCGGAGTCCCTGAGAGCAAGGCCAAACGCCAGATTGTTGCTATTGGAGATAGCCACGCTCGCCGCTGGCGGCCTGCCCTAAACATTGCCGCTCTCGATCAGGGCTGGCGAGTCACCTCGATTGTTAGGCGTGCCTGCCCGCTCAGCACATATGGTCGCGGCACAGCTGAGGACCGGGCCGGTTGCTCCGTGTGGAAGCGCCAATTGCCCGTCTGGCTGGCAAAGAACCCGAAGATTGACACGCTCTTCGCGACCCAATCGGCCGGAAAGGGCAAAGACCTCAACACATTCCCGCGGCAGGTCGCCGGCTATGAGGCTGGCTTCAAGCTGCTGCCAAGCTCGATCAACCACATCGTTGTTCTGCGCGACAACCCGCGTTCCGCGCCAGGCACTCTCGACTGCGTTGAGCGAACCGTCGCCGCTAGCGAGCTGACTGGGCCAGCCTGCGCACTGCCACGGTCGAAGGTGCTGATCCCAGATGCCCTTGCGGTAGCCGCAGATGATCAGGACGACCCCGGGATTGGCGTCGTAGACCTCTCTGAGTTCTACTGCAGCTCAAAGTTCTGCTTTGCCGTGATCGGCGGCGTGCTCGTTCACTCGGACGACCACCATGTGACAGCGCTCTTCAACAGCACGCTGGCACCGTTCCTGATCCGCGAGCTCGATCGCGGCCAGTGGCTCAACCGCTAGAGCGGCGGAAGCGGCGGAGTCAGCTCTCGCGCGCGGCGATGAAGTCGGTGATTCGCTCGAGCTGTTCGGCGCCCTGTGGTGCGGCAAGGGCCAGTGCCGCACGCGTCTGCGCGTGCGACGCGTCGGCAAGAGCCTGCGCCTGCTCAAGACCAAACTCGCTGACGTAGGTCCGTTTGCCTTGGCGCTCGTCGCTCCCAGACGGCTTCCCGAGCTCTTCATCGGAGCCGGTCACATCGAGAATGTCATCGACAATTTGGAACAACACTCCTAGCTCACCGGCAAAGGTTCTGTACGCGAGTAGGGCTTCGCCCTCGAGACCGTGAAGCAGACAGACGCACTCCACCGACGCGTTGATTAGTTGGCCGGTCTTGCGCGAGTGAATCTCACGCAAGCCTTCTGGGCCATCGGCGGCGGCTCCCTCCACGTCGAGGTACTGGCCTCCGACCATCCCGTTGACCCCGGTCGCAGCGGCGAGCTCGGCCGAGGCGAGTAGAACCCGCTGCGGACCTCCTTGCTGCTCGGTGAGGATCAACCGAAATGCTTCGGCGTAAAGCGCGTCGCCCGCGAGAATCGCAACGTCTTCGCCAAACGCGACATGGCAGGAAGGCTTGCCACGGCGCAAGTCATCATCGTCCATCGCCGGTAGGTCATCGTGGATCAGCGAGTAGCTGTGGACCATCTCCAGCGCTGCCGCGAGCGGCATCACACCGGCCGGGGACTCCCCCAGCGCGGCGGCGGTGGCCAGCGCGAGCACAGGCCGGATTCGCTTCCCACCCGCCAGCAGCGAGTAGAGCATCGCTTCCTCGAGCCCTTCGGTCGTTGGCGTGTTGCTGAAGCGCAGCTGCTGCAGGTACGCGTCGACCTGCTCGCGCAGGTCGTCCGGGTAGCTCACCGGCGCCTCACAGCAGCGTGTCCTGGCCGGGTGGCGGCTCGGCAGGCGTTTCCCTTGCCAGCCGATCGAGTTCGCTCGAAGCCTGGCCAGCGAGCGCCGCGCAGTCCTCGACCAACGATGCTGCGGCGTCGGTCGTCAGGTCGCCGCCACGCAGCTGCTGAGCTGCGCGACTTAGGCGCTCTACGAGTTCGTCAATTGCAGTTGTGTCTAGATCAGTCATCGCTTGGCGCAGTCTCGCCGATTTCGGCCATCGCCGCATTGAGGATGCCGTTAACGAAGCCCGGTGACTGCGCGCCGCAGTACTCCTTGGCAACTTCAACGGCCTGATCGATCGCTCCCTCAGGCGGGATCGGCGTCTCCGCCGGTACCGCATCCGGGTAGAGCATCTCGACGAGCGCGACTCGCATGATGCAGCGTTCAAGCATCGCGATTCGCTCGACGCGCCAATCGATCGCGTAGCGCCCGATAATCTCGTCGAGCTGCTCGCGCAGGTCGTCTGCGGCGTGGACAAGCGACCTTGTCAGCGCGCTCGCGCCGCGGTCGAGCACGTCACTGACAGGCGATCCGGCAATCTCGGCCTCGTAGAGGACGAAGGCTGCGTCGCGGCGCTGCTCACTACGTCGTGACACAGACGGCGCGGCTTTCAGGCGCGCGACATGTAGTCGCCGCTATCGGTCTGAACTTTGATCTTGTCGCCGATGTTGACGAAGAGCGGAACTTGGATGATCGCGCCGGTCTCAAGCGTTGCAGGCTTATTGCCCCCGCCTGATGCGGTGTCGCCGCGCAATCCCGGCTCCGTCTCGGTCACTTCCAGCTCGACCGACGCGGGAAGCTGAAGCGTGCTCGGCTCTGAATCGATGAAGAGCATGTCGACATCGTCATTGGGCTTCGTCCACCGCAGCTCGTTCTCAACCAACGCCACCGGCAATGCGATCTGCTCGAACGATTCGCTGTCCATGAAGTGCGCTTCGGTGCCGTCGGAGTAGAGAAAACTCATCCGGCGAGCCTCTGAGCGGACGGAACGGAACTTCTCGCCGGCACGGAAGGTCTTGTCAATCACGTTGCCGTCTGAAGTCCGGCGCAGCTTCGTACGAACGAACGCAGGACCCTTGCCGGGCTTGACGTGCTGGAAGTCAACGACCTTGAAGACCGTGCCGTCGACCTCGATGTGATTGCCGTTCTTAAGCTGATTGGTTGAAATCATCTGAGCGGCGAGGGTAGCGCGGGGCGCTGGCGCGCGGTACTCAGGCTCGCGCCGTGTGCTGCCGTAATCTGCGGCGGTGGCGTTGCTTACCGTTTTCCTGCTGGCCTGCGTCACGGCGCTGGCGACCGGCCTTGGCGCGCTCCCGGTGGCATGGCTCGGGCCTGCGCGCACCGAGCGCTGGCGCCCGCTGCTTTGGGGAATCGCGGCAGGGGTGATGACTGCCGCCTCTATCGGGCTGGTACTTGAGCCGATCGACAAGGGTCAATGGGTTCCTCTGATCTTCGGCGGCGCGATCGGCGTGGCCTTTCTGCTTATCGGCCAGCGGGCGATGGCCCGCCGTGAGATGCACGTCGGGAAATTGAGTGGCGTCCATGTTCGCCGCTCGGCGTTGGTCTTCGTCGTGCTCTTCGTCCACAGCCTTCCGGAAGGATTCGCGCTCGGCTCGTCTTGGTCGGCCGACAGCACACTTGGGCTCTTCGTCTTCATCGCGATTGCACTGCAGAACGTGCCGGAGGGCACCGCAACCGCGATCCCGATGGCTCAGGCTGGCTTTAGCGCCTCGCAGCAGTTCTGGGCCGCCGTTGGAACGAGCCTGCCGCAGCCGGTCGGTGCCGTGATCGCCTTCCTGCTGGTCGAGCAGATAACCGCGCTTCTCCCGTGGTCTCTCGGTTTCGCCGCTGGCGCGATGTTGGCGCTGGTGATTCTGGAGCTACTGCCCGATGCGCTCGGCCCTCGCGAAAACCGGCCGCTCGCCGCAACCGGGATCATCGGTTCAATGTTGGTTATGACCGCAATGGCTTTGCTGCTCGGCGTCTAGTAGGGCGCGCCAACTGCGTTTGCCCAGTCCTTATCGACATGCAGCTCACCGTTGCTGTCGGTACCGAGGACCACGACAGTGGCCGGGTCGCGGTTGCCGTTGGCCGCGTCGATCGTGACAGAGCCGGTAACGCCCTCCCAGTCCTTAGTCGCGTTGAGGCACTTCGTCAGCGCCGTCGAACCATCGACCTGAGCTGTCGTCGAGTTATCAGCGTTCGGCGTGTTGTCGAAGCCGCCAGCGCTCTCGACGCAGCTGGCGAGCAGGTTGACCGAGTCGTAGACGTAAGAACTCCACGTGCCTGGACCCTCGCCATATTCCTTCTGGTAAGCGGCATCAAAGGAGCCACCGGTCGGGAAGTCACCTGGTGACGGGACGCCGACAACAGGGCAGTTCTGCGCCGCGGCCTTGCCGGCTGTCGTTACGAAGCCTGGATCGTCCGATGCGTAGTCGGCAACACACTTCACCTTCGAGGAGCTCGCGTTCATCTCCTTGGCGATCAATCCACCTTCTGGGAAGTAGACGACCGAGTAGATCACGTCAGGGTTGGTTGCCTCAAGCTTCTTGACCGTGCTGGTGTAGTTGGAAGCGCCCGGCTTGACGGCCTCATAGGCGGTGATCTTGACGCCTGCCTTTTCGAGCAACGTCTTCATCTGCGCGCCAACGGTTGCCGTGTAGCCAGGCGTCGGGTCGTAAGCGATGGCTACCGATTTTGCCTTCAACCAGTCTGTTAGTGCCGTCGTCGCGACCGGAGCGATCTGGTAATCCATCGGCTGGAGCGTGTACCCCATGCCGTTCGTCGCGCTGTCCGAAGTAAGGCGGATCGGCGTTAGGCCCGCAGCCTCGTAGAGCGGCAGCGTTTTGATTCCAACGCCCGAATTGTAAGGGCCGACGACGCCGTCTAGCCCGTCCTTGATTGCAGCATTGGCGGCCGTAACGCCGGTCGCCGGGTCGGCTGCGTCATCGATCGGCACGATCTCAATCTGCTTGCCGAGAAGGCCACCTTTTGCGTTGAGCTTGTCGACGGCCAGCTTGGCGCCGTTGAGCATGCCGACGCCGGTCACCTTCTGGTCTCCTGAGAGTGGACCTTCCATGCCAATGCGGACGGTGTCGCTCGCGGTCGTGGTCGTCGACGCAGTGTCGGAGCTGCTCGAGCCACCGCAGGCGGCGAGCAAGAATGGAGCTGAGAGAGCGACGGCGAGGGAGGCTAGGAGAGTCGGCTTTGTTTTCATTCTCGCTTTATAACACCTGAGCTAGCCAGTAGCAGCGTGACAACCCCTTGACTCCCATGCTGGACGGCGATGCCGTAGCATCGCGGAGGTCAATCAGTCAATTAAGGAGCAACGCCAGATGCAAAGCGCACGCTATGGAACGATCGTCGACCGGGTTATCCCACACTCGGAGACGCGCACTAACGAGATGCTGCGAGATCTCGTCTTGGTTCTATGCGGCACCGCTCTGGTCGCTGGGCTAGCCCAAGTGTCGATTCCTTGGTACCCGGTGCCCTTTACCGGCCAGACACTTGCCGTCCTGCTCGTGGGCGGTGTGCTCGGATCGCGCAAGGGCGCGCTCGCGCTGGCGCTCTACTTCATCATCGGCGCGCTCGGTGCGCCGATTTTCACCGACCAGTCGGGCGGCTGGGACATCATCACCGGCGCAACCGGTGGCTACATCATCGGCTTCATCGTCGCCGCTGCCGTCGTCGGTTGGCTCGCTGAGCGCGGTGCAGACCGCCGCGTGATGGCGATGGTCGGCGTGCTCTTGCTCGGCAACATCCTGATCTACGCCTTCGGCGTGCCGTGGCTTGCGACTTGGGATCCAGCCGGCGACGGAGTCGCCTTCGGCTGGACCGAGGCTTACAAGGCCGGGGTTCAACCGTTCATTCTCGGCGACCTTGTGAAGCTCGCCTTCGCTGCCGCGCTTCTACCAGCCGGTTGGGCGTTGCTGCAGAAGACCGGTGTCGGCAAGAAGAACGAGCAAGACGGCCCGAAGGCCGGGCTGCTCTAAGGCCCGCCTGCACCGATCCCCCGAGCTGACTGGATCGACGATCAGCGAACTCAGTTACATACCGGCAACCGAGGCAATTCGGATGTTCACGGCGCGCGAGCTCTCTCCGGTCGAGCTTGTCGAGGCCGTGATCGCCCAGGCCGAGCAGGTCGAACCGGTCGTAAACGCGCTCTGCCACCAGTTCTTCGAGGAGGCTCTCGCTCAGGCCCGGGAAGCCGAACAGCGCTACGCCGGCAAGGGCGAGCCGCCGCGTCCCCTTGAGGGCATTCCTCTGGCAATAAAGGAGGAGGAAGCGGTAGCTGGGCAGCCGCAAACCCAAGGCTCTTTGATCTACAAAGATCAGGTCGCGGAGCGCAGCTCAGCCTTCGCGCAGCGCCATCTTGATTCCGGAGCAATCATCCACGCGCGCACGACGGCCCCTGAGTTCTCATGTGCCGGTTTCACTCAGTCGAGGATTTGGGGAGTGACACGCAACCCTTGGAACCCCACTTATGCGGTGGGAGGCTCATCTGGTGGATCGGCGGCCGCGCTCGCAAGCGGCACGACGACGCTCGCCAGCGGCTCTGACATCGGTGGTTCGATTCGAATTCCAGCCTCGTTCTGTGGCGTCGTTGGATTCAAGCCCCCGTACGGTCGCGTGCCTCTCGACCCGCCGTTCAATCTCGACACCTTCTGCCACAACGGCCCGCTCGCTCGGACCGTCGCCGACTGCGCGCTGTACGAAAACCAAATTGCCGGCCCTGACCCAAGCGACGTAACGACGTTGCGGCCAAAGCTGGTGCTTCCGACGAGCTTCGAAGCGATTCGAGGGATGCGGATTGCGCTCTCTGAGGACCTTGGTGGCTGGCCGGTCGATCCGGACGTTAGGGCCAACACGCTGGCCGTCGGCGAGGCGCTACGCGAAGCCGGGGCAATAGTTGACGTGGTCGACCTGCAAATTCCCCAAGCCGAGGTCGCTCGTGCTGGGGCGATCCACTTCCGGCTGATCTTGGGCGATTGGGTTGCGCAGGCGGTCGAAGAGCACCGCGAGATCGTGACCGACTATGCGGCCGAGTTCGCCCGCTGGGCGAACGACGCAGGCGGCGACTCGTCGCTGCTCGAGGCGCTGATCATGGAAGCGAAGATCTACGAACCCGTCGGCGCACTGCTTGAGAGCTACGACGCACTGATCTGCCCGACCAACGGCACCCGTGGCCTGCTAGCTGACGACGACTACGTCGGCCACGGAATCAGCGTTGACGGTCGCGATCTGCAGTACTACTTTGAGGGCCTGCTGACGACTGTCTTCAACGTTCTGAGCCGCTGCCCAGTCTTGAACGTCCCATCTGGTTTCGCCGACAACGGCGTGCCGACCGGGGTTCAGATCGCAGGGCGAACGTACGATGATCAGACCGTCTTCAGGATTGGCGCCGCGTTGGAACAGGTTCGCCCTTGGATGGACACTGGCGCGAGAAGGCCACCTCTGCCGTCATAAGCGAAGCGCAGGCGTCGGCGCGCGCGGGCCCGCGACCGAGGCGCTAGAGCGCGCCGGCGTCGAGGGTCTGGTTGACGAGCAGGTCGGCAGCCTCGTTCTGCTCGCGGCGCACGCAGCTGATCGCCCAGCTATCGAACTTCCCGAGAGCCGCAATCGCTTCGGCGTAGAGCGGCTTCATGTCAACGTGCTTGACCTTGTACTTGCCGTTGAGCTGGTGCGCGATCAGCTCTGAGTCGTTGACGATCTCAACTTCGCTCGCACCGAGCTCGGCAGCGAGCGCTGCGCCGAGCAACACCGCTCTGTACTCAGCGACGTTATTTGTCGCTACTCCGATCGTCTCGCCGCGCTCGCCGACAATCTCACCGTCGGCGTTGGAGGCGACCGCGCCGGCCGCGGCCGGGCCGGGATTGCCGCGCGAGCCGCCGTCTACATGGACCGTCAGCTTCACTGCGCTTCGACCGCCGTGTGCAGCATTCCTTGAGAGTCTGCAACGGCGTTCGGCGTGCGGTCAGCAGGTTCTAGCTGCTCAAGCTCAGTTCCTTGATCGATCAAACGGGCTCCCGCTCCCTCATCAGCAAGATCAATTTCGTAGCCGTACCAAGAGAGTTCCCAGGCGATCACGACGGAGACAATGCTGCCCTCTTTCGCCGATGGTCGAACGCTAACGACCGGCGCGCCGAGAGTCCGCGCCAAGCTCGCCACTGTCCGTGGATGCTCGCCAACGTTGAAGACCTCGATCGCCCGCGCGCCCTTCATGTCTGCGTGAGTCGGCACGGCGCGCACGGCGCGCTCGTTGAAGGCTAGTTCGACCTTCGCGGGCGGCTCAAACTCAGAGCGCTGGATAACTTCGATTGGCTGCGTCTGCTGTTCAAGCAGGTCGTCGGATGCCTCGCCGGAGTGCTCGACCAGCTCGACCGCCTCGGGTGGCACCAGCAGTTCTCCGTGATCTGGCTCATTTCGGCGGCCACGGCGGCCGCTTGGCGCACGCGCAGCCGAGCGGCGGATCCACCCAATTCGGCCGCTCGCCGGTGCAGTGTCGCCGGACTCGCGAATCCACCCGAGCTGCGTTGCGCGCTGCGTGCAAAGCTCGCAGACGACTTTCCGTTCGCCGCCATGGAGAAACGCGCTGTGCTCCTCGCCGCGCAGCAGATTGCGCTCGCAGACCGAGCAGAACAGAGGATCGCGCGAGGTTGATATTTGACGGACAGCCACGGGCGCTAACGGTAGCGGAGCGGCGCCCATACACCGCAGAAGCGCGCTCAGCGAAGCCAGAAGCCAATCAGGCGCGCGGGTGGCTGGAACTGTATGCACTGCGTAGGCGAGCCGATTCAACGCGTGTGTAGATCTGCGTGCTCGAAAGGTGCTCGTGACCCAGCAGCTCCTGAATCGCGCGCAGATCTGCGCCGCCGTCCAGCAGGTGAGTAGCGAATGAGTGGCGTAGCGCGTGCGGGTGGACCCGCCCCGGCAACTCCGCTGCACGTGCCCAAAGCCGCAGACGCCGCCGCACGTCGGAACTCTGCAGCCGGCGACCGGACTTTGAGAGGAAGAGTGCCTGCTCGGTTGAATCGCTGAGTAACGCAGGCCGCGCACGTTCGAGGTAGCCGACGATTGCGCTCCGCGCGTACTCACCGATCGGCACGAACCGCGTCTTCGAACCCTTGCCTTCAACACGGATCTCTTCAGCGTCGAGATCGAGTGATTCAACGTTGGCGCTGACCAACTCCTCGGCGCGCAGACCAGAACCGTAGGCCAGCTCAATCAGCGCGCGGTCACGCGATTCCAACGCCGTTCCTGCCGGAATTCGGTCGATCAGCGCCGTCATTTCGGCCGGCCGCAACACTCGCGGTAGCGCCGACGGCCGCTTCGGCGCAGCTACTAGCTCAGCTGGGTTTTGATCGACGATGCCGTGTTCGCGCAGCGTCCTAAAGCACGAACGCAAGGCCGCAAGCTTGCGCGCCACGGTCGACGGCGCCATCTCGCTCTCGCCGCAGAAGGCGGCGTAACGGCGGAGCTGGCGGACGTCAACATCGGTCGGCTCGAGCTGCGCGAGGATCGCCCACTGCGCGAACTGGACGAGGTCGCTCTGGTAAGCGCGTCGTGTTCGCTCGGCGCTACCGCGGCGCACCAAGTCATCTCTAACCATCTCGAGAGCCGCCGTCCACCCCTCGGTTAGCTCGGGGTTCGTATCCTGCTCGGTTGTGGCGCTCTTTTTCATCAACACGGAAGACGGTCAGGTTGCTACTGCGGCGGGCCTAGAAGCTGACGGCGTATGCTCGCGGGAAGAGCAGCCACCGCGCCCATGGCACCGGATCCAAGGATCCAGAGACGCGACGACGATGTGGTATTCGGTGATGCGCCGTTCTGAACAGCAGGTTTTTCTTGGGTCACTGGTCTTTCGCCATAGTGACCATCATCGCCTGCTAACCGAACAGGGCTGGGATGAGATTCCCATCGACGAGATTCGCGGTGGCCCCGATTCACGGGGCGGGCCGCATCTTTAGGCAATAAAGACCGGCGTACCGACGCTAACGCGATCGAACAGGTCGATCACCTCAGGGATAGCCATCCGCACACAGCCGTGCGAGGCAGCCGAGCCGAGCGAGCCTGGATCGGCCGTGCCGTGGATGCCAGCGCCACCGGCGATCCCCATCCAACGAGCCTTGATCGGATTATCCGGGCCGGGCGGGATCGTCGTCCCTGCGAGATCGCCAGCCCAGTCACTGTCGGGCACGTGCCAGCTGGGGTTGACCTGCTTGTCTTGGATTGAGTAGAGCCCGGCTGGAGTCTCAAGCCCGGCCTGGCCGACAGCGATCGGGTAGCTCTTGACCGGCCTCAGATTCTTAAAGAGTGTGAGGCGGAAGTTGGAACGGTCGACCGTAATTACGAGCGGGTACTTAGCTGAGAGCTGGCTCGTCGTCACCTTCGGCTTGAGCACTCTTAAGGCAACCGCAACGTCGTGGCTCGCCCCCGGCGTGGCGAGCGCCTGCGTTACGTCCTTCTGCAGCCTCCCAACCTTCAGCGCACTGCCGCTCTTGGATGGGACAGGTTCAACAGCCGTGACCGTGAAAGCCAACGAGGCGTCGCGCGCAGGGCGATTCACCGCCTTGGCGACCTTGGCAACGAAGCGGCGCACAGCCGGCGCCGAGAAGCTGACGGCTGGATTAACGGCGGCGTCGATCTCCGTTCCCGTGACCTTGCGGTAGGCACGCAGCATGAAGTTTCCGCCATTGCTCTTGGCCAGTGCGGCATTAACGCTGCCGTCGATGTCGACACCCACCTTCGACTGGCCTGGTCCAAGCCGCCACGATTCCTTGCCGCTGGTAACGACGACAGGGGTCTCAATCGAGCCGAGCAGGTCCTGCTGGAGTTTCGAGCGCGCCTGGTCGGCGGTGAGGCCGCCGACGTTGACGTTTCCAACTGTCACTCCTTGCGCGATCGTCTGCGAGGTCGCGCTGTCGTAGGCATATGCGCCGCCAACGAGCAGCACGAGGAAGGCGCCAAAGGCGATTATTGGGATTAAGTACTTGCGCGGCATCAGAGCGGTTCACTTAAAGATAGATCGTTGGGCTGACCGACTGCGCCGGTTTCCGCATCCATCCCTATTCATTTCGCCACCCAGCGGCACGCCCCTGCTCTGCGCGCTAGTTGCTGCGGCCTTCAAGGAACGGTTCGAGTAGGCCACCGAGTTCGGGCCAGTCCTCGGCGCTCGTGATCTCGTTCGACTTGCAGACCTCGGCGTTCCACGGGTGGAGCAGCGTTGCGCCATGAATTCCCTCATCGAGCGCGCTTTGCAAGTTGACTGGACTGTCGTCGACGAGCAGATCGATCTCGAGCTCACGGCAGCGCGTGATCTTGTCGTAGGAGCAGTAGAGCTCGTCGTACTGGAGGCCGATCCCGTCGAGCCAGCGCTCGGTTGGGGCCGCAGCGGCGACGTCGCGGTGGCTTGTGATGTGGATGAAGTGGCCAGCCTGGGACCATCTGTTGACCACTTCGACGGCGCCCGGGTATGGCTCGGCCGCGCTGATCCATTCCTCGCTGTGGGTTTCCGCGATCGTCTCCGCAAGCTGCTCCTGCTCGAGTGCGCTGATCCCCCATGTGTGCTGCTGCTCGTATGGCAAGACGACGCCGTAGCGAAGGCGGACGACCTCGGCTAGCTGCTCCCAGTAGTGGTGGAGCGTCGAGTCGATGTCGATCGCGATCCGCATCTGAAGCTCCTAGCGAGGCTCGTCAACTAGCGTGACGGCGCCCTCGGAGGCACTCCCAACCTGATCGGCGTACTTTGCCAGCACGCCGGTGCGATCGGGGTTGGCTGGTGGGATGTACGCGGCAACGCGTTGATCGATCTCGGAGACGGTCAGGTCGACGTCGAGCGTTCGTTTGTCGACGTTGATCGTGATCGTGTCGCCGTCGCGGACGGCGGCAATTGGCCCGCCGCGGAAGGCCTCGGGCGCAACGTGCCCGGCCATGAAGCCGTAGGTGGCGCCGGAGAAGCGGCCGTCGGTTAGAAGCGCGACGTGCTCACCTAGCCCTGCCCCGTTGATCGCCGCGGTGACGGCGAGCATCTCGCGCATACCCGGCCCACCTGCTGGGCCTTCATTGCGGATGATCACGACGTCGCCCTTTTCGATCTTGCCGCCGGTGACGGCTTCCATCGCCAGCTCTTCGCTTTCGAAGACTCGTGCTGGCCCTTCGTGGTGGCGACGTTCGTGGCCGACAAGCTTGACGACGCAGCCGTCCGGGGCGAGGTTGCCGCGCAGGATCGCAAGGCCGCCGGAAGCCTTGACTGGGTTGTCGAGCGGCCGAACTACCTGCTGGCCCTCGGTTTCGGTTGCTTTCGCGGCCTCTTCGCCGATAGAGAGGCCGGTAACTGTCGGCGCGTCCTCGTGCAGCAGCCCTGCCTCTAGCAGTCGGTTTGCCACGAGCGGAACGCCGCCAGCCGCGTATAGATCGACGGCGACGTACTTCCCGCCTGGTTTGAGGTCGCAGAGCAGCGGCGTCGCCTCGCTGATCCTGTCGAAGTCATCAATGTCGAGTTCGACCTTGGCCTCGCGGGCAAGCGCCAACAGGTGCAGCACGGCGTTGGTTGAGCCGCCGCTGGCCGCCACGCCGGCGATCGCGTTCTCAATCGACTTGCGCGTGATGATCTCGCTTGGCATCACGCCGCGGCGAAGAACGTCCATAACCAATTCTCCTATTGAGAAGGCGACGTCGGCCTTAGTCGCATCTTGAGCCGGAACCATCGCCGATCCCATTGGTGAGATGCCCATGATCTCGTAGGCCATCGCCATCGTGTTGGCAGTGAACTGGCCGCCGCAGGCGCCGGCGCCTGGGCTCGCGACGCCTTCAAGTTCGTGGAGCTCCTCGTCGCTCATCTTGCCGGCGGAGTGGGCACCAACCGCTTCGAAGACATCCTGAATCGTCACGTCTCGACCTTGAAAGCGGCCGGGCGGAATCGAACCGCCGTAGAGCATCACCGACGGAACGTTGAGGCGCGCGATCGCCATTACGGTGCCGGGAATTGTTTTGTCGCAACCGGACAGGGCAACGACCCCGTCGAAGAGATGGCCGCGACCGACGAGCTCGATTGAATCGGCGATGATCTCGCGTGAGACGAGCGATGTCTTCATCCCTGGTGTTCCCATCGTGATTCCGTCGGAGATCGCGATCGTGTTCAGCTCCATCGGAGTGCCGCCGGCGGCCCGAATTCCTTCTTTTACCTTCGCTGCCAAAGCGCGTAGATGGAAGTTGCAGGGCATTGTCTCGATCCAAGTTGAGGCGACGCCAATGATCGGTTTGGCGAGCGCGTCATCGTCGTAACCAATCCCTTTCAGATAAGCGCGCGCGGCTGCTCGCTCCGGCCCTTCGGTCAGAGCTGCGCTGCGATGTTTCATGTTGAAGGTCACGGTGTCTGTCATTTCAGCGGGGCTCCGTTATTCGGATCGGGGAAAGCACGAACTGGCAGCGATTATGCCAGCCCGCCGGATCGGTGAGCAGAGCGGCAGCTCGCGGCAGCTCGCGGAAGCGCGAACTTAGCGCCGGCGGTAGCTTCCGTCGTCCCGACGCTCGATCACGCCAATCAGCTCCAATTCGGTCAGCGGCCCAACTACCTCGGCGGCGCCGCCGCAGTATTCGGCGACGCTCGCCGCAGTCGTATGACCGGCATCGACAGCGGCAATCACTGCCGTTTGGTCGTCGCTGAGGTGCGACGGCAGAGGCAACGGCTCGCGCTCTGTGGCGACGGCGCGAGCTGTCGACTCGACTCCGAAGGCGTCGTCGAGAATGTCGCGCGCATCACGAATCAGATGGGCGCCGTCACGAAGCAAGGCATTGGCGCCGCCGCTGTGCCAGGAGCCGGGGTGGCCGGGAACAGCGCCGACAGCGCGGCCGAGATCGGCTGCGATCTCAGCCGTGATCAGCGAGCCAGAGCGTTCCGCTGCTTCAACCACAACGGCCATCTGCGCCAAGGCCGCGATGATCCGGTTGCGAGCCGGGAAGGCCCATCGAAAGGGGGCGATTCCCGGTGGCAACTCAGAGATCACGACTCCCCGCTCCGCAAGCTCGCTATGCAGTTGCTTGCGCCGCGCCGGGTAGGCACGCTCCGGCCCGCAGGCCAGCACAGCAATCGTTCGCGCTCCCCCAGCTAGCGCCCCTTCGTGCGCGGCGCTGTCGATCCCCAGCGCCATCCCGCTCACGACCGTCACGCCGCAGAGCGAAAGTGTGCGGCCCAGCTCACGTGCCAGCTCGAGACCGTCAGCGGAGGCGCGGCGCGCGCCAACTAGCGCGACAGTCGGCGAACCAGCGAGCAGCTCGTCCAGCCGAGCTAGCTCGCCGTAGATGTGCAAGACGGCTGGCGGATCGGGGAGATCAGCGAGCGTCCCCGGGAAGCTCTTGTCGTGACGACAGATTGCCAGCGTCGAAGCGCTGCGCCACTGATGGCGCTCAGCGGCTGGATCTAGCCCGGCCCACTGGGCCGTGATCTTCGAGCTCTCGCGGCCGCCCAATGCCGCGATTAGCTTGGAATCGCTGAGCGCCAGAACTCCACGAATCGCAGGCCTGTTGCCGCGAATTTGATCGAGGTGCGACGAGAGTCGACCGACCAGCCAACTGCGGCGTGTGCAACGGTCGCAAGCTTCGCTCATCGCGAACCGAGCCGTTCGCTCTCGTGGCGATAACCGAGCGCCTGCGCTAAGGCCTCTATTCCAATCTCGCTATCGCCCTCGAGGTCGGCGATCGTCCGCGCAACGCGCAGCGCGCGGTCACGGCCACGGGCGCTTAATCCGCCCCCGTCATAGGCGCGCGCGAGCGCCTTCGCCGCCGCCGCGCTGCAGTCGACGGCGGTGACCATGTCGCGCGCGACGAGCTGGGCGTTGGCGCAGCCACCGCGAGCCAACTGCAACTCCCGCGCGCTGGCGACGCGCTTCGCGACCTGCTCGCTCGTAGTTAGCGGCTCAGCCGCAAGAGCAGCCGAAGAGGGTCTTTCGACCCCTACGACGAGATCTATTCGATCAAGCAGCGGCCCTGAGAGACGTTGCCGGTGGCGGGCTAACTCTGGCTCGCTACAGCGGCAGTCTTTTCCGCCACGCCCGCAGAGGCAGGGATTGGTTGCCGCGATCAGTGAAAAGCGGGTCGGAAAGCGAGCCGCCTTCTGCCCGCGGACGATCGTCACCTCGCCATCCTCCAGCGGCTGCCTAAGCGCCTCTAAGGCCCTGCGATCAAACTCCGATAGCTCGTCGAGGAAGAGCACGCCACGGTGCGCGAGCGTCGCTTCGCCGGGGATCGGAACGGCACCGCCGCCGACAAGCCCGGCCGCCGAGATCGTGTGGTGCGGCGCGCGGAACGGTCGCTGATCGGCCAACGCGCCATCGTTCCCTAGCCCAGCGATGCTCTGAATCCGCGTCACCTCCAATGCTTCTTGGCGATTGAGCGGCGGCAGGATGCTTGGTAGGCGACGGGCGATCATCGTCTTGCCCGTCCCTGGCGGCCCGCTCAGCAGCAAGTTGTGGCCGCCGGCAGCGGCAACCGTCAGCGCATCAATCACGGCGCGGTGACCTCGCACATCAGCAAGATCGGCGAGATAGCTGCCGCCTGATTGCGCTCGCTCTGGCAACTCAGCTTCGCTGGCGTCAGAGTCGCCCGCGAGTACGGCGCCGAGGTCGCTGAGCACGGCAAGCGCACCTACACGGATCGAGTCCACGAGCCGCGCTTCGGCGGCGCAGGCGACCGGAACGATAAGCGCTTCCAACCCTGCTCGCTGGGCCCCCTCAGCGACGGCCAGAACTCCGCGGCAGGGCCTCAGTTCGCCTCCCAGCGACAGTTCACCGAAGAGCGCCGTTCGGGCCAACGAGTCGCTCGGGATCTGCCCGCTTGCGGCCAGGATCGCGCAGGCGATCGCAAGATCGAAACCGGGCCCGGCCTTGCGCAGGTGTGCCGGAGCCAGATTGACGGTCAAGCGGCGCATCGGGAATTCGAAGCCGCAGTTGACTAGTGCCGCGCGAACGCGCTCGCGCGCCTCGGCGACGGCGCGATCCGCCAAGCCAACGATCGTGAAGCCCGGAAGCCCACGGCGCAGATCTGCCTCGACGGTCACTGCCTGTGGCCTTAAGCCGTCGATTGTGAATGTCAAGACCTCGGTGACCATTGAGCGGCACGCTACGGACGAAATTGCGACTTGTGCGCAGCTGCCAGCGCCGATTGACGCCTGAACTGCCAACGACTTCACCGTCGGCCACGAAGGCGGTGCAGTGGTGACACCAGTTGGCAGTAGAGATCGGTCAATTTCGCTCGTAGCCTCCAGCCCATTCGATCGACGACCCCCGACCCCCGTCACGTGCTTGGCCGCGCTGGCGAGCGAATAGCGCTCGAGCACCTCGAGCGGCTCGGCTACCGAGTAGTTGCTCGCAACCACCGGACGCGTCTTGGCGAGATCGACCTAGTTGTGGGCATCGGACCGACTCTCGTCTTCGTTGAGGTCAAGACGCGGAGATCGCAGCGCAGCTCGGCGCCGTGGGATTCACTGGACGAACGCAAGCGGCGTCAGGTCCGGCGCCTCGCTGCGGCGTTCCTCAACGAAAGACCGCAACGGCCGAGCCCGCGCGAGCTTCGCTTCGACGCGATCGGCATCTTGCTCGATTGTCAGGGCCGCCTGCTGCGGCTCGACCACATCGAAAACGCCTTCTAACTTCTACAGAGCCAGCTGCTGATAGGCAGTCGACTGGAACGACATCCTGTGCAGTGGCGAGACGCCGTGTTCGAGAATTGCTTCGCGGTGGGCCGGAGTTGAATAGCCGAAGTGCGCGCCGAAACCCCAATTCGGAAGCTGCTCCCCCGCCCTGACCATCAATCGATCGCGAGTTACCTTGGCGACGATCGATGCCGCCGCGATCGCTGCGCTGAGTCCGTCGCCGCCAACCACCGCTCTCTGCTGATGCTCGAACGGCGGAACCTCAAAGCCGTCAATTAGGCAGATACATCCGGGCCTCGCGACTCGCATCAGTGACTCTCTGAGCGCCGCGAGATTGGTCTTGTGCAGCCCTCTCTCATCGATTCCGCGTGCGCTACGTGACACTACGACGACCCGCTTGGCCGTCTCCATCACAATCGGTAGCAGCGCCTCTCGAGCAGCGTGATCGTGCTGCTTCGAATCGTTGAGCGCGCCGAGAGCGCGAATCTCAGCAACACCGATCGAATCGAGATCGAGCAGTACAGCGGCAGCGACGAGCGGCCCTGCAAGGCAGCCTCTGCCAGCCTCGTCAGCACCAGCAACCCAGCGCGCACCGACAGCGCGGTCATGGGCGATCAAGCGCGCTCCACTTGAGCCGCGACTCGCACTCTTTCGCTTAGCCCGCTTCGGGCCGGACTGCTTAGAAGATGTTGATTCGGCTTGGCGGCCAGTAGGTCGCGAAGGCTGGCCCGATAAGCCAGGCTGTTGGGACGGGTCCCCAGAACCTGCTGTCGTCGGACTCGCCACGGTTGTCACCCATCATGAACCAGTGTCCGGGCGGAATCTTGATCGTCTTCGGCAGCGTGCACTGCGCGCCACTGTCATCGGCGCAGGTGTCGCTGATGAATGGCTCGTCGGTTGGCTGACCGTTGCGAATCACGCGGCCCCTGATTATCGAGATCGTGTCGCCGGGGCCGGCGACAATGCGCTTAATGAAGTTGACGTCCGACACCTGCGGCGTTGGCTTGTCGCAGGCGGCGCCCTGCGGCGGCCTCTCGCCACACTGATCAAGCGGCATCTGCTCCGAACCGGCCGGCGGGTGGAAGACCGTGATGTCGCCAACGGAAGGGTCACCGAAGCGCGTAGTCAGGCGGTTCACTAAGACTCGCTGACCAACCTGAAGCGTTGGCACCATCGACTCGCTAGGAATCCGATACGGCTTCACTACGAAGGCTTGGATCAGCAACGCGAGTCCGAGCGCGACAGCGACGATCACGATCAGCTCAAGGATCGAGCTCGCGGCCGTCTTATCCTTCTTCTGCTTGGCGGCGCTCACGCGGGGTCGCCGGAAGGTTCGTCGCTGCCGTCGGCTGGCTGCTCAGAATCCCCCTCGGCTGATGACGCCACTTCAGTGCTTTCAGCTTCAGGCTGCTCGTCGCCGGCAGCCTCAGCTTCAGGCTGCTCATCGGCCGGAGCCTCAGAGACGGCTTCGCTGGCCTCTGCCTCAACAACCTCATCGCTGGCGACAGTCGCTTCAGCGGCAGCCTCATCGGCTCCGTCGGCCTGGCCGGCATCGACTGCCGTGGCAAGCTGCTCGGTCGCCTCACCGTCGACGGCCGTTGCTTCAGCTTCAGTCGCCTCGGCGGCGACCTCAGGCTGATGAACGAGTCCTGGCGCGACCTCGTCCTCAGGGCCGTAGTAGTCACGCTCGCGGACGCGTGCACCCTTGCCGACACGGTCGCGCAGGTAATAAAGCTTGGCGCGGCGCACATCGCCACGGGAGGCGACTTCGATCTTCTCGATCTTCGGCGAATGGACTGGGAAGGTTCGTTCCACTCCGACTCCGAACGACTGCTTGCGGACGATGAAGGTTTCGCGCGCGCCGCTGCCTTGGCGTGCGATAACGACGCCTTCGAAGACCTGCGTACGACGGCGTTCGCCCTCGATCACTTGGAAGTGGACTTTGACCCGGTCGCCTGGGGCGAAGTTGGGCACGCGGCGCAATTGTGCGCGTTCAAGATTGTCTATTACTGTGCTCATATTGAGGGCGCTCGCGAAGGTTCGGCCGTATTTCCAGCGAGCGCATTAGCGTCGCGACCGGAGCGAGATAGATCAGGATAGCGGAGCTTGGCCCGAAGCCGCACCACGCTCGCGACTTCTCGCCCTTCGCCACTGCCGAATCTCTTCGTGATGGCCTGAAAGAAGCACGTCAGGAACAGCCCAATCGCGGAACTCGGCTGGCCTTGTGTAGTGCGGGTATTCGGGATCACCTTCAAGTGCCGCGCTGAACGACTCTTCGACCGCCGAGTCGGCATCGCCGAGCGCGCCAGGCTGCTTACGAAGGATCGCGTCGCAGACGACCATCGCTGCCAGCTCACCGCCAGCGATCACATAGCGCCCGATCGACACCGCATCGCTGCAGAAGTGCTGCACGATCCGTTCGTCGAAGCCTTCGTAGCGGCCGCAGAGCAGCGTCACTGCCGGTTCCGCGGCCAATTCGTTGACGAGCTGCTCGTCGAGAACGCGTCCACCGGGCGTCAGCGCAATCACGCGGCGCTGACGCGGCAGCTCTACCGGGTCGACGCCGTAGAACCCCCGCAGCGCCGCCTCCATCACGTCAACGCGCAGCACCATCCCCGCACCGCCGCCGAACGGCGTGTCGTCAACCTGACCGCCGCTGAGCGGCGTGTGCTCACGCAGGTCTAACGCGCGAAGCTGGTTGCCTTGTTCGATTGCGTTAGTGACATGGCGCTGCTCAGCGAACCATTCGAACCACTGCGGAAAGAGCGTTACGACGTCGAGTTGCATCGGCTAAGCACCGCCGACGAAGGCGAGGTTGACCTCGATCTTGCGCTGCTCGACATCTACCGAGCGAATCGCGTCGCTTACCATCGG
>CAMCVN010000007.1 GCA_945881845.1 Bifidobacterium breve | reverse complement strand
AAACCGATGGCGAGGTTGTCTGGGCGGCGATCCCGAGCCAGGGGGCGAACGTCGGCTCGCTGCTGGAAGGGCTCCAGCGCTCGGGGGCGACGGTCACAGTTGATCAGCAGGCAAGCAAACCAACGCAGACGCTGCTTGTTCAGTTCCTGTTGCCGATTCTGCTCTTGGTGACTCTCTTCATGTTCTTTATGCGCCTCAGCAATGACGAGGATGGCGGAGGCATTGCTTCATTCTCGAAGTTTGTCGGTGGCCGCAAGAAGAAGGGCGCTGCTGGCGGGCTTACCTTTGCCGACGTGGCCGGGAACCCTGACGCGATCACGGAACTCAAAGAGATCCGCGACTTCCTCGCCGACCCATCGCAGTACCGCAACCTGGGCGCAAGCGCTCCGAAAGGAGTTCTGCTTGTTGGCCCTCCGGGAACCGGGAAGACGCTCTTGGCCCGCGCCGTTGCCGGCGAAGCGGATGCCAACTTTTTCTCGATGTCAGGATCGGAATTCGTTGAATCTTTGGTCGGTGTTGGCGCGGCCCGTGTGCGTGATCTATTCCGGCAAGCGCGCAAGGTCGCTCCGTCGATCATCTTCATTGATGAACTTGATGCCGCCGGTCGGCGCCGTGGTGCCGGTATCGGGCAAGGCAACGACGAGCGTGAGCAGACGCTAAACCAGATTCTTGTCGAGATGGATGGCTTTGGCGGTGACGCCGGAATTGTCGTGATGGGCGCCACCAACCGACCAGACATCCTTGATCCGGCGCTGCTGCGCCCCGGGCGTTTCGATCGACAGGTCACCGTCGACGTTCCTGACGTTCACGGACGGCTCGAGATCCTCAACCTCTATGTCAAATCGAAGCCGCTGCACAGCGACGTTGACCTGCGCGAGATCGCCAAGCTTTGCCCAGGATTTTCGGGTGCTGAGCTGGCCAACGTGATTAATGAGGCGGCCTTGTTGACGGTTCGCGAAGGTTTCGAATCGATCGACCAAGCAACACTCGAAGAGGCGATCGACCGTGTCGTCGCCGGCCCGGCAAAGAAGACTCATGTTCTGACCGCCGACGAACGTTGGGTGATCGCAATTCATGAATCATCCCACGCCGTAGCGACCCGCTCAGTGGGCCAGAAGGTCTCGGCTCAGAAGCTCTCGATCGTCGCCCGTGGGCGCAACCTCGGAACCGCCGCCCAGATGTTGACCGATCGGGACCAAGTGATTCGCCAAGAGCCGGACCTCCAGCGCGAGCTGATCTCGGTTCTCGCTGGCGCAGCCGGTGAGCAGATTGAATTCGGCGTCTACTCGACTGCCGTGCACGACGATCTTCATGCCGCAACCCAGTTGGCACGGAGCATGGTCACCTCGTTCGGCATGTCCGAGCAACTCGGTCCGGTGACCGTTGGTGAAGCCCAAGGCGAAATCTTCCTCGGCGCCTCGTTGCAGGAGCTCGGTTCAGTTGGGCCGGCAACCTTGGACCTGATCGATCGCGAAGTCGAGCGGCTGGTCGTTGGTGCAGCAACCAACGCCCGCGACGTGCTGGAACGCAACTGGGCTGCCGTGCTGGAAACCGCTGAAGCACTGCTCGAGCAGGAAACACTCTCAGGGGTGGCACTGGAAGCGCTGCTCTCATCGGTTGTGCTGACACCCGTTGCGGGCGCTACTGAGGCGGAGCCAAGCAGCGGCCCACGGCCGTCCGAGACCCCGCCGCATGAATAGTTCAAAGCGCACTCGCGGCCTCGCGGTCGCATTAGCGACCGTCGTCTCGTGCGCAGCAGCGCCCAGCCTCGCGGCCGCAAGTTCATCTTGGCGACTGGCGCAGCCGCCACCGCCGCAAGGAGCACCGTTCAAAACTGCGCTCGGCCCTCCTGGCGACCTTCAGTTCTGGGCCGCCAATCGTGGCCTGCTGGGGGTCGAAGGCAACTCGTTGATCGCGCGAGGGATCTACTATTTCAACGGCGAGCAATGGCGACCGCTAGCGGTGGTTTGTGGCGGTTCCGCTGACACGATGAGGATCGCGTGGGCCGGTCCAGACGAGTTCTGGACGGTCAGCGCCCCAAGCAGTCCACGCATCGGCGACGGAATTTCGCTCTGCCACTTCAAGGGGGGCGAAGTCGTCGGTTCATACGGCACGCTCCCCCAATCCGCGGACCCTTATCAGCCAATGAACGCCGCCGCTTGCTCCGGGCCAAACGACTGCTGGTTCGGCGGCGGAGCTTCGCGCGACCCGTCGGGAACGCGCGCCGGGGCATTTCGCATTCACTGGAATGGGACCGCGCTGACAACGAGTTACGGGCCTCAAGGAAGGGCGATCAGCGACCTCGAACCGTTCGCAGGAACGTTCTATGAAAGTCTCTATGCCGGTTCAAGGCGCGAGACGCCGGACGCAGCGGTCAATCGCACACCTGAGCCGACGCCGTTGTTGCTCCACTCGCTCGCCGCCGGTCTCTTCGCCGGTGACCCGTTCGTTCCAGCGGCCGAGCCCGGCGTACCGAGCGACGGCAGCGAATTGCTGGCGCTTGACGCGAACGGCGAACGCCTCTGGGCCGTTGGCGGCGGCGCCGCGTCGGGGCCGGCGGTCCCTTCCGGCGGTGTAGTCGCGCGCCAGCCGCTGGTAGCGACGAAGAGCTCAGGCCCTTTTGTCGAACTCGAGATGAGTGCTCCGGTCGGAACCTTTAGCGACAGCGACCGGTTCGCCGATGTTGCGGCGGTTCCCGCCAGCGCCACCGCGTGGGCGGCGGTGCAGAGTTTTGCGGAGCGGCGTAGCAATAACGCACGCGCCAAAGTTGCCCTGCTCAACGCTGAGACCGGGGCCGTGTCGGTTGAGCGCCTCCCGGCGTCGGGTTCAGGGCGCGGTAGCGCGACGCGAGTAGCTTGCCCGTCGGCCGAACAGTGTTGGTTGGCTACCTGGGCGGGGTGGCTCTTTCAGTACAGCGACGGAAACGCGCTACCGCTCGACAACGACCCAGCTTTTGAACGTTTGATCAGCTTTCGCCCCAATGAATCAGCGGCTCAGTTCGTCCCCGATACGCCGCCCGTCGACGACTCCTTGCTGCTGGCGCCGCCGCCTGTTGAAGTGGAGCCCGTCGCTGTAACCCCAACCAAGGTTGTCAAGCTGAAGCCACTGCTGAAGGGGGTTCGCTCGAAGCTGCGCGGGATGACGCTACGGATAAGCTTCACCTTGGTCAGAAAGGCGAAAGTTTCGCTGGTAGCGCGGCGCAAAGGCAAAGTCGTAGCGCGTAGTAAGGCGAAGCTGATGATGCCCGGGAAGCGCTCGGTCAGCCTGCGTCTTAAGCGCAAGCAGTGGCCAACCAAGTTGGCTTTCGCGGCCGTTGAGCCAGGCCAGAAGGTCGATGACGACGATGCGATCGTTACGCGCCGCCCGAACAGACGATGACTGTGATCAAGCGCTCCTCGGTAGCGTTGCTGGCGGTGCTGGCAGCAACTGGTGGCCTCGCCGCAACGCTGCTGCGCCCGGCATCTGGAGTTGGCAGCGACGCAGCTGCCATCGGCGCGCTGCCTAGCCTCTCTGTCGCCGATCAAGAGACCGTAATGATCGGCGCCGTGACGGCCGGCCCTGAGACTGGGGCCACTTGGGCTTACCGCAGTTTGCCGCTCGATGCCCAGCCAGCTCTCGGGCCCTATGGGCAGCTCGCCTACGGGCCAATCGTCGGTTCATCATCAGATCCGCAGCTCGCATTTTTGCGCCACACCGACGCGACTGGCTGGCAGGTCGCCGCAGTTCCGAGCGATCAGTCCGGCGCCCCTTATCGTGGCCCGCTACCCAACCCACGCGGCGTCCGGATGAGCGCCCGTGGCGGTGGAGTAGTCGTAGGCCGCGACGGCAATCGCTCCGCTGACGATCAGCTCGTCGTATTGAGCCGCCAGGTCGGAGCTGGCTTCACGGAATTGCCTGATCCGCCAGCAGATGTCCTGCTCCCAGCTGGAAACCCTCTCGACGACGATGCCGCAGAGGCGCTCGCTGGCGACCGAGGTTCCGGCCGCGTCAACGTCGCAGTCGCCGACCAAGACTCTCGGACGGTGCTCTTCGCGGTTCCGGTGGGTCGCTCGAACGAGACTGCCGTTGTTGTCAACGACGGCTCCGGTTCGGCTAGCGCTTGGAGCCGTGAAACGCTCAACGTTGACCCGTCGACGACAAGCTCTTTTCGGGTTTCCGGGATCGCTGCGAGCGCGCCTGACAATGCTTGGATCGCAGCCACGTCGAGCGATCACTCGCTAGAGATATTTGGGCGCAACGCGGCAAGCGGTGCCGGCTGGGATCAGCTGAACCTGCCCGATGGTCCCTTCACGAGCGCGGCGGCGGCCAGCGCGGCCGGCGTCAGTGAGGTTGCTCCGGTCGACGGGCAAGCGCAAACGATCACCGTCAGCTCCGAAGCGATCTGGGTCGACATGCGGTTCCGGCTTGACGGGGAACAGCTTGACGCCACACTGCTGATTGACCCGGATGCGCCTCTGAGCGATCGAATCCAGTCGTGGTGCGATGCCTCGTTCTGCGATCAAAGGCTCGGCTTCGCCTTCTCGACCACCGACGGTTACCGCAGCTTCGCTTGGGCTGGAAGCGGCGCCGGTGAGCGGATCATCACCAACCCGCTGCGCCCTGGCGCAGCCGGTACCTCCAACCTTGGAACTTATCTGCGATTGGTTGGCGAGAGCTTCCAGCGCCTGCCTGGGGGTGGAGGCAACTTTCGCCCCAGCGGGGCGTTCGCATCTGCCGCCGATGGTTGGCTGCAGGGGCCGGTTGAGGTCGGTGCCGGGATCGCCAAACCGCTCCGCCTGCGCAACTGGCCGGTTGCCGCGAGGGCGCCGCTGACGAGCGTTGTTTCAGCGCCCGGCGGTGAGAATGGATCGCTCGAGAGCTCAGCACTCGCCGTCGGTGTTGATGGTGCCGTCGCCCGCTACCTCACGGGCGCTGGCTGGAAGCGCGAGTTCCTGCTCAGCGCCAGCGGTTCGGTCGTCTCCGCGACGCTCAGGGGAGTGGCTTGGCCGGAGGCCGATCGCGCCCACGCGGTCGGCGACCTCGGGGCGATGTGGCTCTGGCGAGCTGACACCGGGCTTTGGGAGCGCGATCCCGCCGCTCCGGTTGGCTTCGAACAAAACCTGCTGTCCGTCGCGTTCGATCCCGCCGATCCGCAGCGTGGCTACGCGGTTGGCAAAGGCGGAACGATCCTCGCTTACGACAAGACATGGACAGCGGAGTCGCTCCCTGACGGTTTCGCGTCAGCAAACTTCACGAGCGTCAGTTTCGCGGGTAGCGAGGCGATCGCCGTCAGCAACGCTGGCGTTCTGGTCAACTCCGCTGGGAGCTGGGTCGCAGACCAGCAACTGAATTCCTTGCTGGCGACGCTGCCACGAACCAGCATCCAGCTCGTGGCAGCAGACGGGCTTGCTGACGGTGGCGCCGTGATCGCCGGAAAAACCGTCGTTGTCGAGCGCGACAGCGCAGATGGCAGTTGGCGTTTCGCGCGCCAGCCGCTACCCGGTAGTACCGTCATCGCCGCAGCTGCCTTCCGTGCCGAGGGCCAAGTCAGGGCGGTCGTATCGGTTGTTCCTGTGATCAGCTTCCCAGCTCCAGACCCGCCGATTGAGAGTGACCCCAACTCGCCCGACCCACTACTTCCGCCATACATGCTTCCCGGCGACGGTTACGTCCTTCGTCAGACGGCGGATGGTTGGCGCGACGAACAGCGCACATCGTTCAGTGGTTCTAGCTTCGATCGTCCGATTAAATCTGATCCAGTGCTCAGCTTTGCGCTCGGCAGCGACGGCGGCGGTTGGGCGGTCGGTGGCTGGAGTGGCGCCGGCGACAGCGCCGGGCGGGGCACGTCGGCCCGTGGTGGCACTGGGTCGGCAATTCGCCGCCGTGTACAGACGGCATCGGTCCAGCGTTACTCACCCGATTCGGCGCCGGCTGAGCCAGCCAACGAGACAGCATCGCCGGTTCCGCTCGCGGCAGGGCCGGTTAGGCTTGCAATCGGTGGCCACCCGCAGTGCATGTCGGCTTGTGCCGATCTCGCGAACCAGTCACTCCAGCCGGACCGAATGGTTGAGGCGGCGCTCACTTCGGCTGCAGCCTTGGCTGCCCGCGAAAATGGTCCCAGAGCATTCATTTCGACCGGGTCGAGGATCCGCTTGGGTTCAGGCGCGGAGGGTAGCCTTAGCGAGGAATACAGGCACGCTCAGCTACTGACATCTCAACCCCAGATGTCGGTTTACTCCGCGGTCGCAGCAGGTGACATCGCTGCCGGCTCAGCGAGCGCATTTCGGACCGCCTTTGCGGGTGCGCCGGCGCCGATGGGTAGTGCGCCGCCAAGCGCCGGAATCGCGACCGACGGAATTCCAGGGATTGGCGCTTCTGTCGGTGCGAAAACGCATTACGCATTCGACACGGTCGGTGCTGGCGGAACCGTGCGAGTGATCGTGATCGACAATGGCGCAGGCTCACTGGCGGCGTCTGACCCCCACCAAAACCCCGCGGAAGCCCAGCAGCCCTGGCTGGTTGAGGTTCTCGATGACGCTCGTGCGCGCCAGATTCCAGCTGTTGTTGTCGGCAGTCGCGACCTGAATTCGCAGGCGCAACCAAGGCTCAACGTCGCGAGCGACGCTGACCAAATCGCGGAACTACTCGTTGAGCATGGCGCCTCGGCCTACTTCTACGACCGGCCCGAGGAGAACCGCTTGTCGACGATCCCTGCGGGCGCGTCGGTGACGGTGCCCCAGTTTGGCACCGGCACGCTCGGTTACCGATCGTCGATTGCCGATGCTGCGAGCGTCGGCCAGCCGGATTCGCTGTTCGGCGCCGGCGGCTATCTGCTGGCCGAGATCGATGTTGCCCGCCGCGACGTGGCAACAAATCGCGCCCCAGTTGGTGTGCGGCTGATCCCCGTTATTGAGAGCCTCTCGGTTCTTGCCGTAGACGGCACCCTGCTGCGCCGCAGTCGCCCGGCGCTCTTCCAGGGGGTTGGCCGGCGCCCGATCGCTGGCGACCGCTGGGGGCAGTCTGGCGGAGACGGCGTGCCGAGCCCACCAGGGGCCGATCCCTACACCTCGCTGCCCAGCGATCCGTGCACGCTCAGCGGCTGCAATACGCGCATTAACCCAGAGTTCACATTCTCTTCGAAGGATCCCGACATCCTTGATTTCGTGACCCAGGACAGTGCCTCCACGAACCAACGAAAGCCGCTGCTGGGCGCCGATGACAAAGTCATCACCGATGTTACGTCGGGCCTTGTTTGCCCGTTCAATTCCGGGGCGACGATGGTTACCGTCGCGGCTGGAGGGCGAGGCTTCACGGCTCCTGTTGAGGTGCTGCCAGGCAGCGTGACGCGACCTTGCGGAACGCGGCCGCTTGATCCAGCAAAGATCAAGCAGGTAGTTCCAACCAGCCCTCCCGCGACAGCTCCGCCGCCGGCTTCGAGCCCGCCGCCGACCGTTCTACCTTCGCTCCTTCCGCCACCACCGCCGGCGACGCCTCCGGTCACGCCATTGGTCGCAGCATTGCCATTGTTTGGGGGAATTCTGAACGGCTCGGCAGCCCCTCCGAATGCGCCGCCAACGACCGCGCCGCCGCCGCCACCAACCTTTTTCGCGAACCCTGTTCCGCCCGGTGGTTCAACCGTCAAGGTCGAGAAACGGGAAGAGGAAGCGGCTCCTGAGTCGTCATCGGCTTCGGCCTCGGCCTACAACTCGGATGATCAGCTTCCGCTGGCGCCGATCATCGGCGCGATGCTGCTTCTGGCTGCAGTGGCAGGGACTACGATCCGCCCCGGCCCTCGCCGCGAGCCATCCTACGCAGCGACGCGTGTTCGCTTTCGTGACCGCAATGATCCACGCAGCCCAAGGAGACGACTGAGATGAAAGTGCTTATTAGAGGCCTGAAGCAATTGCGGGCGAACAGCGGCCCGGCTGCTCTTGTGCTCGCCGGTGTTGCTTTGCTGGCCAGCTCAACCGGGATAGCTGAGGCTACGCGCCAAGCGTTTTCGGCTGCTTCGACGAAGCCGCGACCATACGCCGTGCTCAAGCTTGGCAAGAACGCAAAGTTCCCGTCGAAGGCAATTCCGACGGTCGCGCGCGCACGGAGCGCGGATGCTGTTGGCGGGCTCAAAGCAGCCGACATCGAGATGACCTGCGACGCGACCACGGTTGACCTCGACACCTTCTGCATGATGACCGCTCCCTACCCTGTTCCTCCTGAGGATCTGGGCAAGAACAACTTTTTTTATGCGACCCAGATCTGCAATGACAGCGGCGGCTATCTGCCAAGTGCGGCACAGCTGATTGGAGCCGCGGCGCGAGTCAAGTTGGCATCGACAATCGATGATGATCAACTGACGGCTTCGGTTGATCTTGATCCAACTGACGGCCTTGGCGACCGCCGTGAGATGAGCTCGACGCTGGTCACGACCCAGGCCGGCTCGAGCGCAGCCGGTGCGATCGGCGTTAGCGACGGTTCGACCGGGAATCCGAGAACAGGGGAGCCCAACCCCCCAACCCGGCCGCGGGTGCCTGCGCCGGAGACGCTTCAGTACGTGACGGTGTTCGACAACCGCGATAAGGGCGGCTTTGGAGGCTCAAAGCCGGTTTCGCAGCCGGAGAACTTCCGCTGCGTGTTCAATAAGCATCAGGGGCCGCCGCGCGGCGGTGAGGCACAGGCCAGCGGTGCGAAGCGCTAACAGCCGCCGGCCGGCCAGGTAGTCGGCTGGGTGCCAGCTTGCACCCCTAGCGCGCTTGCGAGATCGGAACGTATCTTTTGCCCGTAGAGGGTGTAGGTAGTTCTCGGTGAAGAAGAGATTTGTCAGATCTTCAGGATCTCTTTACCACCACAGTGATAATCAGTTTTAAAGCGTGATCGAAGGGCAGTGCTACTGAGGTTGCACGCGCAACGATTTTCCGCTACAATTCCTACTAAGGAAATCGGATATGGAATCAACAATCAACATCTCATCTTCACTGCCCGACGAGGTACGCGAGCCGACCACGGTCGCAGACCCCGTTGATCAGCTACTGCGGCGTGCGTCGCAGTACCGCCTGCTGCGCCCAACCGAAGAGCTCGAACTCGCGAAGCGGATCGAGCGCGGTGACCTACGCGCCAAGGAGCTGATGATCAACTCCAACCTGCGCCTCGTCGTTTCGATCGCCCGCCGCTACCAGGGCCTCGGCCTCGGAATGTCCGATCTCGTCCAAGAGGGCATGATCGGCCTGATCCGCGCAGCCGAGAAGTTCGACTACCGCAAGGGCTTCCGCTTCTCGACCTACGCAACGCTTTGGATCCGCCAAGCAATCCAGCGCGGCCTCGACAACACGGCCCGCACCGTCCGCCTGCCGGCAAATGTTGCACAGCAGACGCGCAAAGTTGAGCGCGTGGCTGCCGACCTAGCCGCCAAGCTGGAGCGCGACCCGACCTCGGAAGAGATCGCCGCTGAAACGGGATTTGAGCCGGACGAAGTTGAACGCCTGCGCAAGCTTGATACGAAGCCCGCGAGCCTTGACGCCCGCGTCGGCGAGGACGATTCAGCGAGCCTTGGCGAGCTGCTCGACAGCGACGCACCGACGCCTGAAGAGCAGGTCGGCGACGATGACGTCTCAGAGCAGATCGACCGTGCGCTCGAAGAGCTTCCGATCGCTGAGCGCCAGATGATTGAGCTTCGCTTTGGTCGCAGTGGCGAGTCGCCGCACACGACTGCGCAGGCAGGCCGTCGCCTCGGTGTCAGTACCGCTGAAGCGCAGCGGCTCGAGAAGCGCGCACTCTCGCGCCTCGCGACGCTCGAGCGCATCAACGCGCTGCACGACGCCGCTTAGCGGCTGGCGCTAGTCACCACTTGAACTGAACTGTCACGCGCCGTTGGAAACTGCGCCCGTCCCTAGCCTCGAAAGTTACCTCGGCTTGGGCGTTCAGTTTTCCAGCGCGCTTCAGTGCGGAGCGAAGCGAGCTCTTAAGCGTCAGCAGGATCGGGGTTCGCCCTGCCTTCGCGATGTTTTTGGTAGCACTTACGAGCGTTTTCGCGGTGCCCTTTGGGCGGCCCTTGGAATCCAGCAAGCGGCCACGTGCGACTGCGGCTAGGGCGCCGGCTGTCGGTGCCCTGACCAAGAGCGTGACCGTCCCGCGGCCACGCTTGCTCACGATCACGTTAAGCGGCAGCGGCTTGGTTTCCTGCTCAATTGGTTCCGGTGTCGGCTCTGGATCGACAGGCTCGGGAATCGGTGGTTCAGCGACAGGAGGATCGGTGCGAGTGACTAAGAATGCGTCGCTGCGCCCGTTGGCATCACCGAAGAAGAGGTTGGTCGCCGCCGAGATGAAGGCGATCTTGCTGCCGTCGGTGGTGATCGAGGGCAACGAGGATGCCGACCCGTTGACGTCGTCAGCCGCGTAACTGCGCAGGATTCTCTCAGCCGTCCGCTCGCGCAGGTCAATCAGGTAAAGCTCGCGTGCAGACGCGGTGGCTCGAGGGGTGCCGAGTAGTCGCAACGCTGGCAGCGGGAACGATGTGCGGAATGTTGTCGCGACCACCCAACGACCGTCGCCGGACAGGATCGCTGTCTCGAACGGTTCGGAAGCCCCGACGCCACTTAGTGCCTCGCGAGTCAGCTCGGTCGTTGCTGCCTTACGCGATGTACCAGCCGACGTGTCAATCAGGAAGATGTCGCCGGCGTTTCCGGTCTGCTGGGTTGCTCGCGGGCTGGCATTGGTGATCACCAGCGCCTGTCGGCCATCTGCGCTTAGTTGAGGGACTTGGCTGACGAGCCCGCCGACGTGGCCCTCAGTTTGGGCCAGCGGACCGTAACACGGGCCGGTCCGTGCAGGGTCATCGATGATCGTCGAGCCAGCAGCGCAGAGCGGGTCATCGAGGTCCGAAATTCCGGTGATCCGCCGCGTCGGTGCTCCGTCGCCGTCGGCAATTCTTCTCAGCAGGAGGTGTTCGACGGTTGCGTTCGATCCTTCGCCGTCTAGAAAGTCAGTTTGGCTGGGCGCTGAGCGGCCGATCCACAAGACGGTTGAGCCGTCGGAACTGATTACGGCCGAAACAATCAAGCTCGCTTCTGTCGGATCGCCTGAGACCTTCGAGCGCGTCATTAGCTTCGTCGTTTTCGAAGTGCGATCGCGAACAAACACTTGATCGCTCGGCGTGCCGGTTCCCACTCGCGCCGGAAGGTCACTCGCTGCGCTGGTTCTGAAGACGACGAGGCGACCGTCGGCTGAGATCGCCCGAGCCAACGAGACGTCAGCCCCAGCGTTGCGGCCAGGCCGATCCAACTCCGCCGCAGGGGCAAGCCACGAAGCAGGTGTGCTGCCGCCGTCGCGCGCTGAAACGAGGTCGAAGGCTGTCGGTGCATCGATCGGAAGATTCATGTCACGGACATAGACGTCAACGTGGCTGTTGGTGTCGGCAGCGGTCAACTGCCAGCCAGTTGAAAAGGCGACAAAGCGACCATCTGCGCTGACAGAAGGGTTGAGCGCCCCGCGCGTGGTGATTGTCTCTGGCGCACTCTCCGGTCGCAGGTCGCCCGAGGCTACGAGTTCAAGACCACCGCTGGCCAAGTTTCGCCGGAATATGCCGCCGCTGCGAAATTGCCCGGCCGGGTCAGCATCGTTGTCTGCGAAGAAGTTGCTTGCTCGAGTCGTGAAGAATGCGTACTCACCGCTAGCCGAAAGTGTGACCTGCGTAGTGCTGTCATCGCCCTGCTCCAGCCGCTCGATCGAGGCCGAAAGAATCTCAGCGCCGGGCGCTACATACGCGGCGGCGCTGGCTGTGAACACTGCTGCCGTCAGGCCAGCAATGAGCGCGACGACCGAGTGTCTCATCGGATCACTACCCAGCGCCGAAGAGTTCTGCGATTTCCGATCTCGTCGGCCGCCGTGACCGTCACGCGATAGCGCCCGGAGGCGCGGTAGCGATGATTCACGCTGCCGCGCCGTGAGCTTCGTGATCCGTCACCAAAATTGATCTGGGTTGTGCTGGAGGCGAGGCCGGAGCTCTTCTTGGCCTGTCCGTCCGAGATCGACACCGTAAGTTTGCGGCCAGACTTGCGCAGACTCACCTTGGGCGCGCTGCGGTCGAGCTTCAAAATGCCTGGCACGCTGGTTGTCTCCTGCCCAGCTTCGTCGGTGGCAATCACCGTGATTGTCCGCGTGCCAGACTCGACCGAGCTGGTTTTCAGCGAATACTGCAAGCCCTTGATTTCCTCGGCGACCAATTCGTCATCGACCATTACGGAGTACTTAACGCGGCCGATTGCGTTCTGCGCTGGGTCCCACTCGATCCTGACCGTTCGGCTGCGGACAAAGTCGATTGGCGTCTGAACGTTGAAGACGTCAGGAGGCGCGTCGATGACCCCGGCGACGATTTGTCTGCCGGCCCCAGTTCCTTGAGAGAAAGCCCCCAATCCGTCGCCGAGTCCAGTCCCGGCAAGCATCAAGGAGTCGATCTGGCCACCCTTCGGCGCCGACAATGAGCGGTCGGTCTCCACTCCATCCGCGCGCTGCTCGCGCATCATTACCCTTCCGCTAACACCACTGTTGCGCTTCCACGCGAACGCGGCGGCGCCGCTGTTGCCAATGACGCCGCGTGGGTCGGCCGCGGTGGTTGAATCTCCGGCGTCAAGTCGAATTGTCGTCCCGATGTCGGTGTCGGTCGCTGCCGTCGAGTTGGCACCTAGCCCGGAGCTGAAGCTTGTCATCGTCGCGGCGCCGACAATCGAGGTGAAGATCGAACCCGGCCGCGCCTCTGGCCCATTACTTCCACCGCCGTCTACGGCTCGAGGCACCCCGAAGCCGATTGCCTCGGCTGAATACACGTCTGGCGAGAGTGAGAGCAAGACGCGCGGACGCGTGAATGCACCGTTGTCAGCTGGAAGTTGCCGCCAGGCGATCGCCGACTCACCGGAGCGCCCAACCGCGAGCGCGAACTCATCGGCTCCTGCTCGCACAATTTTGCCATCGAGACTGCGCGGGCTGACCTGCAGCGCTATGCCGGTGGCTGAAGCAAAGACGCGCCGCGCAAAGATGCGCGGAATGAATTCATCGTCGAGCTCCTGCCAAGCGACAACGGCGTTGCCGAGCTGATCGGTGCCGATCTGGGGTCTGTTTCGTGCGGTTGGAGTCGGTTGCGCTGACGCCAGCGAACGATTTATCGGGGCCCCAAGCGAAGACCAAAGTTGGCCGTTGTAGCGAGCGACACGGTACTCACCAAGGACGTTCCCAGGAGGTGCACTGGTCGGCGACGATTCTGTAACGACGCGATAAACGACGTAGGCTTGGCCGCCTGCGGCCATCGAGATGGCGGGGTACGTGCCGAGCGCCGAGTCGCCAACGAAGAGGTCTAGCGGCACCGGCGCTTCGAATCGTCGCGAGCCGGGCTGCAGTGTTGCCGAAAAGAGTCGGTCGCTTGCCCCGAACTCTTGAACCCAAACAACTACCAGCCTGCCATCGTTGCCGGCTCCAATCACGGGCCACGATGATTCGAAGCGTTGACCGACGTCAACCTGCTGGGCGGGGAGCCAGCGCCCATCGATAAATTGAGCGGCAAAGATGTGGGGGCGGCCGTCAACATCTTTGCGGTAAACGAGGCCGCCGCTTCCATCCGACGAGATCGCGCTGCCACCGAGCTCGCGGATCGCGCTACTGGGGCCGTCGATCAAGGCTCCACTTGAAATCGTCGCCGAAGCCGGGGCGGCGGCGATCGTCGTGGCCAGAGCAGCGGTTGCAGCTGCGAGCACCCCGGCCTGGAAGAGGCGTAAATACACGGTCGTAGGGTGACGCAATTTGCTCGCTGAATTGTGAACGACCGGGGTATGCCGCCAAAGCTCAGAGGCCGTAGCGCCGGCGGCTGCGGCGTTCACAACTTCTTTTCATTCTGAATACCTGCTGGTTACCTGCACAGAGCTGTCCGACAGCAGAGTATGCGGTCAGTAAATCAACCTAGACCGCTCGATGAACGGATCGCAAACAATGACACGCAAACTTGTCCTAGGACTAGCAATCGGCACGCTCTGCACGCTCGCGGTCCCCGCCGCCTCAAGTGCTGCAACTCTGACGATGAGTGGCTCAACCTCGATCTATCCACTAGCGGTTGCGCTGGCGAAGGGATACCCGGGCAGCACCGCGTTCCGTATCCTCCAAGGCGGTTCAGACATCGGTGTAAACGATGTCGCTCGGGGTCGCGTTACGTATGGGCTCTCCTCGCGCGACCCTCAAGCCTCGGACCCCAAAGGCCTCGTTTTTAACCGCATCGCCCGCGACGGTGTTTGCATCTCAACCAACCCGGCCAACCGGCTTGCCAACATTAGTCGCGCGACGGTGCAGGCGATCTTTTCCGGCCAAGTCCGCAACTGGAAAGACGTGCCTGGGTCCAAGATCTCTGGACCAATCGAGCTGATCAGCAGAACGCCTGCATCGGGTACGGCCGATGCCTTCCAGAACATCTTTATGGGGCAGTCGCGTCGAGTGGCAGGAAATGCCAGTCAGAAAGCTTCGAACGGACTCGTTCAGCAGGCGGTTCGCTCATCGAAGAACGCGATTGCTTACCTTGACTTCAAGTTCACGGCAGGAACCTCAGTCGTCCCGTTCAACGGCGTCCCATGCACTCTGCGCAACGCGAAATCCGCGCAGTACGAGGGAACTCGTAACTTCTGGATGGTCACCCGAGGAAAACCTACCGGTGCCGCCGCCAGCTTCCTTTCGTGGGTCCGTGGCTCAAGTGGCCAGCGGATCGTCGCGCGGGGCTGGGTACCGGCATAGTCTGAGCTTTTATGGCAGCTACTACCGCGCCGCCTCAGCAGCCCTCGCAGGATCAATTCCAGCAGCCAACCGGTCGCCAGGGGCGTAGATCAGGCAGCTCCGTTGACCGGCGCGCAGAACTGCTGCTAGGTCTCGTTGGGGCCATGGTTCTCGCTCTCTGCGCAGGGATGGTCATCTTCGTATTGGCCAAGGCTTGGCCATCGTTCGCCAGTAACGGAATCGGTTGGTTTGGCGCCGGCGAACCAGACACGCAGCTAGGCGATATTTTCAAATCCCCGTCGGCGCCATCGGAATATGTTTATGAGATCGGTGTTTGGCCTCTCCTCTGGGGGACAATTCTGACGACCGGCGTCGCCGTATTTCTTGGCCTCTTCTTCTCCCTCTTCACAGCGATCTTCATCGTCGAGTTCGCTCCGCCTCGACTAGAGCGGCTGCTCGAGCCGGTCGTCCGCCTGCTCGCGGCGGTGCCCTCGGTTGTCTACGGGCTGATTGGAATTCTCGTGCTGGTGCCGTTCGTCGCTAACAACCTGATCAGCGACGAGCGCAAGGAGTCGGTTGGCTACGTGACCCAGCTGACCGGTGCGTCGTGGTCGGTCGCCGCGCTGGTCTTGACGGTAATGATCGTCCCGATCATGATCACGATCATCGTAGATGCGCTTCGCTCGGTTCCGAAAGGTTGGATCGAGGGTGCCGCTGCGCTTGGCGTGAACCGCTGGCGCATCATGTGGACTATTTCGGTGCGGACGGTCCGTCCCGCGATCATTGCGGCCGTGATCTTGGCAGCGGCCAGGGCGCTAGGCGAAGCGATCATGATTTCGATGATCTCGGGATCGCTGAGCTTTGTGCCCCAGCCGGTCGATGGCCTCACCTTCTTCTTCGAACCGGTTCGCACGCTTGCCTCCTCAATCGTCGATAACGCCGAAGGTTTGAGCGTGATCCCGTTTGGGCAGACGATCTACGCCTTTGCATTCTTGCTGCTGGTGTCGAGTGCGGTTCTTTCCTGGGCTGGCTGGGCGGCGAAGATCCCGATGCGCAAGTACGGTATTCGGCCGTGAGCGCCTCGCTGACAGGCGGCCGCACAAGCGCCGTAGAGTCGAGCCGCACTTGGCCGCTGATCGACCGCATCATGCTGGCCTTTTGCTGGATCGCGGGGATCACCGCGTGCGTCATTGCCTTCGCGATCGTCGCATTCATGGCCTATAAGGGCCTTGAGTTCCTGCGCCCAAACCTCTTTGTTGAAAGGCCAAACGCAACCTTCGACCAAAGTAAGAGCGGCGGTTTTCTTGACCCACTGATTGGGACGATTCTGCTGACGACGATGGGAACGCTGGTTGCGATCCCCGCTTCCGTAGCCGTGGCAATTTGGCTCACTGAGTACGGCCGCCCCTTCGGCCTTGCGCGGGCGGTCGAGTCGGCGGTCGAGATCATCGCTGGAACGCCAAGCATCGTGCTCGCGATCTTCGGCCTGATCATCTTCCAACAGGAGGTATTTGGTTTCTTGTCCTTCCGGGCCGAGGGCGGGTCCGTCTTCGGGCGCTCGTTCTTCACGGCGGCGCTGATGATGTCGCTGATCGCGCTGCCGCTGATCGTCGGCGCAACCCGCGAGGGGCTGCAGGCGATCCCGAGCCATGTTCGCGAGGCCAGCTACGCACTCGGCAAGTCGAAGTGGGCGACGATCCAGCGAGTGTTGTTGCCGTCCGTTCGCCCGGCAATCGGAACGGGAACGGTGTTGGGGATGGGACGGATCGCCGGCGACACGGCGATCGTCGTAGTGCTGCTTGGTGCTTCGCTCCAAATTCAGGGATACGGCGATATTCCGGGGTTGGACATTCTGCGCGGCAACGGAGGCACGTTGACCAGCTACACATACGTCAACTCGCCTGCAGGCGAGGGAGCGGCGCCTGACAAGGCATACGCGGCAGCTTTCGTTCTGTTGATGATCTCGATCGGCCTCAACCTATTCGTCAGCCGACTTGCCCGTAGCGGCAAATCGGCGAGCGCGGCGGCCACACGATGAGCCTTCCTGGAGATCAGACAACCTATTCGGGGCCGCCTCCGCCGGTACGCCGGATCGTTGTCAGCGAAGAGCCAACAATCGTTGAGCCGCCACGCCTTGATCCCTCTGCGCCCGCCGCTGCTGTGACCGGTGCACCGCTCACGCGGCGCTCCGATTCGCTACCCGCGAGCGCGATCGTGGAGCGGATGCGAACCGAAAATCTCCGCCTCTATTACGGCGACAATGAAGCCGTCAAGGGGGTCTCGCTGCCGGTTTGCCGCGGTGAGGTTCTAGCACTTATCGGCCCTTCTGGTTGCGGCAAGACAACGCTGCTGCGATCGCTAAATAGGCTGACGGAATTGACCGCGACAGCCCGTCGCGAAGGGCAGATTTTTCTCGACAATGAGGACGTCGACCGGATTGAAGTGACCCAACTGCGCCGCCGCGTCTCAATGGTCTTTCAGCAGCCCAACCCGTTCCCGATGAGCATCTTCGACAACGTCGCCTACGCGCTGCGCGAAGGGGCCAACCGCAAACCTCGCAAGTCAGCCCTAATGGAGCCGGTACGACAAGCGCTTGACCGAGCAGGCCTCTTGGCTGAAGTTGAATCGAATCTAGACCACCCTGCGCTGCGGCTCTCCGGCGGGCAACAGCAGCGGCTATGCATCGCGCGTTCGCTCGCCGCGCAGCCGGAGGTTTTGTTGCTGGACGAGCCCTGCTCTGCGCTCGATCCAAAGTCGACGGAGACGATCGAGCAGTTGATCGTCAAACTCCGCTCCGAGGTGGCGGTGGTGATCGTCACGCACAACCTTCAGCAGGCGCGGCGAATTGCCGACAAGGTCGGTTTCATGTACCTCGGTGATCTCGTCGAGTTTGGCGATGGCGAGCAGCTCTTCTCAAACCCGCGCGAAGCGCGCACGGCAGATTACGTCGCAGGGAGCTTCGGATGAGTCTGCCGCTCGCCCTTGTGGCACTCGTCGCGCTCACGGCTCCTCTTGCGGTCACGTTGAGCGCATGCGAAAGCTCGCAGAGCAAGAATGAAAAGCTTGCGAGCAGCGCTGGCACGCTTCAGGAAGAGAAGGGCGTGAATGCGGGCGCCGCTAACACCAACGTCAGCGCAGGCGACGTCGCGCTGATCACCGACGAAAACGGTTCCGCCGTAGCGGTCGAGCTGCGCAATAAGGCCTCGAAGCCGCAGCTCGACGTTCCGGTCATCATCGACGTCAAGAGCAAGTCGGGGGAGCTGTTGTTCACAAACGGAACTGCCGGCCTGCAGCGGACCTTGACGCACGCCAGCGTCGTGCCGGCAGACAGTAAGATTTACTGGGTCAATGATCAGGTATTCGCCTCAGAGCCACCGGCGAAAGTCGATGTCAAGGTCGGAGCTTCGGACTCCAAGTTGAATATTAACCCGCCAAAGCTAACGATCGAGTCGATCGGTCTGGCCGAAGATCCGGTCAACGGACTTGCCGCCGTCGGCAAGGTAAGGAATACGACCGGCGAGGAACAGCGAAAGATTCTAGTTTCGGTTGTCGGTGAAAGGGCGGGCAAGGTCGTGGCGATCGGCCGAGGAATAATTAACAAGATCAAGGCAGACAAGTCGGGCAAGTTCACGGTCTTCTTCATTGGCAGCCCGAAGGGCGCAAAGCTGAACGCGAATGCTCAAGTAACGGAGCTACAGTGACCGACATCGAGACGCAGTCGCCACTGAGCGGAGCAGCGGTGACGCAGACACTGGGTGAGGTGGGTGAATCTTGCCGCCGCTGCGGGGTCGAGCTGGCCTCCGATCAGCGCTACTGCGTCAACTGTGGTGAGCGGCGCGCCGAAGCGCGCGTCGAATACCGCGAATTGCTCGGGCCGTCCGCAGCAGCCCCACTGGCCGCAGGCGCGGCCGCCGCGTCCGCTCAGTCGCCGCCACCGCGCGAGGAAGCTCGGGCGATCTCGCCACTCGGGGCGGCAGTCGCGATCGGCTTGCTGCTCTTGGCAGTACTGCTCGGCGCAGTGATCGGCAAGGGCAGTTCTTCCGATCAGCAGCCAGTACTCGTCGGCGCTGGCGCTGGCGCTGCTGCTGCTGTGGGTAGCGCGCTCGCCGATGGCTGGAGCGGTGAAGACGCTTGGACGGTCGAGCTTGAAAGCTTCACCAAGGAAGGAGCTAACGTCGCGGCGATCAATCAGGCTAAGGCCGACGCCAGCGCGAATGGCGCGACCGACGTTGGAATCCTCGACTCCGATAACTATGCCAGTCTTGACGCAGGAGCGTGGGTCGTTTACTCGGGCGTATATGCGACGAAGGCAGCGGCTACAAAGGCAGCGAAGGAGCTCTCTGGTGACTTCCCGGACGCGAAAGTGATTGAAGTTTCAACCACGGCAGACGGAGGCGGCGGAGGGACGGACGACGCTGGCGCGGCAGGCGGAGGGGCTGCGGAAGACCCGGCACTGCAGGATCTCCAGAACGCGTCGCCTGAGGACTACAGCAAGAAATCGAAGAAGCTTCCAGACGAGGTTGGTACCGGCGGTGCCCCTCCGCCAACCGACAACAAGGCCCCCGGCGGCGGCAGCGAAGGTACGGTAATCAAGTGAGCATCGTCGACCGGCTATTCCCCCGATCGCGCGCAGGCGACGCGCTCCCTGTGGCAAGCGTGCCACCGGTTCCACCTCCCGGCCCTGTGCCGGTCACGCCGAGCTCAGTCTCTGCCCAGCAAGCTCAACCATCAGCACTCTCGCCAGCGGTGATCCCTGACCCTCCCGCGGCGGGTCAGCCGATGGCTCCCGCGGTTGGCCCCAGTGGTACCGGCGCTCCATTGCCGCCGACGAGGCCAGGCGCAGACCTTGGCGCCTTACGCGCTCGGCAGGCGGAACTTTCGCGTCAACTTGCCGACCTCCAGTGGGATCTCGGCGGGCTGACATACGAAATGGCGATCCGCGATCACTTCCGGCTCGACGTCCTGATCCGGATGGCTTCGAGGCTTCAAGAAGTCGATGCTGAGCTCGCGGAAAGCGAGCGACTACTCCGTCTCAACGAGGGAGGCGCGGCCGGTGAATGCCCAAGCTGCCGTGCTCCTCACAGTCGCGGCGCTGTCTACTGCTGGTCCTGTGGCGCGCAGCTAATTGGATTTCAGCAGACCGCGCACTGAGCGACGCGAAGCTCTGTTTGCATCATTTTCACACGATTGCCCTGTTCGGCCTTCACTGTGAGGTACTAGATTGAGCCAGTTTCCTGACACCCCTCCAGTTCCCGAAAACTGTGCCGGTTGTGGCTCAGCTCTCGCTGCTGACCAAAGTTACTGTCTCAGTTGCGGTGCAAAGCATGCCGGCGTTGGCCATGATCCCGCGCAGCTATTGGCCGCTGCAGCGGTAGCGCCAATGGCGCCGCCGAGCGTGACCGGCCGCGCAAGCCTCCTGGGAGGTCGCCGGTTGGTCCTCCTGCCAGGGCTCGAGGTTTCGCTCCAACTCGCTGTAGTTGTCTTTGCGTTCGTGCTTGGGCTTGGTGCCTGGGCGGGCGCGGCATCGATGAACGGCGGTTCGCAAAACCAATACCTGCTGGCTGGCTCGCCCTCAAGCAGCGCTGATGCCAGCAGCCCGCTATCTCCAGACAGCGGCTCAGCGACAGATTTGGGTGCATTGCCCGAGGAGACGGCCTCAACCGACCTCTTGCTGGAAGAGACTTCGACAACCGACTACACGACGGTCACCGAGTCGCCCAGTTCGGGCGGTGGCGGTGGTGGCGGCAGTGGCGGCGGCGGCGATGAACCAGACCCGTATCTAACGCCGGCATTGACCAGCGTCTGGACGATCGTCCTTTCAGACCAGAGCTTCGAGCAGCTCTACGACGTTGGTGGGGCAGCGACAGCCAAGGCCAGCGCCGAGGCTCCTTATCTCGCGACAACCCTGACAAAGAAAGGGGTTTTGATTCCGGACCTTTTTGCTGTGACGCGTGGTCAGCTAGCGAACACAATCGCCTTGGTGAGCGGCCAAGGCGCAACGGCGCAGACACGGCTCGGCTGCCCGTCCTTTGAGCAGATTGCTGGCAGCGACACCGATGACTACGAACAGGCAGTTGGTAGCGGCTGCGGCTACGGCGCCAGTTACAACACGGTCCTCGATCGCGTGAGAGTCGCGAAGCGGCAGTCTCGACTTTATGCCGGAGTTACAGACCGGCTGCCGGGCGGAGCAGCTGAAATCTGCCAGTCACCAGTCGTTGGCATGCCGCTGGAGACGGGGCCGATTCCGTTCCCAGTCTTCGAGTCGTTCACGAAAGCCTCAAACTGCGCTGATCGTGTCCGCAGCCCGTCGCAGATTGGGACGGATCTGGCAGCAGGTAATTCAGCAGCTGGCCTTTCGTTCATTTTCCCAGGCCCTTGCGAGAATGCCAGTAGCACTCCATGCGCTCCCGGCCAGCCCGCGGGGGTTGGCCCTGCCAACCAGTTCTTGCGGCGAACCGTAACGGCGATAATGGCGTCCAAGGCCTACAAGGCTGGCGGGGCGATCATCATTACTGCTGACCAGTCGGCGTCAAGTGGCGAGTACGTTGACAACAGCGCCTGCTGCTCCGACCGACCGTGGTATGGCGATGATCAGGCCACCGCTGGCGGCGGTCGCGTTGGCGCCCTAATGCTTTCGCCGCTGATCAAAGGTGGAACAACGGTCGAGGGGAGCTTTGATCACTATGACCTTCTGCGCACGATTTCACGCAGCCTCGCGGTCAAGCCTGCCGGTTTTGCGGCACACCCAAAAGTCACCGGGTTCCCGCGCACGCTCTGGAGCGGCTGGAACGGCAAGTCGCCAGTCGCTGCCAAGTAGTTCGTTGCGAGCTAACCGCCCTCAACCTCGCGTAGGCGCTGCTCGCTCGGCCGCTCGTCTGGGCCGGGAAGTTCTACCCCAGGCGGTAGTTCAAGGCGCATCTCGCGAACGGTTTCAATCCTTAGCGTCGCCGGTCCAGCAGAGCATTCGAGCACGTGGCCTGCCTTGCTGCGGTCGTCGCTGATGAAGTGCAGGTGGTGGCCGGCCATCTCGACTGAGTCGGCGGCGTGAGGGAAGCGGAAGCCTACGACCGTGCCGCGCAGGTTCTCGTAGTGCCATTCGGTTTGGTTGGCCGCGATCTGCTCAAACGCGGGGTAGGGCTTCGTCTGCCCGTGGACTGAGCGGAGGTGGAGCGCGGGGAAGATGCCGTCGATCCGCACCGCGTCGCAGCCGCTCTTCGGCGGCGCATGTTGCTCCATCAGCGCGATCAGCTCTGCGTGCTCGAGCGGAGCTTCAATCTCGACGATCTCGTCGGTGATGAAGCGCGTCACGACAGCGAAGGGCGTGAGCTCATCGTCAGCAACGCGGCGCACCGGCTCTTCCGCCGGCGCCTGCCAGGCCTCGCCGTCAACGATGATCAGTTCGCCGTCGAGCCCGTTGAGCGTGCCAACGCCCAAATCCCCAGCGGTAAGAAGTTCACCGATCGTGGCGTCGCCGTCGTATTGGCGGTCCAGCAGCGCGGCGATCGTCGAGACCTGAACCACAGCGTGGTCGGCCGGGCTGATGCCGATCTCGTCATGGTCGACTAGGCGGACGTTTAAGGCGTGGATCAGGGCTGGATCGAGGGCGCTCATCGGGCAGAGGGTACTGAGGCGGCAGCTAGCTGAACTGCTCTAAAGTTCTGATTCCAATAGCTCTCGGCAAGAGTTATTGTGTTTGACTCAATGACCAAAAAGATCGTAACTCTCACAACAATCCTGCTCGCTCTTCTGCCGCTGGCAGCAGCCAACGCCGCTGAGCGACCGTTTGCGCCGCGTTTCTCGACCAACGTCAATGGTCAGATCACGGCTGCGGCAAACACTCTCTTGCAGTGCCCCACGAACACCGTGGACGCCGGCCTCAATACACAGTGCAACCAGGCCCGCGCTGGGCTAAACGCCCGCAACAACAACTCGCTGGACATGCGGATGCTCGACGTTGACAGTGATCCCTCGACCTTTAACTCGTCGAGCGCGGACCTTGTGCTTCCGAGCGGTTACGAGGTTCTCTTCGCTGGCCTTTACTGGACTGCCGACACGAGCCGCGGTGACGTGATCAAAGGCACAAACGGTTTCGTCGGGGCGCCAACAGCTGCGCCTAACGCTGCAGCAATAGGTCAAGTGCTTCTAACTGCACCGGGCGCATCGATTTCGACCGCCGTTACCGCCAGCACCGCCGATCAAACTACGACCAAGGAGTACGGCGCCTTCGCCGACGTAACCTCGCTGGTTCGGGCTGCTGGGCCGGGTGCTTACACGGTCGCCAACGTTCAGGCCGGCACAGGAGGCAATCGCTCCGCTGGCTGGACGCTTGTCGTCGCCTACGCCGACGCGGATGAGCCGCTCCGCAACCTCGCGGTCTCCGATGGCTTTCTCAAAGTCGCTGGCCAGGCGCTCGTAGAGATTCCGCTGACCGGCTTCAAAACGCCTTCAAGCGGCGCCGTGAAGACAGCAGTTGGTGTTGTTGCCTACGAGGGCGACGCTGGCGTGACCGGTGATTATCTGACGCTCAACGACCAGCGCCTTGTCGACGCGGTCCACCCTGACAACAACACTGAGAACTCAACGATTGCAAACCTTGGATCGCTCGTCACGACCAAGAGCCCCGACTGGAAGAATCAGCTCGGCTACGACTCGAGCTTCTTTGCCGCCGATGGCATCCTCGGCAATGGCGCGACGACAGCAATTCTGAAGGCGAAGACGACCGGTGACACTTACCTGCCGCAGGCGATCACCTTTGCTACCGAGCTCTTCTCGCCGAACGTCGCGCTGACAAAGACGGCAGAGATCGTAGGCGGCGGCGCGGCTGAGCCCGGCGCCACAGTTCGCTACACAATGACGGCGACCAACAATGGCGCTGCGAACGCAACGAACGTCCAGCTCACCGATCCAATCCCGGGAGCGCTCACGCTTAGCGCCGGCCCATCAGTCTCGTCCGGCAGCGGTAACGCGACCAACGTAGGCGGCACAATTACAGCAAGGCTTGGCAGCGGAGCAACATCCACCGATGGCGGAACGCTGGCGTCCGGCGCGTCGGCCAGCGTGACGTTCGACGCGACGATCAACGCTGATCGTCCGCTCGGCGACGTGGTTACCAACACGGCCACGCTGAATTTCGTCTCACCTGATCTCGGCCTGCCAATCTCGACCGTAGCCTCGGCCGAGACGACCGTCACCTACCCGGATCCGGGAATCGTCAAGACGATCACTAGCTCTGCTGGCGGTGCGTACACCTTCGCCCTCACAGTCTCTAATCAAGGGACGCTGCCGACGGTCGGCACGGTCACGGTCGGCGATGTCAGGGGCGGCGGGTTTACCGGCGCTTACACGATGTCTGGCAGCGGCTGGAGCTGCCCCAGCTCGCTCTCGCCTTGCACGCGCTCCGACGTGCTGGCGCCGGGTGCGTCGTACCCACCGATAACGGTCGTCGCCAATTACACGCTCGGCAGTTCGGTGCTCAACACCGGCAGCGTTTCAGGCGGCGGTCAGCCGACCGATTCAAATAGTCCAGCGCTCCTCAATGACGCCTCAACGGCCGGCGTGCCGTTGGCGCCGCTGGCGACGCTCGTGCTCAACAAGTCGGTCGAAGAGAGCGAAGTGAGCGCTGGCTCGCTCGTGACCTTCAACCTGCTGGCCCGCAACAGCGGCCCCTCGGCGGGAACCGGCACGACGGTTGTCGACACGCTCCCAGCCGGGCTCGACTTCGTCTCTGCCACTTCGACGGCTGGCAGCTGCAGCTCTGCGGCCGGGGCGAGCGGCACTACGACGGTCAGCTGCGCTCTCGGCACGCTGGCAGTCAACGGCGAGGTGGGGATCACGATCCGTGCGCGAGCCCAAGATTCGATTGCTGGCACAACTGTGACGAACTCTGCCACTGCCAACTCGGACGTGACTTCAAGTCCGCCGACCGACACCGCTTCCGTTGAAGTCCGCCCGTTGGCCGACTTGGCGCTAACGAAGTCGGCCTCAGTCGCTGTCGCCAACCCCGGAGACCCGATCACTTACACGCTGACCGCGACCAACAACGGCCCCGGACCGGCCAGCAACGTGCAGGTGCAGGACAGCCTTCCGGACGCGATCGACGCAGGCTCGGCTGTCGCGACTCCATCGTCCGGCGGCGCCTGCACGCGGACCGCGCAGGAGATCTCATGCCTCTGGAGCGGCAGCACGGCAGCGTCCGCTCAGCGCAGCGTGACGATCACCGCAAGCCCCCTTGCCGACGTTGCCGCGGCCGACCGCAAGTCGGTCAACCGCGCTGAGGTTTCCTCGCTGACCGACGATCCGAACCCGTCGAACAACGCCGACGAGGCAACCGTCACCGTTACGCCGGCAGCCGATCTAGCCGCCAAGGTCAATGGGCCAGCCGAGATTGAGGCTGGAGACGATGGCGAGTTCGTCTTCACGACAACAAACAATGGGCCTACCGCAGCGGCCAATTCTCAGCTGATCGCGACGATCCCGTCGCAGATGACTCCGATTGCCGCACCGGCGGGCTGCACGATCTCCGGGCAGACGGTCACCTGCGCGCTGGGCACGATTGCCAACGCTGCTTCGGCGGTCACGACGATCCGGGTGCGGGTCTCAGATTCAGCCGACAACTCGCAGAAGCAAGTCACGGCATCGGTCAGTACCAGCGTTGATGACCCGGTTTCAAGCAACAACACCGACATCACTCCGCTTGTCGCTGCGCCGGTAGCGGAACTTTCGATTACGAAGACCGCGAGCGCCGCGAGCCTTGCGCCTGGCGGCAGCCTCACATTCACGCTAACGGTCGCTAACGCAGGTCCCTCAACTTCGACCGGCGCCGAAATCGTTGACGATTTGCCTCAAGGGATGACGCCGACCGCGGCCTATTCGACCGACGCCAAGGGATGCAAGATCGTCGAGCGAAAGGTCACCTGCCCGCTCGGCGACATTGTCCCTGGAGGCACGGCGATCGTTCAGATCACGGCCAAGGTATCGAGCGCCCAGCCAAACTCAACGATGACCAACAGCGCCGACCTCGTTCCGGGCGCTGAGCGCGACAAGAACGAAAAGAACAACAGCGCCAGCGCTTCGATTGAGATCAGCGGCGGCAAGGACGGTGCCTATCTCTCAATCTCGAAGACGCTGACGACCGTTGACCCGCATTCGTCAGCGCCGATCAGCTATCTGATCACGGTCACCAACAGCGGCAGCGCTACCGCCGCGAGCGTTGACCTTAAGGACGTTCCAAAGGGCAGCTACAAGCTCGTTTCGATAACGCCCAGCCAAGGCAAGTGCAGCGGGCTCAAGTGCAGCCTTGGAACGCTCAAAGAGGGCGCAAAGGCGACGATCAGGCTGAAGCTGATGGTTCCGGGCGGGGATGTAACAAACAGCGTTTACGCCGAGGCCGAAGGTCGACCGACCAACTCCGAGAGCAGCAACGCTTTCGTCGAGGTCGACAGGTCAAGGATTTCGATCAGCGCCGCGACCTCGAACGCGCACCCGAGCGTTGGCAGCAAGGTGCGGATTAGCTTCAAGGTCCGTAACCGTTCGAAGGCTTTTGCCAATTCGGTGCTCGTCTGCTCGAAGCTTCCGTCGCCGCTGCGCTTTGTGAGTGCTGGGGGCGGCGGCCGCAAGACCAAGGGAATAGTCTGCTGGGCCGTCGGCAACCTTGCACCAGGGATCGCTTCAAAGGGCGCCAAGGCTTTCAGCGCGGCAAGTGCCGCGACCGCGAAGACGGTCAGCTACATTGCGATAGTGAAATCAGGAGGCACAACGAGGCCGAGGGCAACGGCCAGTGGCTCTAACGTCACTTCCGTATCCGGCGCCACCCGCCTCTCGCCGAGTGGCGGCGGTATCACCGGATGAGCCGCGCCGGCAGGGTCGCGCTCAGCGCTGCCCTGGTTTGCCTAGCCGCTCCGGCCTCTGCGCTGGCTTCGCCTGTCGCCGGCGATCCGCCGGCGCCCAGTAGCCGGCTCGCCTCAACCGCGACGCTGCTGAACGACGCTCCGGTTTACGCCAAGCCAGGCGGCGGAAAAGCTGTGGCAACGGCCCGCGCTGACACGTCGTGGACCGGTAGCCGTGCCGTGCTGCTGATCGCGGCGTCGAAGCGCGACGCCAGCGGGCGGCTCTGGCTGAAGTTGATGCTGCCGATTCGCCCGAACGGTTCATCGGGATGGATCCTCGCCGACCACGCGCGGATCTTAACGACGAGCTCGCGGGTTGAAATCTCGCTACGCGCACGCAAGCTGCGCCTGCGAGTTGCCGGCAAGATTATCTTCACCACGCGGGTCGTCATTGGCAAAGCTGCAACTCCAACTCCGCGAGGCATCTTCGCGATCTACGAGCGCGCCCAGTCGCCGCGCGGCTCAAACATCGGCCCATTCGCGCTTCACCTCACGGCCTTCTCAAACGTTCTCCGGAGCTACGACGGCGGCCCGGGGCGAATCGCGATCCACGGTCGCGCCGGCTCGCTGCTGGCAGACCCGCTCGGTAGCGCCCGCTCACACGGCTGCGTTCGCCTCAGCAATTCGGCCCTGAAGCTGCTGGCAAGGTTCGCCAAGGCAGGCACGCCGGTCACGATCGCACGTGGCTGGCCAAACCCGCCCGGCGGAGCGAGCCGCTGAGGCGCTTCGTCGCGGAATCACGTTAGGCTCTGCTTGCTACTCAAGACCTGCCACGAAAGGCCGTCGTGGCGCCGCGGGAACCGATGCGCACGCTGCTAATCGACAATTACGACTCCTACACCTACAACCTCTTCCATCTGCTCGGAGAGGTGAATGGGGTAGAGCCGCTCGTCGTTCGTAACGACGAGGCAAGTTGGGGCGACTTGCTGGCCAGCGAGCAGTTCGACAACGTCGTGATCTCACCGGGGCCGGGGCGACCAGAGCGCGCCCGTGACGTGGGAATCTCTCTCGCGGCGCTCGACCAGTCGGGGATTCCGGTGCTAGGCGTCTGCCTTGGTCACCAGGCCTTGGCGCATGTTTGCGGCGGCAAGATCGATTACGCGCGCGAGCTCTTCCACGGCCGCCTCAGCGCTGTGCAGCACGAGCAGGAGGGGCTCTTTGCCGGATTGCCGCAGCCCTTCATGGCCGTCCGCTACCACTCGCTGGTCGTCAGCGAAGTGCCCCAGCAGCTGCGCGTCATTGCGCGCAGCCGAGGTGGCGTGGTGATGGGACTCGAGCACCGCGAGCGGCCGCTCTGGGGCGTCCAGTTTCACCCCGAGTCGGTCTGCACTGAGGACGGGCTGAAGCTGATCGAAAACTTCCGCAACCTCTCGTTGATGCGACTTGAGCGCCCGCTCGCGAAGCTGCGCCCAGCGAAAGCGTCGGCGGCGCTCGTCTCGTCACCAGCGCCAGCGCCGCCGCGCGAGCGCTCGAAGATCGCCGTTCACCACCTGCGGCTCGGCGAGTGGTGCGAGCCGGAGACCGTCTTCGAGCAGCGCTACGGCGACCGCGAGCACGCAGTCTGGCTTGACAGCGCGCGCGCCGAACCTGGCCTCGCGCGTTTTTCATTCATCGCAACCGCCGATGGGCCGCTCGGCCAGATCGTCAGCGCCGACAGCGAAGCACGGACGATCCGCGTCGAACAGAGCGACGGCACTATCTGCGAGCAGCAGGGCTCGATCTTCGATTATTGCGCCGCCGAGCTTGAGCGGCTGCGGGCTGAAGGGCCGAAGTTGCCATTCGGTTTCATCGGCGGCTTTGCCGGTTATCTCGGATACGAGCTTGGCGGCGAGTGCGGCGCAACACAGACACATAGCTCGGAGCAGCCCGACGCAGGGCTGCTCTTCTGCGACCGCGTGATTGCCTTCGACCACCACGAGCGCCGCGTCCACCTGCTCGCTCTGGCCGACGGTGGTGGAGCCGAGGCGGCTGAACTGTGGCTGAGGAGCACAACCGAGGCGTTGCGCGTGCTCGGCGTTGAAGCGGCGCCCCCAGCGCCGCCTGCTCCCGCGCCGACCGTCTTCAGAGCGCGCGAGGAGCGATCCGAGTACCTCGAACGGATCGCCCAGTCACGCCGCCTGATTCAAGAGGGCGAGAGTTACGAGGTATGTCTTACGACTGAGCTCAGCTCGCCGGACGCGATCGACCCGCTCGCGACTTACCGGCGTCTGCGCGCCGGTAACCCGGCGCCTTACGCGGCGCTGCTGCGTTTTGGCGAGCTATCTGTGCTGAGCTCATCGCCGGAACGCTTTCTCAGTGTTAGCTCGGAAGGCGTCGTTGAATCGAAGCCGATTAAGGGAACCTGTGAGCGCAGCAGCGACGCTGTCGAGGACGCGCGCCGCGCCGAGGCGCTGCAGGCCGACGAGAAAACGCGTGCTGAAAACCTGATGATCGCCGACCTCGTCCGCAACGACCTCGGGCGTGTCTGCGAGCTCGGCAGCGTTCACGTGACGGCGCTGATGGTCGTCGAGCGCTACGCGACCGTTCACCAGCTTGTTTCGATCATCCGCGGGCAGCTGCGGCAAGGCAGCAGCGCGCTTGATGCCGTCTGTGCCTGCTTCCCTGCTGGCTCGATGACCGGTGCGCCGAAGCTGCGCACACTTGAGATCATCGACCGGCTTGAGGATCGCCCGCGCGGCATCTACTCCGGCGCGCTCGGTTACCTCTCGGTCAACGGCAGCGCCGACCTCAGCGTCGTTATCCGCACGATTGTGTCAACGCCTGAGGGCGTAACAATCGGCGCTGGAGGGGCGATCGTCGCTGCCTCCGACCCGGAGGCCGAGTACGAGGAGATGCTGCTGAAGACGCGGCCGCTTGTCGAGGCGGCGGGCGGAACAATTAAGGCCAGCGCCCCGCTGGCTTCAGCGCAGTGAGTGTTCTCTATCGCTGGGACAAGGCTGCTGCCCGCTGGGAGGCTGCGGAGCCGACCGCCGCGGCGGTCGCTCTCGCCGATTCGTGGCTGCTCGAGGAGGGACTTAGCACGCGGTTAGACCTCCATCGCGAGCGCTTCCTCGCCGGCGCGGCGGAGATTGGCGACGCGTCCGAACCCGAGGCCGCTTGGGACGCGCTCGCTTCGCTGATGCCAGAAGCCGGGCGCTGGTTCCCGCGCGTTGACCTGCTCAGCGACAGTGAGCTAACGCTGGCTCTGCGCCCAGCGCCGCCGCGCGAGGAAACTGTCGTTGCCTGGCTTATGCCTGAGCCAGATCCGCGACAGCTGCCGCGCCGCAAGGGCCCAGAGCTGGAGCTGCTCGGAGAACTGCGCGCTCAGGCTCGCGAGCACGGAGCGGGCGAGGCTGTGCTCAGCGACGGGCAAGGCCACTTAATCGAGGGGGCCTACTCCAGTCTGCTGTGGTGGGAGGGGGAGAGGCTCTGCGCCGTTCCCGACGAGACTCCGGCCCTGCCTGGGATTACACGCCGCCTAGTGCTGGAGCTCGCCGCCGAGGACCGCATTGAGGTCCGCTACGTGCTGCCTACGCCAAGCGATCTGGCCGGCAAAGAGGTGTGGCTTGTTGGCTCACTTCACGGCATCCGTGCCGTCAGCGAATGGGTCGGCGACGGGCTGCCTGCCGGCGCGCCTGTGCGCGCGCCGGTCTGGCAGCAGCGCCTAGATCAGCTCCAGGGGTAAGGGCTGTTCGATACCGGGTGCAGGTCGCCGGTCGAGAAGCGCTCGTAGCTGAACGGCGCAAGCAGCGTTGAGTGCTCGCCGACCAGGACGCTGGCGATCTCGCGGCCAACGGCGAGCATCTTGTAACCGTGGTTTGAGTCGGCGGCTACGAAGACGTTTGGCGCCATCCGGTCGAATACCGGGAAGTTGTCAACCGTGAACGCGCCGACGCCGCCGGAGCGGGTGTCGATGAACTTCGAGCTCGTTCCCTCGAAGCGCTCCAAGCAGTGCGAGAGCGATGATGCCCACATCTGGCCAAAGTCATCGTTAACGGTGCCGGTCGGGTAAGGGTCAACATCAAACTCAGTACCGAGCTGGATCGGCGCTGCGCCACCCTGCACGCTCTTGCGGTCGGGCTTGAAGTAGACGCCCCAAGGCTCGTCGGTGATCAGCGTTCCATCGTCAGCGTGGAGCGGCGCATCACTGTCAACGTGCAGCACCGGTGATGGCTTGCCGGCCGCCGTATCGAGCGTCTCCGGCGGGAGGCCGAGCTCGCCTTCCTGCAGGTACCAGTAGGTCCACATCGGAAGGTCTTCGGTGAGCGAACCGTCTGGCTGGCGCACGTCGAGGCGGTCTGGCAGCTCGAGCATCTCCCACATTCCTGCGATCCATGGCCCAACTGCGACGACTACCTCTTTGCCGATCGCAATTTCACCGGAGCTGGTTTGAACGCTCGTCACTGCGCCTGAGCCGTCGCGGACGAAGCCGGTCACTTCGACCCCTTCGATGATCGAGGCGCCGGCTGCGCGGCCGAGGTCGGCAAGTCCATGCATCGATTCCTTGTTGAAGGCGAATCCCCCGACGTGTTCGTGTAGACAGACGGTCAGCCCTGGCGCGCGCCAGTCGGGGTAGAGCGTCTTCATGTGGGCCATCACATCGGCCTCGCCGGTGTGCAGCTCGGAGTCGTAACCGATCCGCTGCTGGCGCTCAAAGACCTCTTCAAGGTCGCCGCGCTGGGACTCAGGCCCGAGCGCGATGTAGCCGGAGCTGTGGTAGTTCAAAACCTCAGCGTCGGCCTCCCACATTTCGACGCAGGCCGCCATCAGTTCGGCCATTGCTGGCTGGTAGTAGTTGTTGCGAACGACGCCGCAGGCGATGCCGGAGGCACCGGCGGCGACTTTGCTCTTGTCGATCACGAGCACTTCTTCGCCGCGCTCTGCGAGCGAGCGAGCGGTTGAGAGTCCGTGGACTCCGGCGCCGATTACGAGGTAGTCGACTGATGCGGGCAGACTGGCTGACATTCTTAAGGCTCCTTGTGTAGTTGCCGTATAGGCAATACCATTGCCTAACTTGTTCCCTGACTCTACAAGCCAACCGGACGGGAAGCCAACTGCGATGCGCCCCGTTGCAGCGGTTGCCCGTGCGGCAACGCTGCTCGATCTCTTGGCGGCCGCACCGGATGGCCTAGGAACCAACGAATTGGCCCGCCAATTGGGCGTAAACCCAAGTAATGCATCGCGTCTGCTTGGCACGCTGCGGGCTGCCGGACTGGTAGATCGCGTTGCAAGTGACGGCCCCTGGCGGCTGGGCCTCCACCTCGTCGCGCTTGCCGATCACGCGCTCGCTGCGCTCGACGTGCGCGAGCTCGCGCGGCCGGCGATGCGCCAGTTGGCTGCTGAAACAGGCGAAACGGTCACGCTCTCTGTCTCGGCCGGTGGTGAGTCGGTCACGGTTGAGTTCGTCCCTGGGGCTGGCAGCGTTGTAAGCGTCGCGCAGCTCGGGCGGCCGAGCGTCGCCCACGCGACTGCAACCGGCAAGGTGATGCTCGCCTTCGGTGACGCGCCGCTTCCAGAGGGCGAGCTGACGATCTACACCGAGCGCACGATTACCCAGCGTAAAGAGCTCGCCGCCGTCGTCAAGGCCGCTCGCGCCGGAGGCTACGCCGAGGCGGTCGGCGAACGCGAAGACGATCTAGCTGCTCTCGCCGTACCGATCATCAGCGCCGGCGGGCGGCTGATCGCAATCCTTGGGCTACAGGGCCCAGAGTCACGCCTGACAGCGAAACGTCGCGTGGCCGTGATCCCGGCGCTGCTCGAAGCAGCAGCCGACGTTGCCACTGCGCTCGGTGGCGCGCCGCGCTAAAGCGGCCGCGCCATCGAGAGCGGTACTAGTGGCCTTCTGGTGCTTCCCAGCCCTCAAGGACCGGCGGCACGTAGTTGTCGCCAACCGTCTTTGAACCCTTGACCCATGGGCCGAGCTCTGGCTGCGCGAACTTGGCGTAGCGCTCTTTCAGCACCGTGCCGTATGAGTTGCCCGACTGCAGGTGCTTGATCAGCACCTTGCGCGCGATCTCATCCTCGCGCCCTACAGGGACGTCGTAGTAGATCTTCAGGAACGAGTTCGAGTAGCGGTCGAAGACTGCGGGCGTGCCGTCCTCTTCCAGCATCGTGATGTCTTCGAGCCAGTTGATGTCGCCGCCCGGTGTCGATTCCTGGAGGTCAACGTCATCGATTACCGAGATGTCCTCCTGGTAATCGAACCGCTTGCCGGTCAAGTACTCGGAGTCGATCGAGACGATCTTCTCCGGGTCCTTGCGTGGGTTGGAAACGCTGTGGTCGTTGCTCATTGACAATCTCCTCTTCAGTCCTGTGCCGCGACGGTGTGGCCTGGCTGCCCAACAAACTGCTGCGCCTGGCCCTCGAGGTGGCTTTCGAGCATCTGCTTCATCTCCTGAAGCGTGCGGTCCTCAGTTACACCTGGGATGTACTCGGTGCCGGCCAGCGGCACCTTCGCCATCGCTGCCGCTTCAACAGTCAGAGCGCAGAGGTCTTCTGGCTCAAGGCTGTGAATGTCGGTCTTGCCGCAGGCGCGTGCCAGCAGCTGGACTTCCAGCGTCAGCGTATGGAGGTAGTTGTAAACCCGCTCGGCGGCTTCATCAACGACGAGGCGCTTACGCAGCTCAGGGTCCTGAGTTGCGATGCCTACTGGGCAACGACCGGTGTGGCAGTGGTAACACTCGCCTGCCTCAACGCCGTGAGCACCCATGTAGTCGGTTACGCCCTCGATCTCCTTGTTGCAGTTCATCGCGATCAGCGGGCCGTAACCCATCGCGACGGCCTTTGCACCGAGCGAGAGGCACTTGGCCACGTCGCCACCGTTGCGGATGCCGCCAGCGACGACGAGATCAATCTCGTCGGCAAGGCCAACATCCTCAAGTGCGCGGCGAGCTTCCGGGATCGCCGCCATCAGCGGAATGCCCGTCTCTTCAGTCGCGAGGTGCGGCCCAGCAGCGGTGCCGCCTTCGGCGCCGTCGAGGTAGATGATGTCCGGGCCGCACTTGGCAGCCATGCGGACGTCATCGTAGACGCGCGATGCACCGATCTTCAGCTGGATCGGCACCTGGTAATCGGTTGCTTCGCGCACCTCTTGGATCTTCAGCGAGAGGTCGTCCGGTCCAAGCCAATCGGGGTGGCGGGCAGGCGAGCGCTGGTCGATGCCGGCTGGCAGTGACCGCATCTCAGCTACCTGCTCGGTCACCTTCTGACCCATCAGGTGACCACCGAGGCCAACCTTCGCGCCCTGACCGATGAAGAACTCGATCGCGTCAGCCAGCATCATGTGATGCGGGTTGAAGCCATAACGGCTCTGAATCACTTGGTAGTACCACTTGGTTGAGAGGTCGCGCTCCGGCGGGATCATTCCGCCTTCGCCCGAGCAGGTCGCGGTGCCGGCCATCGAAGCGCCCTTAGCCAAAGCCATCTTGGCCTCCAGCGACAGCGCGCCGAAGCTCATTCCGGTGATGTAGACAGGAATGTCGAGCTCGATTGGGTTCTTCGCGAAGCGCGCGCCAAGAACCGTCTTGGTCGTGCACTTCTCGCGGTAACCCTCGATCACGAAGCGGGTCAGCGTGCCGGGCATGAACATCAGCTCGTCCCAGTGCGGGATCTTCTTGAACATCGAGAAGCCGCGCATGCGGTAACGGCCGAGTTCGGCCTTCATGTGGATGTCATCGATCACCTCGGGGGTGAAGATGAGGCTCTTACCGAGCCGTGTGTTCTTCGAGGGTGCGGTTTCGTCAGCCATAATTATCTCCGTTTAAAGGACGAGCTTGCGCTCGTGGGGCTCAAGGTTGTCGTAGTTGTAGAGCTTCTTGCCGCAGACAAACTTCTGCAGCTCAGGTGGTGTACCGAGGTCGTAAAGCCCCATCTTGCGGGTCACGAACTCGAGGTCTTCATCTGTCATCTCGCCTGGCACGCAATCGGCGCCGAGCGACTTGACCTTGCCTGCGACGTAGATGATCCCGTCGTACATCGAGTCGCCAAGGTGCGGCCCAACGTCGCCCAGCAGAAGCTGGCGGCCACGCTGCATCATGAAGCCGGTGTTTGAGCCTGCGTCACCGGTGATGATGATCGTGCCACCCTTCTGGTCGATGCCGGTACGGGCACCGACGCGGCCCTTGATCACAAGGTCGCCGCCTCGGATTGCCGCGCCTGTAAGCGAGCCGGCGTTGCCGTTGATCACGACTACGCCCGCCATCATGTTCTCGCAGGCCGACCAACCGACGCGACCATTGACGGTTACTTCAGGTCCGTCGATAACGCCGAGTGCGAAGTAGCCGAGGCTGCCTTCGAAGGTCATCTTGCAGCGCGTCAGAATGCCAACGCCGAGCGAATGCTTACCACCCGGGTTGAGAATCGTCACGTCTTCGATCCCCTGCTCGTAAACGAGCGAACGGATCTCGAGGTTGATCTTGCGTGTCGTCAGTTCGGAGGCGTCGATCGTTGCCTTGCCGTCCTTTACGACTGCAACACCCAGCACGGTGTCGTCAACTTCGACGAGCCCGCGGGCGTCATAAGTGATCTGGCTTTCGCCGACTACCGCGTCCATACCATCACCTCTCCTTCGAATGGGTCATACGTTTCGATTTCACCTGGAACGACTTCGCGGATTGCGATCTCCTCAGAGGCGACGGCGATGATGTCGTCGCTTTCGTAGAGCACGAGCGGCTTGGCGGCCAGCTCGTCCTTCGCCATCCCAAGCGAATCCGCCGTTACGCAGAGGTACGTGAACACGCCGTCGAGCTCTTCCATGCTCTGGTTCATCGCGTCCTCGAGCGATGCGCCCTCCGACATACGCTCTGCGAGGTAGACGGCAATGATCTCCGAGTCGCAGGCCGACTGGAATCGGTGGCCGTTGCGCTCAAGTCGCCGGCGCCAGTAGAAGTAGTTCGTCAACTGGCCGTTGTGGACAACAGCGATATCCGAGAACGGATAGGCCCAGTACGGATGCGCGCCAGCGATGTCAACGTCGGACTCTGTTGCCATCCGGACGTGGCCGATCGCGTGCGTGCCCTGCATCTTGTCGAGGTTGTACTGCGCCGCGACCGTTTCAGCGTCGCCAATGTCCTTGACGATTTCAAGCGCATGGCCGAGCGACAGAACCTGCGTGTCACGGACCGACTCAACCTGGTCGGCCAGCGTCTTCAGGTCGCCGCTGTAATCGAACGTGAAGGTCGACGTGTAGTCGGTCGTCTCGTCGATTTCGGTGACGCTGGCGCCGACGGCGTGCAGCCTTCCTTCGACCTCGGCGCGGCGACGGACAAGCCGCTCCGCGAAGTCAAAGTCACGCTTCGTGTTCGTATCGGCGAGCGTGATCCGCATCCGAAACGCCTCGCTCGGCGTGCCGTACAGCGCATAGCCGGTCGAGTCGGGTCCACGATGCTTCATTGACTGCAGCATCTGCTTCATGTCCTCGCCAACGGCATGGGGGCCGTCGCGGTAGATGATTCCTGCGATTCCACACATAAGTAGTTCTCCTGACTGAGGTTGAGTGAGCGGTTACGGGAGGTACTGGAGGTACTCGTCCCGCTCCCAATCGGTTACCGATGCAAGGTGCCGCTCCCACTCGTCGCGCTTGTAGTGGCGGAAGACGTCGTATAGGCGCCCAGGCATCGCGCCCTTGACGACCTCGTCCTTATCCAGTTCGTCGAGCGCCTGACCGAGGTTGTCCGGGACCTTTTCGATCTCAGCTCCTGCGGCCAGCAGTTCGTAGGTGTTGCCAACCTGCGGCGGGCCCGGATCGATCTTCTTGCGCAGGCCGTCGAGGCCGGCGTTGAGCAGCGTGGCGACCGTCAGATACGGGTTGCAGGATGAGTCGACTCCGCGGTACTCGAAGCGTCCTCCGCTAGCAACGCGCACCGTGCAGGTTCGGTTCTGCCAGCCCCAGTTCTTGTAGATCGGGGCCCAGAAGCCTGTATCCCACATCCGTACGTACGAGTTGACGGTCGGGTTACCGACGCACATCAAAGCGTGGAAGTGCTCGAGCAGTCCACCGAGGAAGTAGCGTCCTGTGTCCGAGAGCGATGCCGCGCCATCGGGATCATGGAAGACGTTGTTGCCATCGTCATCGACGAGTGTGAAGTGGTGGTGATGGCCGTTCGCTGACACTCCGGTGAACGGTTTCGGCATGAAGGTCGGCAGCAGGTCGTGCTTGCGCCCAACCGCTGCGCAGATCTGCCGGTAGGTCGTGATGTTGTCTGCCGTCTTTACCGGACGGTCGAAACGGAAGTTCAGCTCCAGCTGGCCGGGGGCGTCCTCGTGGTCGCCGTAGCTCATGTCGAGGCCCATCTTCTGGCCGTAGTCGACAACGTCGAGCAGAACCGGACGCAGTTCCTCGAACTGGTGGATGTGGTAGCAGTAAGGCTCGGTGACGCCGGTTGGGACCTCTCCGGGCTGAGGCTTGCGCAGCCACATCATCTCGGGCTCGATGCCGATCAGGAAGTGCAGTCCCAGCTCGTCCTCGAAGCGCTCGACTACCTGCTTGAGGTTCTGACGCGAGTCCGCGTCCATCCGCTCGCCCGTCTCGGTGTCGTAACAATCGCAGTAGACGCGAGCTACGCGAGGGTCCCACGGAAGAACGTTGAAGGTGTCGAGATCGGCGATCGCTGCCAGCTCCGAGTCATTCGGGTCGAAACCGATGTAGTCGCCGTGGCGGTCGGTGAAGAGGTTGGCGGTTGCGCCGTAGACGAGCTGGTAGCCCTTCTCGGCAACCTGTGGGAAGAACGAAGCGACAACTCCCTTGCCCAGGATCCGGCCGGTGACCGAAACCTGCTGGAAGTAGATGTACTCGATTCCCTCAGCCTCGATCTTCTTCGTAAGTTCTTCGATCTTCTCGCGGCGCCCGGGAGCGTTGCGCGCTTCCTCTAGCGTTGGCGGCGTCGCAGTCGAACGTGGCGTGGCCAGCACATCGCTGACTCCTCCACCCATCTTCACTCCGTTTACTTCGGCCATGTTTCGTATCCCTCTCCCGTTGTGGACTGTCGGTTAAACAACCGGTGAAGCGCGATAATGCATCATCGGACCGTCACAGGTCAAATTCGTACAAAAGTTTCGCGCCGCAACCCTTGCCACGCGGGAGCCGATCGCTTCTTTGGCCGGTCGGGAACAGGCCGTCGTGGTGGCGACTAGGATTGCCAAATGCTGATCAGCGAGGAGATCCTGACCAATGGGTAAGCGAGGCCGCTCGCAGGCCGACTCTGGCGAACTCGACCTCAGCAGCACAGCGCAGCCGCCTGCGCCGGAGTACATGAAAGGGCCGATGGGCATCAAGCGCCGCAAGCGCATCCCGTTCAGTCAGCGCGAGCGGCTCGGGCACGAAACTCCGGGCACAGTCCTTAGAGGCCCACCGATCACGGTCGACTGCGAATGTGGCGAGCAGGCTGAGCTTCAGTACGGCGATCGCTGGACCTGCCCGAGCTGTGAGCGCGTGTACGACACGAACAAGATTCCTCGTGACCAGTACGAGAAGATCCGCAAACTCCAGTTCCGCTTTCGCCTCTTGCCGATCGCGCTCGGAGTGGTGTCAATCTCGCTGGCCGTCTTCTTCACCTTGAGCGGCAACATCTTTGCCGTCTTCATTCTCCTGCCGACTGTGATCGTCGTCTGGTTCATGTTGCTGCGCCCGCCTCATCGCCGACGCTTCCAAGCCGCGATGAGCGACATGCCCACCTGGGACCTGCGCGCCGAAGCGCAGTAGCTCGCGCGTCAGCGCTTAGCCAACTCAGCCCTAGGGAGACGCCCTCTCTCTGCCCTGAACGACGAAGCGGGAGCCAATTGGCTCCCGCTTGTCAGTCATTGCCGCAGGGAAACCCCTGCGGTTAGCGCCTCGTCTAGACCGGAGTCGAGACGGCCGGCGAATCGTCCGGCATCGGCTGGGCTGGGTCGCGGAAGCGAATCTTGCCCTTGTCCTGAACCACGTGGCGGTAGATGTAGAGCAGGAAGGCAAGTACCAGCACTGCCACCCCGATCAGCGTCTTGTCGAGCCCGTAGCCGTACTCGTCTGCATAAAGGAAACCACCGCAGACCAACAGGAACAGGTTCACGCAGCCGAGCAGGAAGGCAATACCAACCCACGGCTTTGACAGCTTGATTGGCCGCGGCCAATTTGGACGATCCTTGCGCAGCAGCACGAAGCCGAAGAGCGCGCAGACCGTCGCCAGCACGTAGCCGACGTTGGAGACCGCGAGGATTGCGATTACACCGTGGAAGAAGACGATCAACAGAATGTTGATGATCATGTCCAAGGTCATCGCGACGCTCGGAACCTTGCGCTTTGAGAGCGTTCCGAGCTGCTTCAGCGTCATCCCTTCCTGCGCGATCCCGAACAGCGCTCGCGCACCGTCCATCGTGGCCGTGTTCATCGAAAGGACCAATCCACCGACGAGGCAGACGACCATCACGTTGGCCAAGTCGCTGCCAACGAGCGTGTCAAACGCCGTCACGTAGAAGGCGATGAATGTTGGGTCCTCGGCGACCGTTGCGGTACCGAGCGTGCCACCGAGCCCGAGCGGCAGCAACACGTAGACGATGATCGAGAACATCGCCGACGCACGCAGCGCAAGCGGTGTATCAACCTCCGTGTTGTGGTATTCCGGCGCGAACGATGCAACTGCCTCGAAGCCGTAAGCCGACCAACACATGAAGTAGAGCCAGGTGACGGCAAGGAAGAAGCCACCGTTCGTGCCGACCTCCCACTGCATGTTTGAGGAGGACCAATCGCCTGTGAGATACGGCATGAACATCAAGACGAATGCCGGAACCAGCAGCAATGCGCCGGTGATGTAACCGAACCAGACCGCTGGCCGAACACCGAAGATGTTGAAGAGCCAGACGATGACGATTGCGGCCGCGCCGATGATGATTGGCCAACTGAGACCAAAGCCGATCGAGTTGGCGTCCTGCTGGCCGCTTGTCCAAGTGGCGTCAGGGAACCATTGCGTGATGATCAGCGTGCCGACGATCAGGCCGTTGATCGAGAGCACAACCGACCAACCCATCCAGTAGCCGAAGGCAACGATTGGCCCGATGAAGTTCGTGTACTTGCGGAATGCCTCATGGGCATAGACGGCAAGACCACCGGACTTGTTCGGGAACATCGTCGAGAGCTCCGCATAGATGTTGTTCTGCAAGGCACCAAACAGCACCGAGATCGTCCAGAGGACTACGGCTCCTGTGGTTCCGAGGACGCCGATCGAACCGCCGAGTGCGGCGATCAAGAAGCCTGGGTTGGCTAGAGCGACGACGAAGCCGTCCCACCAACTCATTGACTTCAACATCTGATGATGATCAACCTGTGCTGATGCCATCTGGACCTCTTTCCGTGTCGGTTGCTTGGTCGTGCGGCGCAGCCGAAAGTTCCTCGGATGCTCCCCCGCGGGAAGTATGTATCAGTTGATACGGAGTGAATGCAAGTAATCCTCTTGAATTTGTGCCCTCAGGCGCCGATTTAGCGTCATCGCTGCTACGGATCCTCGTACAGATCTCGTAGGATCTATCGGTAGAGACGATGGCCAAGACAAGAGACGATTCCTCCCTAGTCGCAAACCCGTCCGCGATCGTCGGCGCGTCAGGGCCGGTCGTCTTGGGGACCCTGTCATTGCGTCCCGACCCGAGCGCCGAACAGATGGCGGTAGACAGCTGTCTTGAGGCAGGCGCGCCGCTGCTCTTCGTCAACGCGGTCCAACTGCCGCCGTATCCGACGACGATGATGGTCGGCGGCCTCGGCGCGATGGTGCTGCCGCACGAGGACGATCGCGAAGCGGTTGTCGAGAGCGCTGAACGGATTGCAGCGCTCGGGATCGAAGTTGAGTTGATCGGATTGCTGACGCCGCGCCCAGTAAGGGGCTTGCTTGAGCTGGCCCAGGAGCGCGGCGCTGCGCTGATCGTCTTCGGCCCGCTGCTATCGAAGGTTGGACGGATTCGGATGCGCCGCGCGGCGAGGCGGATCAGGCGCGAGGCAGGATGTCTGGTCTGGATTGCGCCTGACGGTTAGGCTCCGGTTTTGCCGGGGTGGGCGAGTGAACAACCTAGACAAGCCCCCCGCTGACCGGTATGTAAGTTTTGTACAAATTGATAGAGCAGCTTCAAAACAGCTAGAGCGGAGGAATGAGATGGCCGAGAAGATGTGGGGCGATGAAGAATTCTGGGGGCTCGGCTACGACTGGGATCCGGACTGGGTCCTGACTGAAAAGCAGATTGAACTTCGTACGAAGCTGATCGACCTCTGTGAGAACGAGATGCGCGCCAACGCGAAGCGCTCTGATGATGAGCTTCTCTACCCGAATCGCAACTTCGAAATCCTCGGCGAGCACGGTTTCCTCGCACTGACGGTTCCCGAGGAGTACGGCGGTCTTGGCGAGAATCACGTTGCCTTCTCAATGGTCTGCGAGACGATCGCCCGCTACGGCTGCGCCTCGACGGCGATGTGTTACGTGATGCACATGGCAGCGGTCAACACGATCATGCTGCGCCCAACACCCGAGCTGATCGACAAGTACATTCGCCCGCTCAACACTGGCAAGATCGGCACGCTCTCCTACTCCGACCCTGAGACCGGCTCGCACTTCTGGTACCCGGTTTCATCCGGCGCTGAGAAGACCGAGAACGGCTTCAAGGTTCGCAAGAAGGCCTCCTGGACAACCTCAGGTGGCTTCGCCGACTTCTACGTCGTTCAGACGACGAGCCCTAACTTCACCGGTTATGACGACCTTTCGGTCTTCGTAATTGACGGTGAGCACGTTCAGGCTCAGCCGTCGCTGTGGGACGCTCTTGGCCTGCGCGGCAATCAGTCAGGCCCAATCGAGGTCGACAACGTCGAGATTCCCGCCGACCAGATCGTTGGACCGCTGGGAGACGGAGCTGCATCCAACGATGAGGCCGTCGATCCGTGGTTCTTGATCGGCTCGTCGTCGACTTGGAGCGGAATTGCGATGGGAGCAATCGACATCGCCAAGCGCCACACGACGCGCAAGCGTCACGTTGACGTTGGTCTGCGCGTCGCCGATTACCCGACGATTCAGGATTACGTCGGTGAAGCGGTGATGGACACCAATGCCTCGCGGATGTTCACTCTCTCGGTCGCTCAGGCATTCGACAAGGCGACGAACGACAACACACGTGTGCTTGAACTCGGTGAGACGGCCCGCGCTGACTTCCTCCACTGGGCTTGGCAGATCAAGTTCGAAGCAGCCAAGAACGCAGCCCATGTGGTTGACAAGATGCTGCACGCCTGCGGTGGCTCGGCATACAAGCGCGACATGGAGATGGAGCGTTACCTGCGCGACGCCAAGGCCGGCTGGGTGATGGGCCCGACCAACGAGGTACTCCGTCAGTTCGTCGGTAAGGCCGTGCTGCTCGGCTTCGAGTCGCTCGACTACTGGAACCAGAGCTACAACAACCGCGCAGTCGAGAACGAGATCAAGAAGCTCGACAGCGACGGCAAGCGCGAGCTTGCCGCGCAGCTGCTCGAACAGGCCGACAAGGACGCAGCCGGCGAGCCGGCCAAGGCCTGATCGGGAGCGGGAGGCGCGCCGATGGCAACCGGGACAGGACGTCCGACGCTTCTCGTCCCAGGACTAAAGCCGTACGACCCCGCCTTTGAGTCGCACTGGGTGCGACCGGGCGGGGCGACGGTTCTACTGATTAAGCCCGACGATCGCGTCACGATCGTCGACAACGACGGCAGCCAGCAGGCTGAGCTGACCGTTCTTTCTCCTGATGGCCGCGATGATGCGGGCGCGCTCGGCGCCAAGGCCGGAGCACCGGCAAGCGTGCTGCGCGAACTCGTTGCCAAGGCTGAGGGCGACAGCTTCCTCGGCGATCTCCACGCCCGCGGGCTAGATCCGTCGGAGGCCAACGCAGTAGTTCTCTTCGGCGCCGATTCGCCGCCCGGCAACTCACAGAGCTTCACGGCAGAGCGCGAGGTAGTGATCGTCGTTGCTGCCCCGGCGGGCCGCGTGATCGACGGCGCCCACCCGGCATCGGCGATCGACGTTGAGATCAACCGCGCAGTGCCGCACGAAGACCCCGACTTGGAGCTGCCCGCGCCGCTCGCCGAGGCGAAGCTCGACTTCCGCGTAGAAGCCGCGACAGCAACTTCGTACACGGTCAAGAAGGGCGAGTTCATCCAAGTGATCGACGTCAAAGGGCGCCAGTGCTCCGACTTTCTCGCCTTCGATGAGGCAAAGCTGCAGAACGGGGTTGAGCGTGGGATCGATTCGACGGCGACGCGTAGCTTGATGGGCAACGCCTACCCGCAGCCCGGCCTCCACCGCAAGTACTTCGACAACGACCTTGATCCACTGCTCGAGGTGGTCCAAGACACCGTCGGCCGCCACGACAGTTTCGCGCTGGCCTGCACGAAGAAGTACTACGAGGACATGGGCTACTTCGGCCACATCAGCTGCTCGGAGAACTTCAACGGCAGTCTCGAAGAATTCCCGATCGCCCCACGCAACGGCTGGCCGGCGATCAACTTCTTCTTCAACACCGGCTTCGGCGCCGACCTTCAGATGATCGCCGACGAACCGTGGTCACGGCCCGGCGACTACGTGTTGATGCGAGCGCTGACGGATCTCGTCTGCAGCTCGTCGGCATGCCCCGATGACATCGACCCGGCCAACGGCTGGGAGATCAGCGACATTCATGTTCGCGTCTACGAACCAGAGAACAAGTTTTCGATGGCGATAGCCCATCGCGCAACCCCCGAGGCAAGGCCAGTGATGACTAAAGAGACCGGTTTCCACGAGCGCATCTCAGCGCTAACCAGCACGCACGTCGACTACCGCGGTTACTGGCTGCCGACCTGTTTCAACAACGAAGGCCCAATCTCCGAGTACTGGGCCTGCCGCGAGAAGGCCGTGATCATGGACCTCTCGCCGCTGCGCAAGTGGGAGATCCTCGGCCCTGACGCCGAGCTGCTGATGCAGTGGGCGGTAACGCGCGACATCCGTCGCCTCGCCGTTGGCCAAGTTGTCTACACCGCGATCTGTAACGAGACCGGCGGCATGATCGACGACGCAACGGTCTTCCGTCTCGGCGAGGACAACTTCCGCTTCATCGGTGGCGACCCTTACACCGGCGTTTGGCTAAAAGAACTCGCTGAGAAGCTCGGCCTGAAGGCATTCGTCAAGCCGTCCACGGACGAGCTGCACAACGTCGCCGTTCAGGGCCCGGCCAGCCGCGACATCTTGAAGCAGATCATCTGGGCGCCGGAGACGCAGACTCCGTTTGAGGAATTGAAGTGGTTCCGCTTCCTGATCGGCCGGATCGGCGACTACGACGGGATTCCGGTGATCGTCTCGCGCACCGGTTACTCGGGCGAGCTCGGCTACGAGGTCTTCTGCAACCCCGAGGACGGCACGGCTGTTTGGGATGCGATCTGGGAGGCCGGCCAGCCGTTCGGCCTGACGCCGCTCGGGCTCGATGCGCTCGACCTCGTTCGGATCGAATCTGGCCTCGTCTTTGCCGGCTATGAATTCGACGATCAGGTTGATCCGTTCGAGGCCGGGATCGGCTTCACCGTCGTGCTCGATGGCGACGAGGATTTCATCGGCAAAGACGCCTTGATTGAACGCCAAGCCCACCCGCAGCACACGCTCGTTGGTTTGGAACTGGAAGGGAACGAGACGGCCAGCCACGGTGACTGCGTGCACGTCGGCAAGTCGCAGATCGGTGTCGTCACGAGCGGGATGCGTAGCCCGCTGCTGAAGAAGAACATTGCTCTCTGCCGGATCGCCGTCCAGCACTCAGAAATCGGCACCGAGGTCGAGGTAGGCAAGCTTGACGGGCAGCAGAAGCGGATTCCTGCAACGGTCGTGCGCTTCCCCTTCTACGACCCTGACAAGGAGCGCCCGCGCTCCTAGCTGGTCCGGCTGGACTTAGGCTTCGCGTACGCGCTGAGCGAGCGAGCCGAGCATCTCCCAGGCAGCCTCGGGGCTTCCTGCGAGTACTTCCTTGAGCGCATCTCTCGGGACGGCGACACAGCTGACGGCGCCTTCAGCGATTGCCTCGGATACGCGCGTTTCGCCGCTGAGCGCACCGACCTCGCCGAAGTAGGAGCCGGCCTCGAGTCGCTTGTCAGCGTGGCCGGGGCGGCGCAGAACGACGGCTCCGCTCAGGACCACGAAGAGATGGTCTCCGACCTCGCCCAGCTTGACGATCGATTCGCCGTCGCCGAACGTGCATTCATTGCCTGCCGCCAGCAGCGGCGGCAGAAGGCCCTGCGGGAGTTCCGGCGCGACCGGCGTCGCCTTGCCGATCCGTTCGTACTGGCCGCCGTGGTAGAGCAGCGGCGCGCCTTCGCGGTGCCGCGCGTACTCGACGTGACCGAGGAATAGAGAGTGATCGCCTGCGTAGTAGGTGCGATCGACGCGGGCAACAAAATGAGCCAGCGCCCCTTCCACCAGCGGCGTGTCGCGGACGATTTCGAAGGCCGGTTCGGGTACGCCCTCGTCGGCGCGGCCGGCAAAGCGATCCGACATTTCGGTCTGGTGCTCACCGAGGATGCTGACGCCATAGCGGTCGCCCTCATGCAGCAGGTTGCACATCTTTGCGCGGCGGTCGATTGAGATTAGAACCAGAGGCGGGTTGAGCGATGCCGACATGAAAGCGTTGGCCGTCATGCCGTGAACCTCGTCGTGGGCGCTGGTCGTGATCACGGTTACCCCGGTCGCGAACATCCCGAGTGTGCGACGCAGCGCAAGTGCTGGATCGTCACCGAGTTCCGACGGGTACTCCATCGCTTCCGGTGCTGCCGTGAAGTCGAAAGGTGACTCGCCGATTCCCTCGGGGCCCTGCGGGACCGCCGTTGAGTCGAGCGCCAGATTGAATTCAGGCGGTGCGCCTTCGGTCGCCATTAGGCGCTGCCCGCCGCGACGCCACCGGGGAGCTGCGGCAGCGAGCTGAGCCAAGCGCTTCGATTGCCCGCCTTGTCCCACAGAATCGGGAAGTAGCTCTCGTCCATCGTCATCTCGCCGCGGCGCCGGTAGCGGGTGTAAATCGGGTCGGCGCCAACAGGGTCGAACTTCGCGGTCGAGGGAACCATGTGAGTTACAAGCGCACGGCGGTCGATCTCGGCCTCATTGATCCCCGAGCCGTGGAATACGCGCGAGTGGTGGATCGAAGCGCCGCCGGGCTTTACGACTACCGGCGTGCGCTCGGTTGAGACGCCTTCCGGGGCCGCTGCGTCGACCGGCGCCAACCAATCATCCGGGTCGTGGAAGTCGCCCCGCGAAGGCGGCATCTTCGGCCACTTGTGTGACCCGCCGACATATTCGATCGTGCCGCTCTGGGCGAAGGTCTGGTCGAGCGCGACCCAGACCGTGATCATCTCCGGCGGGTCGATGTAGCCGGCGTAGGAGCCGTCCTGGTGCATCCCCAGAGTGCGCGCGCCTGGCGGCTTCCAGAGGCAGTTGTCATGGACAATCCGAACGCCGTCCCAGCCGGCGAGCTGCGCGGCCAGACGGCCACTCTGCTCGCTTAAGACCTGCGCGGCGATCAGATCATCGGCCTTCCAGCCGTTGCAGATCTGGCGCGTCTTGGTTTCTGGGTCGCGGCCAGCAACCCAGTTGACTTCGTCAGGCGCGATCCCTGTCGAGTACTCGCCGGCGAACAGCCTGTCGAAGCGCTCGCGCATCATCATCACGGTCTCTTCGGCGATGAAGTCCTGCTCGATGATCAGGAACCCATCGCGATTGAACGTCTCAACCTCGACATCTGAGAAAGAATCGATCATGGACGCGATTGTCGCACGGTTTGAGCGGACCGGGAAGGAAACGCTGCGGTTCGCTCAGCCGCTGATGCCCTTGTAGACGAGGTAGGCGCCGAAGACGATCAGGAAGCCGCCCGCAATCCCGCGCTGGTGCTTCGTCGTCTGCTCGTTAAGCCACTTCAGCGCCTGATCCGACTTCTTCGGGATTACGAACGTGATCAGCGGCGGCAGCGTCGCCGAGACGGTCACGATCAGCACGATTGCGAGCAGCGTTAGTGCTTCCGCGCCGACGGAGATCTTGCTGCTGACCAATTCCTTGACCGATGCCATCACGAGCGCCAGCGTTTCGATGTTGACGGCCATTAGCCCTGCGCCGAAAGCGAACTCTGCAAAGAGCGATCGCTGCTTGTGCTCCTTCGGTTTCTTCGGTTTCGGCTTCGAGAGAAGTTTGCGCGCTGCGGCGAGCAGCAGGATCACGCCGAGCACAATGTCGAGCGGCGACTCGTGCTTCGTGTGGGGGTGTGCGGTGCCGAGCGTCTTGCGAAGGATCACGGCGAAGGCCACGGAGATGAGCGCCAGCCCCAGTACCTGGCCGGCGGCAAAGGCCAGCGCCTTCGCTCGTCCGCGATCGGGCTGGCTGAGCAGCAGGATCGAAACCGTGAGCGGAATTGGGCTGACGGCGGCGCCCAACGCGAGGATCAGTGATTCGCTGACGTGGTTCATCGAGTCGCGACTATATCCGCGGCGCTGGCAGAGTTCAGTTCGGTTGCGTAGGATGCAGCGCGCATGACTAATGACGAGCGCTCTGTCCACTGGGACCAACTAACACTTGAGGAAGTAGGCGAAGCCGCAAAGGCTGGCGTGATCGTCGTGCTTCCAGTGGGGGCAACCGAACAGCATGGCCCACATCTGGCCACCGGCACCGATTCGTTCTTCGCTGAGACTCTGGCGGCCGCAGCAGCAGCGGAGACCGGCGATCTCGTCCTACCGACACTCGCTTACGGCTGTTCGCTCGGGCACACCGACCATTGGCCGGGGACGGTCTCGCTCGACCCCGAGACGATGGCCCGCGTTGTCGTTGAGATCGGCCGCTGGGTATATGCGTCGGGCTTCCGCAAGCTGGTCATTCTCAACGGGCACGCCACCAATGGACCGCCTTGCCAGAGCGCAATCCTGAAGCTGCGTTCCGAGCTGCCGGACATCCGCATGAGGTTCGTCTCAATGTTCGACATTACGCCTGAAGTCGATGCCGAATACACCAAGGACGCTCCCGACTGGCACGCCAACGAGGCCGAAGCGTCACTGATGCTTCACCTCGACGAGTCACGGATTCGACCCGACCTGATCGTGGACGAGGAAGACCGGACGATCGGGCGCGTCTTCCAGTACGCCGTGCCGCTCGTATCCCGTTCCGGCGCTGTCGGCGCGCCCTCAGGAGGCAACGCGGCGAGCGGCGAGCGTCTCTTTGCGATCCAGCAACGCGCCTTCGTCGACCTTCTGCAGCGGGGTCGGGCTGAGCAGGATCCCAGCTTCTAGACGGAACCCGGCGCACCGGCAGCCTACGCGCAGGTAGGATTCCTCGGCAGCAAGCTTGGCAACGTAAGTCCTTTGGAGGAGTCGATGATGAGAGTTCGTTCTGCAGTGCTTGGTTCGTTCGCAGCGCTCGCGCTCGTCGCTGTTGCGGCTGGCCCGGCCAGCGCGGCAGGAATGACCGCCAGTGGCAGCATCGGTCAGGCCTACGTGCTTGGCGCAGCCGATGGTCAGGCACTGACGCTGCTCAATGCGCGAGGACGGACCGTCGCCAAGGGCACGGCCGATCGCTTCGGCAGCTTCATCTTCCAAAAGGTCGCTGCAGGCAGCGGCTACAAGGTGCGCGGCGCGAGCACGACGCGCGCGTTCAAAGTTCTAAGCACGAAGTCAAACCCGCCGGCAGCCTTCTTCCGCGGAATCAAGCTCAAGCAGGGCCTCAACTACGTCAAGGTTCGTGACGGCATCGAGATTGCGATGACGGTCCGCCTTCCGGCCGGCAAGAAGCTCAGCGACGGCCCGTTCCCGACGATCATTGAGTACTCCGGCTACCAAACAGCGGCGCCGAACGATCTGCTCGGCGCGCTAGGCAAGAATGATCCGCTCGCGCCGGCCGCTTCGACCGCCGTTGGCGCGCTAATCGCCCCACTGCTCGAGTTCGCTGTCGTTAGTGTTCAGATGCGCGGCTCCGGCTGCTCCGGCGGCGCTTTCGACCTCTTCGCCCTGCCAACGACCTTCGACGGCTACGACGCTGTTGAAACGGTCGCGGCGCAGTCTTGGGTCAAGGGCGGCAAGGTTGGAATGGGTGGTATCTCGTTCTCCGGCATCACGCAGCTCTTCACGGCGGGCACTCAGCCGCCGCACCTCGCAGCGATCGCTCCGATGTCTGTTACCGACGACACCTACACGGCAACCGGGTATCCCGGCGGAATCAACAACTCCGGCTTCGCGCTCTCGTGGGTCAAAGAACGGATGTCCGACGCTCTGCCGGCAACGGAAGGCGGCCAGCCGTGGGCCAAGGCGCTCGTCGCCGCCGGCGACAAGAACTGCATTGCCAACCAGAAGCTGCGCCTGCAGACGCGCGACGCCGTCAAGGTAATCGACGCGAACCCGTTCCGCACACCAGGTGAGTTTGATCAGCGCTCGGCGGCGGCTTGGATGAGCAAGATCAAGGTGCCGACCTTCCTGATCGGTCAGTTCCAGGACGAACAGACCGGCGGCCACTTCGCCCAGAGCCTCGGCCTGCTGGCGAAGAACCCGAACGTCTGGATAACACTCCAGAACGGCGTCCACGCCGACTCGCTTGGGCCGTCAACGTTCACACGCTGGGTTGAATTCCTCAACCTCTTTGTCGCCGACCGGATCCCGAAGATCTCGCCGACCGTTCTGGGGCTAGGCGATCAGCTCTACAAGCTGCTTGCCGACGCACCGGCAGCGCCGGTGTTGCAGTCGCGCTTCGCTTCGATGACCAATGTGGCGGCTGCCAGAGCACGCTTCAAGAAGGATCCGCGCGTCCGTCTGCTGATGGACAACGGTGCCGGGCCTCAGGGCCCCGGTTCGATCGGCGCAACTTGGGAGCTTGGGTACAGCGCTTGGCCGATCCGCGAGGTGAAGCCGACGACCTACTTCCTTGGTAATGACGGTGCTTTGAGTCCGAGCAAGCCGACCGCTTCGAGTAGCGCCAGCTACACCGCTGACCCTTCGGCGCGCCCGCAGCAGACGCTGTCCGGCCCGGGCGCAGGCGACGACTGGAAGGCTCAGCCGCGCTACGACTGGGCGCCGCTCGCTGCCGACAAGGGCGTTGGTTTCACGACCGCTGCCCTGCGTAAGGACATGATCCTCGCCGGTTCGTCAAGCCTCGACCTGTACCTCAAGAGCAACGCCAAGGACACCGATCTTCAGGTCACGCTCAGCGAAGTGCGCCCCGATGGCCAGGAGACGTACATCCAGAACGGTTGGCTGCGCGCATCGCATCGCAAGCTCGACGCCAAGCGCTCAACGGCGGTTGATCCGTTCCCGACGCATCTGAAGAAGGACGCCGCGTGGCTTCCGAGCGGTGCGTTTACGCTCGTGCGCGTGGGGTTCTTCCCTGCCTCGCACGCCTTCCGCGCTGGCTCCAAGATCCGCGTGACCGTTCAGGCTGTCGGCGGCGACCGGCCGATCTGGAAGTTCAAGACGGTTGACGCAGGTTCGACGCTGAACACGATCGCACTCGGTGGAGCCAAGGCTTCAAAGCTGGTGCTGTCGATTGTCGGCGGCGCGACCGCGAAGGGGACGCCGCTGCCAGTTCCGACTGCGCTGCGTGGTGAGCCTACTCGTGGTTACCTGCCCGCCAGCAACGGCGGCTGAGGCGCCAGAGCGGGTCGTCGCGCGCCGGCCAGCAGGCTGATTGCCGCTGACCAGTCGCGCGACGCCCGAAGGCTCCGTGTTTAGCTGCTGACTACTGGACTCGGCAGGTGATCGTGATCACCAGCGTTACCGGGCCGGTGAGGTCGGTCGTCTCGGTCGTGGCGTAGTAGGAGCTGGTATCCGAGGACGGGCTTTCTGCATCGCCCTGGGCGGTTATCTGTGCTTCGCTATCGCCTTCTTCGCCTTGGAGGACCGCATTGCCGTTACCGCCAGGGCACTGGCCTGCGCCCCAGGTGACCGTGTAGGTCTTGGTTTGGTCGGCGACCAGGGTCCACTGCTTGACGATCGAGCTTGGCCCCGGCGGAACCGGCTTCGGCTTCGGCGGCGTCGGCTTCGGCTTCGGCTTCGGAGTCGGCTTCGGAGTCGGCCTCTTGTACTTGCCGATTGTCAGAGCGACGTTGGTGCCCTGAGTCACCGTGCTGCCGGCGCCCGGTGACATTGCCAGCACAATCCCATTCTGCGAGCGGTTGGTGACAATCCTCGTCGCGTAGACGGCGTCAAGCCCTGCATTCTGCAGGGTCCTATCGCCTCGTGATTGCGTCTGACCGATCGCGTTGGGCACCCTTACCTTCTTCGGTGCTTGATTGATCGTGATCTGAACACTGGAGCCGATGGTGGCGCTTCTGCCGCTACTGGGATCTTGCGCTCGCACCTTGCCTGGGTTCTTGCTCGACACTTGATAACCGTGGTCAACGCGGAAGCCGGCGTTCTTCAGCGTAGTTTCGGCGCTGCTTTCGGACAGACCAACCACGTTCGGAACTGTCGCTTGCTGGGCTCCCTTCGAGACCTTCAGCCTTACCTTCGTGCCCTTCTCAACGTCGCTGCCGGAGCTTGGAGTTGTGCCAACAGCGAATCCTGCCTGATGAACTGAGTTGTAGACCTCGCTGATTACAGGCTCAAAGCCGGCGGCGCGGATCTGCTGCGCGGCGCGGTCGGCGGGGTCACCAACCACATTGGGGACAATTCCGTTACCGGGGCCGTTGGAGACGGTGAGAGCAACGGCTTCGCTGGTTTTTTGCTCGATGCCGCCGACAGGATCTTGGCTAAGAATTTCGTCCTTGCCCTGCTGGTTGGTGACGCGCTTGACGGTTGATTTAAAGCCCTTGTCGCCGAGCATCTGCTGGCCTACGGCGAGCGTCTGGTTGACGGTGTTGGGGACCTCAGAGGTCGTGTCGCCGCAGCCGCTGACGAGCACCGCAAAAGTGACCGCAAGCGCTGCGATCGCCGCGAGCATCAGCGCAGTTCGCGAGCGGCCTGGCTTGGAAGATGAGTGGTTAGAGGCGATGTCGGGAGTTTTCATAGGTGTTTAATACCATGCTGCGGGGCGACCTCCTGCGCTCTGCTGGCTGCGAACGATGCATCATCGGCGATCGGGTTGCCCGATGAGCGAGATTCTCGTAGTTGCAACGCTGAAGATTCAAGACGGCAAGGTTGACGAAGCGGTCGCCGAGCTGATGCCCGTCGTCGCGCGCCGGCCAGCGGGCTGATTGCCGCTGACCAGTCGCGCGACGCCCGAAGGCTCCGTGCTTACCTGCCGGCTACTGAACGAGGCAGGTGATCGTGATCACCAGCGTTACTGGGCTGGTGATGTCGGATGTTGTGGTCGTTGCGTAGTACGAGCTCGTGTTAGAGGTCGGGCCCTTAGCGTCGCCCTGAGCGGTGATCTGTGCCCCGCTCATCGCGCTGCCGCCGCCGTCTCCCTTAAGCACCGCGTTGCCATCGCCGCCTGGGCACTGACCTGCCCCCCAAGTAACCGTGTAGGTCTTGGTTTGGTCGGCGACCAAGTTCCACTGCTTGACGATCGAGCTTGGCCCCGGTGGTGGAACCGGTGGTACCGGCGGCGTCGGCTTGTTGTACTTACCGATCGTCAAAGCGACGTTGGTGCCTTGGGTCACTGAGCTGCCAGCCCCTGGTGACATTGCCAGCACAATCCCGTTCTGCGAGGCGTTGGTGACGATCCGCGTCGCGTAGACGGCGTCAAGGCCCGCGTTCTGCAGCGTCCTGTCGCCTTGTGACTGGGTCTGACCGACTGCGTTAGGAACCGTCACCTTCTTCGGTGCCTGATCGATCGTTATCTGAACGCTCGATCCGATGCTGGCGCTTCCGCCGCTGCTGGGATCTTGCGCCAGAACTTTGCCTGGGCTCTTGCTTGACACCTGGTAGCTGTGGTCAACGCGGAAGCCGGCGTTCGTCAGCGCCGTGTCGGCGCTTCCCTCGGTTAGGCCAACCACGTTGGGAACCTTCACCTGCTGGGCTCCCTTTGAGATCTTGAGCGTGACCTTTGTGTCCTTCTCTACGTCGCTTCCGGCGACCGGCGTTGTGCCAACAGCGAATCCTGCCTGGTGCGCTGAGCTGAAAACCTCAGAGATCACGGGCGTGAAGCCGGCCTCGCGGATCTGCTGCTCGGCGCGGTCGGCCGGGTCGCCAGCTACGTCGGGAATGACACCTTCACCGGGGCCGTCGGAGACCGTCAAAGCAACGGCTTCGCTGGTCTTCTGTTCGGTGCCGCCGACAGGATCTTGGCTAAGGATTTCGTCCTTGCCCTGCTTGTCGGTGACGCGCTTGACGGTTGACTTGAATCCCTTGGCACCGAGCATCTGCTGACCTACGGCAAGTGTCTGGTTGACCGTGTTAGGGACCTTGGCGGTCGTATCGCCGCAGCCGCTGACGAGCAGCGCGAAGCCGACGGCAAGCGATGAGATCGCTGCGAGCATCAGCGCGGTGCGCGAGCGGGTTGGCCTGGAAGATGGCTGGGAGGGGGCGGTTCGATTGATTTTCATAGGTGTTAATTACCACGCGGTTCGGCCTTTTCCTACCCACGTTCACAGTACGCTGCCAGTCATGAGCCAAATCCTCGCAGTTGCAACGCTGAAGATTCAAGACGGAAAAGCTGACGAAGCGATAGCCGCGCTGACGCCCGTGGTTGAAGCCACACACGAGGAGGAGGGGTGCCTCTCGTACGTCCTTCACCGCGACATCAATGACCCAAATACGCTGGTTTTCGTTGAGCGCTGGGCATCGCAGGAGGCGCTAAACGGCCACATGCAGCAGCCGCACATGCTGAAACTGGTTGAGCTTGCTGGCACGATGCTCGCTGAGCCGCCGCAGATCACGTTCTGTGAATCACTCGAGATTGGTAGCTCGCCGAAGGGCAGCTTCGACAACTAGGAGGCGTGGAGTGGGCGCATCGCTCGCATCTTCAGTGGCTACCGTCAAGGCAATGCTTCGTGGCGCCGCCGACAGCCTGCTTGACCTGACGATCGCGCCCGGCTTCTCACGGATCGGCTGGGGTGCGCGCAAGGCGCTTGGCCTGCTCGGCCCGATCAAGGTTGATTTGAGTGGGAGGGTCTGTGTCGTGACCGGCGCCAACAGCGGCCTTGGCCTCGAAGCGTCGCGCCAGCTCGCCGCGCTCGGCGCCGACGTTGTGATGGTTGGGCGCAACCCCGAGCGGCTTGAGCCAGCGCGGGCGTCGGTTGAAGGCTCGGCCCGCGCAGGCGCGTCGATAACGACCGAAGTGATTGACCTCTCGTCGCTGGAGTCGGTTCGCGCCGGCGCGGAGCGGCTGCTCGCGGGCAACCCCAAGATCGACGTGCTCGTCAATAACGCCGGTGTGTTGCTTGATTCGCGCCAAGTCTCCGCCGACGGGATCGAGCTAACCCTGGCAACCAATGTGCTCGGCCCCTTCCTGTTGACCGAGCTGCTCGTTCCAGCGCTCGCCAGCGCCGCGAGCGAGCATCGGCCGGCACGGATCATCAACGTCTCCTCCGGCGGCATGTACTCGGAGGCCGTCAAGCTCGACGATCTTCAGTCGGCGCGCCAGAAGTGGTCCGGCAGCGCCGTCTACGCGCGCACCAAGCGGATGCAGGTGATGCTGACCGAGTACTGGGCCGGGCAGCTTGCCGATCAGGGAATCGTCGTCCATGCGATGCACCCCGGTTGGGCCGACACCCCCGGGGTTGAGAGTTCGCTTCCAACCTTCCACAAGATCGTCGGCAAGGCGCTACGGACGCCGTCAGAAGGGGCCGACACGATCACCTGGTTGGCGGCCGCTGAAGCGCCGGCACAGACAAGCGGCGGCTTCTGGCAGGACCGCGCCGAGCGGCCGCTCAACCGTCGCCCGGGAACGGCGTCGAAGGCCGGCGACGATCGGCTGCTGGCCGATGATCTGCGCGATCTGGCTGCCTCAGCCTAGAGCCGGCGTCGCTGGCGGCTCGTGGTCGCGGGCATGGCAGTCGGCAACCGTCGCATCGGCGTTAACTTCCCTGTAATGTCGTCTGACTGCTGCGAACAGCAGCATCAAACAACGAATTTGGAGATTTCTGTGATCCGTCGTATTCCGTTTGCCCTCGTCCTCGTAGCCGCAGCAATGGCTATCCCCGCTTCGACGGCCTCGGCCGCAGGTGGCGACGTCACCGTGATGAGCCGCAACATCTACCTTGGCGCCGACATCATCGGCCTCGCAACCGCCCCCGACCTGGCCACCTTCAAGGTCAACGCGGAAGCGATGTACGGCACTGTTAAAGCGACCGATTTCCCTGCCCGCGCAGTTGGGCTGGCGGCTGAGATCAAGGCCAACAAGCCCGATCTGGTTGGCCTTCAAGAGGCCGCCACTTGGCGCAGCGGGCCGGCCGGCGACGATGCCGACGCAACCAAAGTTGACTACGACTTCACGAAGCTGCTGCTGGCGGCGCTGAAGAAGCAGGGCCAGAGCTACAGCATTCTCGTCGATCAGGTGGAGTTTGATTTCGAGGCACCGACGGTGACGCAGGATGTCCGCTTGACGATGCATGACGTGATCCTCGTGCGCAGCGGTTCGAAGCTCAAGATCGGCAAGACTTCCAAGTCGCGCTACAAGGCGCTTGTGGAGATCCCAACAGCGGCCGGTTTGGCGAAGGTCTACCGCGGCTGGACTGCGGCTGAGGCTTCGATCGGTGGCCGCACATTCAAGTTCGTCAACACGCATCTAGAGGCCTATGGCGACGGCGTCCGTGAGTCGCAGGCGAAGGAGCTGTTTGCTGCCGGTGGACCGCTTTCAAACAAGAAGAAGCCAGCGATTCTGCTCGGTGACCTCAACAGCGACCCCGACTTCGGCGATGCTTCAGCCGACGCCTACAAGGTGTTCACCGGCGCCGGAATGAAGGACGTCTTCGGCACGAAGCGCGTTCAAACCTTCGGCATGGACGAGGCTCTGATCAATCCGAAGCCGACCAGCAACGTCTGGATCGACCATATTCTCTACAGCCCGAGCAAGAACTTCAGCGTTCGTAGCAAGGGCATCGTCGGAACGAAGCCGTTCCGTAAGGTCGCGCCGCTGTGGGCATCGGACCACATGGGCGTCGTCGCGAAGCTCCGCGTCAAGTAAGCAAGCTGCTTTCCAGCGGCCCGCGCTACTGGGCTTCGGCCGGGCGCGGGTCGTTGCGGAAGGCCCAGTAGTTGAGTGCCACTAGCGCTAAGGCGAGCGTCCCGACTCCGACGCGCCAGTCGCTTGGCGTTGCAAGCCAGGCGAGCAGGCCGATCACGATCGCGACCGCCGCGATCAAGCCAAGTCGCGCGGCGCCGGCGCGCGCACCGGCCGCGCCCGCAGTAATTCGCATCATAGCGATCAGGGCTATCGTCACACCAATCCCGCCCGATGCGACCATCGCGATCCAGTCTTCGAATTGATGGCTGTCGTTCGGAGCTATGTACCAGACGAGCCCAACGCTGCAGATCAGCAGCGTGATCGCGAACAGGTAATGCCAGAGCATCCAGGCGCGCAGCCGGACGGCTCTTTCCGGCATTGGCCGTGACATCACCTCACGGTCGTACATCGTCCAAAGCGTCCAGCTGATCACCGCGACGAACGCCAGTTGCAGTAGGTGAGCCTCTTTGACGTTGTCCTCGTGGACGGTCACCACGGTCTTGACGAAGACGTCGCCGATCAGGATCAGGACGAAGAGGCCAAGCCGCTCGGAGAGGTGTTCGCTGTTGAGCGGGAAGCGCTCCAAGATCTTCGGCATCGCGGGGCCAAAGTCGATCACGAAGATCGTGACGATTGCGAGTATCCAGAGCACCGGCGCCAGCGGCTGCGGGCTGAGCGCCGAGGCGATGAACAGAACAAAGCCAACGAGGCTGGCGTTGCGCCGGGCGCGCGCTACTTCCACCAGATGCGGCTGCCACCTTCCTCCAAGCTCGTAGATCAGAGCGCACGAGAGCGCCAGTGCGCCCGCGGCGTAACCGAGCTCACCGCCAAGCGCGGCGAGCTTCAGCTCTGAAGTTTCGAGCAGCGATACCGCTACCACGGCAACTAGCTGGAGCAGGAAGCTGATCCGCAGCGCCGCTGGCAACAGCTTGCCGCTAAAGCGGGCGACGAACGGATCGCCGAAACGGTTGAAGAAGAGCGCTGTCTGCTCCCACGCCCACATGATCAAAGTGAGCTTCAGCGCCAGCATCAGTGCTGATTCCCAGGTTGGGTCCTTGCCAAAGTCAACGCCGAAGCTGAGGAAGGCTCCGATCAGAACAAGGTCGTAGAAGAGCTCGGAGCGTGACGGTTGTGAGGAGATTGGCAGCGACACGTCGCGAAGTCTCGCAGTTAGCGGCCCGGCTAGTCGGCGGCGCGACTAGTTGGCGGCGCGTACGGTCGCCACCGAGGTTGCCAGTTCGTCGAGCTCGCTCGGCCCGAGCACGATCATGATCTGTTCGTCAACGCCACCGGTGTCGTTCAGCATCTCGAGCGCAGCTTCGTCAACGCGGTCGAACTTGGCGTCGTCCCAGCGACGATCGTCACCGACGATCACGCCTTCGATTTCGAAGTGGGCGACCGGAGTTACTCCGGTGGGGTCTGGGGCAGGCCGCTGCCCCTCAGTGAAGCGCCGCACGCGTAGGACGTGTACGCCACCGTCGGGCAGGTCGCTGGCGTGAACGGGGTGCGCAGCGAAGACGATCGTTGAGGCCATTCCGGCGTCCTTGTGCGCGTGGAGTTCGAGGAAATCGTCGCGGCGTTGCATCTCAAAGAACTTTGCGCGGCTTGGGTAGCGGACGATTGCAACTCGGTCGTAGAGCGGCATTCCGAGCGGCTGCGCGGTTACGTCGGCGAGAAAGGCCGGCATCGCACCGATCTCAGTCAGCGGGCCGAGCGGGGCGTACAGATCGTCAGCCTCGCGCCCGGTCAGCGTCGTCTCACGGCCATCGGCGTAGTCCGCGAACTCGCGGTAATCCATCAAGTTGACGGCCCAAAACGGCCCGTCCTGTTCGGCTGGCATCTCGAGCCAGCCACCGACCATCTCCCAATTTGGCGTTCTGTAGCGTGGTGCTGATGTGCCTGACATCTGTGAGCTTCCTTTCGACTGGCGAGCAGTAGGGGCGCGGCTGCTGCGCACAATCGTGTCAGGTTCAACTGGTAGGCGCAGTGATCTGGCATGGCGCGCCGCGTAATGCGCGTAGCTAGCATCAGATCGATGATCGGGACTATGCGGAAGCCACTCTGTGCGGTTCTTGCCTTGGCTCTGGTGATCGGCGTTGGAGCGGTCGGTTTTCGCTCGGCGCATGCCAGCGCTGCCGACAGCGCTGCGGTTGCGAAGCCGCAGCTGACCGGCTGCGTGCCGAAGGGCGCACGCTTCCGCGAAAACGGCTGGCGCGGCAGCCGCCGGGTTGCTCTGACGTTCGACGGTGGGCCGACCTCGCAGTACACGTCAAAGGTGCTGGCGCAGCTGCGCAAAGCGAAGGTTCACGCCACCTTCTTTATCCGCGGCCAGTTCATTCGTGGTCATACGAAACTGCTGCGGCAGGAGCTGGCCGAAGGGCATGAGCTGGCCAACCACTCCTACAGCCATCCGCATTTCCCTGGCAGCTACGACATCAGCCGCACGACGAAGCTGATCCGCGACGCGACCGGCTACAGGCCGTGCCTGTTCCGCGCTCCTTACGGCTCGGTCAATGATGCGCTGTTCAGCCGCGTCCGCCACCAGCACATGCTTACGATCGGCTGGGATGTCGATTCTTGGGACAGCCTGTATGACAACGTCAGCAGGTCAACTGTTTACAGTCGCGTCGTCAACGGCGCGCGGCCCGGCTCGATCATCCTGATGCACGACGGCGAGGGATCCCACCAGGCGACGTTGCAGGCGCTAGGGCCGATTCTGCGAAACCTGAAGCGCCGCAACTTGCAGGTCGTGCCGGTCTCGCAGCTGCTCGGACTGCGCCAGCGCACAAGCGGCTGACGATCTCGCGGGCCCGCAACGGAGAGCGGCGCCCAGTTGGGCGCCGCTCAGGGGGTTCTCTTAACTAGCCGCTAGCGCGGCAGCTTGTCGTTCAGCGACCGCGACCGCGACCGCCGCGGTGATCGTCGCTCTCTTCGTTCTCGTGGTACTGGCCGACTTGGTTGGCTGAGTGGTCGTCGTCGTCGTCATGCTCGCCGTGGTCATGACCACGGCCGCTGGCGAATGCGCCAGAGCTGAGGCAGAGCGCAAGCGTCGTACCTTCGGCGCCTGGAACCGTCTTGGCCTTGACTGCGTCGCCAACCTTCAGGTCGGCGAGCGTTCCGGTGGGGGTGCCGTCAGCGGCGGGGATCCGCAGCTTCGTCGCCGAGTTAACGGTGACCTTCGTCTGCGTCGCGTTGGCCAGCGTGATCGTTACCGAGTCGGCGCCGACTGAGGCGACCGTTCCGGCGACCTTTGTTCCTTCGACTTCGACCTTGACGCTCAATGCCAAGCTTGCGTCGCTGGCTGAGAGGTAGGCCTCAACCTTGTCGCCAACCAGAATGTCGGCGAGCGTGATCGTGCCGCTTGCGTCACGGTCTGGTGCGCGCAGCTTGGTCGCTGCGTTGACGTTCACGGTTGCGCTTGTTCCGTCTTCTTTCGTGACCGTCAGCGATGTTGCGCCGACTGCGCTGACTGCGCCTTCGACCTCATCGCCTTTCTGGTGCTCGCGCTTGACCGAGATGCTGACGGCGAGAGTCGGGTCGGTGGCCGAGGTGTGGGCCTTGACCTTGTCGCCGGCCTTCAGGTCGGCGAGCGTCACGGTGCCGTTGCCGTCGGTATCCGGGATCCGTAGCTTGGTCGCCGAGTTGACGGTCAGCGTGACGGTTTTGGCGTCACGCTTCGTGATCGTCACCGAGTCGGCGCCAACCGATGCGACTGCGCCGCGCACTTCATTCGCGTGGTCGGAGCAAGGGTCGGTTCCAGCGGCCACTTCGCGGCCGTCGCTGACGCCGTCCTCGTCGCTGTCCTTGACCAGCGGGTTGGTGCCGAGACGAACTTCGACGCCGTCCTTGAGCTTGTCGCGGTCGGTGTCCTTGACCAGCGGGTTGGTGCCGAGGCGTACTTCGACGCCGTCCTTGAGCTTGTCGCGGTCGGTGTCGGCGCGACGCGCATTGGTGCCGAGCCGCTTCTCAACCTTGTTCGAGAGGCCGTCGCGGTCGCGGTCGGTCTTCGACGACTTGGCAGCGAGGGCGCCTGCCGGAAGCGAGGCGATAAGCCCTACTGCGGCAATTGCTGCTGTGAAGTGCTTGAGGGACATGGGGGTGTGCTCCTTGCGTGGGGGTTGTTTTCGGGGTGCTATTGGTAAGAACCGACGCGGCCTCCAAACGTGACGCACTCAGCTTTGCAAAATGCTGGATCCTCTACCTATGGAGATCGGAATCGCCACCTTTGGCGACGTCAGCGAGCAGGTAACGCCAGCCGAACGGATGCAGCAGATGCTGGCTGAGGCGAAGCTCGCCGACCAAGTTGGCCTCGACGTTTACGCCGCAGGCGAGCATCACCGGCCCGATTACATGATCTCTGCGCCGACCGTGCTGCTGGCCGCGGTTGCCGCCCAGACCGAACGGATTCGGCTCTCGTCGGCGGTTACCGTGCTCTCTTCAGAGGATCCAGTCCGTGTCTGGCAGCAGTTCGCGGAGCTCGATCTGATCTCCGGCGGGCGGGCTGAGATCATGGCCGGGCGCGGCAGCTTCACCGAGAGCTTCCCTCTCTTCGGCTACGACCTGAAGGATTACGAGCCGCTCTTCGCCGAGAAGCTCGATCTGCTGCTGACGCTTCAGGACGGCGGACCAATCGACTGGAAGGGTCATCATCGGCCGTCGCTACGGGTTGATGGCATCTACCCGCGGCCGATCCAGCATCCGCTTCCAATCTGGATCGCCGTTGGTGGCACACCCGCCTCGATCGAACGCGCCGCGCGGCTGCGGCTACCGCTGGCACTGGCAATCATTGGCGGCCGCGTCTCCAACTTCGTCGGCCACGTCAACCTCTACCGCTCGGCAGGCGGGGAAGGGCTGCCGCTGGCGATTCAGATGCACGGTTTCGTTGCCGAGAACGCGACCCAGGCCAACTCGCGCTTCGCGCCCGAGCAGATTGAACTGATGAACCGGATCGGCCGCGAGCGTGGCTGGCGGCCGATGACGAACCAGCAGTACCTAGCGATGACGGAAGGCGATGGCGCAATCGTCGTCGGCTCGCCCGAGGACGTCGCTGAGAAGATCATCGGCGCCCATCGTCTGCTCGGCAACAGCCGCTTCCTGATGCAGATGGGCGTCGGCTCGATCTCGCACGAGCATGTAATGGAATCGATTGAGCTGCTGGGCACGAAGGTCGCGCCACTCGTGCGGGCCGAGTTGGCCGGCTGACCGCGACTATTCGGGCGGAGCCCTTGACTGGTCGGGCGACCCCGGCTGCGTCGTTGGAAGGCTCCTCGTGAACGGCAGTGCCAGCAGCGTGAAGAGCGCGAGAATCGCCAGCGCTGCTCGGAGCCCATTGATTCTCGCCTGCGCGTTCTCTTGCACTATCGCGTCGGCGGTGGCTGCTGGCACGTCGTTCTCGTCGAGCGCAGCCTGCAGGTCCTTATCGGAGATGAATGGCGCGCCTCCGGCGAGCTCGACTTGAGCCGACGCGGTGACGCTTGCCGGTACCTGTGGGTTTTCGCTGATCCCGCTGATGAACGAGGTCGAGAGCGCAGAGATCAGGACCGCGCCCGCCAAGGCCGTTCCAATCGACGCGCCAAGTTGCGTGCCTGTGTTCTGCAGGCCGCCTACTTCTCCGGTCTTCTCGTCCGGTACTGAGGAGACCGTGACGGCGCCGAGCTGTGAGGCGAGGGCGCCGATTCCTAGGCCAGCCAGCAGCAGCGGCCCGGTCACGATCTCCGGCCCGGCGCCGAGTTCCAGTAGCCCGACGAGCAGAGTGATGCCGGCGAAGAGAACAACAAACCCGGTGCGGACGATCCTCCGCGGTGAAGCCGTTGGAAGCATTCGCGGAACGGCGACCGCCGCCGCGAGCAGCGCCAGTGAGAGCGGGAGCAGCCGCACGCCGGTCTCGATCGCGGAGAGGCCGAGGGCGATCGAAAGGAAGAGCGGGATCACAAAGAAGAGTCCGGCCTGAACCAGAAACTGAAACAAGAGCGCGGTGATGCCGCCGCGTAGCTGCCTGATTCGCAGCATCGCCGGCTCTACGAGCGCGGTTTCGCCGCGCTCGATCCGCCTGTTCTCCCAGACGATGAAGAGCGTCAGAACAACGCCGCCGGCAAGCATCATCCAGATAACCGGGGAGAGGCTGAGCCATTCGGGGGCGCCGGGCTTTGGCTTCACGAAGCCCCAGGTTCCCGAGCGCAGCACTCCGAGAACGAGCAGCGCGAGCCCGAGCGCGGATAGAGCAGTCCCTCCGAGATCCAGCTTGGCTCCCTCTTCGGCAGGGGTGTCGGCGAGTCGCCGCGTCAACAGCAGGATTACGAGCACGGCTACGACCTCGCAGGCAAATACCCAGCGCCAGGATGCGTAGGTCGTGAACGCTCCTCCAATCAGCGGGCCGAGTGCGACAGCTATCGCGGCCGACGCGGCGATCAGCCCGTAGGCGCGGGTCCGCTCGGATGGGCCAAAGTTGGATGCGACAAGCGCAACGATCGCTGGCATGATCAGCACTGCTCCGAGCCCTTCGAGCACCGACCAACCGAGGATCAGGACGGTCAGGTTGGGGGCTAGCGCCGTCGTGAACGAACCGCAGGCGTAGATGATGCAGCCGATTCCAAAGGCGCGCTTGCGACCAATGATCTGGCCGATCTTGCCGCCCGTGATCATCAGCGATGCCATCACGAGCGTGTAGAGCGTGATCGCGGTTTGAATCCCTGTAACGGTCGTGCCGATGTCCTCGGCGACAGCAGCGATCGAGACGTTCATTACCGACGTGTCGAGAGCCATCAGGAACTGCCCTGAGCTGAGCGTCAGCAGCACCATCCCTGCAGTGGCTGTGGCGCTGCTTCCTGACGACTTCACACAGTTAATCTACGGTCGCTGAAGAGCTCGAGTAGGTAGTTCTCTGCCGATCCACAGCCGGGGAGAGCGGCTCTTGGTGCCATTCGCATCGTCGGTCCGCAGGCGATTCCCACTTCGCCTGCGGCAAGACACTGATTTCGCGGGTCTGCCGACGGGCTAGTTTTGAGTTTCAGCAACAGGGAGAATCAGATGTCAGAGACGGATCACATTCTGAAGGAGACGGTGACGATTGGGCGCGAGCAGGCTGCGGAGCGGCTGAGGGCGCTCGCCGACATGCTTGACGCCGGTGCATTCGTTGACGGCGCCGAACCGCTGGAGATTCCGGAGGAGATCGTCTACGAGCTTGACGTGGAGCGCAAGGAGAAGCACGGCGAGATGCGCTTCGAGATTGAAGCCGAGGTTCACTGGCGTCAGCCGGTCGAGCGCTAGCCGATTCTCACCTCGTCGTGGTTCCTTCGTCGCGGTTTGTAGCTCGCTGACCACAGCGCTGAAGGCGAGGTTTGTCGTGCTGCGAAACCTCTCTACGACGCCCTCCAGGGTGTTTGTCTATTCCGAGCCAGCAGCGATGCCGACGGTCCCGAAGACCGACGGTCTGTACAGCATCAGGAGCCACGCGAGCCGTCATCGCTAGCGCGGCGCGCCCACCTACACTTCTGTAATCGCTCTTCGCCTTTACACCTGCGGTCAACGTGACCAGCACGGCGCGCTCGGTCATCCGTGTGGCAGGGCAGGTGCCGCGCTAACCAAGGCCGGCCACGACTTCGAGATTGAGGTTGTTGACGGCTACCGCCTCTTGCCTTGGACTCGGAAAGGAAAACGCGCCACCGTCCGTGAACTGAGCGGACAGGAGAACGTGCCGATCCTCGTGCTCGATGACGGCAGCGTCATCACCGGCAGCGGCGAAATTGTTCGCTGGGCAAAAGCTTCCGCGGGCTGAGCGCGAGCGGCCGCCGTTTCTCGTTGGTAGGGTCGCGATGTGATCGCCCCCTTGACAATTGAGACGCTCGAAGGCGAGTGGTCGATCGCCCGCTTGCCTGCCTCGGAGCCGGTCCCCGATTGGGCTTGGTCCGAGACCTTCTCGTCGGTCTCGCGGACGAGCGACGAGCTCTCGATCATCGCTCCGAGCGGTCAGGTTCCTAGCGAAGTCACGTCGGAAAGCGGCTTTCGCGTATTGACCGTCCTCGGCCCGCTCGCCTTCGACGCCAAAGGGATCCTTGCCGACCTAGCGGGAGCGATCGCCGCCGCCGACGTTTCGCTGCTCGCGCTCTCAACCTTCGACACCGACATCCTGCTCGTCCGTCAGGAGGACCTGGCTGGAGCCGTAGCTGCGCTGGCTTTGCGGGGGCACGACGTTTTGGCGAGTCGTCATTAGCTGGTGGCCGGCAGCGAGCTAAGCGCGAGAGCTTTCGTCCGCGCCATCGGGATCTAGCGCAAGGGGAATACCTAGGCTATACCTAGGTAGACCTGTGCTAGCCTCAGCGCGGTGAAAACCCTCGCGACAGCTTGCTCAGCCGTTGCCGTCACCGGCGTCCTCGCCGCGTGCGGCTCGAACGAAGCACTTACCGTCTACGGCGCTTCGTCCCTAAAACAGGTTCTGCCAAAGATCGAGGCGAGCCCGACCTATTCGTTTGCCGGCTCAGATGTACTTGCCCAGCAGATCGAGAATGGTGCACCGGCCGATCTTTTCGCCGCTGCCAGCCCGAAGTATCCGAAGCAGCTCGCCGCGAAGGGTCTCTGCGAGACGCCGGTGCCGTTCGCGTCGAACACGCTCGCGATCATCGTCCCTGCTGGCTCAAAGGGGATCAACTCGCTTGCCGATCTTCAGTCGGGGCCGCGGCGGCGACTTGCAATCGGCACCGCGGCAGTGCCGATTGGTGGTTACACGCGTGAGGTGCTGGCCAACGCCGGCGCTGAGGAGGTCCTGACCGACAACACGGTCAGCGATGAGCAAGACGCCGCTGGCATCGTTTCCAAGGTGGCACTCGGCTCGGCCGATGCCGGCATTGCGTACGTGACAGAGGCGAAGTCGTCGGACGGCCGCGTGCGCGCGGTTGCGCTACCCGCGTCGGCGCAGCCGGTCGTCAGCTACATGGCGTGTGTCGTCATTCGCGACGGAGCCAACAGCGCTGCCGCGAAGAGCTACCTGAAGAAACTAACCGGCGCTGGCGGCCAGGCAGCTCTGAAAGCCGCAGGCTTCGGCCCGGTGAGGGGCCTATGAGCACGCGCGCAGGGAGCCGGGCCTTCCTCGCCGCCTGCGTGCTGGCAGCGGTAGTGCTGGTCGCGTTTCTGGCGATCCCGTTGATTGCTCTTGTTACAAGCGTCGCCCCAGGCCGGCTGCCCGACCTCCTGACCAGCCCACAGACGCTCGACGCCGTGCGCGTTACCGCTGTGGCAAACCTCATCGCTGACGCACTAATTGTGCTGCTCGGGACGCCGGCCGCCTATCTGATTGCGCGGCGCAGCTTCGTCGGCCGCCGCGCGCTGATCACGTTGATCGAGCTGCCGCTGGTATTACCGCCAGCGGTTGCGGGGATCGCGCTGATCGTTGCATTCGGCCCAAACGGGCCGCTGGGCGTTGCGCTTGCGGGCGCGGGGATCACAATCCCCTTCACTGAAGTTGCCGTCGTCCTCGCCGTGATCTTTGTCGCGGCGCCGTTCTACCTTCGCTCAGCGATCAGCGCCTTCGCTGCGATCGACGGCCACTGCCTCGACGCCGCCCGCACGCTCGGCGCAGGGCGCCTGCGCGTATTTCGCAAGATCGCGCTGCCGCTCTCGGCTGAAGGGCTGCGCTCCGGCTGGGCGCTGGCATTCGCCAGGGGGGTCGGCGAGTTCGGCGCCACGCTCGTCTTCGCTGGCAGCGTCGCCGGGGTTACCCAGACGCTTCCCCTGGCGGTGTACGCTGAGCTTCCCGTAAGCCTCGACTCGGCAATCGCGATCGGGATACTGCTACTGGCCGTCAGCGCCGCAATTCTGCTGCTCTCAAAGTTGCCACTCCTATGGACAGACTCGACATCGCAATCGGCCACCAGCTCGGCGATCTAAGGATCGATCTTGAGCTTGGCGTTGATCCCGGCCAGACGGTTGCTCTGCTCGGACCTTCCGGCGCCGGCAAGAGCAGCGTGCTGCGGGCTATCGCCGGGCTGCTGCGGCCGCTCGAGGGCTACGTCCGTCTCGGCGAGCATCGCTGGTTCGACGCGGCGGAGGGAATCAACCTCTCACCCGAGGAGCGCAGCGTCGGTCTCGTCTTTCAGGATTACGCGCTCTTCCCGCACATGACGGTGCTGGAGAATGTCGCTTTCGCCGACCGCGATGCGGCGCCAGAGATGCTGCGCCGCTTTGGCGTCGGCGACCGAGCGAGCGCGATGCCGTCGAGCCTCTCCGGCGGCGAGCGCCAGCGCGTTGCGCTTGCCCGCGCGCTGGCCCGCGACCCCGATGTTCTGCTGCTCGACGAGCCGCTCTCGGCGCTCGACACGATCACCCGCCGCGAGGTACGCGGCGAGCTTGCTGGGCTGCTGGCCGAGGTCCCCGTCCCAACCATTGTCGTCACGCACGACCCAGTAGACGCCGCTGAGCTGGCCGACAGCGTCGCCGTGATGGACGGTGGTCAGGTAGTCCAGGTCGGGACGCTCAGCGAACTACGAGACAACCCCCAGCACATCACAGTCGAGCGAATACTCGGATCCTCTGAAAGCGGCGAAAGGTAAGGGTGGGCAGATGAGTGAACAGGTTCGTATTGGAGCAGCAGCAGCAATTCTCGGCGTCAGCGTTGACACTCTGCGCCGCTGGGAGAAGGACGGCCGAATCAAGTTCGACCGCTCATCAGGCGGCCAGCGAACCGTTGATGCGGCGGCACTGAGACTGCTCGTCGGCGAGCGCGCCCCTGACAGCGGCCTTTCTGCCCGCAACCAGCTAGAGGGCACCGTCGTCTCCGTCGAGAAGGACGGCGTAATGGCGAAGGTCGAGCTGGCCTGCGGTAGCTACCGGGTCGTCTCCGTGATCACGCGCGAGGCGGCAGAGGAGCTCGGACTGAAGGCTGGAATGTCCGCTACAGCAGTGGTCAAGGCAACAAGCGTCGAGGTTCGCCTGTAGGCGATCGGTCGGTTGGTCGAGCGGCGCCGGTCAGGCGGCGACGTGACCAGCGGCGGTGCGTGGTTGCGGGATCGCTTCGCCCTGGGCTGCCAGTGCTGAAAGATGGGCGGCGAGCGCTTCGCCGATCCTCGACTCAGCTTCCGCTCGCGTGGATCCGACTGCGAATACGCCTTCGACGTCGGGACTGTGCGCGCCCCAGCCGCCGTCGTCAGCTTCTTCATAGATAACGAGGTAATCCTTCATCGCAGATGATCCAGTCCGGTTGATCGACGAATAGCGGCGAGCGTGCCTACGGGAATTGTATCTGAGTCTTTCCCGGCAATCGTGACGGTACGATCGCCCTTGCCGCTCCGCCAGATTTCGTGAGAGCCGCGTTGGCGGACAAGCTCCCATCCGTCAGTCGCTAGCGCCGAGCGCAGCTGCTTGAACTTCAGTGGCACGGCGCCACGGTACGGACTGCCGCTGCTCCGAAGTAGAGCGTTGTTGTTACAGCTCTGGTGGCAATTTGGCCCCTATCGGATATGGCGCGCTGATTTTATTGCTACGGCGCTGGCGGCACGAAGCCTTTTACGATCACGATGTCGAAAGTTGCGTTGCCCTCGCGTAGCGCGATTCCAGCTCCTACGACGATTCCAGCACGAGCAGCCCGTCGTGGCCTAGCGAGCCAAACTCATCCTCGGCTCACCGCGCGCGCTGAGGCCGTCGCCATTGGGTATGCATTGGGTAACCCTCGCAGCATCTGCGGCTGCAAAGTAAGTGAATGCTTGACGCAGGCAGCTACGAAGCGCTAGTTGCCCCCAATAGTTCGGATGGAAGCCCTCTTGGATCCCGTATGTCCCAAGGGCTGTCGTCAACGTACGGATCTGAGAGACCCACTCGGCGTTGTCAACCGCATCGAGATCGGCCCAACTGCCAGGGGATTTATCGACGAGCTCGGTGCCGCGTTCGCAGAGCCGGTGGCCTCGGTATTGATTGGTTAGATTTAGTCGCCTGATATTCGCAAGGCCACTGCCAGCGGCTGCGTCATCGATTGCCTTTGAAACTGCGGGGAGGGCCTCATTTAAGACCCAGTCGATGTCGCGGTTCCAAAGGCCACAGCCGCCTGCGCTCTGGCGGCGAATGGTTTGCCGGTAACGGATGCGTGATGAGTGCGGAAGCGTCTCTGGGTAGTCCTGCGCGACGATCTTGTAGTCGTTGGCTGAATACCCTGCGGAGGCCATAGCCTCGCCGATTCTGAGGTAGGACTGCCGGATGGCTTCGGTGCGCTCAGCAACCTTCGCTGCGGTGAAGTTCTTGTAGACGGCCTTGTCCTCGCTGCAGTAGCCCTTCCGGCGCTCTGAAGTGAAAAGGAATTGAATCAGACAATTCTCCACAATCGGGCCGAATTGGAAGTCGTTGCCACCGATTGAGACTGAGACCATCTTTACGTTGTGAGTCTTGGCGAATTCGCGAAGGGAAACGAGCTGCCCCACGCCTTCAGGGCCTGTGTAGAAGTCAAGCCCGGGCTTAAACTTGCCTTTGGAGTCCTTCTTGACAGTCGTCGTAATTGCGCCCGAGCAGGCGAAGTTTCGGCTACCGGCGTATGCGCTGCCGATGTGAATTCCCGCTGACTTCGAACGATGGCACCCAGGGATGCTCTCGGCTTTGCCTGCCGCGTTGTCGTGATAGGCCGAGGAGCCAAGGGCGTCAATTAGAAAGGGCGTCCTGGCCTTACCTACCCAGCTAATGACTGATTCAATTCTGGCCTTCCAAGATGCCCAGCTAATGACTGATTCGCTTAGGTTGCCGGCCCAGCGACCGGCCTCGCCGGAGATGTATGAGTCGCCAACGCTGACAACGTATGGCGAGGTCGCTGGTGGAGCAGACTTGGCGCTCGACGCGAGCGCTGCGAAGAGCAAGAAAATGACGCTGAGAACCGCTAGGAAAGTGAGGCCGGGGAAGGTCTTTGCTGTGTGCATTGCGGCTCCTGGAATTCTCATACAGGGCGTGGGTTCGGGTCAGGTTATCAACGAGTCATTATCGGTTGCGTCGGTACAAGATGGGCGGCTGCAGAGCATCGCCGCCCCCTTAGGTGCCGCGTGAGACAGTGGAGGAGCGGTAGCGATCGGCACGGCTGGTTCGAACCGCCGCGCTGACAGGCGATTAAGGGTCTTTTTGAGCCGGCTCGCCGGCCCGGGGGTTGATGTAAAGTCGCGAGCATTATGAAAGTTTCCGCAGCCGCACTCGCCGCCCTCTCGACCCTCGCCGTCGCCTCGCCGGCACTTGCCTCTGACGCGAGCGCGGCGAAATCCAGCCCGCGAGCGATCGTCATGGTCTCGGGAGGGGCGGCAATTAGTCCTTTCACGACGCCGAAATCAGCCTGCAAGGCTGGTTTTGCTGCCGGCGTCACCGACACTCAGATCCGGGCATTCTTCCTGAAGAAGGGCTACCAGGTTTTCACCGCCCCAGCCACCGGCGGGCGCGGCAAGGTCGCAGAGGACACCAGCGCCAGCGGTTTCAGCAAGTGCCCCAAGGCCCTTCCGGCCTACATGACGGTCAACTCCAACGGCCCGATCGAGCTCGCTGGCGTAGGTGTCTCCAATTTCGTCGGGTACCTGAACAGGAAGTACGGGATCAAGCAGGTGGACTTCATCTCCCACTCGATGGGCGGCCTCTACACCCGCTCGGCAATCCACTACATGCAGGCAACCGGCTCGCCGGTGAAGGTTCGCTCGCTGAACACCCTGGGGACCCCGTGGGGCGGCACCATCTTTGCCGACAGCCCTGATCCCACCAACCCGCAGGCGGCATGCGACGGCTTTCCAGTCTGCCTTGCGCTGCTCGATGTCTTCTCGGCTGACGCGCCCGACGTGATGACCGAGACCAAGGCGGCGTATGTCTCCCAGCTGAACAAGGACAATGCCGGCGCTCTGAAGCGGATCCCTGTGACCCTGATTGCCGGCGACTACTTCCAGAAGCCAGGCGGAACATCGCGAGTCTGGCCGAACGACGGGATCGTCACGAAGTCCAGCGCCCAGGCCGGGCCAGTCCCTGACAACGTCATCAACCACCGCCGCTGCCATCTTCTCTCAGGGGGCACTCACAGCATCTACATCTCCCGGCAATTGGGGCTGCCCGACAACACGGGCATCACCTGGAATGACCAGGTCAATGGCTGGCTCCTTGACGCGATCAGGAACAGCAGCAAGGCGTTCAAGCAGCCGAACCGCGTGGGGTGCCCGGCCTTATGAGGGCTGGTCTTCTCTTGCATCCCTGATCGGCTGCGAAGGCCATCAACCGATTCCATCCCGAGCGGCTAGCCCGGCGTGATTAAGGCGCTCATCAGCTTTCCCAGTTGACCGAAGATGGGCACGGCTGGTTCGAGTCGCCGCGTTGGCGCGCGGTTCGGGGTGGTTGCTACCGGCCGGGTTGAGACGACCGCCGCCTCACGATGAACCGCTGCTGCTTGTTCTAAAACCAGCTATCGCGCGCGGGGAATGGTCTTGCGCAGCAGAACGGTGTTGTCGGTAACGAGGTTGTCGCCCCAGATGAAACTGGCTTTGCCCCAGTTCATCGCCGAGAAGCCATCGAGGTGCGGCTGAACTTGGGCCACCGTGTAGAGCTTCGCGGCCGGCCACTTCGCTGCCGCAGAGCTGGTCGTCCAGCGTGATGGCTCCGGCGTGTTGACGACTCTGCAGGTCGTCGGATCGGCCAGGCAGGCCGGCAGATCGGTCGGGCCGTGCGAGATCGTCTTCGCCTTCCAGCCGCTGCCGGTAACTAGGCCATTCGAGAAGCGAGCGATCAAACCGCCGTCGCCGACCCTCGTGTTGTTGTACTCAAGGCCCGTCGCCGGGTCGGCGTAATCAGCTGCCTTAAACGCGAAAGTCATCGGGTAGCTCGCGCGGAAGCTGACCTTGACTGCATTAAATGGCTTGAAGGCGATTGGGTCGGAAGCGACTTTGCGGCCGTTGACGTAAAGCTCGAAGGTGTTGTCGCCGAAGACCAGCCCAGTTACACGGACTTGCTTCGATGCGGCCGAGGCCGTCTGCGGCGCGACCGCAAAGCTGGCAAGTGCAGCGAGCATCAACGCCGCTGCGATTAGCGGAGCGGCGTTGAGACCGGTGCGGTTGAAGCGGAAGCTGAGCATCTAGATCCTTTGAGCACTTTAGTAATGCTGATAAGGACAGGCGCCGGGCGAAAAGGTGACGCGAGTGAATGAAGGCGCTTGTCGCGCCCTGTCGTGGTGGGTCGCGCTGGATCTGAAGATGGGCACGGCTGGTTCGAACCAGCGATCTCTCGCGTGTGAAGCGAGTCTGGCTTCCTCTTAGTCAGTCAGGGAGTGGCGTAGGGGACCCGGGCTCTGCCCGGCCCGGAGAGCTACCGCCCGTTCAGCCGGTCGTTGCGCAGGATCGTCTCGACGACTGCGTCCGGGTCGAGCTTTCGTTTGCTGGCGGCTACGGCCGACATGTCGAGGCCCTCGGGGGCGGTGAACAGGCACGTCGTCCGTCTTGGTGCCATCTTCAGCGTCAACAGGTATTCCCGGAGCGGGTCGTCGACGCAGCGAGACTCCGTCAACAGGAAGTTGACGTGGTTGCCGGTCTGCTGGGTGACCTCGAAAGCGCTTGGGAACGCCCTGGCCATTGCCCTGCCCCAAACCAGCGGCGTGGCGGCATCGGCGGTCGAGTCCGAGATCGCCAGCTTCACGTTCCTGACGCGCGCCAGAGAGGCCCTCGAAGCGATCCTCGGGACAGGGTCGGGCCGGAAGGTGTAACCAGTGCAGCCGGGCGCCGCTGAGGAAACAAGAATTCCCCCGAAGACCGGGGCTCGCGAGACGACGTTGCGAACGATCCGCGAGCGCTGGCGGGCGCCCGGCCGGTCGGCATAGTCGACACAGTTGATCGCCGAGTTGGCCCCACCATCGGCAGCGATCCCGTCGCCGTCCTCGGCCTGGGATACTGCGAATACCTGGCGCAACACCGCGCGGGCATCGTAGCCGCCGGGGCCGACGATGCGGGCCGCCGCGACCAGATCGGCCAGTACGGCGATGGTCGGCCAGCCGGTCTGCTGGAGCATTGAGCCGGCGATGATACCGAGCCAGTCGTACCCGCCCAAACGAGTGGGGCGCCCGGCAGTTCCGATGTCGAGCCGGGAAGCGAAGAGGCTGTTGCGGGTGGAGATGACCGCCGCGTAGGTGGCAGGGCTGACAGAGCGGATGAAACGCAGCGCCTCGTCGTTGGACCCGGACCGCACGCGGGCGAAATTGCCCCAGCTTCCATCCGGCGTGACCGGCCCGTCGAGGATGATCGCCCGAACCCTCTGCGGATAGCGGTAGGCGTATGTGTAGCCGATCCGCGAGCCGTAACTCATCCCCCAGAAGTTCAGCTTGGCATCTCCGACCGCGGCCCGCATGGCGTCGAGATCGCGGACCACGTTGTTGGTTCCAACGTGGGCGATAAAGTCGGCGCTCTTCCTCTGGCAGGCCCGGTTTGACCTCGCGATGATGGGCGTCAGGGCTGCGGAGAACCCGGGCCAGTCGACATTCGGGGTGTTGTGAGGCCCTACTCCGACCGGATCGCAATCGAAGGCTGGCCGGGTTTCGCCGACTCCACGGGGGTCGAAGCCGACGAGGTCGAAGGATTCCTGGAGCGATGGTGACTTAGCCGCGGCAGCCCAGCTCTCTAGCCCTGGCGCCCCTGGGCCGCCAGTGTTGGCAAAGAGCGTGCCGATCTTGGCGCCCGAAGCGGGCAGCTTCTGCACGGCAAGCGTGAACTTCTTGCCGGTTGGCCTGCTGTAGTCGTAGGGAACCTCGAACGTCCCGCACTGAAGCGTCGGATAGTCCTCAATCGGGCAGGCACTCCAGCTGATCTGCGCGGCTTGGGCGCTAGCCCCGGAGGCAGGTCCGAAAGCGGCCGCCACAACGACGAGGGGAAGGAGCGAGAGTGACCTGCGTGATTTCAGCATGGGAGGACAGTACTAACTACCGGCTCACTGCGCGCCGGTAGCTTCGGACTCGCTGACCGTTCCCGAGTTGGTTGCTACGGCGCTGCTACTCGGGCGCGCTGATCTCTGCTGGCCTGCCCGTGTTCTTACCGTTCGTTCAGCCGGTTGTTGCGCAGGATCGTCTCGACGACTGCGTCCGGGTCGAGCTTTCGTTTGCTGGCGGCTACGGCCGACATGTCGAGGCCCTCGGGGGCGGTGAACAGGCACGTCGTCCGTCTTGGTGCCATCTTCAGCGTCACCAGGTACTCACGCAGCGGATCGTCGACGCAGTCGGACTCCGTCGAGAGGAAGTTGACGTGATTGCCGGTCTCCTGAGTCACCTCGAAGGCGCTCGGGAAGGCCCTAGCCATAGCCCGGCCCCAGACCAGCGGCGTGGCGGCGTCGGCGGTCGAGTCCGTGATCGCCAGCTTCACGTTCCTGACGCGCGCCAGTGAGGCCCTCGACGCGATCCTCGGTACAGGGTCGGGCCGGAAGGTGAAACCAGTGCAGCCGGGCGCCGCTGAGGAAACAAGAATTCCCCCGAAGACCGGGGCTCGCGAGACGACGTTGCGAACGATCCGCGAGCGCTGGCGGGCGCCCGGCCGGTCGGCGTAGTCGGCACAGTTGATCGCTTCGTTGGCTCCGCCATCGGCAGCGGTCCCGTCAGGGTCGTCGGCCTCGGCTATTGCCAGTTCCGTGCGCAGCGCAGCGCGGGCATCGTAACCGCCGGGGCCAACGATGCGGGCCGCCGCGACCTGCTTGGCCAGTTCGATGACCTGCGGCCAATTGGACTGCTGGAGCAGCTTATTGGCGATGATGCGGACCCAGTCGTACCCGCCCAAACGAGTGGGGCGCCCGGCAGTTCCGATGTCGAGCCGGGAAGCGAAGAGGCTGTTGCGGGTGGAGATGACCGCCGCGTAGGTGGCAGGGCTGACAGAGCGGATGAAGCGCAGCGCCTCGTCGTTGGACCCGGACCGCACGCGGGTGAAATTGCCCCAGCTTCCATCCGGCGTGACCGGACCGTCGAGGATGATCGCCCGCACCCTCTGCGGATAGCGGTAGGCGTATGTGTAGCCGATCCTTGTGCCGTAACTCATCCCCCAGTAGGTCAGCTTCGAGTCGCCGACCGCGGCGCGCATCGCATCGAGATCGCGGACCACGTTGTTGGTTCCAACGTGGGCGATAAAGTCGGCGCTCTTCCTCTGGCAGGCCCGGTTAGCCCTGAGGATCGCGGGCACCTGTTCCTGGGTGTACCGGATCCAGTCGAT